>CAJTMB010000008.1 GCA_910577105.1 uncultured Lachnospiraceae bacterium | reverse complement strand
AAAAACATATCAAAATCTTTTCAAAAATCATCTTGACATATCACCAGATTGCTCTATGTCAATGGGAATGACTACCGGCGCCGTCTTGTCAATGCCAAAACGGATTTCCGCTTTTTTGTCTTCATCTATGTTTTCATTTATGTTTCCAGCCGCATCTTCCGAATACAAAGTAACAATATATCTGCCGTCACCTGTAAACAAAGAGCGGTTCAATTCATAATCATAGCGGTACCAATTTCCGTTTCCTCCCACTTCGGTTACTGTATAATCGATACCCTCTGTCAATTCCCGGGATTCTCCGTTTTCATTTACAGCCACTTTGATGGTTTCATGTTCCAGTGCATCCACATTAACTTCCGTCAGCCTGACATCCATTTCTTCCTTGATATATTTTCCCTCTATTTCCTTTAGGGAATTATCAAACACATAGACTGAACCGAAACGGTTGACCGAAAAAGTAATTGAGGCTGTTTCTTCATTGCCTGCCCTGTCCGCCGCGGTTGCCGTCAAGGTATAAATATCATCCCAGGACTGCTCCACAGGGAAATTTCGGAAAGTAAATACCTGACCGTTTTCCCGACCGGAAAAAGCACCTTCCGGTTTGACACTCCCCCGGTTTGCCCCTGTCAATTCTATTACAACCCTTCCTGCATCATAATTGTCATCAGAAAAAGAAATTTTTGGTATCACATCACCGTTGTTTGCGGAAAAATCTTCTACACCCGTAATCTCAATGAGCGGACCTGTCTTATCCACGTAAAATTCCTCTCCTGTCCATGTATCTGCCTCATTTCCCGCCATGTCTGTAAAGTTCACATCAAAACGATATACGCCGTCTGCATCAAATATTATGGTTGCCGTATGAACATCACCCTCGTTGCGCCAGCCGCTGATAGAAGGCAGGACTCCATCCGAATGGATGCCGACACGTTCTTCGGAAAAATTATGTTCTTCAATGCGGATAGTTGCCGTCCGTGTTTCTGCATAATATTTTTCATTGGCTGCCTTTTCATTGTCATATGTCACTGTAATAATTGGCATCGTTTTATCAATGGTAAATGCCTCTGCACTCACTGCTTCTGCTTCATTGCCTACACTGTCATGCCCGCTGACCGCAACGGTGTAATCCCCGTCTGATGAAAAAGTAACTGTGGCGCTGTTTCTGGTTTCATCCGGATTATCCGGATTATCCGGATTTTCCTGCGTTATCCATTCAGAAATTACCGGCACTTCTCCTTCGGTGTTTACAATATCCACACGAATGTTATCCGGATTAAAGTTCCTTTCCAAAACTGTAATGGTAGCGGTTCTATCCTCCCTGAATACTGAAGTATATTCTACATCCGGCGCTTCATTGTCAAAAATAATGTCAATGACCGGTTCTGTCTTATCAATCGCAAAAATAATATCTTTCTCAGACCGGTTTCCTGCCCTGTCCGTCATCACAACATGCAAAACAATATCATTGCTGTTGCCGGTTATCTTTATGGACTTTTTTACTTCCATCACCAGATTCTTATCTGTCTTTTCAACACTGAATCCTGTGCTGTTATCCGAAGTAATCCTGCCCATATTATCAATAACCATTTTGCCGCTCTGGTTTGCAGCGGAATCATTTGGTGCCGTAACAGACCATTCTACACTTTGAATGCCAGAAAAAGTATCCCTTACGGTAACTTCCACCTCTACATCCCCGGCATATACTTCCTGGTTTTCTTTGTTCCTGTATCCGGACTCCGTTCTGCTAATCAAAATATGTTCTTCTGCGTTATGTTTTTCCAACCCCTCAACAATCAATCCATTTGGAGAAACAAACTCCTCATGGTTTCCCAGCTGGTCATATGCACAGGCATAAAGCTGTCCCTTAAATCCCGACGGAATAATCAGCACCGCGCTTTTTCCATCCTTCGACTTTGCCGACTTTTCTCCGCTCTTAACTCCATCAGTGCTTACAGTGTAATAACGTATTTCTTTAACACCGGAACCGTGCTCTCCGGACCCGTCAACTGCATGTACCATAATTTTTGCAGTTTCGCTGAAATAGTACCCATAATCGACGGTGTCATAAAATAAATCCGTTTCTTCCGATTCCATATTTCCGGCTGACAGCATTTCAAACCTTGTAATTTTCGGCGCCTCTTCGTCTCTATAGATTTCTTTTTTGATAATACGGGTATTTCCGGCATTATCCGTAACCGTGACTGACAGCGTATACCTTCCCGTACCTGTCTGTCCAATGTGGGCATCACCTGTACTTACTTTGTAACTATCTTCCGTAATCCGGTTTTTGTCCGACTTTACATCCTTTATCATTTCTGTTCCGTTTATGGAAATTACCGTGCTGTAAATTCCGGAATCAACATCTGATACAGAAATGGTAAAAGTAGTGTCCATATTGCTGTATACTGCATCGCCGGTTCCGATATAACCCTTGTCAGCCTCCAGCATTATTTGAGGCATTGTGGTTTCTATCAATACATCCCCGTCCTCCGTAAAATTAGAATTGGAAGCGCTTAAAACACATAATTCTGATTGGTTTCCTACATTATCAACTGCATATGCCTCTATTGACTCTATAGTCAGACGTTCTCCTTCTTCCAAACCATTCGATGGTACCGTAAAAACAGCCTTGCCATCCGATACCGGAACCGACTGATATTCTTCCCCATTGACTATAAGGGTAATTTCTTTTACTCCTGATGCCAGAAATGTCTTACCCGTTTTATCCTGTGTAACATCTTTTGCCAATACAGTCACCTGTAATTCTGTATTTGCATAATATCCTGACGAATGGGCGTTAAAAGAAGCTACCTCAAAGCCGGACACTTCCGGCGCCTGTGTATCCAGACATATTACCTGTTTTGCACAAGCTTCATTTCCTGCCCTGTCACTAAATGTGATTTGGACAACATTTTTCCCTTCCTGCATAAATGCAAGGTCTTCTTTACGGATAATATCATTTTCCGTCTGACTTGCAGCCAGATATTCCACTGATGCATAATTTTTGTCATATTGAGGTATCTGCACGCCATTCAGAAAAACTTTTCCTTCCTGCAGTCCGCTTCCCATTTTGTTTCCGCATAAATCAGAAACTGTATATCCAACATCCGGTATCTCCTTGTACCAATACCGATGAGGTTCAGTACCCGAATCAGTATACAGACTTGCCTGTTGTGGTGTGATAATGATAACAGGCTCGTTATCCTCAATCATTAACAGTGAACTTGACGCACCCAGAGTTGCCATAGCATCATTCAGCCTGTATTCCGCTGACCTGTTTCCGGCTTCGTCCACTGCCACTATACGCAGTTCTTTCAGTTCCGCAAACTTTTCCGAATTTCCCGCCGGAACCGTAACACGGATATTTACACTGCTGTCATTGCTTTCCGGACTTTCAACCTGTTTCACGTAGGATGGCACATTATCGTTTCCGGCATATACCTCAATGCTCCTTATGCCGGATGCCCTGCCGGATGTATTCGAAATAGCAATATCATTTGCGGTAATCTGTAACGTCAGGGATGAACTTCCGAAATTACCATAGGGAAAAATATGCAATGTATCCGGTGCTTCCATCGAAATTCCAGTCACAACAGGAATTGTATTATCCCTGTACAGCGTTACCTGTTTCGTCGAGATATGTCCTGCCTTATCCACAGCATACAGGTAATATACCCTTACATTCTCCAGCATAGTCAGATTGACTGCAAAGCTGCCGTCCTCCGCCACAACAATCCTGTTTTCTCCCGGAATCTGCGCTATTTCCGAAAGAGTTAGCTGCTCTCGGTCTGACCATACCAGATATGCCAGATTTTCCTCATTGATTTTTCCCGAGATATGTGCCGGGGCGTTTTCTGCTGTAAGCCATATTTCATCCTCCACCCCATCAAACTGCGGTGCCTCACTGTCTATAACCAGCCGGATGTCGGGATTTATCACCACTTGCTTTCCCGTTCCAAACCACTGGTTTTCATCACGTGCAAAAACAACGCCAAGATTTGTCGACCCACTTATGACAATTTCCTTTTGATACCTCCACCATGCACCGGCCTCAATGCCAATTTTCTTTCCGGGTATGGATATCTCAAATCTTTCCGCATAACAGCTATTCTCCACATCCGGAATCAAAGTTTCACCGTTTTGGTTTTTGATGATAATTCCTGTGTCTGCATCTGTCAGAATGTCACTAAACACGGTTTCAATTACATAATCGTTAGTGATATTGCTTATGGTATACTGACAGCCTCCATCTTGCATGGGAACAAATTCCTCGGCATTACGGACAGTGCCGTTGATAATGACGTTTGCAATTTGTTTTCCCTCTGCCGGAAGCAGACAAAAAGTCAAATCAGCGCCCTCCTCTACGGTAGCACATCCGTTTTCCCATACTCCTTGTCCCGAACTGATAAAGCCATCTCCCGTTTTGATAAACGTAACCGTATAGGTATCTGGGACAAAATCGCCGTCGGAAACTGTATCTTTTTCATTTTCTTCTGCATAAACCATAGTAAAACCCATGCCGGGAATCATCCCCAAAAACATTGCACATGCCATAATAAACGCTGCTGCTCTTTTTTTCTGTTGTTTTTTTATTCTTTTCATTTTCAAATTCTCTCTTCCGAATGGATTTCCATAACGTTCAGCAACAGTCGGTAACCGTTTGCAAGCGGCATTTCCCGTCCGCTTAACAGAACCGTTCCTTCCTCCTGCAACAGCACTGTTCCCTCTTCCTTAAGCAAAGTGGTTCCTGTTTCCTCCAGCCGGGCTGTTCTTTCTTCCACAGTTTTCATTCCGGCTTCACTGCTCTTAGATACTTCATAAAAAATTTTATTGCTTTTACGGGAATCCGGCCCGCGATTTTGTTCACGCAATTCCTTAACCTGTTTACGGACTGTTTTTCCACTCAAATCATCTGAAATAGCCTTAATGTTCAGCCTAAAAAAAAGTATTACCGCCATTACACTGAAGATTCCTGATATAATAAAAGAGAGGATTGCAAATATCTGTATGGTTTCAGCATTCATTCCGACACCTCCCCTTCTACGGGAAAAGCGTTTCTTACTGCCATTTCTGCCTTGTCCAGACGCTCCATAATATCCTCTTTTATCTGCGTTGTTTTATCTGTAGTTGTTACAATTGCCTCCGTGTCTGCCTTTACCACATAAAGTAAGTTCAGCATTTCTTCCTTTGTAACCGAATCCGCTTTAAATTTTCTTGCGTATGTTTCAATGGCATTCACTGCAAGTTTAAATACTTCCAGTTTTACAATCTCATTTTCATCTTCCTGCTCACTGATTGTGTTGACAAGATTATTCAGATTTTCCCAGTAAGGTAAATACGTTCCTTTATCGGATGCCTCCTCTACCCGCAAAGTAATATCGCGATTAAACTGACCGATATTGCTGTACATTTTAGCCATTATGTAAAAACTGCTGTCTTCCCCGCCAAAATTACACGCATCTTCAAACCACTGGACGGCGCTTTTCATTCTTGTAACTTGATTATCCGAATTTTCCGTTTTTCCGTAGTCATAATAGTACCAGTATAATTTGCCAATCTCAAAAGCCAGGGTCGCATACTCATCTGACTGCCGCAAAACAGAAAGATTTGCATTTACTTTCCTTTTTAATAATTCTTCTTCCTCTACCGTAAAAACAGCGTCCCCCTTAAACGTGTCAATCAGCCCATAATATGCTTGGGGATTGCTTGGAATGATGTCAACTGCCCTTGCATAGTATTCTATTTTATCTGCATCGACCGCAGACTTTTCTGCCTGCAAAATATTGTTTTCATAATCACTGCCGTTAATATATGACCTTAAACCCAGACACAAAATACCGGTAAATAAAAAGAAAACAGCTGCCAATAAAGTGCCGGCAAATACATGTAACTTCTTTTTTTGCTTTTTGCGATAACTTTCATCCATCTCATTGTAATGGTTAATCGCATACAGCAGCTCTGCACATGACTGATAACGGTCTTCTGGATTTAATTGCGTACACTTTTGAACGATTACTTCCAGACCGCTGGATAACTGTGCATTCCAATACCGGATTGGATATATTTCATAAGGCGGCTCACACGGATTCTTGCCGGTCAGCAGATGATACAATGTCACGCCAAGGCAATATACGTCTGTTCTGGCATCCGTCTGCCCCTTCCCGCCAAACTGCTCCGGAGCTGCATATCCCTTGGTTCCAAGGCTGACTGTGTCTGCAAGGTTTTGCTCTTTGTATTCTCGGGCAATCCCAAAATCAATCAACTTTATGCTACCGTTCGGCTGAAGCATTACATTGGCCGGTTTCATATCCCTGTAAATTATGGAAGGCGTCCGTGTATGTAAATAATCGAGTACAAGACACAAATCTTTTGCCCATGCAATTACCGTTTCCTGCGATTGTGCACCTTCTTTCGCCAGAACTTTATCCAGCGGTTCACCTTCTATATAATCCATGACAACATAAATAACATCCTCCCGATTAATAATATCCACAATTCTCGGCAAAAAAGGATGGTCAAGCTTTTTCATCATATTGGCTTCCGCCATTGCACTTTGAATGACTACTTCATTATTTTTATCCGTAACACGTCTCTCAATTTCTTTTACTGCCCATTGCTTATTCAGATTCTGGTCCATGGCAAGATAAACTTTTGACATGCCTCCCTTGCCAATGAGTTTTAATATTTCATATTTTCCTTCTATTATTGTTCCGATTTCCGCCAATTTTTTATCCCCTTGTATTCCTACTTCAGCTTGATACAGATAGCCGAAATATTATCTGTTTCTCCCCTGTCCATATTTAAATCCACCAGCTCTTTCAATTTTTTCTTTATGGTTTCCTCCGAAGGAGATATTCCTGACTGCAGGCATTTTTTTATTTCCCTCTCTGTTACACAGTGCCGAAATCCATCGGAGCAGATTAATAATTCTTCATTTCTATTGAATTCTCCAAACAAAATCTGTGGTTCCAAATATTCATCAACACCGATACATTGTAAGAGCACATTTCTTCTTGTATCTGTAAGCGCCTGCTTCGGCGTCATATTTCCCCTTTTTATCTCACGCGCAATATAGGTGTGGTCTTCCGTCAGTTGTTCCATGCCCTGCCCCATTCTATAAACCCTGGTATCCCCCACATGGCAAATCAGATACCTTCCTTCGGAAGTAATCATCACCGCTGTAGCAGTAGTTCCCAATTCCATTTGCTCTTTTGCACCGTATTGAAGGAGTTTTTGGTTTGCATCATTTAAAAGCTGTTTCCACTGCTCTTCTATCTCCTCATCCTTCCATCCGCTTCCCCTTTCCGTGTACTTTAACTGAAACCATTCAGCAAAATAACGGACTACGGTTGCGCTGGCCAGTTCTCCTTTGGATATTCCCCCCATACCGTCACAAAGCACGGCAAGAAGGGTTTCACTGCTGCCATCCGTAATTCCCTGCAGAAGCAGACTGTCCTGGTTTGTTTTTTTCTTCTTTCCAACATCTGTATGGAATGCTGTATAAAAATGATTCATTTGTACCTTCCTTCATTTAGGCATCAATCTGTATTTCATTCGGGTCAACAACAGAATTTTTAATTTCCCCAATTAATTTATCCGGGGAAACAACAAATTTGACCGTAATATCATTTTTTTCTATATTCCGGTATTCGGTTTTCTTCCCTATTCCTTTCAAATCCCTTGCTCTCCATCATGGTTTCTACCGTCAATATTTCATCTCCTACGCAGATGCCAAACAAATTTGCCCCGGCATAACTAAAACTGATATGCGTTATGCCATACGTTCCACCATAACTACTGCAATAGTATGAATCCCGGTTCCTTCCTTCTCCCACATCCGGCGGAGCATCCAACAAATGAAACCCATAAAAATAACTTTCTTCGTTGACAGAAGTAATATCTTCCCTTGTTTCTTCCCATTTCTTATCCTGTTCCTGCCCAAGCCTTGTATCTTTTCTTTTTATACCTGCTGCAATGGCAGTTGCAGTTACAAGTTATATCACAACAATAATGACAGCATAAAGGATTTTTGTTTTGTTATTCATGAGATGCCCCTTTCTTATATGATAAACTAAGTGCCGCAAATGCCCTTACATCTATTTTCCAAGGACGATTGTTGTCGGAATTTCAAAAGTCTTCGGTCTGTATTTTGCCGTCTCGGCTCAATGAACGTGTGTATGCATATGCCTTACTTTTCGGATTATAATTAATTCCTCAATCACCCTTTGATAATCGCAATATTGCTTATATGCATCCCGATATGACGGAATCCATTTTTTCCCAGGTTCATCCCTCCAAATATGTATTATTGCAATTCACTTCCGCTATTTATGACTCAATTTCGTCCTGCCCGATATTCCTGCACTTTTCTACCATAATAAGCACTTCTTTTAACTTATCAAACGCAGAATCCGCATAGGCTTCAGCAGCAGGAACTTCCTCTTTCCTGTCTTCCGCGCTGATTACGGAAAGAATAATATTGTACTCGTCGGACATGCGGGTACATAAGTCTTCCGGCACACCAATTGTCAGAAAGACAAACCTTGCCTTGCAGCCTTCGGAACTTTTATAAAACTGCATACATCTTTCCTGCATGATTATCTCTGGTATTTCACCAAAGAAAAAGCCCACTGCCACTTTGTAATCTCCGTTGTCAAAATGAAACTTTATAATCAGCTTGTCACTAATCCTGTTCTTGTCAAACTCAAACTGCGGCCTGAGGTCTTCTATTCTTCTGGCAAACAATTCAAGTACATTGGTTGCAGATACCACTTCCCCTACAAGGCGGAGACTCACCGCCTTTTCCACTGAAAGCTGATTCAGTACATACTTTGCAAATTCTTCAAAATCAGCTTCCAACAGTTGATTGTATACCTTGTACTTTTTCTGGATGCCCAGATACTCTAATACAGCAAGCTGTATATCTTTCCAGTATTTTTGTATAATCGGAGAATCACAAAGTATCCTTAAAAAACTGTTTTGGTAATACAGACTCATACTCTGTTTTCCGCTTTTCCAGCCGGAAACGCTGCTTGCCGCAACATTGCCTCCCTTCGGATGCTTCTGGAACAATTCCTGCCATTCCATCAACGTGAGTTCCGGAACAGAAAATATTGTTTTTACAATACCCATTTTCATTTCTTTTGTTGTCATAACTTAACCTTCTCCTCATAATTTTCTAAATATACTTTGTCGCAGCTACATTCTGTATTATTATTTCACACAAAACCCAAAATGACCATGTCGTTTCACGCAAATTTAAATTTGCGTGAAACGACATGGTCATATCTTTATTATCCCTGTATCGTTGGTGCATAAATATTAAACCAATTCAACTAATAGGAGGTTCTAACAATGAAAAAAATTGCAATCGTTACACTTGGTATTATCGCCCTGATGGGTCAGCTTACGTTCTTTATGCCTCATAAGACTGAATCTGCTCCTGTGACAGAGTATTGTGAGATGTATGATTTATTATACAATTACATTTAAGTAGTTCATCATATTCGCTTTGAACATCTTTGGCAGTTTCCCAATTGTCAGTAATCTTATTAAGGCAGATTGCATATTCCAGACAGTCGATAGCATCCGAAATCATATCCAGCTTCTGGCATGCAACTGCCTTATAGTAAAATAGTTCCGGCATTGCCGCCAGCCTGCCGTACTTTTTACAAAATTCGATTCCTTTGTCACATGTACGGTGCATTTCCCTGTAACTGCCTATGGTCTCCATCATCCGTGCCAGGTTATATATCAGCATGGGATATTTCTTTCCCGTCGTTTCTAAGTTGAAATCACCGTTTTCCACATAGCGTACCAGATAATTCATAATGCTGATAGCCCTCACATGCTCTTCCTGCCTGTAGAGGACAAGCGCCAGATTGTTTAATATGGTGATTTCCGTATTGGTCAAAAGCTTAATGGATGTTACCTTGCACTCTTCATAGTTGGGGATTGACAGCTTCAATGCCTCTTCCAGCTGTTCATATACTCTGGACAGTTCCCAATCACGGGAATAAAAACCACAGATGGCTTCCATCGCCAAAACAAACTGCTTCTCAAGTCCCTGTGTGGAACTTGCATCGGATATCAGGCTGGCATATTCCTGCAGCTTTTCCCCGACCGGTTTTCTGTGCATGGTTAAAACACCCAGTTCCAGTTCAAGATTGTGCTTTACCACTTCCTCATTACTGGCAAAGAACACCAGATTTTCCGTGCTGCACCCAAGCCTCTCCAGCAAGGCTTCCTGTATCTTCAGATTCGGCTTCTGCATGCCGTTTTCAATTCGGGATAGCGTTCCTGAAACACAAATACCGTTACACACATCTTCCTGTGACAGGTTTCTTCTCGTTCGCTCTTCTTTTATTTTTTCTCCGACCCTGTATATTTCCATTTCATCTACCCCTGTCTTTTGTATTTTTTTCTTATACTATACTCCACCTTACCTTAATATGGCAACTACTAATATATATAATACAAAAACAAATATAAAGCCCTATTCTATTTCCTGTATCTCATACTCCCAATCCTTCCCTTCCACCTTATTCAAGGTAAAGACGTAACTCTCTCCTGTCTGCAGTTCTTGTTCCATATCCCCTTGAAAAACTGCCCTGTAAGTTCGCCCTTCGGGGGCACTAAGGGTATAAACCGTCTGCTCTCCCTGCTGCGTACTGCCCGATACTTCCAGTGTTTCTCTAAAGATACTGCTCTCTGCATTTCCTACATCCTGCATCACACTGTTCTCTATCTCATTGCCTAATCCGTCCCAGTCACTCTCATTTTGCCCTAAATCAGGGTCTGTTTCCTGTGCGGCCGAATCCGGCAATGCCTCAGTTTCCTCCTTCGGGGGCAAAGCAGCATTATCTGTGCTGTCCAATAACATTTCACTGTTATAGGATGGATTTGTATTTATCATATTCCCGCTTCCCAGATTACGGATAACAGGAATCAAAACACAAATAAACAGCGCTGCTGCCGCAAGTCCCATATACCGGACCAAACGTTTCCTTCCTTGAAATTTCTTCTTTTCGGGAAGGGCGGCTTCAATTTTTTCCCACAAATCCGGAGTCTTTTCCTGTTGGGATTTTTTATATTCCTCTTCCAGATTCTTCAAATCCGCACCTCCTCAATTTTTTCAATGCCTCCCGGTAACGCCAGGATACTGTTCCCAAAGGCTCCTGCAATATATCCGCAATTTCCTGAAAAGTCAGTTCTCCCATAATTTTCATATGTACAACCTGCTGCTCCGATTCTTTAAGTACTGCAAACGCTTCCTGTATACTGATATTTGCAATCACCTGTTCTTCCGTCAGACATACCTCCCCTTCCGAAGAAAAGTCTTCCGTAATTTCCTCCCGCCTGTATCTGCGAATATGGTCTATGGCAATGTTGCGGGCGATTGTCGCCATCCAGCCCTTATGTCCGTTCCCCGGCTTATATGCACGGGACTTCTCCCATAGCCGGATGAAAAATTCACTGGTCACATCCTCTGCTTCCTCGCGGTTTGGCAGCATTCCCCGCACGATTCGATATATATATGAAACATATTCTTCATATACTTCCTTAAGACCGTCCCTGTTTCCCCGATTCATGGCACGGATACACGTTTCAAACCTGGCTTCTGTCACTTTCTTCCTTTCCGGGCCCACCATCCTTATCTGATTATGATACGCATGCAGAGGCTCTTTTTTATGCTGTTTAGATTAAATATCTTTTGGCATGTGTGTTAGAATTTTCCCGCACTATTCCACCAGAAGATAACCTTTCAGTTCATCCTCAATCAAAGCAAGAGAATCGGACAATGCCTGAAGCTGCCTTGCCAGTTCTTCCTTGTCATCCCTGTCTTTCTTATAACAGATGCGGTGCTCCATACTGGACCAGAAATCCATGGACATCGTGCGAAACTGTATCTCCACGGGATAATATTCCATAGCATCCAGTGTATGTAAGGGCACCCCGAAAACAATGTGGTAACTTCTGTAACCGTTCTCCTTGGGATTTTTCATATAATCCTTTTCTTTTATGACAATCAAATCATTCTGCCGTTTTAAGGACTCCAGAAGTTCATATATTTCCGCCTGAAAATAACAGATGACACGGATACCGCCGATATCCATCAGGCGGTCCTTTGCATTCATAACGCTCTCTGTCATCCCAAAACGTTCCAGCTTGTCCTCAATGCTCTTCTTTTCTTTTATCCTGTGCTGCATATGATGCACGGGCTTGCTCACACTGGCTGAATGTGTATATATACTGTGGTTTAACACCTCCAGACGGGTCAGCATCAGCTGTACGGCATCTTCATATGGTTTAATCAGTTCGTAATATTGTTCGTTCGTCAATCTTTCTTTCCTCGTCTTTTCCTATAGAATCACTTAACTCATATCGTACCTGACAATTATGAACATCATATGAGCAAATTCTTAAATCATGCATAAGCTTTTATAAACCTGAAATAAACCGCTTACACCTCTATGGCATAAGCGGTTTCAAACGTATCTCCGGCAGGAAGGGTATTGGCCCATTCCCTCTCTTCTATCGTACCCGTAAAATCTATTTTGTCGCACCGTCCATACCATGGCTCAATACAGATAAAAGGAGCATTTTTACCCGGCGGCGTCCAGATGCCAAACAGCGGTGCGTCAAAGGTCACCGTAAGGTACGGTTTCTTTTCCCCATCCATAATCCGCACCCTCGAGGTCTGCCTGTCCTCCACAACCAGCGCATCATCTGCAAAAACTTCCTCCGTCACCGGCAGAAGCCCGCCCGGCAATAGCCCGACTTTCTTTAGTTCATCCGTTGCCAGCCCATCTTCAATTTTTCGCACTATCAGGCTTTCAATCCCTGCAAAAGCCAGATAGCAGGTAATCTCGTCCTCTTTTCTTGGCGGAACCGCAAAGGCAGGATGCCCGCCAATGGAAAAATAAAGCGGTTCTGCTGCCGGATTGGTCACCCGCCACATCACCTTTACGCTTCTGTCCGTAATCCTATAACCGATTTCCAGAGAAAAAGCAAAGGGATAATTTTCCCATGTGTTTTCTTTATCGGTAAGACAGAACCAGATTTCTTCCTCTGTCTGCTCCGTCATCATAAAATCCATGTCACGCGCAAATCCATGCTGGGGCAGGCTGTATACCTCCCCGTTATAACGGTATTGTTTATCGCGAAAACAGCCCACTACAGGAAACAGCACCGGGGATACCCTTCCCCAGTATGCCGCGTCCCCGCTCCACATATATTCTCTCTGCGACCTGATATCCATCAGGGAGCGCAGCTCCGCCCCGTGAGAATCCACCCTTATCCTGATTTCCCCGTTTTCCAATACATATTCCGCCATACAAACCTCCTTTTTCCCTCCTCCATGATAACCGCCATATTAAACGGAAGAGAGAATCATTTCCATGTTGCCTTCAAAAATCACTTCACCAAAGCCGTACGGTATCAGGAAATGGTCTCCTTTACAAACAGCCTGTCCATCCACCATACCTTTTCCATCCAATACGCTGACCAGCAAAAAAGGATATTCCTGCTTCACCGTAACCCCGGTACGCACCGCCAATTTCCACACCTTGTAATAAGAGCAGTCAATCAGAAGATGCATTTTATCATCCGGAAGCCCCTCCGTGTGAACCACCTGCCCGGGGCCTGTCCCGTCCGGTACATTGATGACGTCAATGCTCTCCTGTACATGAAGCGCCCTCGGCTTTCCGTCCACAAGCCTTCCGTAATCATATACACGGTAAGTGGTATCGCTGCTCTGCTGTGTCTCCAGTATGGTAAATCCACCCTTTATGACATGGATGGTGCCGGATGCTATCTGGATAAAATCTCCCTTTTTCACGGGAATCTCCCGGAACAGCTCCGTATATCTTCCTTCATGGATGAACCGCGCAAGCTCTTTTCTTGTTTTGGCATGATGCCCTATGATAAGCGAGGCATCCTGCGGGCAGTCCATGATATACCAGCACTCGTTCTTACCGCGCTCCATTCCGTCAGCGCCCCCGTGCGCCCTGGCATAAACATCGTCCGGGTGCACCTGCACGCTCAAATCCTGCTTTGCATTTAATATCTTTACAAGCAGGGGAAATTCTTCCTCTGTAAGATTGCCGAAAAGCTCCCTGTGTTCCCTGTAAAGCACAGAGAGAAACATACCGTCAAAATGTCCTCCCCGTATTTTGCAATCTCCGTGGGGATGGGCGCTGATACCCCAGCATTCCCCGGTGGAATCTCCTGCTTCCTCGTATCCAAATTCCTCCTTAAGCCTGCTGCCTCCCCATACTACATTTTTAAAGCACGGCTTCAGGAAAATCAATTCCTTTTTTAAATCCATCCTATTGCTCCCGTTTCTCTTCGTCCTTTCCATTATAAACGCTCTCACCCATAAAATCCAGCAAAATTACAGGAAGTTTTTTATGGCATCCTTATTTTACACGGCGGCAGACAGAGCATACAAATCATTCCATAAATCGTCAATAAAAAAATGTATCGTGCTGAAGCTGTCACTCCATCACGATACACTTTCCATTATTCTCCATAAATCTCTTTCCATTCCACGCAGGTTTTCTTGCCGATGCTGTGATAATACACCAGCAGAACGAAGATTGCCGCAAGCGCAAGACATTTCCTGAGCCTTCCGCCCCGTTTTGCCCATTCAACAATTCCTGCGACAAACTCTTTCTTTGTTTCTTCCGTCATGCCCCTGTTTCTGTCTGTAAAATACAGGAACAGATAGGCAAAGCCCGCTATCATGGCAAGTGTGGCATATAATTCTAAGGGTGTGTAGTCCCCGGTCTTAGGCTCGCTGTCTTTTTGACCGGAGTCATTACTGCCGTTGTCGCTATTGCCATCGCCGTTATTGCCGCCGGCTGGCTTGTCTTGATAAACAACTGCATAAATGGAGAAACGGTCTGTCTCTATGGTAATGGTATCTGCGTTGTCATCCAGGTCAGTCAAAAACTCCGCCACGCCGTCATGCAGCCGGATGACCTCAAATGTCCTTGTCTTACTGCTATCGGCATTTTTCAGGCTGTCCGGCACGTTAATGGCGATTCTTATTTTTTTCGTCGTCTCGGTGATATTCCGGCGTTCTGCCCCTACCAGCTTATATAACTCGATATTCAGATACTGTCCCACGGCAAAATCGTTCAATTCCTGCTGAATGACTGCCTGTTCCGGAGCACTCACGGTATTTTCGGCATCCTGCACCTCAAGGACAATCCTGATATCTGTTCCATTCTGCACCTGCTGCTTTTCTGCCTCCGTCAGAAGCATATCCTTCATTTCCTCCGTCGGAGTGGAAATATTGGTTACCGGAGCATTCGCTCCCGGCTTGACCTCCAGGATAACGGTTCCGCTTCCCGGCCCGGTTCCCGTTGCCGGTGCAATGACATACCCGCATACCGTGCAGGTCTGGGGAGTGCTTTCTGTTGCCGCCGCCCCCGGCGTGTGTACCAAAACGGTATCGTGCGCACCGCAGTTCCTGCAATTATGGGCATGTCCTTCCGCTGTCTGATAACCCCATGCGGACTCGTCATAGCTATGCTCTCCATAACCGCTCTTAGCAGCGTTGTCTGTCGTCGGGCAGTCTGAAACGGTACATTCATGCCAGTGGTGAGTTTGATTCGATGTCCAGTCAGGCGACCAGCTATGGGTATGTGGGTCATCCGTAATATACACCACCCAATCCCTCCATGCCGCTACGTAATCCTGTTCCTTACCGCTTGGGACATGGATGCCCTGTGTACTACCTGTAACAAATCCGCATTTCCTGAAAACACTACTGCCAAGCGACGGCGGTGTTTCGCCCTTCATGTTAACCTCGGTCAGTTTGCTACAATTATAAAACGCATCAGAACCAATGCTCGTCACGCTCTCCGGTATCGTTATGCTTGTCAGTCCGCTACAGGCTCCAAACGCCTGGACACCAATGCTCGTCATGCTCTCCGGTATCGTTACGCTTGTCAACCCGCTACAACCATAAAACACCCACCCCTCGATTTTCGTCACGCCTTCCGGTATTATTATACTTGTCAGGCTACTACAACGACTAAACATATAACTACTTATGCTTGTCACGCCTTCCGGTATCGTTATGCTTGTCAGGCTACTACAGAAATGAAACGCCCAGCGGTCAATGCTCGTCACGCTCTTTGGTATCGTTATACTTGTCAGTCCGCTACAACTATCAAACGCATACATCCCGATGCTCGTTACGCCGTCCGGTATTATTATCTCTTTCATTGCGCTGCAATTCTGAAACGCAGCCTTCTCAATGCTTGTCACACCGCTTTTTATCTCTACGCTTGTTACGCTTTCCCGGGCTTCATCCGGACTCTGATCTACCCAGTCAAACATCCCGTCATCCGATGTAATTATCAGCTTTCCGTCAGCGTAAAGTATCCACCCCTTTTCCGCGCTGCCATATATAATGTCCGCCGGCTTTGCATCATTTCCGCTGACGCTCGCCACACCGCTTCCCTCCTGTGCCAGCACGCTTGCAGGCACGGCGTTTGACACCATACCTGCGGTCAGCACCGCCGAAAGCAGCACCGCAAGCATCCTCTGTAATAAACTGCCCTTTCGTTTTTTCACATTAACCTCCATTCTGAATTTCCATCTCCCCGTCAAGCCGCCCTGCCGCCTCCTGTATGGTGGAAAGTCCGAAACCGTGTCCCGGCTCCGTCTTGCTGGTGGGAACTGTCTCGCCCCCCTCGAACAGTATCTGCTGATACCGCTTTCTTACTTCCGCATAATACCGTCCGGACACGGAAATCCGTTCCCTGAATTCATATCCAGTTTATCATATATCTGCAATATATTGTATCCTTTTTTTGGTTGTGATTCTTAACATTTTATGATATGCTTTCAAAAAAGGAGGAAGCGCCATGCTGATTCAGAATTTTCCCAATCTGCCACTGTATGTCGAAAACGCGTATTTTAACGGAAGCTGGAAATATTATACGAAGAAGCCGCATACGCACGGCTTTCTGGAATGCTGCTTTGTGGCGGAGGGAGAGTGCCGTTTTGAAATAGGGGGAAAGCTCTATCCCCTTGCTGCAAATAACCTGATTCTGCTGGATTCTTCCCTGCCCCACAAAATAAGCAGCGACGACAAATCCCCCTGTACCGTTTTGGGCTTTTCCCTCGCAGCGGATACCCTGCCCGGAAACGCGGCGTTTCCTACCCTTATGCAGATGTTAAACGCATCCCTCGACATTTGCCGTATGCTCTTATCCCTTAATCAGGCGCTTGTTTTCCCCGACGCGTCAAGCCTCTACGGGGACATGCTCTGCCTGTTCCACGAGTATGAGGGCAGAAGGGATTCTTTTTATCTGACCAGCCTTTCTTACCGGCTGCTCTGCTGTCTGGCAAGGCTTCCCCTGACCGAAAAATCCGCCGTCCCTTACTATGTAGAGAAGGCTGAAAATTATATCAGGGAGTCTTTCCACCGTATCAAAAACAACGGGCAGATTGCCTCACATATCGGACTTAACGCTACCTATCTGGAGCGCATTTATAAAAGAACCACCGGTTCCTCCCTCTGGGAAACCGTCACAGCCTGTAGGCTTGATGCCGCAAAAGAATTGCTGGCAAATTCGGATATTCCCGTCAATGAAATTGATAAGCGGGTTGGATTTGCAAACCGGCAGGCTTTCTTTCTCCAATTTAAAAAGCGGTTCGGCATGTCCCCTTCGGGCTACCGTAAACAGGCGCTTTCCTGACGCCGCCTTTATTCTCCCGGCACAAACTGGCTGTTGTATAGTTCTGCATAAAACCCGTTTCGGGAAAGCAGTTCTTTATGGTTTCCCTGTTCGATGATATGCCCGTCTTTCATTACAAGTATCACATCCGCATCCACAATGGTAGAAAGGCGGTGTGCAATGATAAAGCTGGTTCTTCCCTGCATCATCTTCCCAAACGCTTTCTGGATACGGATTTCCGTGCGGGTGTCAATGGAAGAGGTCGCCTCGTCCAGAATCAGCATGGGCGGCAGGCACAGCATAATACGCGTAATGCAGAGAAGCTGTTTCTGCCCCTGTGAAAGACCTTCCCCGTCCTCTGAAAGTACGGTGTCATAGCCGTTTGGCAGACGCTTGATAAAACTATGGGAATGGGCTGCTTTTGCCGCCGCAATCATTTCTTCTTCCGTGGCATCGGGTTTTCCCATCACGATATTTTCCCTTACGGTGCCTGCCTTCAGCCAGGTTTCCTGCAATACCATGCCATAATTTTCCCGCAAGCTTTTTCTGGTCATATTCCTGATGTCAATGTCGTCCACCTCTATGCTTCCCGCATCCACATCATAAAATCTCATAAGCAGGTTGATGATGGTGGTCTTGCCGCATCCCGTAGGTCCGACGATTGCCACCCTCTGCCCGCTTTTTACATGCAGGTTCAGATTTTCTATGAGTTTCCTGTCTGGCACATAGGAAAACGATACATCTGAAAGTGCGACCCTGCCCTCGGCATGTTTCAGCACAAAGGCATCCTGCGGCTCGGCTGTCTGCGGCTCCTCTTCTATTAACGCAAAAATCCGGGCAGCACACGCAAGCGCATTTTGAAACTCGGTAAACACGCCGGAAATCTCGTTGAAGGGCTTCGTATACTGGTTGGCATAACTCAAAAAGCAGGTAAGGGTACCCACTGTTATCTTCCCTCCGATTACCGAAAGGGCGCCGATGATACAGACGCCTGTGTAGACCAGGCTGTTGACAAACCGGGTGGACGGGTTGGTGAGCGAGGAAAAGAAAATAGCCTTTAAGGAACTGTCCGCAAGCCTTTTATTAATTTCATCAAAACGATGCAGTGCCTTTTCCTCATAACAAAATGCCTGTACCACCTTTTGATTCCCAATCATTTCATCTATAAAAGCAGTCTGCTCGCCTCTGGTTTCCGTCTGCACCTTAAACATCCTGTATGTTTTCCGTGCAATGAAGCTTGCCACAAACAGGCTTGCCGGCGTGATACAGACCACCACCAGCGTAATGCCCACACTTTCCCGAAACATAAACAAAAGCGTTCCGAAAATTGTAATCACACCGGTAAACAACTGGGTAAAGCCCATAATCAACCCGTCAGAAAACTGGTCAACATCTGCAATTACACGGCTCACAACTTCTCCGTAAGGATGTGCATCCAGATATTTTAAAGGAAGCATCTGGATTTTGTGAAAAGCGTCCCGCCGGATATCCTGTACCACATGATAAGCAATCCTGTTATTGCATACGCTCATCACCCACTGAGACAGGGCGGTAAGCAGTATGACAATCCCCATCTTCTTTAATATGGTAAATATCAAATCAAAATAGACTTTTCCCGGCTCCAAAATACAATCAATAACATCTCCCGTTAAAATAGGAATATAAAGTGTCAGTGTTACGGTTACGGCAGCGCACAGAATGGAGCAGATTAGAAAAAACCAGTACCTGCCGATATAGTGCATTACCTTTTTCATTGTCTTGCCTTTTGTACTCACTTCGCCTGCACCTCCCCCCGTTTGTCCGGATACTGGGAATAGTAAATCTCCTGATACACCTCGCAGGAGGCAAGCAGTTCTTCATGGCTGCCCATCCCTGCCACGTTACCGTCATCCAGCACGATAATCAGGCTTGCGCCGAGAAGGGAAGAAGCACGCTGGGACACAATAAACACCACCGGCGGATTGTCCATGCCGTGGATGGCTTTTCTCAGCTTTAAATCCGTCGCATAGTCAAGCGCGGATGCACTGTCATCCAGTATCAGTATTTCGGGCTGCCTGATAAGCGCCCTTGCAATGGTAAGTCTCTGCCTCTGCCCGCCGGAAAGATTTTTCCCCCCCTGGCTGATTCTTGTTTCCAATCCTTCGGGTTTGCTGTCTACAAACTCGGCGGATTGGGATATTTCCAGCGCCTTTTTTATATTTTCCTCTATGATTGTTTCATCAGCGCCCTCAAAATCTTTTCCCATCAACAAATTTTCTCTGATGGTTCCTTTGAACAACACTGCTTTCTGCGGCACCACGCCGATTTTATCCCTGAGTTCTCTTACCGGATAATCCTCCACCGGAAGGCCATCCACCTTTACACAGCCTTTTGTGGCTTCATAAAACCGCGGAATCAGATTGACAAGGGAAGACTTTCCCGAACCCGTGCCGCCGATGATACCGATGGTCTGTCCTTTCATTGCCTTGAAATGTATGTCAGTCAGACTCTCGGCGCCTGCACCGGGATACGTCAGGGATACATGTGCAAACTCCACAACGGGACTGTTTTCCTCATTTTTTGCTTTCTCCAATTTCTCCGGTCTGCCTGCTTCCTTACCTTCCATGCCTGCATCCATCTCCAGAACCGCTTCAATACGGTTGCCGCAGGCTATGGCCTTGTTGACGGTGATAATCAGGTTGGCAAGCTTCACAAGCTCCACCAGAATCTGGGACATATAATTGACCAGAGCAAGTACCGCCCCCTGGGTCAGTATGCCGCCATCCACCCTCAGCGCTCCAATCCACAAAAGTGCAATCAATCCTCCGTTTATCACAATATATGTCACCGGATTCATCACTGCGGAAATCCTGCCTACAAACATCTGTATTGCCGTAAGGCTTTCATTGCCTTCCCGAAACTCTGCAATTTCCTCTTCCTCTTTGTGGAAAGCACGCAGCACCCTGACACCCGTAAGATTTCCCCGGGTGACGCCAAGCACCCTGTCCAATCCCGACTGCACCTTTTTATACAGGGGAATGGTAATCAACATAATGCCAAACACTACAAGGGAGAGAACCGGAATCACCACCACAAAAACGAGCGCTGCTTTCACATCTATGGTGAAAGCCATCACCATGGCGCCAAATACAATAAAAGGAGAACGCAAAAACAGGCGCAGCACCATATTGACGCCATTCTGCACCTGATTTACATCACTGGTCATTCTCGTTATCAAAGTTGCATTCCCACACTTGTCCACCTGCGAAAAGGAAAACCGCTGCACATGTCCAAACAGGGAATGGCGCAGCTTTGTGGCAAACCCTACTGCCGCCTTCGCCGAGAAATACTGCGCCGTGACGGAACACAAGAGCCCGATAATGCCAAGCAGTATCATGATGAGGCACATGCGTCCCACATACCCCCTGTCCTCCCCTGCAATACCGATGTCCACAATCCGTTTTACCACAATCGGTATCAGCAGTTCAAAGGAAGCCTCGAGCATTTTAAACAGCGGCGCAAGCACCGTTTCTTTCCTGTAATCCTTTAAATATACCAGTAATTTTTTCATCTGAATCCAATCCTTTTTAAAACTTTATCGGTAATCGCGGATATTGTCATCCGCCTGCTGCATGCTGTCCACATCCACATAATATTTTGACAAGTCCGCCGGATTTATCCAGACCGCAACCTGCCGCCCGACTAAATACCGTGGGTCAATCCAGATATTGCCGCTTCTGTAAAGATATCTCATCCCTGTTATCACATCCGTATAGCAGCATTCCAGCCTGTACGGGTGACGGCCGTTTACATTGTAAAGGGTATTTACCTCCCATCCCGTCACCTCTGCATACACACACCTTCCCATCTGCATCAGCTTATTCTTTTTGCTCCTTTTCACCAGACGGACAATCAGGAAACCAACACCGATGCTCAGAAAAACCGTGCCAATCACGCATAGGACAATAACAGCCAAAAACAAGGTTGACCTCAACTGCACATGGCCCGGATTATCACGGTCCACATACACCTCCACTTCATCTCCCACATACAGACGGCTGTCATACTCGGAAACCCAGACTGTATGTGTCTGCCCGTCAAGGGTAAACTCCACCTCCGTACCACTGTCAATGCGGGTAATCACAGCCTGGACCACCCTTGCATTATTCCGAAACCGCATGGTATGTATCGCTACCCCCGCCGCAATGGCAAAAATCACCACACCTATCACAAAAAATATTGAATACAGAATCTGTTCTACTTTATTTTCTTCCGCTTTTCTGTTCATGAAGTTATCTCCTAAATTGTAATTTCTCCGTCAAAAACATGGCTTGCCGGACCGGTCATGTAAATATGGTTTTCGTTCCTGTTCCAGAAAATTTCCAAATCTCCGCCAAGCAGCTTTACCGTCACCTGTTCCTCCGTAAGGCCGTTTTGGATGCAGGCTGCCACTGTTGCACAGGCGCCGGTTCCGCAGGCTAAGGTTTCCCCTGTTCCCCTTTCCCATACCCGCATCTGTACGGTATTCCTGTCCAGCACCTTCACAAATTCCGTGTTCGTCCGCTTGGGAAACCATTCGTGGTTTTCAAAATAAGGGCCAATCTTTTCAATTTCCAGGTTCTCCACATCATCCACAAAAACCACCGCATGGGGATTGCCCATGGAAACGCAAGTCATGCGGTATTCCTTTCCCCTCACCGTAATGGGCTCGTCAATTACCTGTTCTTTTGAAGATAGTACCGGAACCTTTTCTGAAGAAAACTCCGGCTCTCCCATGTTTACCTTTACCAGTATAACCTTTTTATCCTGAATGGCAAGACATAAATGCTTTATTTTTCCTGCACTGATAATACTGATTTTCTTTTTCTCGGTAAGTTTCTTGTCGTATACATACTTTGCCACGCACCGGATGCCGTTGCCGCACATCTCGGCGCGGCTGCCGTCCGCATTGTACATTTCCATCTCAAAATCCGCTTCTGTGGAAGGATTGATAAAAATAACCCCATCTCCGCCTATGCCGAAATGCCTGTCACTCAACCGCCTTACTACTTCCGGCTTATCCTCCGTGCTGATGTGTTCCCTGCTGCCGTCCACATAAATATAATCATTGCCGCAGCCGTGCATCTTGGTAAACTTCATAAGCGATTCCTCCCTCTCTTCCTGATATTCCCATTATAACTGCAAAAGATGCCGGGTGATATAGCTATTATAAGCGCCTGCTATGCAAAAAATGCGGAAACTTAAGACGGATTCATCATGGATAATATCATCTGTGCCGTCTCGGCCATATCGGTACAGGAATCCATACTGCTTTTCTGGATATAGCGGTGTGCTTCCTCCTCGGTCATATTGTTACGAACCATCAAAAGCGCCTTGGCATCCTTTATGACTTCCGTGTCCTCCCGGCTTCGCTCCTTTGGCATCTGTTTCCTTTTTCGGCGGCTTCGCTCCATGTTTTCCGTCATCATTCTGACTGTGCTGATAAGTTCCACTGCCTTTACCGGCATTTGCAGACAGATAATATCATTTCCCAGACATTCATTGAGATACTGTCCCTGTGCCATCAGAAGCATCTCAAAACCTTTCGGCAAAAGTTCCCGCAACTGTGAATACAGCATATCGGCCAATTTATAGCCGCAGACAACAATACCATCCATTAATCCGTCTGCCTGGCTGACCGCCGAAAGACCCGTCGTGCATACCCCGGCCACATGAAAACCGTTTCTGACCAGCAGGCTTTTGATGCTCTTTGCATTTTCCGGTTTAGGAAAAACGACGATAATGTTAATCATGCAGCCACCTCCTTTATGCATTCTGATACTGAAGGAAATGCCGCTAAAATTTATATAAGTACTCGTTAATTTCCCAATCCGTTACCTGCATACGGTATCTGTGCCATTCTGCTTTTTTCGCCGCAATATAGCGCGCAGATACATACTTTCCCAGCACCTTCTGCACAAAATCATCCTTTTCCATCTCCTCCACCGCCTCAATCAGCGTGCCGGGCAGGGCGCCTATGCCGAGTTCCCGCCTTTTTTCTTCGCTCATGTCAGAAATATTTTGTTCTATGCCGGCAAGCGGTTCAATCATATTTTGAATGCCATCCAGTCCTGCCATCAGGCAGAGTGCCAGAGTCAGGTAAGGATTGGCAGACGGGTCAGGGCTTCGCAGCTCAATGCGGGCATCCTCCCCGAATGATACGGGAACCCGGATAAGAGGACTTCTGTTTTTCCTGCTCCATGCCACATATAACGGCGCTTCAAATCCCGGCACCAGACGCTTATAAGAATTTACAAGAGGATTTGTAACTGCCGCCATTCCCTTTACATGCTTCATAAGCCCCCCGATAAACCAGTATGCCTCACGGCTTAGTCCGTTCTCGTCGTTTTCATCACAAAAAACATTTTTACCGTCCCGAAAAAGGGACATATTAATATGCATACCGGAACCGTTTACACCCTGTTTCGGCTTCGGCATAAAAGTGGCGTGCAGTCCGTGCCTTCTTGCAATGGTTTTTACCGCAAGTTTAAAGGTCATGATATTGTCCGCCGTCGCCAGCGCTTCATCATATTTAAAATCAATCTCATGCTGGGCAGGCGCCCCTTCATGGTGGGAAGCTTCTATTTCAAATCCCATTTCTTCCAGCGTCATTATCATATCGCGTCTGGCATTTTCGCCAAAATCAATGGGCGCCATGTCAAAATATCCCGCCTGTTCGTAGGTAATGGTAGTAGGCAGTGCATTTTCGTCTGTCTGGAAAAGGAAAAATTCACACTCCGGGCCGACATTAAAGGTATAACCCATATCCTTTGCCGCCTTTACCGCCCTTTTCAGCACATATCTGGGGTCTCCCTCAAAAGGCTCCCCACACGGTCTGTATACATCGCAAATCATCCTTGCAACTTTTCCCTGCTGGGGTCTCCAGGGAAAAACCTCCAGCGTGGAATAATCCGGGTACAGGCACATATCCGAATCCTCAATACCCGCAAATCCCTCAATGGAGGAACCGTCAAACTTACATTTATTGTCCAACGCCTTCTCCAACTGGCTCACCGTTACGGCCAGATTCTTCAGATTACCGAAAATGTCCGTAAACTGGAGGCGGATAAACTCCACATCCTCTTCCCTTGCCAATTTGATGATGTCTTCCCTCGTATAATGCTTCATGACTCTCCATCCTTTCCCTTGCCGTTGTCATGCAGTTACCAAAAAAGGCGCTCTTATCCCTAAGAACGCCCTTGTTCCGTTCCATAATACCAACCAGAACCGCCCCTTGTCAATAAAATTCTGTCTTCAGTTTCCGCATTTTGCATTGCGGCAGCCCGGCGTGCATTTGTTCCAACAGGACACGCTCCCGCTCGGGTAAAAACGCAGTGGTACATAGGATACCAAAGTACGGTACCCAAGTACCAGCGTTTTTACACGGTCCTTTATGGAATCAAATGCACGCCGGGCTGCCGCAATGCAAAATGCGGAAACTGAATTCTGTGCTCGTATATTTGTACCGGCGGACGTATACAGCTTAAACCGTGCTGATATGCCGTAAGGAGCCCTTTGAAAAACGTCAGCGCTTAGTGAGGTTTTTCACGAACTTAGCGCCTGCTACGTTTTTCACAGAGCGAGAGCGTGGCGACGCCGGCATATCAGCACGGTTTAAGCGTCCCACTCCGCCACCGTCATGCAAAATACGAGAAAACTGTGCTAAACCCCTCCTCTTCCGCATATTGTGTATAAAAGAATAATGCAGGGAATATCCTATGAGCTCTAAAACAAAAATCGTAGTACTTCATATGAAGGAATTAATCTATACGGGAATTTTTGCCGTGTTGGGTATTATATTCATTGTCCTGCTGATTATTATGTTCCTTCCTGATGATAAGAAAGACAAAGAACCAAAAACAGATAATAAGACCGAAACAGAAGCAGACTCCGAAACAAAGGCAGTCACAACCTCTTACATACCCGGTGTTTACACCACCACTTTGTTTTTAAGCGACCATAGCATTGATGTGGAAGTGATTGTGGATGCAGACTACATCAGTTCTGTCAGGCTTGTCAATCTGGATGAGGCTGTCACCACCATGTATCCCCTAATTCAGCCTGCTTTGGATTCACTGGCTGAACAGATATATGAAAAACAGTCTTTGGATGACATTACTTATTCGGATGAAAACAAATATACTTCCCTGGTACTTCTTGAGGCTGTCCGCACTTCGCTGGATAAAGCCCGCGGCAACTCTGTTTCGTCAGGCAACAGCAGATAATTTTTGTCTTAACGATGTTACAGTTCAAAAGGGTGTCCCCAGGTTTATGCTTTGGGGACACCCTTTTATGATGATTTAAGAACAACTCAATATTTCTGTAGGATACCCGATAAACAATCCTGATTCCAGTACCCCGACAATCTGCCCGATTGCAGACTCCAATGAACTGTCGGCATCTGCAAATACCGCGTCAAGGATGTAATTCCCGTTCTCCGTAATGACGGGACCGTCCTTTGATTTCCCGGCAAGGCGAAGGTGCACATCCGTTGCGCCCAGTTCATAAAGCCTTGTTGTAACTGATTTGTAGGCTGCCGGAACACACTCCACAGGGACAGGAAAGTTTTCGCACAGCTTCGTCACAAATTTGCTCTTATCCACAAGGATATAAGTCTTAGGGGAATTGGACATAATCAGTTTTTCATTAAACATGGCGCCCCCGCGTCCTTTGTTTAACCACCCCTCGGGAGTGACCTCGTCCGCCCCGTCAAATCCCCAATCCGGTCTTGCGTCATCCAGAGTGGCAACCGGGATGCCAAGCGAAGTACACACCAGCCTGATTTCATTGGAAGTCGGAATGGCAGTGACATGCAGGTCTTCGTCCTTCACCCTCTTTCCGATTTCCTGCACTGCAAGAAAAGAAGTAGAGCCTGAGCCAAACCCGATAACATCACCTTCCTTTGCAAAAGATGCAAGTTTTTTGGCGGCTGCTAGTTTTTCTTCATAGTTTGATATCTTCTGGGACCATTCAATCTGAAAATATTCCTCATTCCATTTCATTTTATCCTTCCACCCTTTCTCTTGTAATTCAAACAACCACTTCTCACGCCAGTTCTTCCAGCTGCTTCAGCCACAGCGCCGCGCTGGCATCCGAAGGCATACGCAAGTCCCCCCTCGGGGAAAGCGCCACGCTTCCCACTTTCGGTCCGTCCGGCACGCAGGAACGTTTAAACTGCTGACTGAAAAACCTCCTGTAAAAGGTTTTCAGCCATTTTAAAATAATATCGTCGGTATATAACCCCTGGAAAGAAAGCTTTGCTATACGGTATACCTTTGCCGGTTCAAAACCGCACCGCAGCATATAGTACAGAAAGAAATCGTGCAGTTCATACGGACCCACCAGTTCTTCTGTTTTCTGCGAAATCACGCCGTCCACAGGCGGCAGAAGTTCCGGGCTGACCGGCGTGTCCAGCACATCAAGCAGCACTTCTTCCAAATCCCTGTCTCCGCAGGTATCCGCATAATAACGGACCAGATGGCGCACCAGGGTTTTGGGAACTCCCGCATTTACCCCGTACATGGACATATGGTCCCCGTTGTAAGTGGCAAAACCTAGCGCCAGCTCCGACATATCGCCGGTACCAATCACCAAAGCGCCCTCTTTGTTGGCAATATCCATCAAAATCTGCGTGCGCTCCCTTGCCTGTCCGTTTTCGTACGTAACATCATGGTTGTCCGGAGATTGCCCGATATCCTTAAAGTGTACCGTCACGGCATCCCTGATATTGATTTCCTTCAATGTGGTATGCAGGGCCTTTGCCAGCCTGCACGCATTGTCATAGGTTCTGTCCGTGGTGCCGAAACACGGCATGGTAATTGCCAGAATATTCTCACGAGGTATCAAAAGCATATCAAAGGCGCGTACGGTCACCAGAAGCGCAAGCGTGGAATCAAGGCCTCCCGATACACCAATCACTGCTTTGGTACAGCCGGTATGCTCATACCTTTTCTTCAGACCGTATGACTGAATGGAAAGAATCTCATCGCAGCGTTTCTCCCTTTCCGTCTGCCCGGAAGGTACAAAGGGCATACCGGGAAAAGTCCTTTCCAGCTGTGTCTCTTCACATGCCATCGCAAATGGGACTACCAGATATTCTTTCCGGCTGTCAAAAACAAACGTTGTCATCCTCCTGCGCTCCGTGCAGAGCCGGTGAATATCCACATCGGCATAGATGCTTTCACAGGTAAATCTCTTTGCCTGGGTCAGCACCGTGCCGTTTTCCGCTATGATATTGTGACCGCCAAATACCAGGTCCTGTGTAGACTCTCCTTCTCCCGCACCTGCATAAATATATCCTGCCACAAGCCTTGCACTGGCTGACTTTACCAGCATCTCACGGTACTCATCCTTGCCGGTTGTTTCGTTGGAAGCCGAGAGGTTCACCAAAAGCGTTGCGCCTGCAAGCGCATGGCCGGTGCAGGGCGGATTTGCCACCCATAAATCTTCACAGAGTTCACATGCCACCACAAATCCTTTTACGGCATCCGTTTCAAACAGCAGATTACACCCAAAGGGAACTTCTTCCTCCCCGATAAATACCGTGGAAACCGCTTCCTCCCCCGGCGCAAAATATCTGCCCTCGTAAAATTCCGCATGGTTGGGAATATGCATCTTCGGCACCATTCCCAGAATCATGCCATCCTGCAAAACAGCAGCCACATTGTATAGTTTACCTTCCTTCTCAAATGGCAGCCCCACAAAGACCAGACTGTCATGTCCCTGTGTAAAAACCGCCAATTCCATCAGCTGTTTTTCCGCCTCTTTCACCAGAACCTCCTGAAAAAAAAGGTCGTTACAGGTATATCCCGTCAGGCATAACTCCGGAAACACGATTACCTTCGCTCTTTTTTCATAGGCCTCTGCAAGCCGTATTTTAATCTGTGCCGCATTGTACTGCGGGTCGGCAACCCTTATCTTAGGCGTGATGGCTGCTACTTTTACAAATCCCTGCTTCATGTCAACCTTCTCTCCTCTTCATGGCCTCCAGTTCATCCACGGAAAATACATAATTTTTATTACAGAAATGGCAGTTTACTTCTATATCCTTGCCTTCCTCTATCATATCCTGTAATTCCGCTTTTCCCAGACTGATTAATGCCTTTTCCACCCGGCTTTTGCTACAGTTACAGGCAAACCGCACAGGCGCTTTTTCCGTAAATTCTGCTTCCAATCCGTCAAGCAGCAAAGACAGCATCTGCTCCGGTGTATTTCCGGTATCTAAAAGCGCTGTGACGGAAGTCACCCGTTTCAGGTTTTCTTCCAGCCTGTCTATTACCTGCTCCTCAGCAAACGGCATCAGCTGTATCACAAATCCACCTGCCTGCTTTACGGTATTGTCCCTTTCCATTAAAACACCCAGTCCCACGGAAGAAGGCACCTGTTCGGAGGTTGCAAAGTAATATGTCAGGTCCTCGGCAATTTCACCTGTTTGCAGGGTAGTCTGCCCCACATAAGGCTCTTTTAATCCCATGTCTTTTACCACGCTTAAGATTCCATGGCCCACAGCGCCGGCAACATCCAGTTTGCCTGCCGTATTCGCGGGAAGGATGACATCAGGGCAGTTGGCATAACCTTTGACGCATCCTGTTGCATCCGCCGTAACCGTCATCCCTTTCATGGGACCGTCCGCACTTACCTGTAATGTCAAAATGTCCCTTTCATCCTTCATCATACTGCCCATCATACATCCGGCGGTAAGCAGCCTGCCAAGGGCTGCCGTCACCACCGGACTGGTATTATGCAATTTTCTTGCCGTTTCCACAACCTGCCTTGTCGTGCAGGCAAAGGCGCGTATCTGTGCCCCTGCCGCAGTGGCCCTCACCAAATAATCCGTCATAATTTCCTTTCTTTCCTCGCCATAACAAAAACCCTCTCGCTTTCGGCAGATACTTTCCCACGGTTGTCCGCATCCAGAATGCATTCCGCCCGCAGGCCTGCCGTTTCCAAAAGTCTTACCACCTGCTCCACGGTATATCCCCTCTGAAAATGGGTTTCTGAAAATTTGCGGTAGCAGTCCTTATTTTCATCCTGACTTTTGCCGGCATCCTCCAAAAAACCCTCCCGGACAAATACGGTTACCTCATACTCGTTGATTTCCTCATCGGGATGGTAGTAATTTTCCCAGATAAAACTGCACTCCTCCCTGTTTTCCGCTATCGTGGCATCTCCAATCACTTCGGCATATTTATACACGGTATTGAAGTCAAACAGGAAAATACCTCCGGGAAACAGGTAATTGTTTACCAATTTAAATACCTGCAGCATATCTTCTTCAGAGAGCATATAATTCAGGGAATCACAGACGCTGATAACGGTACCCACCGTGCTGTAAAGTTCAAATTCACGCATATCCTGCAATAAATACAGGATGTCATGCCCGGACTGCTGTCTTTTCTCTATGGCAAGTTCCAGCATGTCCGTTGAGTTGTCGATGCCAATCATGTCAAATCCCGCATCCGCCATCAGTTCCGTAAGGGTTCCCGTACCGCACCCCAAATCCAGCACCAGGTTTTTCTCCGAATCCAGCACATCCTCTGTGCGCACCGGCCGGGAAATCCCGTGTTCCATAATCATCTTTTTTATAAATTCACACCATTCCGCATATGGAGTATCATCCATGAAAGTGTCATAAACATATGCAAAATCCGTATACGCCTCCATACCCTCCTCCATGATTCCACTCTGCAAAATCCCATAATCCCACGGAACTAAAGTTCCGGATGAGAAATGTCGCATTTTAGGCATTCTCCAACGTGGAACTTAGAAGTTCTCCGCGAAACAGCCTCTGCTGTGAGCGAAAACTGCCAAAGGCAGTTAGAACTTCTTCTCACACTAACCTCCATGGCGGCTCAAATCCGGATGAGAAATGCCGCATTTCAGGCATTTCTCAAGCGTGAGACATAGAACTTCTTCGCGAAGCAGCCTTTGCTGTGAGCGAAAACTGCCAAAGGCAGTTAGAAGTTCTTCTCACGCTAGTTGCTTAGTTTCATAGCAATAAAGAAGCCTGCAATAAACGTAACAATGCTTGACAATACCATCATGACTGTCACGCCCGCAAAATTCCCCTGGCTTATCATTACAAGCACGATAGCAAAAGGTGACGCCACAATCAGTCCGATAATGGCCCAGAATGCATAGAGCGGAAATTTTTCAAAAATAATCTCTATCAGCTTTGCTATCGCAAAAATACCTACAATTACACCGACGCCAAAAGGTACCAGTATTCCCAGGCCGTTTAAAATCCCCTGCATATCAAAGGAAGACAGGGCGCGGAAGAACGCATTGATGCTTTCCAGCACAGGATGATAATAACCAATGAGTAAAAGTACCATGGAACCGCTGACCCCCGGAATTACCATGGTTGCGGAGGCAATCACACCCACTCCGAAAAGCTTCAGCACATTGATAAATCCAAAACTCAAATCGGCGGCATTCCCCTCTCTTTCCCCCATGGCGGAAAGTGCAACCACCATGCCGAAAAACAATAAGAACGCGGCAATATGCCCTATTTTGATTTTGCTGCCTTTTACTTTTGTCGTAACGGCGGGCAGCCCGCCCAGAATCAGTCCGATAAACAAAAGATTGGTCGGCACCGGATAATGTTCAAACAGGTATTCCAATCCGAAAGAACTGGCCACAATGGCCACCCCTGCCCCTATCACAATCGGCAGGAGAAACAGTATGCTTTTTTTCAATTCCTTAAAGAGATGTGTGATACAATGTATCAATTTATCGTAAATTCCCATGGACACCGCCATCGTACCGCCGCTTACTCCGGGTATGATATTGGAAATGCCAATTACCGCTCCCTTACAGACATCCTTTAAAAACTGCATGTTTTTTCCTCTTTTCTTTTATTTAATGTTCTTTGACCTGTTACCCTAAAGAATTATGCATTTGCCGTAATTTCCCGCAAGGCGTTTACCACAGCATCCATCTGCTCATCGGTTCCCACCGTGATACGCAGGTACTGGTTAATCCTGTCCTTGCCCCAGTGCCTGACCAATATATTTCTTGCTTTCAACTCTTCAAAAATCTTTTTGCCCGGAATGGAAGCATGTCTCGCAAAAATGAAATTTGCCTTGGAATCGGGGAAAGTAAATCCCAGTTCCTTTAACTGTCCCTTCACCCTTTCCCTGGTTGCCATAATTTTCGCATTGGTTTCTTTGAAATAGGAATCGTCCCTGACTGCCTCAACACCGATTATCTGGGAAGGCATGTTCATGGTATAGGAATTGACGGAAAACTTGACCTCATTCAAATACCGGATTAACTTTTGGCTGCCCATGGCAAAGCCGATGCGCATACCTGCCATGGAACGGGACTTGGAAAAAGTCTGCACCACCAGAAGATTGTCATACTTTGAAATCAGCCCAATACAGCTTTCGCCGCCAAAATCTATATATGCCTCATCCACAATCACCACCACATCCGGATTGGCCTTTAAGATATCCTCTATCAGTTCCAGGGTTTCATAAACGCCGGTGGGCGCATTGGGATTTGGGAAAATGATACCGCCGTTTTTTTGCATATACTGCCCGGGCACTATCCTAAAATCCTCATCCAGCGGACAAACCTTGTAAGGAATTCCATACAAGTCTGCCCACACATCATAAAAGGAATAAGTAATATCGGGAAAAAGAATGGGCCTGCCTGAATGGAAAAACGTCAGAAAAGCCATGGACAGTACATCATCCGAGCCGACCCCCACAAACACCTGGGAAGCATCCAGATGGTAATACGCCGCAAGCGCTTCGGTAATCCTTGCCGAACCTGTATCCGGGTACAGCCTGAGAGATTGATAAGAAAATTCTTTAAACAGCCTGTCCACACCCGGCGCCGGGGGATATGGATTTTCATTGGTGTTCAGTTTGATGACTCCGCTTCCTTTCGGCTGCTCACCGGGTACATAGGGCACTGCCCTCTTAACATTGGCTTCCCAACTCATAGCTTTCTCCTGTGCTTTAAAAAGTAATATTTCTAATGTGACATTTTACCATGTCTAAAGTACAAAGTCTACACATTCTTCCAACGGCTGCCGAAGTTTATGCTCTTCATTGTAGACAATCAAATCCATTCCGTTTCTTCTTTTTACCAGACGGTTTTTGACAAGCAGCCGGTATCGGGGACTTTTTGCCGCTTCTGCCAGATAGTCCGGCAGATAAAGTGAAAAAGCACCCTTCTCTTTTTTCAGGCGCAAAAGTCCCAGCTTCTGGTATGCATCGCCGCCGTCATAACAGTACAGGACTGCGCTGTGAAGCCAAAGCAGATATACCAGAAGCGTACCGGTTCCCAGAAACAGCAGTATCCCGGCAAGCATACCCGTATTCTGCGAAAGAAAATCTGCTATAGCCCCGCTCTTTTGGGGAACTGCTTCACCGGCATATAAGTCCGTGCTTACCGGTTCTTGTCCCAAATCTGCTTTTTCCTTAACCGTATTCCCATCCCCGGCAGTCTTTTCCTGCCTTTTTACAATTACCTGTCTGGCCTGCTGTTCTTCCACGCTTTGGTTTTCTGTTTCTTTGCCGTCCCGGCCTGTCTGCAGTTTTCCGGACTCATTTTTACTGCTTTCCATACCTGTCATGGCATTCCTTTCCGTTTGCCGTCTCTGATGGAATTCTGTTTCTGCTTTCGTTTCCATGTCCGCTTTTTTTCCTGTTTGCGGTACCTTCTCTGTTTTTGCTGTTTTTTCTGTTTTTGCTTTTTTCTCTGTCTCTGTTTTCTGTACCTCCTCCTGCGTTTTTACTTCCGTACCTCCTGACGCATTTTTATCCCCGGTATCCTTCCCGTTTTCCTGTGAAACTGCGGGTGCATTTGTGTCTGCGCCTGAGGAAGTGCCCGAAGGCGCCGGTGCAGGCGTTGGTGCAGGCTCCGGCGGGTAAGGAAAATCCCCCCGCGTCAAGGTTCTGCCTGTCGTATTGCCTGCCCTGTCCCGCACCACAAGCTGTACGGCTGCTCCTTCCTCCACATTGCAGACAGGGCTGCTGCCCCATGTTCCTCCTCCGTCAAAAGAATAGGCGCTCTCTGCCAGCCCGCTTTCTTCGTCTTTTGCCTGTACGGTAACGGTAATCCTGTTTTTGGTCATACCTCCCGTATCTCCCGAAACATCCGTTATGGAAGGCGCTGACTTGTCAATGCAGCAGATATCTATGGAGGCAGTAACCGACTTTCCGGCTCCGTTTGCCGCATTAACCGAGTAAGTTCCGTTTTCCGTCACATACAGGCTTCCCCCTCCCCAATCATAGGTCACGTTTCCGTTTGCAGCATCCTGCCTGATGGCATTACTTCTGACATATAGACTGACACCACTGTTTGTCCAGTTATTGTCTGCTGTAATCCAAATGCCCAAAGTCTTTTCTCCTTCGGAAATGCCGCAGCACAACCGTTGTTCTGTGATGGTATGTTCTGAAGCAGACTGTTGGGCGTTCCACGCGGAATGCACAGTCCCGCAGACTGTACATACCGCCCTGCCGTTTTCCTGCCAGGTGCTTCCTTTCACCGGACAGCGGCAGGTGTCTGCCGTCACATAATGGGAAGTCTGTGCGCCGCAGCCTGCACAGTGATAATTCCTGTACTCGCTTCCCTGCTGTCTGGTATGCTGTCCCATGCAGCTTCCCGTTGACGTCTGATAGCAAGCCGCTGTATGCACATGGGTGAAAAAGGCTTCCGTCCCCGTCACTTCCCCCGCATGTACTTTCATGACGGCAAAGCAGAAGCAGGCGGCTCCCATAATCGCAGCAAGCATCCAATACCATAATAAACTACTCCATTTTTGCATAAAAAAACCTCCTGAATTAAATGATGAGTTGCGAAGGCACATAACGCCCTGATTGCTTTCTCGTTTCATTCAATTCAACAGGTAGTGTATTGCTATCTTATCACGCTTTTGCTTTTTTGCCTATTGGCTATTTTACACAAGGTTTCATGGTAAATCTTCCTACAGATTTACTAATTCAACTCTTCCTTCCTGTAAAATGCCGCCTCTTCCAAAAGCCCCATCCTTTCATAGCACAGCGCCAGCTTCCGGAGTGCATCCTTCCCCCCGGTCTTTGCGGCAAGCAGCGCTTCTGTTTCATAACGGGCATTGTAATACCAGATTGCAGCCTCCTCATAGTCCTGCATGTCAAAGTAGAACTCACCCATCTCGTAACAGATTTCCGAGCATCCCTCATCCGCAATCACTTTTACCGCATAGCGAAAAAACCTGATGGTGTCGCCGTTTCTCCTTGCCGCGGATGCCGCCACAAGGCAGGCTTCCTTTATCTCCGATGCATCCCTGCCGTTATCCTTTGCCGACTCCTCAAAAAACGCTGCCGCCCGGATAAAATCCGCATCCTTTCCGGCAATAAAAAGTTCTTTGGCATACATGTTGTGAAGACGCTTGGAAAGGCGCACGCCCCTGCCCGTAAGCCGCTCAAACGCCTGAAAATCCCTGCCTGCATGGGACTCTTGGGGCATGTGGGTTATGACGATATCACTGTCAAAAATAACGGGCATGACATTGACCGTTTCGTGAATGGCTTCCTGCCACACAAACTCACGCAGTCTTTTAAACAACTTTGGCCTGTATTCCTCATCATAATTATAGACCGTCCCAAACTGAAGCTGGTTGCCGTACTTCATCTGGACAATCTCCACTTCCGGAAGCAGCGCCTGCTTCAACATCCGGAAACGCTCCCTGTTCTCCCCGTCCAGCACTTCATCCGCATCCGCCGAATAAATATATTCCTTCGTTGCTTTGGAAAAAGCATAATTCCTTGCCGCAGAAAAATCATCAATCCATGCAAATTCGTAAATTTGGGCATGGGGATAAGAAGCCGCGATTTCCATCGTGGCATCCGTCGAACCGGTATCCACGATAATCAACTCCTCCACCAAGTCCGCCACCGAGTCCAGACAACGTTTCAACACCGCTTCTTCGTTTTTCACTATCATGCAAAGGCTTATGGTAATCATGACTCTCTCCCCTCCCGTTCTTTTATAAACAATATAGCACACCGCCATGGAAAGCGTCAAACACATCCGGCGTATCTGCCTTTAGCATGGCGGCGCCCGGCGCAGCATTTGATTCCAAAAAGGGGCCTGTAAAAACGCCGGTCCTTAGAGGTTGTATTTTAACCTCTTATGTACCGCTGCGCTTTTTACCGGAGTGAAAACGTCCCCGTTTGGAACAAATGCCGCGCCGGGCGCCGCCATGCAGAAGGCAGATATGTCTCCTTATTCCCCATCAACAGGCGTCTTTAAATCCGTTATCTGCCTGCCTTCCGGGTTCATATGGTAATTGTCCCGGTAAATAAGTTCGGATACCGGCACAAAGGTGTAGCCTTTTTCCTTCAGCTTTGTTATCAGGGTTTCCAGGGCATCCGCCGTAAATTTTGCACCGTTATGGCACAGTATGATGCTGCCGTTCCCAAGGTGCTCATCCTGCGTAACCCTTTCTATAATGGCATCCACGCCATAATCCTTCCAGTCAAGGCTGTCCACATCCCACTGGATGGTATAATAGCCGCATTCTTTTGCCGTGTTCACCACAGCATTGTCATAATCCCCGTATGGCGCCCTGAACAGAAACATCTGATATCCCGTCAGTTCTTCCACCCTGTTATGTACCGTCATCAGTTCTTCCCGCTTTTCTGAATCCAAAAGCTGGCTCATGTTTTTATGGCTTTCGCTGTGATTGCCCAAATCATGCCCTGCCGCCAGAATAGCCTTTACATCCTCCGGGTAGGCCTCTACCCAGCCTCCCGTCATAAAAAAGGTTGCCTTTACTTCTTCTTTTTGCAATATGTCAAGAATCCTCCCCGTGTCTTCATTGCCCCATGCCGCATCAAAAGTGATGGCAATCTTGGGCTCCGGCGTTTCCACACAGTAAATGGGCAGTTCCCGGTTTCCCACGGTAGAGCTGGTAATAACGGTAATGGGATTGTACCGTATGATGCCTGCGGCAAGCAGCAATACGCCCAATAAAAAAATCCCAATCCCGACTGCTTTTCCCAGTCCCGGTCTTGGAATTTTCTTTTCCTCTATTTTATGCAATGCAATCAAATGGTCCAAAGCCTTATCTATTTTACGTTTCATAGTCAGAATCCTTTTTGGCTTTTTACTATATTTATGATTTTAACATTAGAAAAATACCTGTTGTAGTTTCCGCTAAAACAGTCTATAATGGTAGACAGGATAAATTTTCAGGGAGGCAGCATATGGAACTTTTATTATTGGGCGGCGGTCTTCTGATTATCATTTTTGCCGTTGTCGTTTCGGTTGTATCCACTGTCGTTTCCGCCATTGCGGCAAACGAGGATATTGAGGATTAAAAAGCCGCGTCATTGAAAAGTGTGAAGAGAAAATCTTTGCAAAGTGCTTTTGCGCAGTTGCCGGATTTTCCCTTCACACTTTATTTTTCAATCTTTGCAGCCAGTTCCTCCAGATACATCCACCTGTCCATTTTTTCTTCCAGTTCCGCCTCCAGCTTTTCTTTTTGGTTTCCCAGTTCCTGTAATTTTACAAAATCGCTGGCATATTTTGGAATTTCCGTTTCCAACTCCCCTATCTGTGCTTCCAGAAAGGCAATGTCTGCCTCTATGGTTTCGTATTCTTTCATTTCCTTATAAGAAAACCGCAGTTTCCGGGGCATTTGCCGCTTATCGTTTTTGGAAGCCTTCTGTTCCCCTGTTTCCCCGGGGCACCCCACAGCGCCGGCGTCCTTCTGTTCTCCCTCCACTGATTTTCTGAGCAGATAATCGGAGTAGCCTCCTTCATATTGCCGGATTCTTCCTTCTTCCTCAAAAGCAAAGATGCGGCGCATGGTTCTGTCCAGAAAATAACGGTCATGGGATACCGCAAGCACGATTCCCGGAAAAGTATCCAGATAGCTTTCCAGTATGGAAAGCGTTGCTATGTCAAGGTCGTTTGTCGGCTCGTCCAAAATCAGCACATTGGGCGCCTCCATCAGCACACGGCACAAAAGCAGCCTTCGCTTTTCCCCGCCTGAAAGCCTGTTTATCAGCCCATACTGGTCTTCCCCTGAAAAAAGAAATTTTTCCAGCAGCCGCGCTGCCGTGATTTTTCCTTCCGGCGTTTCTATGATTTCCGCTGCTTCCCGGATATAGTCAATCACACGTTTTTCTCCCGGCAGTTCGCATTCCTGCACATAGTAACCGATTTTGATGGTGCTGCCGGTTTCTACCGTGCCAAAATCCGGCGCGCACTGTCCGCTTATGATTTTCATCAGGGTGGTCTTGCCGCAGCCGTTTTTTCCCACGAACCCCACCCTGTCACTTTTCAGGAAAGTATAGGAAAAGTTCCGGATTAGCGTTTTATCACCATAGGCCTTCCCTATATGGGAAAGGGCAATGGTAGTCCTGCCCATTCTGGAAGCAACGGAAGAAAGTTCTACCTGCTGCTCCTCCACAGGCGCTTTCCTGTTTTTTAATTCTTCATATCTCTCAAGCCTTGCCTTTTGCTTGGTGGAACGCGCCCTTGCCCCACGCCTTACCCATTCCAGTTCTGTCCTTAAGATGGACTGACGTTTCCGCTCCGAGGCCTGCTCCATCTCTTCCCGCTGCATTTTCAGTTCCAGAAAGCCGGAATAATTCGTCTTGTAGGAATAGATATGCCCCTTATCAATCTCTACAATCCTGTCAGTGACGCTGTCCAGAAAATAGCGGTCGTGGGTAACCATAATCACCGAACCCCTGCGCTTTTTCAGCGTATCCTCCAGCCAGTCCGCCATCTGTCCGTCCAAATGGTTGGTGGGCTCATCCAGCACCAGGATATCCGACGGGGAAAGCAGCACCTTTATCAGCGCCAGCCTCTTTTTCTGGCCGCCGGAAAGATGTCTGCATTTTTCGGAGAAATCAGTAATGCCAAGCCTTGTCATCATGGCTTTCGCCTCGCTTTCCCCCTCCCCGTTTTCTTCTATGCCGCTTTTTTCAAGCACTGCCTCCAAAACGGTATCATCGTCTGCAAATACCGGGTGCTGCGGCAGGAAACTTATCACAGTACGGGAAGCGCGGACAATACTGCCCTCATCAGGCTCCTCCAGCCCCGCAATCAATTTAAGAAGCGTGGACTTGCCCGTTCCGTTCACACCGATAATTCCGGCTTTTTCCCCCTCCTGCAGAAAAAAGGAAGCCTTGTCAAACAGCTTCCTTTCCCCGTATGCTTTTGTAATGCCATCCACCGTTAAAATATTCATTTATTCTTCCCCAAACTGTATTTTTAGTTTTTTGTAAACATGGAAAAACGCAGGTATCAGAAAAGCGTCCGCAAACAGCCAGGCAATCGGACTGCCCAGGGCGGCGGCGGGGAACCCCCATATTGGCACAAGCACAAGACCCACCAGCGCTCTCGCTACCATCTCCAGCACTCCCGCCAAAACGGCAAACGTCGGAAATCCGATACCCTGTATCATAAACCGGACAATATTGACAAGAGCCAGCAAAAAATAAAAAGCCGTATTTATCAGCAGGTACAGCCTCACATTATCTATTATCTGCCCCGCGGCGGCAACGCTTTCTTTTTCCAGAAACAGTCTTCCAAGGGGCGCCCCCAAAAAGTACGCAACCACAAATGCGATGACGGAATAAACCGCTCCCAGCTTGATGCATTCAAAAAGCCCTTCCTTAATCCTTTTCAGCTTCCTTGCACCCACATTCTGACCGCCGTATGACGCCATCGTCGAGCCCATGGCTTCAAACGGGCACATCAGGAAACCGCCTATTTTGGCGGCGGCCGTCACGGAAGCCACTGCTGCGGAACCCAGTCCGTTTACGGCTGTCTGCAAAATCACGCTGCCGATTGCCGTGATGGAATACTGCATCCCCATGGGGATTCCCATCCCGCATAAATTCCCCATCAAATGGATATCAGGCTTCCACTCTTCCCTGGAAATACGGAGAATCTCAAATTTCTTTATAATAAATACAAGACACAAAACGCCGGACATACCCTGGGATATAACGGTTGCCCATGCAGCCCCCGCCACACCCATCTGTAAGCGTACGATAAACAAAAGGTCAAGGATAATATTCGTTACCGAGGAAATAACAAGGAAAATAACCGGGGTTCTGCTATCTCCAAGCGCCCGGATAATTCCGGACAGGATATTATATAAAAATACCGTGGGAATACCTATAAAAATCACAAGAATGTACGCATAGGCATATTCCATGATATCTTCCGGCGTATCCATCAAAAGCAGGATATCCCTGCAAAAGACAACCGTAAGAAACGTCATGACCGCTGCAAAGGCAAGTCCGAGCCAGACACAGTTTGCCACATACTTCCGCAGTCCCGCTTCGTCCCCGGCGCCAAACCTTTGGGCAACAGGAATGGAAAATCCCACACATGTACCCATGCAAAACCCGATTACAAGAAAATTAATGGAACCGGTAGAACCGACTCCCGCCAGGGAATTAACCCCAAGATACCTGCCCACTATCAAAGTATCCACCAGATTGTAAAACTGCTGGAACAGATAACCGAACAGCATGGGAACGGCAAATCCCAATATCAGTTTCATTGGCTTTCCCTGTGTCATATCCTTTGTCATAACCTATTTCTCCCTGCAACCAAATCAATTTTTTCTGCAACTGTTTATTCCGAAAAAAGCGGCGTGGACAGATAACGGTCTCCCGAATCCGGCAAAAGCGCTACAATGGTTTTGCCGGCATTTTCCGGTCTTTTTGCCAGAAGCGCCGCAGCATGGAGCGCTGCACCTGATGTAATGCCCACTAAAATCCCTTCCGTCCTTGCAATGTTGCGGCCTGCCTCAAATGCTTCTTCATCTTTTACTTTTATAATCTCATCATAAATTTGCGTATCCAGCGCCTTAGGCACAAATCCCGCTCCGATTCCCTGCAGGTTATGCGGTCCCGGTTCACCTCCCGACAACACCGGAGAGCCTTCCGGCTCCACCGCCACCACCCTGATGGAGGAGTTTTTCGCCTTCAGGTATTTCCCTACGCCTGAAATTGTCCCTCCCGTCCCGACGCCTGCCACAAAAATATCCACCTTGCCCTCCGTATCCTTCCAGATTTCGGGGGCCGTAGTCTTTTCATGCGCCTCCGGATTATATGGATTCTCAAACTGCCCCATAATAACGGAATCTTCGATTTCCCTGTGCAGTTGTTCCGCCTTTTCTATCGCTCCCCTCATGCCCAGCTTTCCTTCCGTCAAGACCAGCTTTGCGCCATACGCCTTTAACAGATTACGCCTTTCCATGCTCATGGTATCGGGCAGGGTCAGTATCGTCCTGTACCCTTTTGCCGCTGCCACACTGGCAAGGCCGATTCCCGTATTGCCGCTTGTCGGCTCTATGATGGTTGCGCCCGGTTTTAAAACGCCTTCTGCCTCCGCACGCTCAACCATATTTAAGGCAACCCTGTCCTTTACGCTCCCCGCCGGATTCAGATATTCCAGCTTTGCCAGTATCACTGCGTCCTTTACGCCTGCCTTTTCCATATAACGGCTGACCCTTAAAAGGGGTGTATTCCCCACCAACTGTGTTGCACTCTCTGCTATCATTGCAATGATTTCTCCAATCCTATATTCCTACTTGTTTAATAGGAGATTTGTAACAAAAATCTTACACCCATTCCCACTAAATGTCAACTTCATCCGGGCTCCTCATTCTGCATGGCGGCAGACGGAGCGTGTATTTGTTCCAACGGGGGACGTTCTCACTCCGGTAAAAAGCGCAGCGGTACATAAGATGTTAAAGAACAACATCTAAGTACCGGCGTTTTTACAGGCCCCCTTATGGAATCAAATACACGCTCCGTCTGCCGCCATGCAGAATGTAAAAACCCAAACATTTCGAGAAAGAAAAACCTCTTTTTGACAGCGGCGCTCTTTTCCAGTAATATATGTTACATAACCACATATAAATATGAAATTCTTTTTAGCACTTCCGAATTGTGCACATTGTATATTCCATAAGGTGTTGGAACATACAATGGGTACAATGACAATAGCAGGGATGCTATGTTTCGGAATGTCTTATACATAACCATTTAAAGAAAGGATACTGTTATGATTGCCACCAGCACTTACGAGGTTCCCTGTATTTTCGACAGAACCCTTTCCCGGGAAAATATTTTGGTTTCCGTACCCGGCTCCAAGAGCATTACCAACCGCGCCCTTTTGCTTGCCATGCTTGCTGACGGGAAAAGCACTCTGGACGGCGCGCTTTTTTCCGATGATTCAAGGCATTTTTTAAGCTGTCTTAAGGCGCTGGGGTTTGAAACCTTTGCCGACGAGGAAAACTGCCGGATGGAAGTATGCGGGCTTGGCGGGAGAATCCCCTTAAAAGAAGCTTCCCTGTATGTGGGCAGCGCCGGCACTGCCGCACGTTTCCTTACGGCGTGTCTGGGTATACAAAGCGGCATCTTCCACATGGACGCTTCAGAACAGATGCGAAAAAGGCCTATGGCTCCCCTGTTGGCTTCCCTGCAGGAATTGGGATGTAAAATAACCTGCGACGGTAAAGAGGGATGCTTTCCTTTTACATTAAATGGACATGGCTTTGAAAAAAATGAAATCTCCATTGACATAGATTCCAGCAGTCAGTTTTTAAGCGCACTGTTAATTGCCGCAAGCCTCTCTCCGGCAGACTTCACCATCCATGTTCAGGGAAGCCACGGCATGGCATATATAGACATGACAAGAAAGATGATGCGGCAGTTCGGTGTTTCCTCAAAAAAAATGCCGGACGGCTCTTTTGTCGTTTTCGCAGGACAGCATTACCGGGCCCTGCCCTACCGGGTGGAGCCGGATGTATCCGCCGCATGTTATTTTTATGCGATGGCAGCCCTTTTGGGCATTGCTGTCACCGTAAAAGGCGTGTGGAAAAACTCCCTACAGGGAGATGTGCTGTTTTTGGATATTCTGGAAAAAATGGGCTGCTTTGTCACCGAAAACGCAGACGGACTTTGCCTTTGCGGTCCGTCAGACCGGCGCTTACAGGGAATTACCGTTGACATGTCCGCCTGTTCTGACCAGGCCATTACACTCTGCGCCATTGCACCCTTTGCAGACAGACCGACCACCATTACCGGCATCGGGCACATCCGCCATCAGGAAAGCGACCGCATCGGCGCCATCCTGAAAAACCTGAAAGCCATGGGCATTTCCTGTAAAGAGCATGACGACGGCCTGACCATATATCCGGGCGCGCCGAAGCCTACGCATATTGAAACCTTTGACGACCACAGGCTTGCCATGGGCTTTTCCCTCACCGGACTGCGTGCGCCGGGAATCGTCATAGAAAACCCCGCCTGCTGCAAAAAGACATTTGAAAATTATTTTGAGGTGTTGGAAGAAACCATTCGAAAAATCTGTTAAGCAAATATAGCAAACTTAAGAACCGGAGATATTGCAAAATGAATAAACAAATTACCATCCGTGAAGCAGTCACGGAATCTGATATTGCTGCTTTTTGGGAACAGCTTCATATTTATTTCCAGCGGGATATTTTTCCGAATCCGGAAGACGAAGACAGGGAATATTTCCTTCATGACGCGCAGTACCGGACTGACATTCAAAAACTGCATGACAGGTCAAAAGACCGTTGCCATTACCTTTTCTTTTACCGCGACGGAGAAAACATCGGTTTTGCCATGCCCGTCATTTACAATACGGAGGACGGCAAATGTTTCATTATGGAGTTTTGTGTCTACCCAAAATTCCGCGGCAACGGTACAGGCACAACCTGTGCCGGAGTGCTCTTGGATTGGGCAAAAGCAAACGGAGCTCTTTATGCTGAGTTGAATTGCGGCAGCAATCGCCGGCTTAAGTTTTGGAAAGGCGTCGGTTTTGTGGCAAACGGCGTTGATGAATGGGGCGAACCGCTGATGATTCTGCCGCCGAAAGACGCTTCGCCCATCACTGTCGAAATTTTAACCGATGCAGAAGATTGGCAGTTCAAAAGGCTGGAGAACGGTTTTCTATCTGAGATTGGTGAACAGGCTTTGACAGAGGAACAGCAAAGGCTGCTGTCACAGGCAATCCGGGATAAGAAAATCATCTTCTTTCTGGCACGCAGAAACAGCCGCGCCGTAGGAATGTGCAGTGTGGCAAGATGTTTCTCCACCTTTGCATGTGCCGACATCGGCATGTTCGATGACTTCTACATTGAGCCTGTGTTTCGTAAAATGGGTATCGCACGAAAGCTGGCGCAGGCGGCTCAAAACTGGTGCAGGGACAACGGCATTGCAAGCCTGACCGTTTGCTGCGCTCCCTGTGATGAGGATATGTATCAGACTCTCGGTTTTGATACACGCTTAGGCGCTACATTTGCACATCTGGGCTAATTAAAAAAAGGGGCGTCACAAACATGACGCCCCTTTGACATCTTTTTCATTATACCGTAATCAATGTGCCTGCCTTTCCCCTGACTGCATCCTTTACCTTTTGCAGTGAGGTAATAAGCACGCTGCCTTCCGGCACTTTTTCAAGATATTCTATGGCAGCTTCAATCTTGGGAAGCATGGTGCCTTCCTCAAACTGTCCCTCTTCCATATAGGCCTTGGCCTCTTCCACACTCATGCGCTCAATGGGCTGCCTGTCCTCCTTGTCGAAGTTTTTGTAGACATTATCCACGGAAGTCAGGATTATCAGGCTGTCCGCTTTTAAATCAGATGCCAGCCTGCCCGCTATGCAGTCCTTTTCTATGACAGCGGACGCGCCTTTCAAGGCGTGCTGTTGCTCAATAACAGGGATACCGCCGCCGCCGCAGGCAATCACCACCTGGTCTGCGTCTGCCAATGTCTTAATGCTTTCTATTTCCACGATATGAATCGGTTTGGGCGCCGCCACCACACGGCGGTAACCCTTGCCGGGAACTTCTATTACATAATTACCTTTTTTTACTTCCGTATCCGCATCTTCCTTGGACATATACCTGCCGATTTTTTTGGTAGGCTCATAAAATGCTTCGTCATACGGGTCTACCGTCACCTGTGTCAGGATTGTACTGACCGGCTTGCTGATGCCGCGGCTTAAAAGTTCGGCGCGCAGGGAATTCTGGATATCGTAGCCTACATAGCCCTGGCTCATGGCAGAGCATACACACATGGGAGCCGGTGTATAATCAATATAGACACGGCGTAACTGCGTCATGGCCTTGTGAATCATGCTGACCTGCGGACCGTTGCTGTGCGTAATGGTAAGCTGGTAATCCTCCTCCACCAAATCTGCCAGTGCTTTTGCCGTTACCTTCACTGCGTCCCACTGTTCCAGGGTCGTATACCCCAGTGCGTCATGTCCTAAAGATACCACTGCTTTTTTCCTGCTCATAAGGCTACCTCTCTTGCTATTATTTATAGCCGGCAACATAAAACCGGATTGTGCATTTTATGTCCATCAGTATACCATTTTCAGGAATATTTGTATAGACATTCCACATATAAATTTGATATAATGTATTTATTAAATTTATATAAACTACATATTAGGAGGAAATTTATATGGAAAAATTCACTAATGCAGGTCCGGGCCTGCGGAAAATGTTCATTGCTGCAGTTGGTATCATTATTTGTTCAGTACTTGCCATCATTCCGATTATCAACATTGTTGCCGGTATCGGTTCAATTGTATTCGGTGTTTTAAGCATGGTTGGACTGTATCAGGCCGGAAAGGATATTCAGGGCTGCATGATGGCATTTTACATCACCATCGCCAATATCGTTCTCTCCATTATCAGAACATTCTTTGGCGCCGGTATCTTAGGCATCGTTCTCGCTATCTGTGCAACCGTAATCAGCTTATCCATTATATACTTTGTATGTAATTCCGTATCGGAAGTCATGAATCAGGTCGGCGCTGCCGCTGTGGCACAGAAAGGACATACTGTCTGGATGATTAACCTTGTATGCTGCTGCGTTTCTGTTGTCCTTACTCTCCTTGGACTGATTCCGATTATCAATATTTTTGCTGCGTTTGCAAACATTATCGTTGCGATTGTTTCACTGGTGGGCACCATCCTTTACATGCTGTTCTTAAATGACGGGGCAAAGGCTTTGGGCGCATAATTCAGTCAATAAAAGCCGTTGCATTTGGCAGATGAAAGTCTGTCAAATCAACGGCTTTTTTTATTGAAACAAATCCGGGGGACTCGCTCCCTTACACTTCCCCGTTCTCCTCAGCCACTTTTTTTCTTTCGTTGGTAATATCATAGTATTTATCCAGCAGGACACCATGATTTACCATTGCACGGAATGTTTTCTCCTGCTGTTTTGTCATCTCCATCCCCACGGAAGAGTTGTAATCGGTGATGACGCAGCCCGTATAGGCAATCATCCAGAAAAGGGCGGAATCTTCTTTGGGTATCATATCCCATAAAAGCTCCTTAGGCTGCCCTGACAGTTCGAGAAGCGTTTCCAGATGATTATCCGTAAGTACATACTCCCCATCCGGCAGGATAACACCGGCCGCATAGTCTGCCATCCCGTATATACCTGTATATTTTTCAGTAAAATAACGGATAACCGGCGCTGCCGTAATCTCCTGTCCGCATACTGCCTTTATAGTTTCCGGAGAATTCCTCATGCTTCCGTAACGGTGTATTTTATCATGGAGCCACGCCGTAATTTCACTGACTCTGCCTTCCGCCAACACCGTATTTAAGCTGCCCAAATCCTTTTCCATTTCTTCCAGAAACATACCGTCATAAATTGTCCCCAGAAGATAGGTCGGAAAATAGCCGAAAGAACCATCCGACCAGTGCGTGTCCTGCAGTATGCCTTCCGCATCATTGGACGGCCTGATACCCAGCATTTCCTCCATCTTGTCATTCCAAAGCGAGGGCAGTTCCTCCGCTTTCGCCCCATCACGGAAAATAGCCTTTTCGATTTCATAACGCAGTATAATATGAAAACAATAAGTAAGTTCATCCGCCTGAATACGAATTAAACTCGGTCTCACATGATTAATGATTTTATAAAAATGTTCTAACGGAACATCCTGAAACCGGGGCAGAAATTCACCTACCTTATCATAAATGGGTTTCCAGAAATTGATATTCCTGCCCAGGATATTCTCGTAAAACCGGGACTGGCTCTCATGCAGGCCCAGAAAATCCACCTGTGCCGCCGAAGTCTTTTCATATGCCTTATCTATGCCCTGTTCGAAAATGGCGTGTCCACCCTCGTGTATGGTGCTGAACATGGCATGCACCGCTTCATTTGTCTTGTAGTGGTTGGTAATCCGTACGTCCCCCGGACCAAATCCCATGGTAAAAGGATGTGCGCTTTCCCCTATGGCACCGGCTTCCATATCAAATCCTATGTAGGAAAGAAGAAAATTCCCCAGTTCTTTCTGGCTGTTTACATCAAACCTGCCGAAAAGAACCGTTTCGTCAGGCTCCGGCTTTTCCATAATTTTCTTAAAAAGCGGTACCAGCGCCTCCTTCAGTTCCGTAAACAGCCTGTCAATAAGCGCACTGTCCACACCCTCTTCATACATGTCAAGCATGGTATCATACACTTCTTTGTCGGGCTCCATGTACTTTGCAAGCCGGCTTTTCATATCTATCATTTTTTGAAGATGAGGGCAGAACATGGCATAATCCGCATTTTCCCTGGCCTCTTCCCATGCCTTTTCGGAAATTCTGGATTCCTTTACCAGTTCCTGATAAAAATCGGCAGGAACCCTTTTATTCCGTTCATATTCCCTTTTTCCCCTTTTCACCGTCAGCTTCATGGCGTCATCCAGTGCATCAAATTCCTCCGGCTGGGATAACTGCTCATATAATTCCCCCAATTCTTCGGAAGTCTGCATTTTGAAAACTTCACCGGAAAAATAAGTGATGGCGTCAATCTTATAACCGACTCCCTTTTTCGGCGTCTGTGTATAAAAATCCCATGACAACTGGGACATCACATGCCTGTACTGCGCCAGCTTATCCAAGTGTTTTTTTAACTGTTCTGATTTTTCTGACATGATTTTTTGCACCTTTCCCCTTTTTACGTTTTATACTCGCAAACCCGCACTGACGTGCTTTTTGTCCGATTTCATCGGACGTTTGCGTTAATGCCTCTGCGGCTATTATATCATATATTTACTATTTCTGCCAGACAGCATAAAAAAGCGCCTGCCGCAATGCAAAAGTCAGACAGGTTAAATATTATATCGGAAAAACGTTTCCACTTCACAGGGAAGCTGATATAATCCACCACATATCTGCGCTTCAGCCTGTCATAGGTGTTGCTGTATGCCCCACCAAGCAGAAATGCCAGTCCTGTCCGCAAAAGTGTATTTCCCCTGTTTCCCAGACTCACAACAAAGCAAACCGTGCAAAGCAGAACCAGAACAAGGGAACAGGCGGCAACCAGCCATTGCCGCCCGCTCCCCTTATTCAGCACAAACCCCTTGTTATGATGTCTGCGCAGCAAAAGCCTGCCGCCAAATATCTTTCGGGTTTTCCCAATCTTTTCTGTTTTTTCCACCCGGTTCTTTATCAGCAAATCTGCCGTAAAGATACAGGCTATTGTCAAAATATAAACCATGGAAAATTATTTTTCCTCCAAAACCACATTATCAATGTAAATGACATGCTCTTCGGTAATAACCTCCCCGTCTATCGCCCCCATGGAAAAGGTTATCATGGCAGACAGGTTATTCTCCTCTGTCATTTCAAATTCCAGTGTATAGGTTTGGTATTCCGATGTCAACAGAAAACTGTCTTTTCCATACTCCGTCCAGACATCATCCTGGCTCCCGTCCCTTTGTGCCGCGCATTCCATGCGCCGTTCCACGCTGCACTTTGCGTCAAAATGCAGGACATAGGTTCTACCCTTATACAAACCGATATTTTTCTGCATGAGCTGAATCATCCAGTTCTGTTCACCGGTATTGGCAATGGTAAATCCCGCCGCGTTTTCTTCCGTAAGGGAATCCACCGCATAGGAAACCTCGTTTGCAATACCGTTATCCACAAAAGGTATCCATCCGGTAAAGCCATTGGCAAAAGAAGCGTTAATCAGCGCGCCGTCCTCTTTAATCTTTACATTGTCAATATAAATGTTTCCTGCCGCGCCCAGCGAGAAGATAAGGGAAGGTTTCTCAATTCCTTTTTCCAGTTCAAATGTATAGTTGTACTGGCTCATTTCTTCCGTAAGCGCCGCCTCAAAATTCCACCCGCCTATGTCAACGGTTATGGTCTGACCCGCATCCCCGCACGCCTCAAAGGTCAGGTTATAGGTACTGCCGCCTGTCAGTGTCAGCCCCGGCTGTATCACCTGTAATTTCTGCAAATCCGTCTGCCCTTCCGGTACCTGCGCATGCAGCCTGCGGATAAGATTTTGGTTGGTGACCTCTACCGACGCTCCTTCCAGGTTATTTTCCACCTCCCAATACTTCAGTCTTTTATCCCCATATTGAAAAGTACCGTTATATACAAAATTACCGTCGGACTGTATCGTTTTTTCTACTGTACCCGTTTCCGCTTCCACTGTTCCCGTCTTTTCCAGCCGGACGTTCCTCAAATAAACGGCCGCCGTGGAACCCTGACTGCCCATATTAAACTCCAGCCGCCCGTTTGCATCGTTTTCCCTGTCCATGGTAAAAGTAAATTCATACGCGGTCCACTCCGGTGTCATTTTTAACGGGGTATCCTCCAGATACCGAACCCATGACCTTTCCGGTGCGGTTACCGCAACCTTCATTTCTCTTTCTTCCTCTGCCATGGCTTCAAAAGTAACACGATACATGCCTCCCTGTTCTATGGGTACATCAGGCTGCACCAGCTGAACTGAATACTCCTGTGAACCGGCATTGGTGGATGTTATGCACATTACACCGTCCTTTATTTGTGCTTCACCCTTGCCGCCTTCCATGAGAATGAACTTCCAGTCCTCCTCATCGTTTAAATCTTCCTGTACCCCAAAATCCCCGTTGCGCACATAATTGCCGGTGGCATCCGGCTCACCCATGACAAAAGACGGATTGACAACATCCGTATCATAAGCTTCTTTCTGGTATACCCTGACATAATCTATCGCAAATTCTGCTTCGTCAAAATTGGTGGTGGCATCCGGTGCCCCGGGCCAATCTCCTCCCACTGCCAGATTCAGCTGCACAAAAAACGGCTGGTCAAACGGCGCCGGATAAGTCACTCTATCCTCACCTTCTACTGCCGTATACCAGTTGTTGACGGTATGATACAGTTCACCGTCCACATAGAAGCGCATTTCATCCGGTTCCCACTCTAAAGAATACTCATGGAAATCATCAGAAAAATTGCCCTCCTCCATCTGATAAATACCTTGGTTTTCCCCATGAGGCATCCCATAGTGGATGTTGGCATAGAGTGTATTGGTCTGGTTTCCCAAAATCTCCATGATATCTATTTCCCCGCATTTGGGCCATTGACCGTAAAAGCTTTCGTCCTGCGGCATCATCCAGATTGCGGGCCACAATCCCTGTCCTGCCGGCACTTTTGCACGCACCACTACTTTTCCGTACAAAAACTGCTTCTTTCCCTTGCTGTTCACCTTGCCGGAGGTATAGCAGGTCAGGCCGTTTTCGTTTTTATCCTTCACTGCTTTTAAAATCAGTTTTCCGTCCTCTATGTAGACATTTTTTTCGGAATCCGTGTAAGCCTGCATTTCATTGTTTGTCCAGCCCGGCTCCCGCAGTTCTATGGTCCAATTATCCGGATTCAATTCATCCGATTCAAATTCGTCATGCCACAAAAGCCGGTAGCCTTCATACATATTGGCAATTTCTTCTTCATTCACCGTCTCCAAAATCATTCCCTCTCCCGTTTCTTCCCTGTTTTCAGTTGTGTCCGTATTCATTCCCCCTGTCTGTTCTTGTTTTCCGCATCCGGCAGCAGGAAGAACTGTCAGTAGTCCTGCCAGCATGAAACAAAGCCATCGTTTTAATTTCATAAAAATCCTCCTCATACACCAAAGAATTATTCATTGTTATCATTATAAAAAATATATGGCAATTTCTATATCACTTTTTTACGAAAAATGTTATTATTTTAAGTATAATTTTATCCTGTTTAAAAAAGGAGTGACCGCATGAATACCGAACAATCCTTTACCCTTTCCACCTTCCTGCAGCGTGAAAACGCTTCCGTACATTCTGCATATTCTTCAGAACTTGCTTTTTTCCATGCAGTACAGTCGGGCGATATAAAAAAGGTTCAGGAAGCCATGTCGCCGCTTGACTCCAACGATTTCGGAACGCTTTCCGACAATCCGTTCCGGAATCTGTGTTACCATCTGGTAATTTCCACCGCCTTGATTACCCGTTTTTGTATGGAGGCCGGTATGCCATCGGAAGAAGCCTACACTCTAAGTGACCTTTACATACGAAAAGCGGATACTGCCCCTACCATAGAAGCAATATCCACCCTTCACAGACAGATGGTATTTGATTTTACTAACCGGATGCGCAGAATGAAAACCCGGCAGGTTTTTTCCAAACCCATAAGACAGTGTCTGGATTATATTTACGAAAATCTGCATACGCCAATCCTGCTCAAAGATTTGGCGGATTTTGTAGAACTCAGTCCTGCCTATCTTTCAGCACTTTTTAAAAAGCAGGTAGGCTCCACCATCTCCGCCTATATTCGAGGACTGCGCATAGATGCGGCAAAAAATATGCTCCAGTATTCCGAATATACTTCCATCGAGATTGGCAATTACCTGAATTTCTGCTCACACAGCCATTTTATCAATGTTTTCAGGCAGGAGACAGGTATGACGCCCCGGCAGTTTAAACAACACTTTTTCAGCCGTAACTGGCAGGCTGACTGATGTACCTGAAGTATGCGGTGCCTTAAGCAATCAGTCTATACCCCCGCCAGAGAATCAAATGCCTCCGCCACGTTAAGGCGTCCGTATCCCCACTCCTGATTTGGGTAAACCAGCCCCGGTTCCCTTACGGCGCCCCTGATAAAATACGTTTTTATTTCTTCATTTTCCGCAAGCGGGTCATTGTTTTTCACAACGGTCCACTGGAAAAACTGTGCCACGCTTCCCGCTGTCAGTGCAGCGGCAAGGCTGGAACCGGTACGCTTTCCGAGAGCAGTGGAAATATCCACTCCGGGCGCGGCAAAATCCGGCTTAATGGTACCGTTCCGCAAAAATCCCCTTCCTGAATTTGCATAAAAACTATTGTTAAAATCATTGTAGGTAGAAACGGTAATGGGGTTTACCGCAATGCCGGGGTCCGTCAATGTCACATAGGGACTGGGGTCCAGAAAATAGGTATCGCTTTGCATAAACTGGGTGATGGGAAGCCACATGTTAAAGCTTCTCCTGCCCCCGTCCTGGGAAGCATAGACGCTAATGCGCCAGATACCTGCCGTCGGCTCCTGAAACCGAAAAACAATCAGTTCATCCCCTGTCGTCGGCTCCACCAAAAGGCTGTCGATGGTTACCTTCGTCTGTTCATAGACAAAGGAATACGTAAGACTCTGTCCCATTCCCGGCCTGAATCTCTGAACGGTTTCCCCGCCGGGCGTACGGATGGAAGCGCAGAAAACATCCGGCACACATCCCCATAATTCCAGCATAAAACCTTTTTCCCCTTCTCCTACCCGTATTTCCACATCCGTATGGGCGTCCTGTCCGTAGGGAACAGTACCGCTGTAATGGTGCGCCGCATCCCCTTCGTTTCCGCCGCAGATTACAATGCCCCGGTTTCGGATTGTGGATAAGCCGTTCAGATAGCGGGCAAGGGAAGACCCGATATTATGGTCGCCCTGGTTGCTTCCCAGACCAATGCAGATAACCACAGGCCTGCGGAAGGTTACCGCAAAAGATTCGGCAAATTTTACCCCCAGCATGATATCCGTTTCCGAAAAAGCAGGCACCCCTTCCGGTATCATATAATAATCCTTCAAATTCCGCTTCGCCTGCCTTAATTTAACCACCACGATTTCCGCTCCCGGCGCCGCACCCCTGAAGCTTCTCCCGCCATCCACCACGCTGCCTGCCGCCACACTCGCCATGGCGGTGCCGTGTCCGATTTCATCATAGGAGGGCAATACCTCATAAGGGTTCTCTGCCCGCAGCGCTTCATTGATATCCTCCCTGCCAAACAAAGTGCCGTACCGGAACCCCTCAGGGGGCCTGCCCGTCTGAATCGTCTGGTCCCAGATTGCCAATATCCTGCTGTTACCGGCCTCATTCAGAAATTCTTCCTGCGCAAAGCGGATTCCCGTATCAATAAACGCCACCACGACTCCGCTTCCGTTTAAAGACAGGGGCGGGCGCTGCGTCTGCAAAATGCCTGAATTAATCAGGCTGACCGGGTCAAAATCATCCGCCATCAGCCCGAATATCCGGGGAAGATAATGATAGACATACATTGTGCCCATAATCGGGTCCAGCTCACTTTGCAGCACATAGCCAATACCATATCTGTCATTTACTCGGGTAAAGCAAAATTCATTCACTTCCCCAAAGGCCGGAATGGGGTCCGTAAAATCAACTATCAATTCTCCATATTCTTCCGACAAAACTTTTTCTTCACAAGTCATACGCATAAAAAGGGGAAGCAGCCCGACGATTGTCCGCATTTCTTCCCGCTTCCCGTGTTTTAATACTATCCTATGAAGTTATTTTATTTCTTTGCCTGTCCTTTTAAAAGTACCGCCAACTACGCGTTTTCCGCCATGACGGGCAATCCATCCGGATTTACGGCCATGCTGTTTCGGATATCAATGATTGGCCCGCCGGTTCCTTCAATATACTCTTTCGTGATGGTGACCCTGCCGATATTGTCATCTTTGGGAATTTCATACATAATATCCAGCATAAATTCTTCGATAATGGAGCGAAGCGCCCTTGCGCCCGTCTCTCTTTTCATTGCCTTCTCGGCTATGGCCTCCAAAGCCCCGTCCGTAAACTCCAGTTTTACTTCATCCAGTTCCAACAGCTTCTGGTACTGTTTTAAAATGGCATTTTTAGGCTCCTTCAAGATTTTGACCATCATTTCCTTGGAAAGCCCTTCCAATGTATAAAGAATGGGCAGACGGCCTATAAATTCAGGTATCATGCCGAACTTCCGGATATCCTCCACCGTCACTTTGGAAAGCAGATTTTTGTCCTTGTCAAAGTAATCCTTTAATTGGGCGTTAAATCCAATGGAGCTCTGCTTGCTTAAGCGCTCCTTGATAATCTCCTCCAAATCGGGGAATGCCCCGCCGCAGATAAACAGAATATTGCGGGTGTTAATGGTAGCAAGGGGAACCATTGCATTTTTGCTGTTGGCGCCGACCGGCACTTCCACTTCGGCTCCCTCCAGCAGTTTTAACATCCCCTGCTGCACCGACTCACCGCTTACATCCCTGGAGGTTGTATTTTTCTTCTTTGCTATCTTATCAATCTCATCTATGAAGATAATGCCGCGCTCCGCCCTTTCCACATCGTTGTCCGCGGCGGCAAGAAGTTTGGAAACCACGCTTTCAATATCGTCACCGATATATCCCGCTTCCGTCAGGGAAGTGGCATCTGCTATGGCAAGGGGTACGTCCAGAAGCTTTGCCAGTGTCTTTACCAGATATGTTTTACCGCATCCTGTAGGGCCAATCATCAGCATATTGGACTTTTCTATTTCAATCTCTTCCATAGTGTCCGTTGCCACTCTTTTATAGTGATTGTAAACTGCAACGGAAATGACCTTTTTGGCATGTTCCTGCCCCACAACATACTCATCCAGGCTTGCCTTAATTTTATGGGGTGCAGGTATGTCACGGATATTCAGAACCGGTTTTGCTTTTTCACCGCTCTTTTTCTTCTTTAACCTCTGTTTATTGGGTATCCCGCCTTCCCCCTGCAAATCTGCTATGTTGACAAACCGGATATGGGGCATCCCCTTCTTGGACAAGTCCTCCAAATCCTGCTGGAATGACGGATTGTCCAGCACACCCTGATAATCAAACTGGCTTACCGTGTCCATGGTCTTGTGCATACAGTCATTGCACACGGAAATATTGTTGGGCAGCCTGAACATTTTTCCCGTTTTACTCTCCGGACGCCTGCAGATAAAGCAAACATCCTCGTATTCCTTTTCCTGTCTGTCTTCCGATGTGCCATCGGCGCAAGACTCCTTTTTCTCTTCCTTCTCATCCAGAACTTCTGTATCTTTATTATCGTAATCTGACATATTATCCTTTCCATGCACGCCGCACTTTAATCGGTTACGCACTTATCTCCTCTTTCTTCACAGTCATATTATAACGAATCCCATCCTGCTATACAAGTGAAGTTTTTCTAAAAAACCTATGAAAAAAATCCCGAAAACAGAGATTTTTTCCATTTTCGGGATGCTTTTTCCAATATTATGCGAAGGATTACGGCCTGCTTCCAAGAGTTACCTCAAGGGTAATTTCTTCATACTCCCCATCCTGGTTCCTCATTATGACAATTTCCACCGTTTCTCCTGCATGATAATAACCTAATTCCTGCCGTAGCTCCTCTGCAGTGGAAATCCTGGTTCCTCCAATTTTCCTGATGATATCTCCCTGCCTGATGCCTCCTTCGGCAGCGGGAGTGCCTTCCTCTACACGGGAGACAAAAACACCCTTGGGAATACCGTAAAGCTCTGTAATTTCCTCTGTTACGGACTGGGGTACAATGCCAAGGTAGCCGCTCGTTCCATCCGTCACCTTTTCTCCCTGTCCCTTCGTCATCAAATCTTCCAGAATAGGCTGTGCTGCGGATATAGGAATGGCATATCCGATGCCTTCCACAAATGTGCCGCCGATTTTATTGGAGTTGATGCCAATTACCTCACCGTTCACATTGAGGAGTGCGCCCCCGGAATTACCCGGATTAATGGCGGCATCGGTCTGTATAAATGTGCCTGTGGAACCATCCTCCAGTTCCACTTCACGGTTTAACGCGCTGACCCATCCTCCGGTTACGGACTGCCCATATCCCATGGCATTGCCGATGGCTATTACGGGCTCACCCAGTTTCAGGCTGTCGGAATCCCCCATCCTGGCAATGGATATGGCATTCTTGGTTCCTTCCTCCAGTTCTGTAAAGGGAACTGCAATGACTGCCAAGTCCATATCGGCATCCGTCCCTTTCACCGTCGCTTTCGCCTCGGTATTGTCAATAAAATATACCGTCAGTTTTTTTGCATCCTCTATCACATGATAATTGGTTGCAATCAGAAGTTCCGTTTCATTTTCCCCGACAATTATACCGGAACCGCTGGCGTTTCCTTCCCTCTCCAACGGCTGTCCAAAATAAGTTACCCGCTCGGAATACTGGTTGATAATGGAAACCATGGAGGGCATCACTTTTTCCACTACCTCCGTCACATCAGAAGATACAGAAGTAATATTTGTGGTGTTATGCGCCCCGTTCCCCTCTGCCATAGCCTGTACCTTGTCAACCATGGCCTGTATTTCCTCTGGGGAAAACTGCTCTGTATGAAGAGAAGAAACATCGCCTGCCTGCTGCCATTTGTCAAATACACCGGTGCCTTCACCTACCGCATAAATACCGACACCTGCACAAAGCCCAAAACAGAGTCCTATGCTTGCGCAGGCAACCGTCTTTTTAAAAAAACGCCCTGCCCTGCCGTTCTTCTTTTGTTTTTTTGGTTTTCCGGCCTCCTGCAAATCTGCCTCATATACCTGTGGCTCGCTCACCGACGGCTGGTAATAGTTTCCGGAATTGGTGTAATTTTCATTATTGTACATCACAATGCCCTCTTTTCTTTATACACAATTATCTTCAAGTTCCGATTCATAAATTCAGTATACCCGGGAATTGTGTTTATTCTGTGATAAATCTATGACAATTGTATTAACTATTCCACAGTAACGGATTTAGCCAGATTTCTCGGTTTATCCACATCGCAACCCTTTCCTACCGCCACATAATAGCTAAAAAGCTGCAGCGGGATAATGGCAAGTGAATTGGCAAACCACGGGCTGGTTTCCGGCATATACGTCACATAATCAGCCGCTTTTTCAATAGCCCTGTTTCCCTCGCAGGTAATTGCCATGACAAATGCACCCCTCGCCTTTACCTCCACCATATTGCTGATGGTCTTTGGGTACAAAGCGGGCTGTGTGGCAATGGCTACTACCAGCGTGCCGTCCTCAATCAGGGAAATGGGGCCGTGTTTTAATTCTCCCGCCGCATAGGCCTCCGAATGCACATATGAGGTTTCCTTCAATTTCAGGGAGCCTTCCAAAGAAATGGCATAATCTATACCCCTGCCTATAAAAAAGATATCTTTTGCCCCCACATACCTGTTTGCAAACCGCTGTATCTTTTCTTTTTGTCCCAGCAGCAGTTCAATCTGGTTGGGCAGCTTTTTCAAATCCTCCAGAAGTCTGGCAAAAACCTCATCCGAAATCGTGCCGCGCACCCGCCCCAGCTTCATGGCAAGCAGATACAGCGCTGCCAGCTGCGCACTGTATGCCTTTGTGGTTGCTACCGCAATTTCCGGTCCCGCCCATGTATACATGACACTGTCTGCTTCCCTCGCAATGGAACTGCCAACCACATTGACAATGCCTAGCACCTGAAAGCCCCTTTCTTTTGCTGCACGGAGCGCTGCAAGGCTGTCGGCGGTTTCGCCGGACTGGCTGATAACGATAACCATGGAGTTTTCCTCCAGAATAGGATTCCGGTAACGGAATTCGGAAGCCACGTCCACCTCCACCGGAATTCTCACAAGACCTTCCAGAATATATTTTGCCGTCACACCGGTATGATACGCTGAGCCGCACGCCACAATATGGATTCTTTTGACGGCACGCAGTTCTTCATCCGTCATATTCAACTCTTCAATGACAATCTCCCCGTTCTTAATCCGGGGGGAGAGGGTGTCCGTCACCGTCTTGGGCTGCTCGTAAATCTCCTTCAGCATAAAATGCTCATAGCCCTCTTTTTCTGCCGCATTTGCATCCCAGTCTATGGTAACGGGTTCCTTTTGCAATTCCTCCTCATCCACAGAATAAAAATGCATATGGTCGCCGCGTAATTTAACCACTTCCTGATTATTTACATAATAGACCGTCCTTGTATATTTCAAAATAGCGGGAACATCGGAAGCAATAAAACATCCCTCTTTACTTTGTCCCACAATCAGCGGACTGTCCTTGCGCACTGCATAGATTTCATCCGGGAAATCGGCAAACATAATCCCCAGCGCATAAGAACCCTCTACACGATGCAGTACCTTGGTAATTGTCTCAAGGGGATTTCCTCTGTAATAGTAGTCCAAAAGATGTGCAAGCACCTCTGTATCGGTTTCGGATATAAATTCATACCCCTTATCCAGAAGCTTTTTCCTAAGCGGTATGTAGTTTTCAATAATCCCGTTGTGTACCACGGCTATGGTTTCATTCTTATTAAAATGGGGATGGGAATTGATGTCGCTGGGCGCGCCGTGCGTTGCCCATCTGGTATGTCCGATTCCGGCAAATCCCGGCATGGTTTCACCGCCATGGGTCAGATTTTCCAGTACTTTCAGTCGTCCCATCGCTTTTTTAATATGAATCTTTCCACCGTCATAAATTGCCATGCCGGCAGAGTCATATCCGCGGTATTCCAGCTTCGCAAGCCCATCCAATATGATTGGGGCCGCTTCCTTAGTGCCAATATAACCAACAATTCCACACATACTTTCCTCCATCCGCCCGGGAAATACGCGGGCAATATCTTTTTCTTATCTTCCCTTTGTATATTAACGATTTAAATGTAACACAAACAGCAGGAATGTGTAAAGCAAGGTTTTTGCAAATCCTACTTGGCTGAATATTCTCCCCAGTCTCCCCTTTGCACACTACTACCGCCGCCAATATTCTTTATTGGAAGTGCACTTTTTTATCAGAAACCGCGGCAACACCCTATAATGTTTGCCGCAAAGGTAACCCGCATACTTAAACGCACACTGTAAATAAAAATGGAAAATCAAGCTTTTTTTATGGCGCCACAAATAGGCGCCGGTCTGACGCACCATCTTTTTCCCTTCTTTTTCCGAAGGAATGCCTTTAAATATTTCGGGATGGTCTGCCTGGGACACTCCCAAATCAAAATTTCTTTGGAACTGCTGTATATGTGTATAATTGTGGGAGTGGATGACTGCTGCGTCCGCGGCATATGCTATGGCGTAACCGTTTTTCACAACACCTGCGGCATAAATCATATCTTCATTAAATATGGTATGACGGCAGAAACCTCCTGATTCCTTGTAGATGCTTCTTTTGTAAGCCGCACAGACGTTGGAACAGAAATAGGTTTTAATGCCAAGCGTGGGCAAATCAGACAATGTTTTGACGCAGGACTCTGCGGGATAGTTGAAACGGCGGGTATAAGCCTCCGCTTCATTGCACCCTTCGGCAGGAAGCTGGCGGGCGTAGGATACTGCTGTTTTTTCTTCCGACAAAGGCGCCAAAAGATTTTCCAGAAGCCTGTTATCTGCCGGCAGGGCATCCTGCGTCATCATGACAAAAATATCCGCGCAGGACCTTTTCACCGCAAGATGTCTGGTGCCGCCGTGGTCAAATTCCCGTTTTGAAAGGTGAAAAACTTCCACATATTTTGCATATTTTTTTTGAAAAAGAGTACCGTATGTCAGTTCGTCAAAATATTTTTCTTCCGTATTTGCCAGTATTATCTTATTTACCGCAACTGTCTGTCCAAGCAGGGCATCCAGCAGGACATACAATTCTTTTCCGGGCTTGTATAAGGGGATGATTACATCCACATTCGGTTTTATCATCACTGTTCTCCCAAATTCCTTTCATGTACCAATAAAAAGCCTGGAAGTTTACTTCCAAGCTTACACCGCAAAAGGAGCCGCCCATGCGGCTCCTTCCGGTATCATACTATTTCATTTACGGTAGTGTGACATATTGTGAAACAAATCGTCGGACTTCCTTCGAACATTCTTTCACTTCCTCCGATGGCTCATAAGTCGTATCGTTAAACAAAAATTCGTGCAGCCACTTGACATTGTCATCCAGGTCAATGGGAAATACACAACTGCCCTTAGAGCCCAGCGTGTCAGAGCCCCTCATATCGCTTTTGGGGAATCCTTCCTCCGCCACGATATTGTATTTTGTGATTTCACCCAAAAGCCCGATAATTTCATCAAGGCTGAAGGAAGTATATACATATCCGGAAACATCATTTGCCACTTTTACCAAAGTAGATGCATCCGCCTTTTTCGCAGTTTCAGCAATAGCCTGAATAACCTCTCTCTGTGCTGCCGCCCTTGCAAAGTCGTTTCCGCTCCTGTAACGGATTCGGCAGTATGCGGTTGCCTGAAGCCCGTTTAAGAGCTGATATCCGGTTTCCTCCACAGGCGTCCATGAAATCTGCATATCCTCTGCCATACATTTCTGATAGCTGTTAATATGTTTCAGTTCTTCTTTATCCACATCGAGATATACGCCACCCAATGCATCCACGGTTGCCGTCAATCCCTCAAATCCTACCGTCACAAATTCCTTGATATTCAAATCCAGATTCATGTTCAGCATTTTCAGCGCCTGTTCTGCGCCGCCGTAACTGTAAGCCGAATTACACTTTCCATACTTATCATTGCTCAGATTCAAGTATGTATCACGGTAAACGCTTACCAGTTTTACATCCCCTGTATCCTGATTGATGGACGCAATGATAATACAGTCACTCAATGTGCCTTTTGCAAGCTGTCCGGTTCTGGAATCCACTCCAAACAACGCTATGTTACGATAGCCTTCCATATGCTCATTTTCCAGCACCTGTTCATTGATTGCTATGTCTTCTTCCTTAAAATCCACATCCAGAATGGTCGGTCCCCTGTTGGTACTGTTGTCAGGCTTGTTGCCAAAATCACGCAGAAGCCATAACGCGCCTAAAAGCACTGCCAGAACGAGAATCTCCACTGCAAAGATAATTACTTTGCTTTTCTTTTTTGCTTTTGTTTTTTTAGCCGAAGCCTGTCTGCCTGCCGGCTGTTTTGCATTTCTTGCCATCTTCTTATCTCCTTGTCCTCCGCCCTTTGACAATGAATGTCAATATGCGTTTTTATTAATAAATCCTGTAAAAAAAGTGAGGAATATTATTTTGATATCCATTCCCATGGTCCAGTTTTCTATATAGTACAAATCATATTCAATCCTCTTTCTTATCGAGGTATCCCCTCTGTAACCGTTAACCTGCGCCCAGCCTGTAAGTCCCGGACGAACCTGATGCTTTACCATATATCTGGGTATTTCTTCCTTAAATTTATCCACAAAAAGCGGACGTTCCGGCCGCGGTCCAACAAGGCTCATATCACCTTTGAGGATATTAAATAACTGCGGCAGTTCATCCAGACTTGTTTTTCTCAAGATTTTTCCAATCCTGGTTACCCTCGGGTCATCCTTTACCGTCCAGGCCTTCTTTTCCTCGGATGGCTTCTGCTGCTCCATGCTTCTGAACTTATACATATAAAATGGCTTGCTGTGCAGCCCTACGCGTTCCTGCTTAAAAATCACCGGTCCCGGACTGCTGGCCTTTACGGCAATTGCCGCAATCAGCATAACCGGTGAAGTTATGATTATGCCAAACAGGGAACCTATAATGTCCACCAGGCGCTTTGCCAGTATATTCAAAGTATTGCTTAAAGGCACATACCTGATGTTTATTACGGGAAGCCCCATCAAGTCTTCCGTATATGGCTTGCTGGGAATCATGCTGTTGTAGTCAGGTATGAATTTAGTATGCACACCAAACTTCTCACAAATGCTTACAATCTCTTCCAGCCGGTCGTAGTCTTTCAGGGAAAGCGTAATCGCAATTTCATCCAGTTCATTTGCCGGCAGGATTTCCAGTATATTATCTACCCTTCCAAGTACTTTTATGCCCCTGTAACGGGTGCCTGCCGGTACGGAATCATCCAAAACCCCATGCACCACATAGCCCCATTCGGGATTCCCCAAAATTCTGTCCATGTACTCTTCCGCCGCCCTGGAATATCCCACTAACAGGATGTGCTTCAAATTGAAGCCTTTTTTCCTGTAAGTCCTCAAAATCTTCCTGACCACCAGCCTTGAAACGGAAGTGAGAAAAATATTGAGTACATAAAAAATGCAAATCATTTTGCGGGAATAGTCAGGCTGCTGAATAATGTAAAGAAGCACGATAAAGGCAATCAGACCTATGGTATTCGCACATATAATGTTATAAATTTCACGTCCGTAACCCGACGTCCGCCTCGGCTCATAAACCCTGCTATAGTAATACAGCAGGATATATGCCGGCACTATAAAAAAGAGGGCCTGCATATAATGTTCCATCGGCAGGATTCCGGTTTCCGGGCCGAAATGGTTAAATACCTGAAAATGAAGTATCCAGGCAACCGCATATGAAACTATTACAATCAGCGCGTCCATTATCAGATGCAGCCTGTTAAAGACTTTCTGGTTATCCTTAATCATATTTTCCTTCCAAGCATCCCCGGCTTTCCTTCAATTAGCATAGGCAGATTTTGTATCATTTTTGTATCATAGAAACATCAAATCTGTTATTTTTTCTGTTATACAAACCGCTTTACGATATTCAGCCACATTTCCCACTGAATACGGCAGTAATTTGCCAGATTTTCCCACCGGAAACGCACTTTATTTTTGCGCCCTTTTGCCGAAAAGCATCTAAGCGCCCCTTTTATGATTCCCTTTAAATAAAGGCCTCCCATTCCTTTTGCAGTAAAAAACAATGTTTTTACCAGAAAACCGCAAGCCAGAAACGGCAGGTTCAGCAGCCACTGCAAAAAAGGCATGTTTTTCCCAATCAGATACACGCTGTTTACAGAAGCCAGGCTTGTTTTAAAGCGGTTATACTTTGACCCGCTTGCCGCACTGCCTGCATGGAGCACCTGCGCACCCGGCTCATACATGTTTACAAAACCGTATATCCTGGCACGCCAGCCGATATCCACATCCTCCAGATAGGCAAAATGCAGTTCGTCGAACAGGCCTATTTTATCCAAAACAGCCTTCCGGTAAATGGATGCGCCCCCACACGCGGAAAAAACAGGAACCCGGGCATTAAATTCCGATGCCTTCCTGCCCTTTCCCCGCGCAAATGCCCACCCGAAAGCACAGTACAAATCCCCCGCATTGTCCACAAGGGTTTCGTCCTTCATTTCCAGCATTTTTGCGCTTACGGAAAAAATGTTTTCCGATGTTTCGATGGCTGAAACCAGCGCTTTCGTAAAGCCCTCCTTCACCTGTGTGTCATTGTTCAGCAAAATCACATACGGAGTCTTTGCCTGCCTGATGCCGATATTAACCGCCCTGCAAAAACCGGTATTTTCCCCAAGGCTGATAACTTCAACATCAGGATAATTTTCATTTAACCACGTTACGCTTCCGTCCGTGGAGCCGTTGTCCACAACCAGCAGGCAGGCAGGATAATCCTGCCCGGCAAGCGCTTCCATACAGGCAGGCAGGTATTTCATGCCGTTATAATTGGGAATGACAATGGTGGTATTCATAACATAATCCTCGATTTTATTCTTTGTTATTTCACGCGTTTTTCCAGTCCGGATTCCAGAGTATGCGGTATCCGCGGACGTGTACCCCGCGGCAGATTTCCATGCTGATTTGGCGGCACAGGTCATCCGGCGGTAAAGCTTTTTCAAATACCGGCATGCCATCTTCCGAAAAGCCTGCGGCATAACCTTTTTCTTCCAATATGGATTTGACAACAGGTATCAGTTCCGCCCGAACACGCATCCTGCGGACATCCACGGCATACGCGTCCTGTACAAGGACTGCCCTGTGCAGATAACCGCCAAAATCTTTGTAAAGTCCTTCATACGGGCATATTCCGTCTTCGTTATAAATCCCACCTGTTATTTTATTCTTCCGCAACAGTTTTCCGCCGATTATTCCGATGTCGGCACGCTCACGAAAAACATCCTGCCCGTACTGCACGCGGTAAAAACCCAGATGTTTCAAAGGCTTTACACTGCCTGCCAGACCATTACCCCGTAAGAAGGAGGCAACAGCCCTTGCCCCGGCTTCATAAGCATATTGCTTGCTTTGGGGATTTGCCGCCGTGGAATCACGGTGACAGCGCCAATGGTAAAGCACTTTGGGAATATGGCAAATTGCCTTTTCACCTGCCACACCTAAGCGCTTTGAAGTCTGTCCGTTTTCGGAAACCGCCAGGATACTGCCTGCCGCCCGCAGGGCAAGGTCAAAATCCTGCGCTCCGTCATAGGTTTTTCGCAAACCCAGTTTTTTCATCAGACCGGCTTCCAGCACCATAAAATGACAGATGTAATTATTTGAAAGCAGCAAATCCAGATTAAACGCCGTTTTTCTGTGCGGCTCATAATAGTTTTCCCCGGACTCGTCACATTTATCTTCATCAGAATAAAGAAGCTTTGGCGTGACACCTTCTTTTTTTGCCCCGGCAATGGCTGATGCCATTTCATAAAGGGCATCCGGTGCAAGCAGGTCATCATGGTCCAAAAGACCGATATAATCACCTTCGGCGGCCGTAAGCGCTTTGTTTGTGTTTTCGGATATTCCGCGGTTTTCATCAAGCGCAAGATATTTGATTCTGTCATCGTCGTATCCTTTGACAATATCCTCCAGCTCTTTTTGGGCGCCGGCATCTGCAATCACCAGTTCAAAACAGCCGTAGCTTTGCCGCAGAACAGACTCAACCATTGCACAAAAATAACTTTCTTTTGTGTGGTATGCCGGAACCAGTATGCTGAACTTTACGGAATCCGCCAACTCTTCCTCCGCCCTCTTTTTTTGCAGCATCAGTGTGCGCCCGTCAGGCGCTTCATACACATAATTTTCCCCTTTTTTAATCTGTAAACGTTCTAAGGCTGCGAGAAAAGTATCCCGCAGCCCGTTTCTTCTTAAATAATAGTAAGCTTTTTTGATATCCGCTTTGTGCAATCCCGTCATAACTCTTCCTTAAAGAACCGCCTTTAAATCTTCTGTCAGTTTTAACACCTTTTGTTCTGCGTCCTCAAGGCTTTCTCCCTTAATACCCATGTAGAACTTGATTTTGGGCTCCGTGCCGGACGGACGTGCACAACACCAGAAATTGTCGGGAAGTTCAAAATACAGGACATTTGATTTGGGCAGGCCCGTAGGCGTAACCTCACCGGTCTCCATGTCCACAATCTTGTCTTCCTGATAGTCACGGAAACGAAGCACTTTCAAATCTCCAAAGGCCTTCGGCGGATTCTTTCTGAGATTATCCATAATCTCCGCAATCTGTTTTGCTCCGTCGACGCCCTTCAGTGTGATGGTATACTGTGTTTCTTTAAAGTAACCGTATTTCTCATACATTTCCAGCATCATATCCCAGAGCGTCCTGCCCTCTTTCTTACAATAGGCGGCAACTTCGCAAAGGCACATCACGGCTACACATGCATCCTTGTCCCTTGCATGGGTGCCTGCAAGGCATCCGTAGCTTTCTTCCAGACCGAATAGATAGTTATTTGAACCCGTCTGTTCAAACAGCTTAATTTGCTCACCGATAAACTTAAATCCGGTCAAGACTTCTATCATCTTAACGCCGTATGCTTTTGTGATGGCGTCAGCCATGTTGGTGGTCACGATGGTCGTTACCAGCGCCGGATTTTCAGGCATGGAACCGGTTTTCGCCTTTTCCCTTAAAATATATTCCGCAATCAGCATACCGGACATATTACCCGTAAACGGAACATATTCCCCTGTCTTTGTATCCTTTGCATAGACGCCGAGACGGTCCGCATCGGGGTCGGTTGCCAGTACAATGTCCGCATCCTTTTCCTTTGCAAGACGCAGGGCATAGGTAAATGCCTTGGGGTCTTCGGGATTCGGGTAGTCCAGCGTGGTGAAATCAGGGTCCGGATTTTCCTGTTCCGGCACCACATACACATGCTTAAATCCCAGTTCGGAAAGAACACGCCTTACGGGCTTATTGCCCGTACCGCACAGTGGTGTATATACAATTTTGATATCGTCAGCCACCTCTGCAATCACCTCGGGATGGATAATCTGTTTCTTCAGTTCCACCATGTAGGCATCGTCAATTTCAGAGCCGATTACTTCATAAAGACCTGCTTTTACGGCTTCCTCCTTTTCCATGGTCTTAACCGTATTGTAGTCCGTAATGTTGTTTACTTCTTCAATAATTTCCTTGTCACGGGGCGCCGTTACCTGTGCGCCGTCCTCCCAGTATACTTTGTATCCGTTATATTCAGGCGGATTGTGGCTTGCAGTAACGACAATGCCGGAAACGCAGTGAAGCGTACGGAGGGCAAAGGAAAGCTCCGGCGTCGGGCGCAAGGATTCAAACACATATGCCTTAATGCCGTTTGCCGCAAGGCACAGCGCTGCCGTATCGGCAAATTCAGGCGACATTCTTCTGGAATCGTAGGCGATTGCCACACTGCGTTTTTCGCCTCCCTGCTTTAAGATATAATTGGCAAGTCCCTGTGTCGCTTTGCGTACGGTATATATGTTCATGCGGTTTGTTCCGGCGCCAATCACTCCTCTTAATCCGCCGGTGCCAAACTCCAAATCCTTATAAAAGCGGTCTTCTATTTCTTTTTCGTCATTTTGGACAGCCCGCAGCTCCTGTTTGGTGTCCTCGTCAAAATAGCTGTTCTCCAGCCAGAACCGGTACTTGCTCTTATAATCCATAACAAATCCTCCTAAATTAACAGTTTTTATTGACTTATTTTACCAGTATAGCAGATTTTACATCACTTTTAAAGAAAAATCACTTCTGTCCAGAGAAAAATTGGGATTGTAATAAGGGTCTCCCCCTGCCAGCGCTTGCTGCCATTTTTCACGGAAGCGTGCCGATTCTTCTTCATAACGCCTTGCCTTATCCCCTTTGTCATCCAGTCCTCTCGAGGTGGACTCATAATGATAAAGTTCAGCAAACGGAGTGAAAATATTTAACATTCCCTTTTCCCTCAGTTTTAGGCAAAAATCCACGTCATTCAAGGAAACGGCAAAACTTTCCTCCAGTCCTCCAACCTCCTCATACAAAGCTTTTTTAACCATAAGGCAGGCTCCTGTCACAGCCGACATATTCTGCGCGTAGCAAAGCCTTCCCATGTATCCCATATTTTCCTTAGGCTGTTTATAGTGAGTATGACCGGCAGTGCGGTGGGCCCCCAGCCCGATAACCACGCCTGCATGCTGGATGCCTTTGTCCGCATAGTACAGTTTTGCCCCCACGGCGCCCACATCCTCCCGCTGGGCATACATCAAAAGCTCCTCCATCCAGCTTGGGGTAATGACCTCCGTATCGTTGTTTAAAAGTAAAATATATTCGCCTTCTGCTTTTGAAACACCCAGATTGTTGATTGCAGAGTAATTAAATGTATCCTTATAGTTAACTATCCTGACTTTTGGATTGTGTTCCAGTTCCGCGTAATAGGCAGAGATTTCAGGGGTAACGCTGTTGTTTTCCACTATAATGATTTCATAGTTCTGATATGTGGACTTATCCAGTATGGAATTTACGCACCGGCACAAATCCTCTTTATGGTCTTTATTGGCTATGATAATGGATATCTTCGGGCAGCCCAGTATCCGGTACCTGATTCGGAAAATAGTTTCACACGCCCTCGTGCTTTCAATCTTGAAATCCGAAAAGCCATGCTGCCTCAAATGCTCCGCTATGGCTCCCTTTGCAGCTTCTATGGCGTAAGGCTTTGCATCGATGCCGGAAGCCACGCTGCCTGCATGACTGCGCCAGTAATAGAGCAGTCTTGGGATATGCACCACTTTCTTAGCCTTATCCGTCAGTCTGAGAATCATGTCATGGTCCTGACTGCCGTTATATTTTGTGCGGAAAAGCTCCGTTCCCTCCAAAAGGTTCCTTGCAAAAACGCTGAAATGGCAGATATAGTTGTTGGCTCGCAGGTTGTCCGGCGCATAGTCCGGCTTAAAATGCATGGTAAGCATCTTATCTATGTTGCCGTTTTTAAAAGTCGTTTCGTCACAGTACAAATAATCCGCTCCCTGTTCGTTAATTGCCTGCACATAGTAAAAAAGCGCGCAGGGATGCAGGATATCGTCATGGTCAAACAGACCGATATATTCACCCGTTGACATCTGAAAGCAGGCGTTGGTGTTGCCGGAAATTCCTTCGTTTTTTTCCAGCTTCCGATAAAGGATGCGCCCCGCCCCATCCTTTTCCTGATACTGCTTACAGACTTTTTCCACTTCGGTGTGCTGTGAATCCGAACCGTCCGCCAGACACAGTTCCCAGTTTTCATAAGTCTGGTTCACCACCGAATCCAGCATTTGCTTTAAAAAATCCAGGGGAGTGTTATAAAGCGGAACCAGTATGCTTATCTTTACCGGACGCCCGAATACGGTCCGCCTTTGTTCCAAAACCTCTTCGGGTGCCGGGAAGCTTTCCGTGCCATATTTTTTCATGACTGCTTTCAACCGCTTTTTATATCTGATTTTTGCGGCAATCCCTCTTGGCCCCCCCAGACCCCTCAGCCGTCTCCACTGCCTGATTCCCCAGTGCATCAGGCTTCTGAAGGGCTTGCTTATCTTCCAGAGCGGATTATTCTTGATACGGTCAAGCTTAAACTGCAGTTCTTCATTGGCAGCCTCCAGCTCCGTAATCCTTACCGCAAGCGCCGCATTTCTGTTGTGTTCCTTTTCATATTCCTCTTTATAATCCATTTCACTTCTCCTTAGAAGGTAACCGTCCTGCTGCTCCAGTTCATCAGGCAGGCTCCCGATATTTTATCCCTCGCCAGGGCGCCGACACGGTATTCCCCTGAAGGAAGCGGTTTGACAAATTCTACGTAAAAACCGCACAGGGCAACATTTTTCTGGTCGGGCATATTCTCCTCCAAATCCGAGCGGTACTGCTCCTTATAGTCCATGCGGTATACGGTTTTCCTGTCATTTTGCGGACTAAACAGCAACTGTTTTGCAAAACAGGCATTGTCACTGCCCAGCACCACTGCATATCCCCTCATTTTTCCCTCTGCCACATGTTCCACCCTAACGATAAGGCAGTCGTCCCTCCTTATTTTGTCCAGACTGCCCGCCGGCACATACTCTTCTGCATCCGTAAAGGTCAGTCCCTCTTCATATGCCGGGACTATTCTGGTATCCAGCACTTCCCCATTCAGCCACGGGTGATAAAACGGGTCCCTGTCCTCCAGCCCGGGATGCCTTTTATACAGTATTTCCCTTTCCCCTGCCAGCCGCTTTTTCTTTTCTTCCGTTTCGTCATAACCCCTGCTTAACGATTCATGGTGTAAAAGATGCCTTGTATTGATGATTGCATTGCGGTAACCCAATTCGTAAAGGGTAAAACACAAATCCACATCATTAAATGCCACCGCCATTTCTTCGGCAAAGCCTCCGGTTTCCGCAAACAACTCCCTCCGCAGCATCAGGCATGCCCCCGTCACCGCCAGCACGTTCCAGACGCCTGTGTTCCTGCCGTCATAATAACATCTGTTATCCTTTAAGGACTGCAACTTGTGAACCGGGCCAATGGCAATATTGGTAATTCCCGCATGCTGGATGCAGCCGGAATCCGGATACAAAAGCTTCATCCCCACAGCCCCGGTCCACGGACAAAGTGACTGTGCTGCCATATTTTCCAGCCATCCCTCTTCCACTGCTTCCATATCATCGTTTAAAAATAAAAAAAGGTTGCCTTCCGCGCGTGCGGCGCCCAGATTACACATTCTGGAAAAATTAAATTCCATCGGCTCATAAAGATATATGGCTCTTTTTAAGCATTTGGCAATCTTTAAATCGCAATTTAACTTTTCTATTTCTGCTGAAACCGCTTTTTTTGTATCCTCACTGCTTCCGTTATCCACCACAATGATTTCATATGAAATGTCCTTAACCGTTTTACACAGTGTTTCCAGGCAATGCTTTAATACGGAAACATTATCCTTGGATGGAATTATCACGGAAACCAGATTTGTCTTCCTGTCGTTTTTTTGTGACAGCCCTGCTGGCAGTTTTCCCCGTCTGCCTTCTCCCGGCAAAGGCCAGCTTTCTTTCCTGTGGAAAAGGATTCCTTTGACGTGGCCGATACTCCCGCACCCTTTTTCAAATCCTCCCGCCAGTTCCACCAGCCTGTCGTGACAGGCGCCTTCTTCCGCGCGTTCTTTTTCATCCAGCCTGTCATAAAGGCTTTTTCTCACCGCGATAACGCTCCCCAGATAATCCCTGCACAAGTAAGAATCGGGGGACCAGTCCGGTTTCAGCCAGGGACTGCCAAAAGAATGGTCTGCCTGTTCCACATCCTCATCCCCATAGGCAAGCAGCGCCTTTGGGTGCTTCGCAAAATATCCGGCAAACCACCCGGCTGCCCCTTCTGCAAGACTGCCTTTCCCGAAAACAAGAAGTTCAAAATCAACATTTTCCGTATCCGCCGGGGTAAAAGGCTCTTCTTCCTTTTCCACCCCCGTAATCCAGGTCCGGTAGTCAAGCCGGCACCGCCTGCATTTTTTCTCATAACGCTTGTCTAACAGTTTTACCATCCGGCCCTTGATTGTGCTTTTCAACCCCACGAGAATTCCCTCCCGTCAAATCAGTTTCTTTACCGCCAAAGCCATATCCTTCGCCACCGATAGCGGCAGTTTCACTACTTCCATTTTCACATACAGAATATTTTCCGCCTGCCTGTCCAATCCGGACACCTTAATGTACAGATTGGGGTCCTGTGTGGGAAAGACAGCCCCCGGGGAGGGTTTTAACATTTTGCCATTGGTATAAAATACCGCTTTGTTATTTAACGGCACCTGTCTGCCGTTAAAAGTCATCTCCTCCACATGCACCACGCAGGAATCCATGGCAGGGTCAATCCGAAGCACCTGCACGTTGCCGTCCACCCTGATTTCCATTTCCACCATTTGCTCCCCCTGATAAGCATCCGGCACAAAATAGGAATTTTCTTCGGAAAATCCGTTTCCGGTATCTTCATAGATTTGTACACGGTTCTTTTCCTCAAAACCCGTAAATTTATCCAGCCACTTTACAGGCTGCAAGATACGGCGCCCAATCAGGTTCCGAATCTCGGGCATGGACTTGTATTTGCCGGTCACAAATTTCTGAAAGTCCATTTCCTGCTCCCTGTAATATTCCGCCTCTTTTTCCGTAATCCCCAGCTTTTCCATAATTATATCTAAATTTAATTTATTTCTTCTTTCATCCTCCAGAAGATAACAGTAGATAGCCCTGAACGCCAATTCCCTGACTTCCACTTCCTTTCCGAAGGTCCATTCATAATCCAGAAGGGACCATACATCCCCTTTCACCATAATATTACTGAATATCAAATCAAAATCCGCCACCGGAAATGTCTGATTATAACCGATTCTTTCTATATATTGACTAAACAATGCATGAAAACCTTCAATATCCTCTCTGTCCAGGCATTCATCCATCAGCTCCGATAAAGGCCTTCCCTCCAAAAACTCAAAGGAATCCCATACCTTTCCGTCTTCCTCGTGCAATTCACATTTGTTTATTGCAAGATTTCCGCCTTCGTACTTTTCCAGCAGATTCCGGTATGCCACTGCAATACCCCTGATATGCTCATTTGCGTCCTCGCATAACGGATGTTTTTTCACTATGGCATCTCCATTTTGATTTTTGCAAATCTCTGTCCGGATGCGAAATTCCGGAGCGCGGTCATTGGAATATTTCACGTATTTTACTTCAAATTCCTCTCCGATTACCACTTCATAGGAATTGGCAAACACAGAAAACAAATCATCCTCCACAATACCGTCAAAAGCATGTTTTTCATCGAACAAGAGCATCCTGTCCCTGTCAAAATTGCGGATATTGCCCGAAAGTTCTCCCCTGCCGGGCTGGTAAGCATCGGAATAAAGCGCTGTCATAAATTTGTAGTCGGGGTACGGATAATAGAAGGAGTATTTCTGAATACCGCATTCTGCAAAAAGCTTCTCAAGGCCTTTTCTGGAAAAAGTCCGCACACTGCCTCCGGCAGCGTAATTTTCAATGCCCGAAAAATATGTCCCCAGATGGTCTTCCATACAGCCGGCAAAATACTTCAGTCCATATTTATTTTCAATGGCAATCACGATGCGCCCGCCCTTCGCAAGATGCTTCATTGCAATGGAAAGAAACTCCTCAAACGGTTTGTCGCTTCCCATATAGCTTTGGCCGTATTCCAGCACACCAATCAAAAAAATATAATCAAAATCAGCCGGTAAATCCGGCTCAATATCTTTAAAATTCCCTACGTGAATGGTAATGTTGTCACACAGGCTGTGCCTGTAGGCATTTATCATACTTCTCTTTTTTGACAAATCCACACAAACTACTTCCCCTGCCTTTTTGGACAATGCGCCGGTGATGGCCCCGCATCCGCTGCCAATCTCCAATACCTTTGCTTCCTTACCGATTGGTATCCAATCCACAATATTTTCCCTTAAATGTGACAAGTGGTAGAGGATGGGCCAGCTTTTTTTCTCCTCAATTATTTTCTGGTATTCTGTTTCCGCATAATTTTTGGCAATATCCAGAAGTTCGTCCTCTACCTGTCCGTCACAGTAGAGGTCCTCTCCGGAATAATGCGATAAATCCAAGGTAATGCTGCCTATCTGCTCCGTCATGTAAGGTCACTCCTATTCTTTGTACCGCTGTTTCTTATGCCTGCTGTCTGTAAGGAACAACACGGGGCTTTTCCGTCCCTTCCCGCACTTCCACAACCGACTCCATGTCATAAAAGCCTACTGTGTCTTTGTCCGATACCACTGTCACATTCAACACATCATAAAGCCTGTGGTAAACCTGAAAATCACTTCCCACATAACCTGTCACCCCTAAAGAAAGCAGATATTCCCCGCCTTGCAGGCTCATATTCTGGGTAAAAACAACTTCTTTTATGCTTCCTTCCTCCACCGGCTGCAAAAATGCCTTTTCTATCATGCTGTTCGTGCCGGTAATCTCCGTTCCCTTGATATTTTTAAAGGAAAAAGCAAATATGGGAGCAACAATTCTCTCATTAAAATGCACTTTTACATGTATCGAGAAAGATGTCCCTTTAATAACAGCTGTTGTTTTTATATCTTTCTCATCCGTAATATAAAATTCGGTGATTTCAGCCTGTTTTGTCCCATATTCCAATGTCTCGGGATTTACCGCATCTTCAGGCAGAACGATTTCTTCTTTCTGTTCGGGAATCTCATACTGCCCTACCAATACCCTTTTGAAAGCGTCTATCATTTCCTTGGGGCTGCCCTCGCCCAAAAGATTCCCCTGATTGAGCAGGTACACCCTGTCACAGTACTTGCTGATGCTGCTCAAATCATGGCTGACAAACACTATGGTTTTCCCCATCTGTTTAAACTCTTCAAATTTATGGTAGCATTTTGCCTGAAAAAAAACATCTCCGACAGACAAAGCCTCATCTACAATCAGGATTTCGGGTTCAATGTTAATTGCCACGGCAAATGCCAGACGGACAAACATACCGCTGGAATAGGTTTTCACCGGCTGGTATACATAATCCCCGATATCGGCAAACTTTAGTATCTCGGGAAGTTTTTCATCAATTTCCTTCTCCGAAAATCCCATCATGGTGCCGTTTAAATATACATTTTCAATTCCGTTGTATTCCATGTTAAATCCCGCACCCAGCTCCAAAAGTGCGGAAATCCGCCCGTTTACGGTTACTTCACCCTCCGTGGGGCTCAAGACGCCGGTAATGATTTTTAATATGGTGGATTTACCGGAACCGTTGGTGCCGATAATGCCCACGGTTTCTCCCTGAAAAATTTCCAGACTTACACCGTTCAAAGCATAATGGGGTTTATACCTGCCCTTCGCCAGCCCGAAAGCTTCTTTAAAACGGTCTGAAGGCTTATTATACAATTTATACATTTTTTTCAGGTCTTTGACCATTATCGCCGTTTTTGTCGTTTCCTGTTCCATGTTTATACCCTTAAACACCGCCAATGCGGCCAATCCCTTCAAGATAGATTAAAGAACATCCGCAAAATGTACCTTCAGGCGTTTAAATACCAACGCGCCTATGCCAAACAATACCACCGTAATAATCCAGAAATACATGGTGGAAAAAAAGTCTTCAAAAAACCACGAGTGTTCATAAACAGAACTTCTGTACCCATTGACAATATATACCATGGGGTTTAGTTTTAAAAACACGGCCCAACCCTCACTGATTGCGCCAAAATCCCACATAATGGGCGTCGCCCACATGCCAATCTGCAAAACAATTACGATAATCTGCCCGATATCCCTCATAAACACAACCAGCGCGCAGGTCGTATAGCTTAGGGCCAGCACCAGAATAAATGTGCAGAAACTGTAATAAAAAATCTGTAACGTATAAACCGTAGGATAATATCCGTAAAATGCGGCTATCACCAAAAGAATGCAGACAAAAAAAGCATGTACAAAGGTCGCGCCGATTACCTTGATAATGGGAAGGATGCTGATTTTAAACACTACTTTTTTAACCAGATAATTATACTCCAGCAGTGCCTGTGTACCGTTTGTCCACGCCTCGTTGAAATAGAACCACGGAACCAGTCCCGATGTCAGAAAGAGTACAAAGGGAATATCCCCGCCGCCCCGCATCGCCATGCCGGCGCCATGCATAATGACATCAAAAACCAGCCAGTACATCACCACGGTCACTACCGGCTGTACCATAGCCCACACAATACCCAGATAGGAACCTGCATACCTTTTTTTGAAATCGTTCTTTGCCAGTTTCCAAATAAGGCGCCTGTTCTGGTACAGTTCCACCGGCAGGCTGGTCAATTTGTCGTACAATATTCCGAAAAGAATACAGGATGCCAGAATCACCGCGCAGGACAAAATCTTTTTCAGTATTTCCTCCTGCAAAGCATCATTGGGATTGTGGTGCAGGACAATCACAAGCGCCATAATAAATCCCAATGCGCAAAAAATAAATATGCCTGTTTTTTTAGAAATTTTACCCTTCAACTGAATCTTCTGCATAACACAAGCGTACTTTCCCTTCACATCTTTTCTTTGTAAGCCTTAAAACTTTCCCACTTCGTATCCCTTTCGGAGAAAATAAGCTCCACGCCTTCCTGAAGGGGCCACTTTACACCAATCTCAGCATCGTTCCACATCAGTCCGCCTTCATCCCCCGGATGGTAAAACTCCGTGCATTTGTAAAAAAACTCCGCATACTCAGACAGTACCAGAAATCCATGTGCAAAATTTCGAGGCACAAAAAACTGCTTCTTGTTTTCTTCCGACAGGATTTCACCATGCCATTTCCCAAAGGTGGGAGACCCCGGGCGTAAGTCCACCGCTACGTCAAAAACTTCTCCCCTTATCACCCTTACCAGCTTGTCCTGAGGAAATTCCTTTTGGAAATGCAGGCCGCGAAGCACACCCCTTTTGGAGGCCGACTGATTATCCTGCACAAAAATCTGGTCAATGCCTGCCGCCTTATAATCATTATAATTGTAACTCTCCATAAAATAACCCCTTGCATCCCCGAGCACCTGCGGCGTTATTACTTTCAATCCTTCGATTTCACATGTTTCCACTGTTATCTTTCCCATACCGATTCCTGTCCTTTCCTACTTTTTGTTTCGTAAAAACCGCTCTGTTAATATCCCAGATAGCTGATGTTCATGTCCACTTTTCCTTTTATCCCCGCAATACTGCCCTTGGAAGTGTACTGCCACATCTGGTAATATCCCTGATAAATCGGCGCACTGCGGTATTCCGCCAGCCATATGGTATATTTTTCCAGTTTTGCGGTTTCAAGTCTCTTATTATACCAGTTCCGGCTTGCATAAACGCCTGCCTTATATCCCGCATTTTCTATGGTAGTGCAGAAAGCATCGCACACAGCCGTACGCACACCCACATCCAGACCATCGGCACGACCTTCCCCGCCTGCTCCTTCCGTGTCGATGAAAACCGGATATTCCAGTTCATAATCCCGTATCAGGCTCACTACCATGCTGGCTTCCTCAACAGCCTCCACTTCATTTACCGCCTGTGTAAAAAAGTATACGCCTACCTTGATGCCTGCCGCTTTCGCTGCTTTTATGTTCTGGGCAAAGTAAGGGTCCTCCACTAAGCTTCCCGTTACGGAACCGCGGTATCCGCACCGGATAATGGCAAATTCTACCCCTTCGCTCTTCACCTGGTCCCAGTCAATCTCACCCTGCCATTTGGAAACGTCAATGCCCAGTACGGCATTGCCCGTCAGGGACTGGGCCGTTTTGATTTCTGTCTTGTCGGCATCGTCAATGGCCTGGGCGCTGTCTTCCGCTTCCGCATCAATCTCTTCTTCCGTCTTGATTAACAGGGAAATGTCATCTATTACCAGATACTCCACTTTGTCCTTTACCCTTACCTTCGTGCTGCCGGACGGCACCCTGTAGCCTTCCAGCGGCTTTAAGGATACTTCATAATCCCCTGCCGGTAAATCCCCGATGTAGATGACGCCGTCCTTGTCCAAATCCTTATACTCACCAACGCCATCCAGAGATACAAAAAAGCTTTCTCCTTTTACCGGTTCATTGTCATTGTCCACAACCTGAATACGCAAATCCTTTTCAATGGATGTCACTATCAGGGAAAGCCGGTTCTGCTCATCGCGGAGCCGGTCCAGATATTCATTTTCTTCCGAATCAAAAAAAGTTTCATCCCGCAGGAAAGCAGACAAATCATTTCCTATCTGTCCATCCAGATAAACCATGCCTGACCCCTGCTGCGATGTATCCGAAGGCACTGTCGTTTCTGCTTTGCCCTGTGTGCTTTTTGCCGCACCGCCGTTGATAAGAATGACTGTCAGGGCAATGAAAAGCATTGTGGAAACAGCGGCAGTCACCGCAAGTTTTTTTGTCTTAGAGTCCATTTGCAACCTCTGTCAGATACTGTCCGTAATTGGTTTTCATAAGAGGCTTTGCCAGCTCTAACAGCTGCTCCCTCGTGATAAAGCCTCTCTTAAATGCAATTTCCTCAATACAGGAAATGTATAGCCCCTGCCGTTTCTGAAATGCCGCCACAAAATCCGCCGCATCCAGAAGGGCGTCATGGTTGCCCGTATCCAGCCAGGCAAATCCCCTGCCCAAGGTTTCCACATAAAGGGTTCCCCTCCGTAAATACTCATTATTGATGCTGGTGATTTCAATTTCCCCCCTTGCGGAAGGCTTCACGTTTTTTGCAATCTCCACCACGTCATTGTCATAAAAATACAGCCCCGGAACAGCATAATTGCTCTTGGGGTTTTGGGGCTTTTCCTCAATGGATAACGCCCTGCCGTTCTCATCAAACTCCACAACCCCGTATTCCCGCGGGTCCCTGACATAGTAACCGAATATGGTTGCCCCTTTTTCCCGGCATGCCGCTTCCCTGAGTATCCTCGAAAAGCTTTGTCCGTAGAATATATTATCTCCCAGCACCAGCGCCACCCTGTCGCTGCCGATAAAATCCGCACCGATGATAAAGGCGTCCGCAAGTCCCCTGGGCTGTTCCTGCACCGCGTAGGAAAACTCCATGCCAAGCTGGCTTCCGTCTCCGAGAAGTTCCTCAAATACCGGCAAATCCCTGGGCGTGGAAATAATCAGCACCTCACGGATGCCTGCAAGCATCAGGATGGAAAGCGGATAATATATCATTGGCTTGTCATAGACAGGCATAATCTGTTTGGATATCGCTTTGGTAAGCGGGTACAGTCTGGTGCCGGAGCCTCCGGCCAGTATAATTCCTTTCATGAAATACTCCTTTTCGTTATATATTTTATATTCTAACATAAATGTGGGAAAATGCCTATCCCCAAAACGTCATGTTTCCGGCAAGGGACGCCCTTTTGGAGAAATATTCCCCCGTCGCCGCGCTTTCGCTCTAATAAAACGTAATGGCACTAGGCTCGAAAAATACCTCGCCAAGTGCCAACGTTTTATTAAGGGCTCCTTAGGGAATATTTCTCCAAAAGGGCTGTGTGCCAAAAAAGCAGGCAGGAGCCTATAAAAATCTTTTACGGCAGCGTATGCCGCAAATTTCTGTGATATTATTTTTCTTCGTACATTTCGTTATAATATTTTTGGTAGTCGCCGCTGGTGACGTTTTTCATCCAGTCTTCATGTGTAAAGTACCAGGCTATCGTTTTTTTGATGCCTTCTTTGAACATGGTTTCGGGATACCAGCCGATTTCCGCTTTTATCTTGTCGGGCGCAATGGCGTATCTTCTGTCATGGCCTTTGCGGTCCTCCACATAGGTTATCAGGTCTTTGGAAACGAGAGATTTTCGTTCATCCGTATCCGGCAGCATTTCCTGCAGGGTTTCAAGAATGATATTGATAATTTCAATATTCTGTTTCTCGTTGTGTCCGCCGATATTGTAGGTTTCAAACAATCTGCCCTGCTCCTGCACCATGTCGATGGCTTTGGCATGGTCCTCCACGTACAGCCAGTCACGGACATTTTTTCCATCGCCGTACACCGGAAGCTTCTTTCCCTGCAGGGCATTGTTGATAATAAGGGGAATCAGTTTTTCCGGGAACTGATAAGGTCCGTAATTGTTGGAGCAGTTGGTAATGTTGGCAGGAAAATGGTAGGTGTCCATATAGGATTTTACCAGCATGTCCGAACTTGCCTTGCTTGCCGAATAAGGGCTGTGGGGCTCATACGGTGATGTTTCATAAAAGAAAGCATCGTCGTCATCGGGAAGGGAGCCGTATACTTCATCCGTGGAGACATGCAGGAACTTCTTGCCTTCATTGAACGTGCCGTCAGGTAATTCCCATGCCTCTTTTGCACTGTTTAACAGCACTGCCGTTCCTAAAACATTGGTCTTAACAAATACTTCAGGATTGCGGATGCTTCTGTCCACATGGCTTTCTGCCGCAAAGTGAACCACACGGTCGATATCATTCTCTGCAAACACCTTGCGAATCGCTTCCTTATCACAAATGTCTGCTTTGACAAAACTGTAATTATCCCTGTTTTCCACTTCCTTGAGATTTTCCAGATTACCGGCATAAGTCAGGGCATCCACATTGATAATCCTGATGGTATCACCATACTTTTTGAACATATAGTGAATGTAATTGGAACCGATAAAACCTGCTCCTCCTGTTACAAGATAAGTCCTCATAAAATATCCCTCATTGCTTTCTGTATTTTTAGGATTAGTATCCCAAATAACTTAAATTTAAATCCACATTGCCGCTGATACCGGTTACCCTGCCCGTGGACTTATACTGCCACATGTCATATCTGCCGGTGTAAGTAGGTGTGGAAGCATACTGCGCAAGCCAGATTTTGTACCTGCTAAGCTGTCCTGCATCAATCTTGTTTGTCAGCCAGCTTTTGTTTGCATATACGCCTGCAGTATAACCGGAGTTCTGAATGGTCTCACAAAAGGCCTTGATGACATCCGTTCTGGTATTTTTGTCAATGCCGTCCGCACGTCCGCCGGAAGATTCCACATCCAGAAATACAGGATAGGATATCTTGTATCCTTTGATGAGTTCCAATACCATGGACGCTTCTTCCACCGCCTCATTCCTGTTTACTGCCTGGGAGAAGAAGTAAATACCCACTTTGATGCCGGCATCTGACGCACCTTTTATATTTGCCCGAAACTTAGGGTCTTCCACCAGCGCGCCCGTCGAAGAGCCCCTGTATCCGCACCGGATAATCACATAATTGACGCCGGAGTTTTTTACCGCCTGCCAGTCTATGGTGCCGTTCCACTTGGATACATCAATGCCAAATGCGCCGCTTCCCACAACAAGGGAGCCATCACTGGCAAAATTATACTTTGCGCCTTGAATGACCTGTTCGCCGGTAACCTTTTTGCCGCTGGCGTCAAAATAATACAGTTTCCCGTCCAGCGTCTGCCAGCCTGTATACTTCACTGTTCCTTCTGCCCTTACATAAAATGTGGTAATTGCGGTATTGTAATAATCCGCATAATTGGCTTCCCTGTATTTGTTATCGGATACCAGTACCCAGAGCTGTCTGCCGTCTGCCAGTTTCAGCAAAGTAGTGTTTGCGACAACAGTAACCGTAAAGGTTTTCTTAAGTTCCGCGCCGTTTTCCTTGTATGTCACGGTGATGGTTGCCGAACCTGCCGCCACACCCGTAACGGTAACTTTGGCTGTTGTCTTTCCATCCGCCGCGGAAGTCGTCACTTTTGCCGTGGCAATCTTACTGTCAGTGGTTTCCGCCGTAACAGTACCGCCTGTGCCGGTTATGACTGCCGTACAGTCCGCACTGCTTCCGGTCAGCACACTTATGGTTGCCTTATCCAGCGTTATGGTCCTGTTACCGACCGTAACCGTACATATCTGGCTGATTGCGGTACCGTCAATGATTACCGTGATTTTTGCTGTTCCGGCAGCTTTTGCCGTAACGGTAATCGTAGCTTTTCCGTTGTTATTTTCCACCTTGACATCGGCTACCGCAGTATTGTCGCTTTTTGCGGTAATCGTTCCGGTGACGGTGCCTCCTGAAACAGAGTTCCCGATAGCTGCGGTAAATGCAAGAGTACCGTTCGGCGCCATATTTAAGGCTGTCTGGCTTAAAGTCAGGGTTCTTGTTTCCGCGGCCTCCGCAACCGTCACTTCACAGGTTGCTTTTATGTTGGAATCAGACACGGAAGAAACCGTAATGGTTGTCTTTCCGGCCTTTAATGCCGTTACTTTTCCTGCTGCATCAACTGTCGCAACAGTGCTGTCCGAACTTTCCCACTTCAATTCTTTGTTTGTGGCATTCTCTGGGACAACAGCCGCCGTCAGCGTTTCCGTGCCGTCTTTTGTAAGGGACAGAGCTGATTTATTCAAGGTAATCCCCGTTACCGGAACAGTAGCGGGAGGCGCCGCCTTCACGGTAATGACGCAGGAACCCGTGTATATTTCTTCCGACGTCCCGCCACTCACGGAATCATCCGTCTTTTTGCCGGTTGCCTGAAAAGAAATCGTTGCAGTACCCGCTTTCAATGCAGTTACCTGCCCATCCGCACTTACAGTTGCCACTGAAGCATCACTGCTCGTATAAGAAATATTTTCAAAAGTGACTCCGTCCGGTGCAGTGACTGCCACAGAACCCGTACTGCCTTCCGTCAGTTCCAGATTGTTCATGGTAACAGCCGCCGTTCGCATAAAACTTGTGGTTTTTGCCGTCGTAAGAGGCGCCGGAACCTGTGTTTTGGGAACTGCCGTGTAAGTCTCCCCAACCGTTGTCTTTGTAGACTCTACCCAGGCTACGGTATCCGTCAGGATGGATTCCACCTCGGTTTCTTTATCTTTTGTGTCTTCTTTCTTGGAGTCGATTTCGGATTCATCCTTTATTTCATCGGCAACGTCAACTTTCTGGTAAGCAATTTCTTTTTTAACGGTTACTTTCTGTCCATCCGTGGAAATCAGATAATCCTTATACTTGCTGTCCGTAAGTTCATTCATGGCAACCGTATAATTCCCGTGTTCAATACCGGTTTTATAGATAATGCCGTCCATGTCATCATCCGTCCACGTTTCCGTTTTTCCGCTTGGCGTTGTCACGGAAATGGAGAAAGGCACATTGGCAATCAGCTTGTTGGTCTTGCTGTTGACAAACTTGACTTTAAGGTCCTTTTCAATGGAAGTCATGTTAATCGATACGCTGACTTCTTTTGTATACTCTTCCTCGTCGTAATCTTTGTCTTCTTCAATCGCTCCTGCCACCGAAAGCCTTGCCAGCTCGGCATCCGCAACTGCCGTCAGTCCCTGCTCACCAATCAGTGTGACGTTGTCCAGCTGGTTGCCCACCGTATCAAAGGATACCACTTGTTTGTCCAGAAAGCGGGCGCTGACATAAACAGCCCCTGTCACAAGCGCCATCACCAATACCAGCACACCCGTAGTGGTAACAATTTTATCCATGGTACTCATATGGAGCATCTTATACCAGAGTTTCTGAAAAATATTTTCTCCCCGCACAGTGTCCAGAACGGGAACATACGCTTCTTCCTCTTCATCAGCATATATCAGGCCATCTTCGGAAAAGTCTTCCATATCCTCAAAATAACCGTTGTCTTCGGCATCTTCATAAAATGCATCCTCATCTTCAAAATACGAAGCCTCTTCCGTAAATTCTTCTTCCTCAAAATATGTCTCTTCCCCGGCATCTTCTTCATCCGCATAATATGCCTCGTCTGCAGCGTCTTCTTCATCCGCATAATATGCCTCGTCTGCAGCGCCTTCTTCATCCGCATAATATGCCTCGTCTGCAGCGCCTTCTTCATCCGCATAATATGCCTCATCACCGAAATCTTCTTCCTCTTCGTAAAAGGCATCTTCCCCCTCTTCGTAATATGCGTCATCCATGTATTCCAAATCATCATTCAAGGGATTCTCTTCCCGTAATCTCTTGCTACGATTAAACATCTTTTTCATACTCTCCCTTCCATGCGCCGGCAGCTGACTGCAAAGCGCATTCTCCCATTTAACAATTCTGTAACATTATATCATTTTCAAATAATGCCTTCAAGGCAAAAAGCCCTTAAATGCCGCAAATATTCTTATTTTTTTATTAATTTGACGTCGCATTATTTTCTACAGTATACAAAATATAAGAATCCATACTCAAGCGGTATGTTTTTCCATAATCCCTATTTTCCTTTTTTTTGTATCCGCTTTGTATCATTTCTTTATTATTTATAAAATATTTCCGTCCGGGCTGGACAGCACCCCCATATAATAGTACAATCATAACCAACACACGCGAAAGATTTTAATCTGAAATATAGAAAGGCTAATTTATGGAAAAGAAAAAATTTAAATTGAATCTGCATATTGTCTTTGCAGTCGCAGTTGTCCTTATCATTGTCCTGATTGCAAAAAAATTTGTTGGCTTCGGCCGCACCATTTCCAAAGAAGAAATTGATGCCATCCCTACTCCGGAAAACCCAGAAATCACTGTATATGACGAACTTTTTTCCAATATGGTGGAAGATGACGGCACATTTCCCGAAGATGACGGGGTAACTACCGTTGTCTGTTTCGGCAATTCCCCTTTTTCGGATGATTTGGATGCAAAAGACAACCTTTGCAGACTGTTTGCAGAGGAAACCGGCGCAACCGTTTACAACTGTTCCGTTCCGGGCTCTTTCATGTCTTCCTTTTATGACCCGTTCCAGAACGATTATTTTCCCATGGATGCTTTCAGTTTCTGCAGACTTGCCACTGCCATTACGGAAAACGATTATTCCATGGTAGATGCCGCACTGGACATGTATGATGCGGTAGAATACGATACCACGGACATCCAGAAGTCCATGGAAGTGCTACGCTCTGTTGATTTCAGAAATGTAGACGCCATCTTTGTCATGTATGATGCCACGGACTACTTAAACGGCAGGAAAATACAAAACACCGAGAATCTTACCGACCCCACACAGTTTACCGGCTCCATGGCCATGGGCGTTGAAATGATTAAAGAAAAGTTTCCGTGGATTCGTATTATTGTCATGTCGCCCACCTATGCTTTCGGCGTGGACGAAAATGGGAATTATATCAGCAGTGATGTCAAAAGCTACGGTCCCGGCTACCTGTCCTCCTATGTCATCCTGCAGGCCCAGATTGCCTATGAATTACAAGTCAGCTTTGTGGATAACCTGTACGGCACCATTCATGAGGATATTGCCGCCAACTATCTAATCGATAATGTGCACTTGAATCTGGACGGCAGGAAACTGGTGGTAAAAAGAATGAAAGAGGCGCTGGAGAAGTATACAACTATATATTAAAACAAAAACTCCCTGCGGTATGGCTGCAGGGAGTTTTTCTGTTTTCCTAGAATGTCGAATCCTTTAAAATAATATAACCGTCTATTTCGTCATACGGCTCATATCCATAATCCTCAAAGTCTCCGCTTATCTCCTTTTTCCCCGAAAAAATCAGATAGCGGCAGCCCTTCTGCCTTGCGCATTCCGCTATTCTTTCCGCATCCAGCACATTTGTTTCCAAAAGATAAAACAGTTCTTGTTTCAGATTCCATGACTCCACAAGCGCCTCCCTGCCGTAAGGCATACAGACAAGCGCATTGTACTGGCGCACATACTGGACAAATTCCCCGGGAAATACCGCTATGACAGGTCCTCCCTCCTCCATAACGGCGTCGCAGAGTTTCACCACCGTGTCCGGCACATGGTACGGATTCTGTGCCACGGAGTAATAAGGGCTTTTGTATACCAGTTTTCCCGACAAAATAAGAATGCCGACCAAAGCCGCCCCTGCAAGAAAACGCTTCTTTCCCTTGCATTCCGATATGATTTTCACTGCCGCATAGGCCAGGACCGGCACAATCGGAACCAGCCATAAAAGCCGGTAATAAACTTCTTCCCCCACAAAATAATACACTATGGTTGCAAAAAACGGACAGAAATATAAAACCAGCACCATCACAGGCACATACAGAAAAACAATTCTGGTCGTCTTATTCTTTTCGGAAAAAAACAGGTAAATCAAAGCCACCAGAAAAAGACCGGCAATCATACCTGTTCCGATATATGCTTCATACAGGGCAATCACCTTATTCCACATATTTCCCTCTCATTCCGCCGCTGCGCGGCAACACATATTCCCGGCGTGAGATATAGAACCTCTTCACGAAATGCCCTTTGGCATGAGTGTTGGAAGTTCTTCTCACACTATGTCAAAAGCATATACATCCCCGCAAAAACCACTGCGGGCAAAAGGCTGGCGGCCGCCGGCAGCAGTAACTTCCATTTTTTGTAGGAAAATACTGCGCAAAGACAAAAAGCGCCCAGCAGGATGACGGTGAGAAAAGCCCCCAGTACGCTGCAAAGACATGCACAGGTTACCAGCGCTGCCAAAAGCACCCATAAACACGCTTCCGGCATCTTGCTTTCCGCCAGACGCTCCCCCATCATATAGAGCAGCAAAAACAATGCCGGAATCATAATATTTCCCAAAACAGCCTTTCCCTGGCTGGTTCTGGTTATCAAAAAAGTTTCCGCCGTATACAGGGAATAATTCCCCCACAGCACAAGCAGTTCCACAAAAAGCATAAACGCAGGAAGCTGCCTTCTTTTTCCTTTCAGAAGTCTTCTGCCAATCATGCCGTAAATAACATAAGCCAGCGGTATCAGCAAAAGCGGCAATGCCACATGGAAGATAACGGCAGCATGAATGCCGGACACCCTTGATAAAAAAGCAATATATACGGGAAAAGGCGACAGGCTGTGCCGGATATCCATCTTTGTGCTGCTCCCCGTATAGGGGGAAAACCGGTACATGCTGTCAAACACATCCGAGGTCGTGGACACTGCCATATAATATGCATCATCGCCGTCGCCAAATGCCAGGAACGCCGTCAGGAAAAGTTGTACCAAAAGAAGAACCCCCACTGCAATCCAGAGCGCTTTCTCCGTCTTTCCCGGCTTGGGCTGCACCTCTTTCAATACAGGCGTCTTCTTTTTCTTATAAACAAAAACTGCCATCCCGCCGGCAGCGGCAAGTACCGAAAACACAGCATAAACCCGTACCAGACCGGAAAACAGGCGGCCTGCAAGAATCATCGGCACCGACATCACCTGAAAGGCAGCCAAAAGCAGCAGTTCCCCTGCCATCCACATCAAACCTATATTTCTTTTTTGTCTGTCCAGAAACGATACCGCCCCTGCACCAACGCATATAGGCGCCGCCAATGCAAAAAACAAAAAAATGATTATTTGTATGAAAAGCATTCCCTCACTCCGTTTACTGGTAGAACTCCTTTATTTTATCACAAATGCCATCCACCACATCCACTTTCAGCCTGTAATACATCGGAAGCCGCAAAAGACGCTCACTCTCCTTTGTAGTATGGATATCCTGTCCGTGAAAACGGCCGAAGCGTTGTCCGGCAGGCGCCGTGTGCAGCGGTATGTAATGGAACACTGCCATAATATCATTCTTCTTCAAAAACGCAATCAGCCTTGTCCTCTCCTCCAAGTCTGCCGTCTTAATGTAAAACATATGCGCATTGTGCACACATCCGTCCGGAACAACAGGCAGTCCAATCTTTCCGGCCTCCATTAACGGCGTCAGATTCTTGTAATAGCGGTTCCAACAGGCCATTCTGGCATCATTGATTTCCTCCGCCATTTCCAGCTGCGCATACAGATACGCCGCATTCATGTCGCTTGGCAGGTAGGAAGAGCCATAGTTCACCCAGGTATATTTGTCAATCTGGCCCCTGAAGTACTTGGAACGGTTGGTTCCTTTTTCACGGATGATTTCCGCTTCTTCAATATCCTTTTCTTCCCTGATGAGCAGGGCTCCGCCTTCACCCATACTGTAATTTTTTGTTTCATGGAAAGAAAAACATCCAAACTCGCCGAAGGTTCCCAGCGCTTTTCCCTTGTAGGAAGACATAATCCCCTGGGCCGCGTCCTCAATCACCACCAGACCGTGTCTCTTTGCAATGTCCATGATGGTGTCCATCTCACATGCCACGCCGGCATAATGTACCGGCACGATAGCCTTTGTCTTTTCCGTAATGGCACCCTCAATCAAGGTTTCATCCAGATTCATGGTATCCGGCCGGATATCCACAAACACCGGCACGGCTCCCCTGAGCACAAAAGCATCTGCCGTGGACACAAAAGTATAGGCCGGCATAATCACTTCATCTCCCGGCTGTATATCGGAAAGCAGGGCCGCAAGTTCCGTGGCATGGGTACAGGAAGTGGTCAGAAGGCATTTCCTCGTTTTCGTTTTTTCCTCTATCCATTCATTGCACTTTCTGGTAAACTGCCCGTCCCCGCATATTTTCTGGCTTTCCACAGCCTGCCTGATATAGTCCATTTCCTTTCCCGTATATGGCGGTACATTAAAGTTAATCATGTTTTCCTCATTTCCGCGCTGCTTGCGCAAAGCCTTAATATGGCTTAAGAGTTTGTGCAGGCAGCGCTCAGACACAAATCCCGTGATAGAAAGTTTTAGTTTTCAATCTTTCCACCATTCTCGTACAAGACAAATTTATCGTTGGAATAAACCGCACTGTACCCATAGTCTTTCATGAATTGTAATATCATATCCAGCTTAACATCTTCCGAGCGCCAGAATTCCTCCATATCCAAAACCAAATCCCTGTTCAGTATTACAACAGGATATTCCTCACCTTTTTCCAACAGCCCTCCCAGCATTTCCTGCATGGAAATTTCCATGGAAGAGACGCCAAAGGAAGTCAAATCACTCCACGGATTAAATGCGGCAGGCATCCCCAGATAAAAACTGACAGCCGGGATATTGCCGTACAGAATCACTTCTCTTCCTGCCAGTCCTTTTTCTGTTACATATGCGCTGAGGCCTTCCATCCATTCCGCCTTTTCCCCGCTCATGTAAATCCCTTTCAGTATATCATTATTTTCCACTTTTGTATCTATCTTTTTTATGCCGGTTGCCTCGGCAAAAACAAACCGGACTCCGAATCCCAGACCTTGAAACAAAAAAACAAAGATAAACATGATTGAGAGCGCCTTTAACGGAAGCAGGGGAAATCTGCATTCTTTACTGTCCGTGCAAAACCTGTATATATTCCACAATACATACGGGACAGCCAGAAAAAGGTTGTTTATACTTGGCAATAACCCGTTGTTGCTTCCGATGGAGGTTATCAATACAGATAAAAACACAAGCCCCGCAAACAGTTTTTCCTTTTTCTCCGCCTTTTTGGCAAAAATGCGCACAAGACATATAAACAGCGTTAAAATGAGGAATAAAATACCGGGCTTGAGCATTGAACTGTATTCGTCAAACCGCAAATCACAAAAGTTTCTGTTGCCTGCCGCATCCCTGCTTCCATACAGCCACACGGCGCAGGCAGCCGCCGACACTGCGCACACTGCACCCTTTACCCACTTCCGGCCCTTGGGCAAAATAAAGCAGACGGCAATACCCGGCAATGCAAACACTAAAATCCTGTTTACCCAGTAAAAATTGTCCACATATCCCGAAAACATTTTATACAGCATGGAAGCAGCCTTATAATCCGTGGCCGTTTCCGTCATTGCAAACAGCCTTTTAATGCCATTTACATAGTTGAAAAACCCGTAACGCAAGGATATCAGTCCCAGCCATGCCAAAGCGGCGCCCATATACCCGAGCACGCAAAATCCCGTTTCCCGCAGCACCTTTTTTATCTTCTTGCGGGCAATAAAACCATAAGCCCACACCGCAGCAATAAGGCCTGCCTCAGGCAGATTGGAAAAACGGACAAACACGTTTGAACCCAGCATTACGCCTGCCAGCACAAGAAAACTGTTTTTTTCCCGTGAAAGCCCTTCGTATAAAAGCAAAATCCCCGCTAAAAACAATATATAAGTCAGGTAATTGTATAAAAGGGCCGTAGGACACCAGCACAGGCTTACAGCCACCAGTTCCCCCACAAACACTGCCCATGCCGGAAACTTCATCCTTTTTGTCAGAAAATAATAAGAAAGCAGGGCAAGAAAACTGACAGACAATCCCGTATACAGGTTCATGAAAAGCAAGCTGTGTCCACCGGGGAGCAATGTCAGAAAATGTCCTGCAAGGTTGGAAAGGTAGGTTGCAAAAAGCCACATGGAATCCATATGTTCCAACCCCATATACCTGAAATTGGCATAATTATAACCGGTATCCCAAAAATCCAGTCCCCAGTAAATATGACGGAGCGGATAAAGTAACAAAATGAAAGGAAATATATATTTACAGCATATCCGGCCAAGCCGGGAAAAAGTCGGCTCATTCATGCGTTTCAACCCTTTTTTGTCCAATGGACAGCCCTTCCAGCCACCCAAGTAATTTCCGGTAACCTCCTACATAAGAAAGCAGCCGGTTTCCTCCTGTAAACAGCAGCATCCTCAATATATCAAACAGTATGCCAATGACAAATACCAGCGCCGCGGCAAACAGGATGTAAAGTAAAAGAAGCAGTCCGCTGTCCGGCCTCCCCGTTAAGGAATAGAGCCAGTCCGGCCACTCATACCTGAGTGCAATATGCTCATGCCAGAGATAGACGCCCAGCGAACAGGGAGCAACCTTTATGACCATCCTGCCAAATACACCGTCCTTTATTTTTATATGGTAGAACAAATAGAAAAACGCTACCGAGGCAGTCAGTACCAGAATATGATTATATTCATAGGCAATATTGAGGATGTCCCCCAGCTTGCCCGTTTTCAGGTACATGAACCGGAGGAAAAAAGAAAAACCGAAAATACCGGCGGCTGCCGCCAGATAAACAAGCAGGGAACGCCCGGCGCTTTTAAAAAACGGAATGCCGTACAGCCTGATATAAGCAGCTACGAGAAACACACACAAATACCATAAACAGTCATATCCCCGCATATCCGAAGACAGCTTTACGGGAACAATGGATTTTAAGATGCTGAACACAAAAAGCAGCAAAAAAAGCACTGTCCGGAATTGTTTTTGAGTCAGGCACTTTACCCCCCGCGAAAGAAGCGGTGAAAACAGATACATCAAAAAGTACGCTGTCATAAACCAATAGTGGTTCGTGGAAACGGGCAGAAACAACTGTGCCAGATAATATATGGAAAAACCCTCTTCGGGAAGGTAACCGAACGCTGCCGCCGCAAAACCAATCGTGACACTGTAAAACAACACCTGCAAAAAAAGCTGCAACAGGCGCTTTACATTAAAAGAACTTTCCACCAGAAAATAGCCGCTTAGAAGCATGTAAACATTTACCGCCACGATTGCCAGCGATTCCACACCCCATGCCAGGTAACCCCTTCTGGGCATCGCCGCATCCGTAAGGGACACCAGCCAGCCGCCCTTTCCCAGAAAATGAAGCACCACAACAAACAGCATAGACACAATCCGCAATAATTCCAGATTCGCCATCCTGCCGCCCGTATTCTTATGGAGTTGGGTTGCCGCATTCATTTTATGCTCCACTCGCTTATGCCTTTCCCGTCTGCTGTGGGTTTAAAACCGCCATCAGCACAATATCCCTGTACATACCGTTTATATACACATCATCCCGAAGATAAGCCTCTTTTTCAAAACCCGCTTTTTTGTAACTGGCCATTGCCTGCAGGTTATCTGCAAACACCCTGAGGAACAGGCGGTGCAGCTGCAGATTCTCAAATGCATAGCGTAACATAAGTCCCGCTGCCTTTGTGCCGATACCTTTTCCCCTGGCATCAGGCTCCCCGATAAAAATGCCATACTCTCCTTTATGGTGGCAATAGTCAATATCCCTGATATAGACGGAACCTACCGGCCTGTCCCCTTCTTTCAGGCAAATTATCATTTGCACCGCTTTTCCGGCATCTACCATGGTTTCCATCCAGTGCATATGGGACTGTCTGGTAAAAGGTTTCTGGTAGATAAAATTTTTCCGAACAGCGTCACTGTTGCGCCATCTGATGATATCGTCAGTGTCTTCCTGTGTAATGGGGCGAAGGTAAACCTCTTCCCCTTCCAAACAACCATACCTGTCCACCCTTGTGTTTCCTTTCTGTCATCCCCGTTTTTTCTGTTCAGCCACCCGGTTCAGCCTGTACTCAAAATCACGCCTGTCTTTCCAGATTGATTCTGCCAGAATCAAACCCGAAAACAGCGACTGCAGAGCTGCAAGAGCTAAAAAACCACTGACAATCAGCGTAGGGAATCTGGGTACAAGGCCCGTGCGGAAGTATTCTGCAAGGACAGGCGCCACCAGTATCACGCTTGCCAGCATCAGCATCAGGCTGATAAGACCGAAAAAAGAAGATGGTTTATAAGTTTTAAATAACTGGATAATCTTCAAAAGCACTTTACAGCCATCGGAATACGTATTCAGTTTTGATACGCTGCCTTCCTGCCTGTCCCGGTAATCCACTATCACATTGTCCACCTGCATCCGGTAATTTACCGCATGGATGGTCATCTCCGTTTCAATCTGAAAACCGGTGGAAAACACGGGAAAAGTTTTTACAAATTCATAACTGAAGGCACGGTAGCCTGTCATAATATCCTTAATATCCGAAGAAAAAAGCCTGTTAATCGTCCCTCTGACAAGACTATTGCCAAAATTGTGGAATAAACGTTTATTTTCCTTAAAATAAGTAGAAGAAAGCCTGTCACCCACCACCATGTCAGCATGATATTGCAAAACCCTGTCCGCCATGAGCGGTGCGCTGTCAAGAGGATATGTGTCATCACCGTCAATCATCAGGTAACATCTTGCATCTATCTCCCTGAACATCCGCCTCACTACATTTCCTTTTCCCTGCTTATATTCGTGGCGGACTACCGCTCCGGCTTCTTTTGCAAGCTGTACGGAACGGTCCGTGGAATTGTTGTCATAGACATAGACAACTGCATCGGGAAGCGCCTGCATTGCATCCTTAATTACTTTGGCAATTGTTTTTTCTTCGTTGTAACACGGTATCAAAACTGCAATTTTATCCATTAGTCATTTTCTTCCATATGGGAAATCAGTTCCCTAATCTGCTCTACGGTCAACCACTCAGCATTGTTGCCCGAACTGTAGGAAAAACCTTCCGGCACCTTTTTGCCGGTCGGCGCTGCCTTCTTACTTTCACTCCAAACCATCTGCGGATAGATAATAAAATGTTTGTCATATTCATAGGTATTGGGGGAATCCTCCACCGTTACCATAATTTCATGCAGCTTTTCGCCTTCCCTGATGCCGACTTCCTTCGTCTTCATGCCCGGAGCCATCGCCTCAGCCAAATCCGTTATTCTGAAGGAGGGGATTTTGGAAATAAAAGTTTCGCCGCCCTTTGCTTCTTCCAATGCCTTAATTACCAGTTCCACACCCTGGCGCAGGCTTATCCAGAACCTGGTCATGCGGTAATCCGTAATAGGCAGTTCTGTACCGCCGTTTTTCAGGATGGATTCAAAAAACGGAATCACGGAACCGCGGCTTCCCGCCACATTGCCATAACGCACTATGGAAAAACTGATATCTTTTTTTCCTGCATAGGCATTGGCTGCAATAAAAAGTTTGTCGGAAACCAGTTTAGTCCCGCCATAAAGGTTCACCGGATTTACCGCCTTGTCCGTAGACAATGCCACCACCTTTTTAACCCCCGTGTCCAGACAGGCATCAATCACATTCTGGGCTCCGTTTATATTTGTCTTTATCGCCTCTGCCGGATTGTACTCACAGGCCGGAACCTGTTTTAAGGCTGCGGCATGAATAACATAATCCACACCCTCAAGCGCCCTTTTTAATCTGTCTTTGTCCCTGACATCACCGATAAAAAACCTGAGCTTGTCCGCATATTGTTTAAATTCATTCTGCATAATGAACTGTTTAAACTCATCCCTGGAATAAATTATAATTTTTTTGGGTTGATAATGTTCCAATACATATCTGGCAAACGCCTTGCCAAATGTTCCTGTACCGCCGGTAATCAGTATTGCTTTGTCATTTAACATATTTCTGTTTCCAAACCTTTCCTGTTTTTCGCAGTCTGAAACTGCCAAGCAACATTTATTTACTACTAACTATGCTCAATTTAAAGAATTATATCATTATCTTTGCAAAAAGTCATCCTTACACTCGATTTTTTCTGATAAAATTAACTTTCATGGTTAGGCAGTCAAGGCATTCTTCCCTTTACCTCCGTTCTTCCCAGCATATAATCCGCGGATACCCCGTAATAATCACACAATGCCTCCAATATCCTGATTGGCATTTCGTTTGCGCCTCTTTCATATCTGGAGTACATGGTCTGGGAGGTTCCCAACACCTCTGCTATCTCTTTCTGCGTTTTGTCATTGTCTTCCCTAAGGTTCCTCATTCTTATCGTATAATCCATTGCTTGACCCCCATTGCAATATTTTTTAAAGTCTAGCATAGTAAAAATGTTTCCTAAGGCTTTTAGTAAACATGTTTACTAGAGGCATGCTTCATAAAATATATGTTCTTAAAAACGGGAAATGATATTCGCTGTTTATGCACAAAAAAAGAACAGCCTTACATTCAGCTGCCCTGATAGAATCAATTTCTGTGATTTTCAATCTTAAGCGTCCTTTACCTCCGAACGGCCCAGCATGTAATCCGTTGTCACCCCGTAATAGTCGCACAATGCCTCCAATATCCTGATTGGCATTTCATTTGCACCCCGTTCATATCTGGAATACATTGTCTGGGATGTCCCAAGCATCTCTGCAATTTCTTTCTGCGTCTTATCGTTATCTTCCCGCAGATTCCGCATTCTTATCGTATAATCCATCTTTCCCCGCACCAAAATATTTTTATAAAGTTTAGCATAGGAAATATATATCTTTTCATTTTAGTACATATGTTTACTAATGTTTTGCATGGCTGCTGCCATGCAAAATCCGGAAACACAAGGGTAGAATGTTGACTGGGAAAAAGAAACTTGATATGATGGGACTGACACCGGAGATTATAAAAATACTTATGAGGAATTTACAATGCTGTTCAATTCATATATTTTTATTTTCTTATTTTTACCCATTGCCCTTTTCGGATATTACCTGTTAAATTGCACAAAGCGCTATGAAGCGGCCAAGCTGTTTTTAACCGGCATGTCGCTCTTCTTTTATGCCTATTTCCGCGTTCAGTATCTGGGTATTATTCTGTGCAGCATTGCTTTGAACTATCTCTGTCATCTTTTGCTATTGAAAACACCGCACAAAAAAGCTGTTGTTGCAGGCGGCGTTCTGGGAAACCTTTTTGTGCTGTTTTACTTTAAATACTTTGATTTCCTTCTGGAAAATATCAACGGATTGTTTCACACAGACTTTACCCTTCCGGGCATTCTCCTTCCTCTCGGAATCAGTTTTTTCACTTTCCAGCAGATTGCTTTTCTGGCGGACACGGCACAAGGCAGTGTTTCCCGGCAAACCGTTACGGACTATGCCCTCTTTGTAACCTTTTTTCCACAGTTGATTGCCGGTCCCATTGTCAGCCACGAAGAAATGCTCCCCCAGTTTCAGGACATTTCCCGCAAACGTTTTGATTACGAAGATTTCTATATGGGACTCCGCCTGTTTGTACTGGGCCTTGGCAAAAAAGTGCTTTTGGCCGATACCTTCGGTATTGCCGCGGGCTGGGGCTTTCAAAATTATGCATCGCTGGACGGTCTGAATACCTTTCTTGTGATATTGTTTTATTCTTTCCAGATATATCTGGACTTTAGCGGCTACTGCGATATGGCGCGGGGTCTCAGCCTTATGTTTCGCATAAAGATTGCCGTGAATTTCCTTTCCCCATACCGCTCTGCCAATATCACGGAGTTCTGGGACAGGTGGCACATTACCCTGACCCGTTTTTTTACCCGCTACCTTTATATTCCCTTAGGGGGAAACAGAAAAGGGAAACTGCGCACTTACCTAAATATCATGATAGTCTTCTTATGCAGCGGCGTCTGGCACGGCGCCGGATGGACTTTTCTCATATGGGGCTTTTTGCACGGCATATTAAGCGTACTTACCCATGTCTGGCACGATATTAAAAAACAACTGCACATACAGGGAGCACGCTTACTTCACGGGATTTCGGTTCTGTTTACCTTCCTCTTTGTCACCCTTGCCTGGACCTTTTTCAGGGCAGACACGGTAAACCAGGCCGTATATATGCTGAAAAATCTGACCGGTATTTTTGCAGACGGCTTACAGGGACTTCACGTACACAAAAAAATAACGGAAGCTTTTCAGCTCCCGGAGTTTTTCTACCCGATGAAATTTTTCAGACTGGATACCCTGCCCCTCCACTCCTGCTATTGCATGTTCCTTTTTATCCTTACTGCCGTTATCCTCATTTTCTTTTGCCAAAACCTATACGAGACGGAAAAGAACTTCAAGCCCCGGGTACCGGGCACCATCGCACTGTCCGTAATATTTGTATGGTGCGTGCTCTCTTTTTCCGGCATCAGCACCTTTTTGTACTTTAACTTCTAAACGTATCCATGAAAGGAGTATCTTATGACGAAAAAGCACTGCATCCTTTTTGCCATACTATCCTCACTGGCATTGCTTGCCGCAGCGGCAATGGTCGTCATGGCGGACCCGTTTTTCCAATACCATGAGCCGTTAGACGGCCTGTACTACCTTATCGACAACAAAATCAGCCAGAACCCCGGCATTGCCGCACATTTTACATACGACAGCATCATTACCGGCTCATCCATGACTGTCAATTTTGATACGGCATTGTTTGCGGAAAAATTGGGTCTGGACACTGCAAAGCTTTCTTATGACGGCGCTTATCCCAAGGACGTGGATACCGTCCTGACCCTTGCAGAGAAAAGTCCCAACGAAATCCATACTGTTTTTTTTAATATTGATATCTACAATTATAAAGTGGAACCCGGCGTAACAGCCTATGAAGTGCCTGCGTATCTCTACAATGACACACCACTTGATGACTTTCCCTACCTGCTTAACAAAGAAGTGATTCTGGATTACATACTCCGCCCCCAGGTGGAACGGGAAGGAACACCCCTGAACGAAGCATACTGTTCATGGCCGTATATGTACTATGGCGCTGAAGTTGTCGCCGAAACCTACCATGCGCCGACCGTCTTTTCGGATGCACTGCCGGCAGACGCTTTTGCGGAAAACATTTCCGCAAATCTGGAAACGTATATCCTGCCGCACATAGAAAAAATGCCGGATACCCGGTTTGTCATTTTTTTCCCGCCCTACAGCGTGCTTTACTGGTATGACCGTTATGCGGACGGAAGCCTTGCCGCCGAACTTGCAGCGGAACAACAGGTGATTGAAACCCTGCTTGCCTATCCCAATGTGGAAATATACTATTTTCAGAACCAGTTTGATTATATCACGGACTTAAACAATTACAGCGACTATACCCATTACCGGCACGAGATGAATGACTATATGACAGCCTGTTTTGCCGACGGTACAGGCAGACTCACGGAAGAAAATTATCTTGCGGTTCTGGAAGAAATGTATACATGGACCCAAAACTGTAGTTTTACATCATACATACCCTAAATTAATTTTCTTACGGCAGGTATGCATTTTAACAGCCATACCGCTAAGACTCCGGCGCCAAAAATCAAAATGCACCATAATATGCTTGCCGTCAGGGGAGGGAAGTTATCCGTAAGCTGCGTCCTAAATCCGCTGAAGTACAATCTGAAAACCGGTTCCAGCAGGTATATACCCAGTGTTTTATCACCAAGAAACAGAATAACCTTTTTCAGTCTGTCCGAAATCTTAATATGCCCAAAAGAATATCTCATTGTGCAAAATAAGGTTATGCAGACGACGGGCAGAAAGTTTTCCAGAAAGTTTTCCGTATAATTCCCCGTCACTTTATGCTCATAATATGTCATAAAACAGCTTAGCGCTACGCTGACGCCGCTTGCACACCAGCAGGCAGCGCGAACCCATCCCACACTTAACGGGTTATCTGCCGTTCCAAAGTAATACCCTGTCAGAAAATAGAAGAGAGAATCCTCCAACAGCAGAATATACAGCGCAGGGCTCATATCATATCCCAGCAGGACAAACATCACAGCCGGCAAAAGCCCCCTGCACAGTATTCTTAAAAGTAACAGATAATACACCGTTGTTTTGGAAAGGACGCTTGTAATTCCCCTGAGAAACGGGAGCATAAGCATCAGTCCCAGATATGCGTACAAAAACCAGTATGTCCCGATGTCCCCGCGATAAATGGCTTTTACCAGTTCTCTTACGCTGAAATTTTCTTTTTGGTACAATGCGGTTAACGTATAGGTAAACAAGACCGACAGTACAATCACCAGCCCATATCTGACAACCCTTTTCTTTATTACCTCCGCAAAAGATTCCTTTTTGCCCAACAACAAAAAACCGGAAATCATAAAAAATAAGGGCACCGACATTTTACACAGAACGGAAAATACCAGTGAAATTACATACTCCGCCTTGTTGGCAGTTTCCGCAAACAGAAAAAAACCGCTTTTATTGGTATGATTAAAAAGAACACCGATAATGGCGGCAATCCGCAGCACCTCTAAATAAACAATATCTTTCTTTTTATACTTTTCCGTCACTTATCTCCCCCCTTATTTGCGCTCCTTTGGCTTGTATGCCCCAAAAAGGTTTAAAAACAAAATCTTTAACAGTTCACTGTTTCCTTTCACAAAACTGATTTTTGTGGGTGTTTTTCCCTTTTTGGGATATGCCCTCGTCACCGGTATCTCGCAAACCTTATATCCAAGTTGTGTGGCACGCACCGAAAGGTACGCCAAAAGCTCATATGTCATAAAGACATCCCGAAGCGGTTTCACCCTCTCGTCCCTTAAATACTCCGCCGAATATCCCCTGTAGGCGTTGGTGGTGTCCGTAAACCACTTTCCCGCCGTCAGCGAAATCACGGGAGCATGTATGAGCCTAACCGAAAGCAGGCGGATTGGCGGCGTATTGACCGCCCTGCCGCCTTTTATAAACCGGGAGCCCTGCACCAACGCATAGCCCTCCTTCAATTTACTGATAAACCGCGGTACATCCTCTATACTGTCCTTATTATTACCGTCTATGGTGATAATCCCCTTGTATCCCCGGTTAAGCGCCCACCGGATACCCATGCGCAGCTGTGCTCCCTGCCTGCCCGTATCCTTCTTCACCAAAAGCGTGTTGACTGCAAACCGTTTCAGGATTTCTTCCCTCGTGCAGCCGTCCGTGGAGCCGCCATCACAGATTACAATGTCTGCCGCCTCATGCACTCCGCTTTTCTTTGCCCGGCGCAGCTCCTTCCATATCCGTTCCCCCTCGTTGATGATGGGAATCAGCACCACATATTCTTTGGACTTGGGAGCATATTCCGTACAATCAAACCGGGGAACCCCCTCCTGCCTTTCATATCTCATCCGAAAATCTCCTTCACATACCGCATAATTTCTTCAAGCGTATCCATATCCGCGCCCTTTCCCATCTCAACGGACACAAACCCGCCGTAGCCTTCCTCTTTCAGACAGTCGGCAAGTTCGCTGTGAAGCCCGCGCTTCTTTATGGGGGAAAGTCCCGGCTCGCTGATATGCACATGGTTGATAAAGGACACCTTCCCTGCAAGCAAAGACACATCCTCTTTGTTCTCAATCATGGTTCCCACATCCAGGTTCAGCAAAAATCCCGGCAAGTCCACCCTTTCCACAAGCGCAAGCGCCTCTTTGGTGCCGTTGATGTAGTTGGTTCCGTAAATTGGCGGATTGGCTTCCATTGCAATGACGGTTCCCTTTTTTGCCGCATACTCACCAATCTGCTTCCAAAACGGCAGCGCTTCTGATTCATCCGCTCCCTCAGGCAGGTTTCTGTTTTTCGGACATCCGAAAACCAGATTGCCGCATCCTGTGGCTTCTGCAAATTCTATGGCGCGGAAGGTATACTGCAATAAAGCTTCCCTCTCTTTTCCGCTCCCGAAAAGCTTTTCCTGCCTGCCAAACCAGATGGACTGCATGGAAGGAATCCGAAACCCGTATTGTTCCTCCATATCCTTTTTCCATTGCCGCGCCCTGTGTAAGTCCCCGTAGGGATTTTCGGGAAATATTCTCGTCGGTGCAATTTCAAGACCGCTAAACCCGATTCTCTGCATCATATGGTAAACTTCCGTATCCAGTTCGGGCGTCCATGCGATATTTGAGATGGATAGTTTCATTTTTTCCTCATTTCTGCGCTGTTTCTCTGCGCATATCGAGTTTGTGCCAGCAACGCGCAGACACAAATCCCGCAATCTCCTCCAGTACCTGCTCCTTTGAGCAAAGATACCCGTCTTTTCCGCCAAACGTTTCTGCATATACCGTCCTGTAGTCATAGACCGCCGGGGTTCCTGCCAGTTCGTTTTTAAAAGCTTCCCCCGTAACATGCCCGTACACTTCTGCCGCCGAAACAGGCTCCGTCGCCGGATGCCAGAGCAAAATCCCCTGTGCAAGCGCTATCTGTATGTCCGCCCAAAGCCTTGACAACGGATAAAACTGATAAACGCTTCTGCTGTCCGTAAAATGCAGGGCCGTAAATTCCAGGGCTTTAAACTTTTGTTTTAAAAGCTTCTTCTCCTCCGGTAAAAGCTCCCTGCACCGGTAGAAACCGTTTGGCTGTCTGCTGTAGTATTCCCTTAAGGACAAATCCCTGTCAGCCAGCTCCAAAAACTTATCTTCCTTTAACATAAAAGGAATAATGTGTATCATATCGTAGATAAAATTCTTCTTTATATTTTGTCCAAACAGTCCCGGCAGCCGGATAATCAGGGCGTCGGGATACGTTTCCCTGACAAAGCATTCCAGCCGGTAACGGTTTAGGCCGTAAGCCCCAAGACCGCCGCATATGACAGGAGAAGTTTCATCCACCCCCACCGGCTCCTTAAACACATCGATTGTCGATATCAGGACCAGCTTCTTCGGGGCGATTTTCCCAATATTTTCCTCAGCCTGCAAAATCAGCTCCATATCCCTCTCAGGCTCCCTGTTTGCAAGATACTTCTCGGCGCGCAGTCCGGCATAAATCAAAAGCTCGGGTTTCAGTCCGTAAGCTTCCTCTATATTCGTGGAATGGAATCCCCTGTCCATCCCTCCCGCCGCATAAATATTGCTTCCCACAAATCCGGTGCATCCGACTAAAGCATTCATCCTTCTCATCCTCATTCCTGTGCATCTTGCACATCCCTATTTTGTAAGCTTTTCTATACTCTCAAAGCTGTACCGTTTCCTCTTAAATACCAGATTCACCAGAATCTGCAGATATTTGACGATTATGGTTAAAATGCCGAACAGCCCGAAAAAAGCAAACGATAAAAACAAAATGGTTGTTGTCCAGCCTTCCACCGGCTTGCTTAAAATATATATGACCAGCGCATACACCGCCATAAAAACCGTTACCATCATCATAATTGCCGTCATGGACATGGAAAGACGGTACCCAAATTCCGTAAAAAGAATCAGCGTGTCCATGGCAAGCCCGCTCCTGTAACGCTTTTCACTTCTGTCCCTATCCGTTTTCCCGTTTTCACCGCATACCTCATAACGGATATTACTCGTTTTCAGACCGCAGTTTGCATACACTGCCTTTCTGTAAGGAACCGACTTGTTCATACTGCCGATTCTGTTGATTACACGGCGGCTTAAAATACGGAACCTCTCCGTATAAAATTTATAAGGAAAGTCGGAAAACTTGTCAAACACATAATAAAACAGTCTGGAGGAAAGCTTCTGCCTCTTATCCGGCGAAGCGCTGACTATATCAAATCCTTCAAGGGATTTCCGGTAAACGCGCATGATTTCTTCCTGACTGAAATCCTGTGTGGCAGAATCAAACTCCAGCACAAAATCCCCGATTGCCAAATCCATCCCCGCATTCATGGCAATTTCCAGACCGTGGAAATAACTCATATTCAGGATGGTCACCGTGGTATTCTTTGCCTTCCCGCTCACCTGCCTGATGACGGACGCGCTTTTATCCTCAGAATGGTCATTGACGCAGATAATTTCCGATTTTTCAAAGTGTTTCTCCAAAACCCCCATGATGGTTTCCAGAAAACCTGCAATCCGGTTTTCCGCATTGCGCACATAAATTACGGCAGATACAAAATTTTGCTCTTTATTCTCCATCGCTCAATACCTCGTCTAAATCATAAACCGTGTTAATCTTACCGGAAAGCACCCCCACAAAGGTCGGGTTCTGTGAATACGTCCTGATAACCGTCGGCCGGGAATCGTCTATTTCCGAGCTCATTAATATCGGCTTCATGGAAAAAAGCGAATCCTTATAAGTAAAAGCATATTCCTCTTTGAGATATTTCCTTGCCAGATTTGCCATATAGGAAAATGCCGTTTCAGGCCTTGCCTTGCAGATATTGCAGTTGCCGAGAAAGCCCGGACTGCACAAGGCTTCTTTTTCCTTCTGACACGCAAAGACAGGCGTCTTGTCATAGCTGGTCGTATGGGGCGTAAAGGTCACCGACGTCAGCGAGTGGAGTCCTGTCTTTCCGAAAGGCATGATGGAAAAGAACGGACCGTCCATCACGGTAAAACCGTACTCCTGCAAATTTTCATTTACCTCACACAAAATAATTTCGCAGAGTTCATACTTGATTTTAAACTTTTCATATCCCAGCATGTGAAGAATCAGGTTTGTGGAAGCGTAGGTTGCATTGAGCAGAAATCCTGTCTGGTACTTCTCCCCTTCTGTCAGTTCCAGCTCATACACATCCGTCTGCTTTTCTATATGCCTTACCCTCGCCTGATACCGGATTTCCACATTCTTTAACCCGGCAAGCTTTTCCAGAAAATACTTTTTCAGAATCATGGCGTCATAGGTATATTCCCTTGTGAGAAAGACGCCGTCGCACATCCTGTCCTTGAAAAAACGCTCCGGGCAAAGCTCCTCGCAGGGAATGCCCGCCGCGTCGCAGAACTTTTTGAACTGTTCCCCGCTTGACCAGGAATAATCCGCCGATGTGGCATACACCTTTTTAAATTCCTTATTGATGCAGAAACCGTAGTCCCTGTTAAAACGCTCAAAGTAGCCCGCCGACTTCATGGCGGTGGACAGGGAACGGGGATAGTGGTATCCCTGATGGACCCTTGCCTGATTGATATAGGTGGCACGCCCAAAGCAGCCGTCATCACATTCCAGCACCAGCACGCTTTGGCCCCTGCCCCCGCAAAAAAGTGCGGCATACAGTCCGTACAGCCCCGCGCCGATAATTATTTTATCATACTTCATTTTTCCTCATTTCCGCGCTGCCTTTGCGCATGACAGACGCCTTCTGCCTAGCCGATACGGTAATACAGAAGCCACTGTTCCAGCATCAGCACATACCACAGTACCGGATTCCATTTTTTCTTCGTCAAAAAATCCTTCCATAAACCGTCCACATATTTGATATTCAGAAATTCCTTTGCCACAGGCTTAGCATCCGTCATAATGCTTTTTGCCCATTCGTGCATCTCTCCTTCGGCAAGCCATTCCGCGAGAGGAATGGAAAACCCTTTTTTGGGCCTTTCCATCATTTCCTTCGGCACGTAGCGGTATAAAATATTGCGCAGCGGCTTCTTGGTTATGCCGCCCCCAAACTTATAGTCAATGGGAAGAGTCCATGCAAATTCCACCACATCCCTGTCCAATAGGGGAATCCTGTTTTCCAAAGAATAAAACATGCCTGCCCTGTCCACCTTGACCAAAATATCATCCGGCAGGTACTGCAGCATATCCATCAGCATCATGTTATGCCTGCCGTCCTTAAGATAACCGTCCTGGTATAAATCATTGCTGCAGCTAAGTCCCTTTCTGTCTTTCGGGATATAAGGAATGCGGCAGTCCGTCCTTCCCATGGCCCGGTAAAAGGATTCCGGGGAATCCACCCTAAAACACTCCGATACCTTATAGAGCAGGGGCGTATGGGCATTGCCCAGAACACCGCAGACATTCCCTATCCCGCGGCGCACTCCCTGCGGCAGGAAACCTGCCTTTCCCCTGACAACGGAAAGTCCCTGTTCCATATCCTTATAGGTATTGTATCCGCAAAACAGCTCGTCCCCGGCGTCCCCGCTTAAAGAAACCGTCACATGCTCTTTTGTGAGCTTGCTGACAAGCATGGTAGGTATCTGGGAACTGTCCGCAAACGGTTCCGCATATGCCTCGGGCAGATGGGGCAGCACCTCCATTACATCCTTAAACTCCACATAGAGCTCCGTGTGCTCCGTACCCAGATGTCTTGCCGTTTCTTTGGCATACTCCGCTTCATTATAACCCGCCTCACAAAAACCTACCGTAAAGGTGCGGATTTTGCGTTCACTCATGGACTGCATCAGACTGACCACCAATGTGCTGTCAATGCCGCCCGACAGAAAGGCTCCTAAAGGCACATCCGCCCGCATCTGTCCCCTGACAGCCTCTTTCAACAAATTCTCCAGATGTGCGGCTGCTTCCTCCTCACTGCCTGCAAACAAATTATCCTGCCCGGATTTTGCGATGTTTCGGATATCCCAATACCTGTCCACGCTCCAATCCGCAAACGGCGCCCCGGCTGTCAAAAGACCGCCCGGCGGAAGCTGCCATATATCCCGGTAAATCGAATACGGCTGTGGGATATAACCATATCTTAAATAAAGACCAAATACCTCTGTATTTATTTCATTTTGAAATCCTTCCAAGGCTCTTATGGAATGTATATCGGAGGCAAACACAAAACGGCCTCCTGCTTTTCCGTAATAAAGCGGTTTCTCTCCCATTCTGTCCCTGGCAAGGCATAGTTTCTTATCCTGTTTGTCATACAAAGCAAAAGCAAACATCCCTTTTACCAGCCGCAGGGTTTCTTTTACGCCCAAGCCTTCCAGCGCCTCCAGAAGCACCTCTGTGTCAGACGTCCCGTGCAAAACCAGCCTTTTTCCGTCTTTTAAAAGCGTTTCCTCCAGCTTATGCATGAGGTCCGCTACATTGTAAATTTCCCCGTTATACACCAGCACAAACCTGCCGCTGTGCGAAACCATGGGCTGTGCCCCCGTTTGTGTCAAATCCACGATGGACAGCCTTCTGTGTCCGAGAACCACTTTGTCATTTTCATCCAGCCAGTAATCCCCGGCATCCGGTCCCCGGCGCCGCATTACTTTGTTCATGGCAAGGATATTTTCTATGGGCCTGCTGCCAAAATCACATATGCCCGCTATTCCACACATGCATTTCCTCCAACTCTCGAAAGCAGATATTCCTGCCACTGCCTGTTTACGGTTTCCGGCCTGTAATCCTCCAAAAGGGCCGACGCCCTTTTCCCCATTTCGGCCGCTTTCTTTTCATCACCCAAAAGGAGGCAAAGCCTGTCCGCCAGCGCTTCCATATCTCCCACCGGTATTAAAAATCCGTTTTCCCCGTCCGTAATCAGCTCGGCCGGACCCCCGCAGGGACAGTCCGTGGAAATACACGGAATCCCCAGACACATGGCTTCCAGCAAAGCATTGGGCATACCCTCGCTGTTGGAACACAACACAAAAACACTGCTTTGCATAATCCTGTCGGGAACATCCGATACCGCTCCCGGCAGGGAAATTCTCTGCGACAATCCAAGCTGTCCTGCCAGTATGTTAAGCCTTTCCCTGCACTCCCCCTCCCCGTATACGGCAAGGGAAGCTTCCGGAAATTCCTCCGCAACCTGTGCAAACGCCCTTATCAGCATTTCATGGTTCTTATTGCCGTCCACCCTTCCCACGGACACAATCTGTCCGTTACGCCTTCCCGTAAAGGGCTCCCTTATAAAACCGGGATTCAGGGGATTTTTCAAAATAACGGCTTTCTTTTGCAGATACCGGGGAAAAAAAGCCTTTGCTTCTTTTGTCTGTAAAACAATGCCGGACGCCTTCACAAACAGCGTCTTTGCCAGAAAGCGCATGGCTGCCGACGGATACTCGCACGCCGGTTCTCCCCGGACCGAGACCACCACCGGAATCCCCGTAAAAAAGGATGCCAGAAGCGCCATAAAATTATTTTTGCCGATAAAAGAAAGTATACAGTCCGGACGCTGACCCTTTACAATGCCACGCAGCTTGCGGTAACGGGCAAAAAAATTTCTTACCCGTTTCGACGATTTTTCTTCGTCCGTAAGCTCGCTCTGTATCCGGATTACACCTTTGGGCAGTTCGTATTCATCCTCATGGCAGTATTGGGTTACCAGAACCACCTGCATACCATTCCCCGCCAGATATCCGGCCAGATTAACCACCACCCGCTCTGTTCCGCCCTTTACCAAGGAACTGCAATAGAGCATTATTTTTTTCTCAGCCATCGGATTCTTCTCCATTTATTTCATGTAAGCGTCATACCACTTCTGGAAGACAAAATAGGACCACATCAGCTTGGAATAGTTTGCGCCGGTAGCAGGCCCTGCATCGCCATGTACCAGATAGGTCTGCATCATGCTGCTTAAGAAATCTGCATCAAAGATTCCCTGCCTTACCAGAAAATCCCGTTCCGACATATCCGAAAGCTGTTCCTTAAGCGGTCCCCTCAGCCATTTGTCAAGAGGCACGCCAAACCCTACTTTCGGTCTGTCCAGAAGCTTACTCGGAATATAGTCATAGGCAATATCTTTTAAAATTCTTTTTTTTACTTTGCCGTTATATTTAAAGGAGTGGGGAAGCCTGTAGGAATACTCCATGACATCCCTATCCAGAATCGGACATCTGGCCTCAAGGGAATACTTCATGGAAGCGCGGTCTACCTTACACAGGATATCGCCCGGCAGGTAAGTGTCCATATCCAGCAGCATTCTCCGTGCCTGCCAGTTTTTCTCGCCGTAACCGCTTTCCACATAATATAAAATCGGAACCGCCTCTCCCCCTACCATGCCGTATGCCGCGTCAAGGTAACTGCCGGAGCCGAACTGGGTCTTGGTTTCCTTTTCCCTGTTCCCCGCAATAATCCGCACTTTAAACGGAAGCTTCTTTAACAGGTCCGCTTTCCTGATACCCGGCAGGTGCAGAACCCTGTATGTCAGTTCTCCCAAAAAATCCAGTTTCTGCGCCTGCAAAACTTTGTCATAGGAATTGTATCCGCAGAAAAATTCGTCGCCGCCGTCACCGGAAAGCACTACCGTCACATCCTTCTTTGCCAGCGCCGATACAAGCATGGTGGGAATTTGCGAGCTGTCCGCAAAAGGTTCATCGTAATACGCCGGAATGCTTTCCACCAGTTCAAACATTTCTTTTTCATCAATATACAGCTCTGTATGGTTGGTGCCCAGATGTCTTGCAACCTCTTTGGCAAATTTGGCCTCATTGTACTTTTCTTCGTTAAACCCGATGGCATATGTCCTGACCGGACGGTCAGACTGGCTTTGCGCTATGGCGGTAATCAGGGAAGAATCGTATCCGCCGCTCAAAAATGTACCAAGCGGCACATCCGCTATCATACGCATGGATACGGACTTGTTCAACAAAGCTTTTAATTCTTCCTTCGCCTGCCCGTAATCCGTGACTTTGTCCCGCTTCTTCTCCTGATATACCTTTTTAATATCCCAATATTTCTTTACTTCTGTTACACCCGCATGAAACCTGAGAAAGGTTCCCGGCTCCAGCTTGTACACATCTTTAAAAATCGTATCGGGCGCATTGATATACTGATGGTATAAATAACGCGAGATGACTTCCGTACGGATTTCCTTCTTAAATCCGGGACACTCCATAATAGGCTTCATCTCGGAAGCAAAAACCAGTCCGTCGGATTTTTGCCAGTAATACAAAGGCTTTTTCCCGATTCTGTCCCTGACAAGGTATAGTTCCTGCGTTTTTCTGTCAAACAACGCAATCCCAAACATGCCGTTAAATCTGTCAACGCAGGCAATGCCCCACTTTAAATAAGCGGCAATAATCACCTCCGTATCACAGGAAGAACAAAAAGAATAATCCCGCAATTCTTTCTTCAGTTCCAGAAAATTGAATATTTCCCCGTTAAAAACCACCGAAATACGGCCGTCCCGTGAATGCATCGGCTGATGTCCCAATGCAGTAAGGTCTAAAATGGACAGCCTCCGCTGTGCCAGCCCTACCGTATATCCCTCCCCGGCCGGATAAATTTCTTCCCCACTGTCATCGGGTCCCCTGTGATACATGGTATCATTCATCTTTTTTAACTGCTCTGTTGTTATCGTATCTTTACCGATAAATCCGCATATACCGCACATAGCTGTCCTCCAGTTTTACTCTTGCAATACCGCGTGCTCCAAAAACCAGTCCCTGTATTCCCCAAAATCCTTGCATTCATTGTCGATGCTGTCAACAACCTCCCTGGTCTTTTCCGCTACCAGAGTCTTATAATTTTCAAAATTATCATAGCCCGCCTTGGTCCATGCAAAAGGATGCGTCAGAATCTGCACCTTGTCAAAAGACAGAATGTTCTTCTCATCAGGATACCCGTAACGCCAGATATGGTTTGCATCAGACATATACTTTACCGCTACCTGCGTCTCCTCCGTCACATTTTCCGCAAAAGTAAAAAAGTCATCCTGATAAGCATTTAAGATACCCGGCAGCTTGATGTTTTCCCTGAGAATATCCTTAGACGGCCTGTGTACGGAAAAGGTATCCACCTGAAAGCCAAACATTTCGCTCAAAATATCCATTTCCTTTTTTATCTGTCCTCTGGCCCTCTGCATATCCGTCATGCCGTTTAAGGCAAAATGCAGGCCAATCACATGGCCTCTCTCATGCATATCCTTTACCATCTCCATATTTTTGCGGGAAAGGATGTTGTAAGAGTTGTTGGTCCACTGGAAAAAGTAAGTGGAAGTAAAATCCATGCTTTCCTCCACCCTGGCCAGCTCATAAGCTCTCTCCACGCTGTACTCCACATCATGGCGCATAATGATAAACTTATCCCTTGCAATCGCTTCTTTATACCCTGCCTGTCTTCCGGTGCTTTTGATAATCCTCAGTATCTTGCGATAATCTTCAAACGAAAACATCTTTTCCTCCTCACTCTAACTAGAAGTACTTTTCACGTTATTTTTTGCACAATTCCTCAATATAATCCTTCCACTGCCTGCAAATTGCCTTGGTGTTTGCAATTTCACTGATTTTTTTCGCTTCCGCGCCCAGCCGCTTGGCCAGTTGGCTATCCTCAATCAGCCTGCATATGCCGTCCGCCATGGCGTCCGCGTCCTTAATCGGCACCAAAAGCCCGTTGACGCCATCCTGCATCAGCGTCGCGGGACCACCGCACGGACAATCCGTTGCCACAATGGGAAGCCCTAAAGCCATGGCCTCCATCAAGGCGTTGGGAAGTCCTTCCCAATCGGAAGAAAAAGCAAACAAAGCTGCATCCGCAAGCTGCTCTTCCAGCCTGTCGCTGGCTCCCATTAACGTCACATAATCTTTTGCCTGATTTCCGGCAATACTCTCTTCAAGCAGTTCTTTCGTTCCGTCCCCGGAATCCCCCCCGTAGATTTCCAGCTTATAGTCCGGATGCCTTGCGTGCACTTTCACAAAGGCGTCTATCAGCATCAGCTGGTTCTTGAAGTCTACCAGCCTTCCGGACTGCACCACGGCTTTCCGTCTCAGAACCGGTTCTTTGCAGCCGATATATTTGTCGTTGATGGGATTCAAAATAATTCTGGACTTTTGTTGTATGCCCGGCGCAAAAAAGCTTTTTGCCCCTTCCGTCTGGAAAACATTTCCCGCCGCCCTTGTAAAAAGCAAGGGAATCAACAGCTTATCACTCTTAGCGCAATAATGCAGATAAGGGTCGGTACGCACCGATACAATAACCGGAATTTTGGTAAAAAACGTCGCCATCAGCGCCCGGTAATTGGCTTTTTGTGCAAATGCAATCACAATGTCGGGCCTTTCCCTTTTTAAAAATTTACGCAGATTGCCGACTCTGCAAAAAAACTGTGTCTTTCTTGACTTTTTTTCCTGCTTTTCTGTCAGACCCACATGAACCCGCCTGATTCGTTCGTCTATGGCAAACTCATTTTCGGCAACCCATTCCGTTGCAATCCAGACTTCATAGCCGTCATTTACCAGATAATTTGCCAGCGTCGTGACAACCCGCTCGGCGCCGCCCTGCTCCAGGCAGTTTAGATGAAATACTATTTTACGCATCTTCCCTCTTCTTTCAAAAACATACTACCTGTATACTATACCAGATAATTGATAAATGCACACCCCATTATTTTCAAATACCGGACATCCAAACTGTGCACCCAGCCTAAAGCCGGGGGAAATCTGCTTGATTTGCACAAGATAATCCACTCCTTCATTTACAAGCGTCCCTATTGCCACGGCATCATTTTCCATGGCGCGGGCCGTTATGTCCTGCTGGCGTGAGACTTCATCAGCAGTCCTCACTGCATAACCGTATTCCCATCCCTCCAGCCACAAATGCCTTTCCGAAAACGCGCCCGTAACAAAGGAACGTCCGTGGTTGGGCCGAAGCATCACGTTGGAAACCAGAAGACTGTTTTCTTCCGTATTTTTACGAATCCACTCATATGCTTCATATTCCTCATAGGTCACCAGATTAGGCTGCTCTGTCTGCCATCCTGTTCCCAATCCCTTCGTCAGATTATCCAGTCCGGTTTCATAATAGTCCTGATATTGCTTGTACCCACGTATGCCAAGCAAAAGAATCACTGCCGCAGTCCCCACTGCTATCAGATTTTTAAGCCTGCCTTCCATACCCGACAAAACTTTCGCCAAAAGCACCGCCACAAAGGGAATCACGGCAAGCAGAAAATACATCTGGGAATATCCGCTTTGGCTGGTAAGAAATCCCAAAAAAACTCCTACCACAATAATATACACAAAAATAAGGTTTTTTTCCAGCACATCCTTGTTTATTTTTTTCCTGGCCGCAAAGATTGCCACAGGCAGCATCCCTAATCCGGGAATCGCCATTATAAGGTACGAAACCGCCGCAATTCCGTACCGGATGCCTTGCGGCAGCGATGCCGGCAGGCGGCGGAGTACGGCCCCGCCTGCCCTGCTGTCCAGCACGATGCCAAGCAGCGTTATGTCCAGGCTGTTTGCTCCGTTTACCGTATTAAACCCTTCGCTGATAACACCAAAAAAGACCAGAAGGAATATGCCCAGCACGCCAAGCCCCACTGCCAGTGTCTGCTTATATGCACGTTTCACACAAAACCTATATGCGCAGTCAATGCCGACTGCCCCCGTAAACACCACTCCGAACGGACCCTTTGCTCCGGTGCATGTTGCCATAAACAGCAGCAGCGCCAGTAAAATGCCGCCGTTTGTATTCTTCTCCCTGAGATACAGAATATAAAACAATACGGATAAAATCATGTAGGCAAGACCAATGTCAAGACCAAACGGCACAATGAGAATATGCGCCATATAACTGCAAATAGTTCCCTCTTCCCAGCCTGTCATAAAAAGTGCGGCAAACAAACCCAACGCACAAAACACTTTTTTAAGCCCCAGACGCTTCAGTAAACTGTAGGTGCTGAACACCAGCAGAATACAGGGCTGTATGAACCCATAGGAAAATTCCAATATTACCATGGGGATTTTCACTGTCATCTGCAGCAGGGCCATCTGCGCGCTTCCGAATAAATGGTATTTATAAGGCTGTATATGCCATCTGAAGTCCATAGGCGGACATTCCTTAGCCATTTCCACAGAATTGCCTATATAGTACATCAAATCTGCCGTATAAAAATTTGACTCCCCCGCAGACGGTATCTTATTAACCCCAAAATATAAGAAAAACCTGCACAGAAAAAAAATGCAAAGCATGACGCCACAGATAATATTGCCTGCCGCATCCTCTTCCGGTGCCGGCAGGCAATCCTTTTTTTTGTGTAAAACCACTGCTGCCAGCAGGGTTTCCAGACTCAGCACCCAGACTGCATACGCCTTTATTCCCGACAGCATAACCAGATAATATGTGATAATATTGACGGCATATCCTATGCCATAGCTGAAAGAAACCAGTTCCAGTTTAGAAATCGGTTTGAGCCCCAGAACCGCCAGCACACCGGCGCCCGGGACGAGAATAAAAAGATTCTGGAAAAGAAAGAAAACCAGCCCCGCAACCCAGGATGCGCTGCCCAAAACCGTTGTCATGCCGGTAAAAAGAGCCAACAGCAAAATCCATATATATACAATCCTGTTAAACCTACTCTTTTTCATTTCAAACCCCTACAGCCCTTCCATGCCCAGAATCCGTCTCGTTCAATTATACATCAATTCCTTACAAGTGTAACAGGAAATTTGAAATTTCTCACACACATCCCGTTTTCTCTAAATAATTTAGTAGAATAGTGGAAATTTTTATTGTATAATTAACATCATGAATCGATAAGAAAGAATAGAGAACTATACAAATGCTGTCAATTATTATTCCTGTATACAATGAAGAAAAAATGCTTCCCATTACAATTGCTGCCATTTCAGACCTTCTGGATAAGGCTTCCATAGAATATGAGCTTGTCTTTGTCGACGACGGGTCCAAAGATGATTCCTGGGAAATAATTACTTCTTTGTCTTCCAACAATCCACATATACGGGCAGTTTCATTTTCAAGAAACTTCGGAAAAGAATCTGCCATGCTGGCCGGACTGGCGTACGCCAAGGGTGACGCCTGCGTTATTATTGACGCGGATTTACAGTTCCCTCCCGAAAAAATCATTGAAATGCATGAGCTTTGGAAGCAAGGCTATAAGGTAGTGGAAGGTGTAAAAACATCGCGTGGACACGAAAGCATTCTTCACCGTTTTTCCGCCAAAGTGTTTTATAACATCATCAGCCGGGCTGTCGGACTGGATATGCAAAATGCGTCGGATTTTCGATTACTTGACCGTGAAGTTGTAAATACCATTCTGAAAATGCCGGAAAAGCAAATCTTTTTCAGAGGCATTTCCTCCTGGGTCGGTTACAAATCAACACGTCTGGAATTTGATGTGCACGAAAGGCAACAGGGAACCTCAAAATGGTCCTTTGGCTCTTTAATCAAATATGCCGTCAACAACATTACTTCTTTTTCATCAGCCCCATTGTGGCTGGTTACATTTGCCGGTATACTGTATCTTATTTTTGCAATTATTTTTTCCATATATACGTTAGTCATGTTCCTGGTTAATAATGCCGTGGAAGGGTTTTCCACCGTTATCATCCTGATTCTTCTGACAGGCAGTATCATGATGTTAGCCATCGGCATTATAGGGTATTATATTTCCAAAATATTTGAAGAAGTCAAGGCACGCCCCAGATATATTATAGAGAATAAAATAGAAAACGAAACAGAGGCAAAGATATCCAAAGAGGAGGCCAAATAACCATGGATACCAATTATACATTAGAGTTAATCAAATCATATCCCCGCACGAGAAATCCGCTCCCGGAAGAATATGCCGCCATATACGACCAGCATTATAAAGAGAACCGTTCCGGAAAAACAACGGCTTCTTCCATGTCAAGCAAATTAGAGAAATGGCTGCACAGAAAAGTTGCAAAATCCGCCAAAGAAGGCTTATCTACATTGGAAATCGGAGCAGGCACTTTAAATCAATTGCAGTATGAGCCTACCGGTTCAACATACGACATCGTGGAGCCGTATGCTGCGTTATTCAAAGACTCTGCAAATCTGGACAGAGTCCGAAATATTTATGCCGACATATCAGAAATACCGTTAACGCAAAAATATGACCGTATCACCTCCATAGCATGTTTTGAGCATATTTGTAATCTGCCGGAGGTTTTGGAAAATACACAACGTTTGTTAAAGCCTTCCGGTATATTATCCATATCCATCCCCAACGAAGGACGTTTCCTTTGGAAATTTGCATACCAAAATACCACCGGCCGTGAGTTCCGGCGACGTTTTCATCTGGATTATGAAGTACTGATGCGTTATGAACATATCAACACGGCAGACGAAATCGAGGCTTTGCTCAGATATTATTATAAAGACATCAAATGTTCCATGCTCGGTCTCGGAAAAAATTTATCCTTTTACCGCCATTATTTATGCAAAAACCCTGTTATCCATTGATACCGCTTTGGGTATCAATGGATAACTTACCGGACAAAATTGCTGCTTTCATTCAATATATTTAACAGTGACCAGTCAGGCTCATACAATCTTACCACAAGAACGCCGTCTATCACTTTAACAGAATCTTCGGCCGGAAAATTACCCATACTTTCCACTTCTCCGGTTTTTTGTATTCTTTCCAACTCTTCTTCCGTAACCTTCACCAAGGGCTTTCCGATATAATCATTGATATATGCATACAGAATATACGGCCTGTAGTACACATAATCCAGCCTGACAATCCCCATCACGTCTTCTATCCTGGAATGCAGGATAGGCTTGGTATCGCAAAGATTGCCGTCGTCCAGCGCCGCGTCATAGTTACCCACTATCAGAACCGGCATATCCTCCTCCCATCCGGCAGTGGTTTCTATTCTGTCTACAATACGGTTTGCCAGTGCATATGAGGTTTCATTCGTCAACTGCAAACTCAAATAACACTCATTTGTAAAAAGAAAATTACACCACAGTACAATGGCAAATCCCAGGCAAAGCGCCCATGTATACCAATTTTTCCGCGGGGATATTTCCAACATATCAATCAGTTTCACGATTAATATGACGCTTAGGACAAACGCATACCTTGTCAGATTATGCACACGGGTATCCGTTACAATAACCAGGATATTCTGTGCAACAGGAATGCAGCAGAACAGCGCTCCCGCCATACATAAACGAAAAAATCGGTTACCTTTTGGCTGCTTTCCTATATATCCCACAATAAAACATATGCTTGACAGGATAAACAAAATATAAATATACTTAACAGCCTCATACCCGTAAATTCCCCGAAATTCAACCATATTTCTCCGGAACAGGGAAAATACCGTTCGGATTCTGTTAACAAAGTCATCTGCCATGGTCAGGGATGCAAAAGAGGAATCTACTTTCTTAATGCTGAACATAACTGCCAAAACAAGCCTGTATGCCATCAGTCCCCCTGCAAAAACAGCACAATATTTTACCCCTTCTTTCAACACCTGCTGTGGTTTTTTTTCATAATCCAATACCTCTATCAAAACAAGCAATACAAACAAAGTAAGCGCATACTGGCAGTATGCCTGATAAATTGCAACAGAAAACATCAAAGCTACCGCCGCCAGAACACTGTTTTTCCAACCTTTTTTCTGTGCAAAAAAAACACACAGAACCGACAAAAAAAGGGATATCGCGTATGCATCCGCCGTAAACATAAACGAAAAAATTCCTGCAATGATGGGAACGGATACCATTACCATTCCTATCAGACATCCGAATAATTTCTTTTTGATTCTCAGTATATAAACCGTAAAAGCAGCGCTAAGACTAATGAGAACAACCGATAATATCCCAATCACCACCGGCAGTTGGAAAATACCGCTCAGGGAAGACGCCTCCCTGATAAACCATCGTCCCGACAACATGATATCCTTATCGCTGATTAAAAATATGGCAGAGTCCTGGTTTACAAGCGTATTCGTAAAAATATATATATGCGTCAGAATGCCGAATACGAAGGTAGCCCAAAATACGCTGACCATATTGGGCGGAATCTTCTTATATAACTCCCTGGCCGCTTCTTCCGGAGTTTTGGAAAAATAGTGACATACCGATTTTTTGTTCATTTGCCTTCCCCCTGCTTTCCCCGGTAATTTCTAACCTCCATCAAAGCCGGTTCCTTTTTTGTATAATAATCCTCCAGCAGCTCTAACAGTTCATAATCCTCCTCGCTGTCGATATCCAGAACTGCCGTGTCCTGCATCCGCCAGATAACGGCATTTCTCTCCCCTGTGCGCCCTGAAAGCAAATACTCCCTCTTATATGCATAGATGGAAGCGTTCATGTCAAAACATGCAGGTACCTGCTGCCTTGCCGCAAAATTTCCCGGTAGAACCGTGTTATAAAATCCGTTTTCCTTTTTGCAGACCATATTAAAATAAGGCGACCTTCTCGACTCTGTTACGCTGAAAGAAATGTCTGCCTCCTTACTCCCTAACACCGCCTCAAGGGTGCCTTTTATATCCTTTACCGTGCGCAGCGGAGAAGTCAAATCCAAATCCAGTACAATATCAAAACGGATGCCTTCTTTTTCCTCCATCCGCAATAAGGTATCACGGATTACATCGATTTTAGCCACCGTATCACCTGAAAGAGTCTCTTTTCTCGGTATATATGTGTAAGCCGTCTGCGTCTGATTTATCTGTTCCAACAGCTTTTCGCTGTCTGTATTGACTGCCAGACGGATTTCACCGTACTCTTCTCCATGCTTTTCGATAAAAAGGGAGTATGCCGCCAAAGTGTAGCAGACAAGCGGATACCCGGCAAACATCCTTATATTTTTACTCTTTACGCCTTTCGAACCCGCCCTTGCACAGATGGTAAACAAAATATTCATAAAGCTTCCTGCTCCTTACCCCAAAATATTCTCGTCAGACAATGCCCTTCGCCGTAAAATCCAAGCCGTCTGCCATTTTTGCCATTATATCAAAACCACCCTTCTTTTTCAATCTTTTCGTTTTCCTTGATAGGGTAAACTTATTGTCGGAAAGTAATAGGCAGACTGCACCTGTGACCTG
>CAJTMB010000007.1 GCA_910577105.1 uncultured Lachnospiraceae bacterium | reverse complement strand
ACAGGTCACAGGTGCAGTCTGCCTATTACTTTCCGACAATAAGTTTACCCTATCTGTAAAAAGTTGTGATGGATATTGTTCGTAAAACATGATAAAATAAATAAAAAAGAATATGGGAGTTGATTTTATGCTAGTCAGTACAGATAAAAAATGGGATTATGCATTAGGTATGATTAAAGTAGACGGATTAGAGCCATCCCCAGAATTTAAAAAATTAATTGAAAAAGAAAGTCGTGGAGAAATGACCACCGAGGATATGCGTAAAGTTTTAGACAAAAAATATAAGATGAAAGAATAAGGACAATATTATGAAAGATCCATATTTATATCCACATACAGATATTCTGAAGAATCTTGCTGATATACGGGACAGGGAAATGTTATCGTGCATGGAAGCAGAATATACGAGTATACGGCTTGCGGAACTTGTGACAGGAGTATCCGTCAGCCGTTTTGATTTTGCAACGCTTTGTGATATGCATCATTATATTTTTCAGGATATTTATGAATGGGCAGGAAAAATCAGAATTATAAATATTGAAAAATCAGAGCCAGCCTTAGGAGGTATTTCAATCGAGTATTCTGATTGCTTTGACATAATAAAGGATGCCACATATGTCTTAGATAAAATGAACCACTACAATTGGGAAAAGGCATCTCTTGATGAAGTGGCAGAAATATTTTCAAAATATTTAGCTGAGCTTTGGAAAGTACATCCATATCGGGAGGGCAACACGCGCACGGTAATTACATTTTGTAGCCAATTTATAGAGAGCAAAGGATTTTATATAGATAGTGATTTATTCAAAGATCATGCACAATATATGAGGACTGCTTTGGTTGCGGCAAGTGCATTGTTTACAGATTTAGGAGATAAACGAAAACAGGAGTATTTAGAGAAGATAGTTTTGGATGCTTTGGAAAGAGGTCAGGAAATGAAACAAAGGGTTTCAGATATTATAAAAAAAGCAGGATTTAGAGTGACAGAAAGAAGAATTCGTAAGATTGTATATTGGAATCGTTTAGAGCGGTATGAGCATGGAGAGAGGGATGTTAGATTATATTTATTACAAAATGAGGAAAGCGAATAAATGACTTATATAAAAAATCAGATATTACAGAATAATGCGCTTGAGGCATGGGCAATGTCAATTAGATATTGTGACTGTATTTTAGAGGGAAAGGCCACTCTGGAATATCGTAAGCACTTTGTATCTGCACTTCATAATGCTGTAGAATTATTTGTTAAACAGCTAATGTTAAATAATACGGATTATCGTGTAATACAATTCAAAAATGGATGCAATTCAGATGGACAGCCAGCAAGAGATTTCTATAATTCCAAAGATTTAAATGATTATTTTAGTGCTTTAGATGAACAGACTATGAAGAAATTCTTTTCGATAGAATTTAATAAGATAATTGATATCACAAATGATTTATTTTCGGAATATTATGCCCAAAATAGCGGAACATCTGTAAAAGGTGCTTTATCATTACTGAATAAGTTGAGAAATAGTGAAATGCATTTTTTTATTGATAAGGACACATTCCTTTTAGAAAAGGAATTTCAACAGCTTCATAATTTTATGATAGGATTTTATGATATTCTTCATTTTTATTCACTATTACCCTTTTGGGGAAGATTTGCGAGATGGGAGTATACAAAACTGCAATTTGATAGAAAGACGCTGAGTGATTTTACATATAAGAACGCTGTGAGAAATACAAAATTTGTTAGGAATCTCAAAGAACAATTAGAAAGAGAAATTTTTCCTGCGAGTATAGGAGGTTCAGCATTTAATATTGCCGATAGCATTGCCTGTGTTCTTAATGAGTATCAGGGTAATAGGTTTGAAGATTTATGGATTTATATTGAAACGATGCTTGGGTATAAAATATTGACCTACCATGATGAGGCAGAGGAATATGAAATAGAAGGACAATATGGAATAGAAAAAGGATGTAACGTATATCGACAATATTATATAGATATTTGATTTTGGAAGGGAAATTTAAAATGCCAGAATTATATATTATTGGGAATGGGTTTGATAAAGGGCATGGGTTAAAAACTTCTTATTGGAATTTTAGAGAATACCTTGAAAAGTATGAGGAAGATTTTTTAGTTCAAATGGAAAGGATGTATGATTTTGCTCCTTTTGAAAGAAAAGATAATAGAAACCGAAAAAATAAGCAGTGGCAAAAATGGAGAGATGATGCATTATATCAGTATTTATGGCAGTCATTTGAGTTTGAATTATCACATGCGAATGAAGTTGAAATGGAGGAGAGATCACAGTCTGTATTAGAAGTAATGGAATTAGACGGAGGATTAATCGGGATTGAAGACACAATGGATGACTATTGGGAAGAAGAATATCATTTTATTAAAAAACTGAATCATTATGTATGGAAATGGGCAAAACAAATCCGTTTAAATAAGGCATATCCGCGAAAGACATGTTTTATACGAAATACAGAGGACTATTTTTTAACATTCAATTATACCAGTGTTTTAGAAAGAGTGTATCAAATTTCGAGTGACAGGATTTGCCATATACATGGGGGATTGACACCATATTGTAAAGAAAGACCCGTTCTTGGACATGGAAATGTGGATATAATTGATATATATCGAGAAAAGGCAAAAAGAGCAGATGATGAGTTTGATGAAGGTCCCAAAAGTATATATCACGCAATTGCAAAGTTTTATGAACGGATTTTTAAAGATACAAATCAACAAATAAATGTTCATAGAGATTTTTTTCAGAATTTGGTAGATATAACATCTGTAAATATAATTGGACATTCTATGTCAGAGGTTGATTTACCATATTTCCAAACAGTACAGTTATATAGCCCAGAAAAAACAATATGGAATACATACTATTATGATAAAGATGAACAAGATAGTATGAAAGAGCGGTTGCTATCAATTGGCGTAATGAAAGAAGAAATTTATATGAGAGATGTAAAAGAATTTTGGGATTAAAAATGATGTTGTATTTTTTATTGTAGTCATGTAAATTTGGGGGAAGAATCTTATCCCCCAAATTCCCCCAAATGGAAAATGGCTATCCCCCAAATTTAAAAAATCAGAAATCGGAATTTTTATAAAGCAAAATAAATTTTCCCCCAAAATAAAATTTGGGGGATACAGTTAAAAGCCGCTGGCATAGAACAATCAAAAATCACTGCAAAGCCAGTAAAATACATAGTTCCGAGGATATGCAGCCAGGACACAAAAAAGGGAAAGTTCGCAAAGCAGATGGGATGCTAATTCCATAAATCATTATTATAAGTATTAAAAGAGCCGGAAATGTAGGTTTTCCGGCTCTTTTGATGTCTTTTTTTCTTGTGTACCCATAGAAAAAGTATATAAATATGCTTTGAAAGTGGCAGACAAATACTTTATAATCAAGTTGTATTTTGCAGATATGCATTGTATTTCAAATTTTATACAATGGGAACACTTAATTTTCAATGATAATCTTGTCACACAGACAAGAGAGCGTTGTCTAATTAAGTAGGAGGTAAAATGAATGAATAAAAGGACGAATGAAGAATTACAGGCTTTGGTCAATAAAGCCACAGCAGGGGATAAAAAAGCACTTGAGACTCTCATCACAAGTGTGCAGGATATTGTATTTAATTTATCCCTGCGGATGCTCGGTACATTTGCTGATGCTGAGGATGCCACACAAGATATTCTGCTGAAAATGATTACGCATCTATCATCTTTCCGGGGTGACAGTTCATTCACTACATGGGTATTCAGCATTGCTGTCAATCACCTGAAAAACTACAAAAAGCATATGTTCGCACACTTTCCGTTAAGCTTTGAGTATTATGGGGATGACATCGAAAATGGAAAAATACAGGATGTGCCTGATTTAACGCAGAATGTAGAAAAAGATATTCTGGCGGAGGAACTCAAAATGTCCTGTACCAATGTGATGTTGCAGTGCCTGGATACGGAAAGCAGGTGTATTTTCATTTTGGGAACAATGTTTAAGGTAGACAGCCGTATTGCAGGGGATATTCTGGAGATGACCCCGGAAGCATACCGGCAGCGGCTTTCCCGCATACGAAAAAAAATGGCGGATTTTCTGGGACAGTATTGCGGGGAATATGGCAACGGCAGGTGTAAATGTAAAAACAGGGTCAATTATGCAATACAAAATCACAGGATAAACCCGCTGCAACTGGATTATATGGCAGCTGCGGAAATTCCTCTTAAGACCATGATTGATGTTAAAAATGCCATGGAAGATATTGATGAATTATCGCAGGATTTCTCATTTTGCAAGTCCTACCAATCACCCGAAAACATGAAACATCTGATACGGGAGCTGTTAGAATCCACGCAGTTTTCCATTATTCAGAAATCGTAAAGGAGATGACAGATTATGAATACAAAGATTATTTTAGACTACTTATCGGCATTGAGCATGAATAATAACCGTGAATGGTATCATGCGAATAAGGAAGATTATAAAAAAGCAAATTGTGAGTTTGAAGGGTTATTACAGGCTTTGATGTTTGAAATCGGTAAGTTTGACAGCAGTGTTTTACAGAATAGTCCGAAAGACCTTACGTTTAAGATGGTAAGGGACACCAGATTCAGCCATGATAAATCGCCTTATAATCCTGCATTCCGTGCCCATATTTCCTCGAAGGGTAAACTGCCTGTCCCTGTCGGATATTATCTTATGATAAAACCCGGTAATCAGTCTTTTTTAGGCGGCGGCCTGTTTGCGGATATGTTTAAGGATGCAACGACGATGATACGGGATTATATCGCCCAAAATGGGAATGAATGGGAGGGAATTATCAATGAGCCGGAGTTTAAAAAATATTTTTCCGTGCAAGGAACGGCATTGAAAAATGTTCCTGCCGGATATGAGAAAGAGCACCCGCAAGCGGAATATCTTAAATTTAAGAGCTGGTATCTGGAATATCCGATAAAGGATGATGAATGGAATGATGCAAAATCTTTTCTTGAAAAGGCAGAAGGACTTTTCCAAGTCATGAAACCATTTAACGACTATCTGAATAAGGCGCTTGTGGACTTTAGGATGCCGACAAGGTAACGAAAACAGAAGTGATGGTTATGACAATTGGGGAACTTATGCAGGGAAGGAATAACATGGGGAAACAAAAGAGATTGGCAGCGGCTTTTATTTGTGCTTTACTGGGAACACGGATATCTGATTGATTTTTGCAGAGGAGATTTTGAAAACTGTCATGTGCGGTTTGTGGAAATTACGGAAAAGGACGGACTGTCCTTATACCCTGTACGCATCCTGATGCAGACGTGGGATGAGGAGCATATTTATCTGCAGGACATTACGGGGCCGATTCCCAGAAAGATAAAGGAGGTTATGACCGTTGAGAGAAACGGTGTAAGACAGCTTGTGGTACATTCCACGGGCTTATCCAGGGAGTATGTGGCGGAGGAGGAACTTAGTTTCTGGGAACAAAACGGCACATGCTGGATTCTGACGCCCATGGAACTGGAGATAGATGTCAGCCAGGCACACAACATGGGCAGCCTTTATCCGGACATTGACAGGGAATCCCTGTATGAGGCTTTTTTTTACCGGGATGGAATTGCGTACAAACCCAGCCTGCAGCCATTCAATGAATGGGGCGACAGGGAGGTTTACAGGATGGGAGTTATGGAGGTAGTGGAAGAAAACAAGAGTTTTCGCTTAAACGCAGTCTGTAATGTGGAAGGAAAAACCGTTTCGTCGTACGGTTACATCCTGTTTGAAATAGTGGAAAAGCCGGCGGCTGTTGGAGAAGACAGGTAAATACATATTTCAGCAAACGATGCAGTCGGATGTGGGAAAAAAGGTGAGACAAATCCATCATGGAATAATAGCTGTGGACAACATCCTGCGGTTTCCTTAAAATGGGGAATAAGGCTTTTTGTGTTTTGATGGTAATCCTGCTCTTTCAATAGGTTCTCAATATTTTGTTGATTCCGATAATGGTAGACTGGTAAACTTCCATAAGTTCCTCCAGACACTGATGTCCCTCCGGTTCAATGTGGTAACAACCCCGGGTACGCCTTTTTCCAGCTTAGAGGCGCAGTGTAAATGGTATTGTGGGAAATCGACAGATTACCTTCTATAACGAAAAACAAACTAATAATTGACTGGTGTATTGGTATGAATTATGATTTAGATATAGAAGAGGAGCAGAGTGATGAAAGTTATAAAAATTTTGGGAGTTAAGAGTCAGGGACAGGGTACATGGAGTGATGAAAAAATTCATGAGGAATTTCCGAAATTGATTTAACGCAGAAGCCTTGGAGAATAGATTTTTTTGCAGCAAGCAGGACGGCGGGGAGGTCTGTAATATCATACAGAACCCGGTACAGTTATATTTGGAGGAGTTGAAGAAATAATTCTTAAGATAAAAGATTTTCTGTAAAAGGGGGAAATGACGATGGAAAAAAAGATGGGTTTCGGTTTTGATAGCATTTATTTTGTTTTTGAGTGCATGTAGTATAGGACGTGATTCTTCGGGTATCACAGCAGGACAGGAGCAGACGGAAACAAAGCAAGAATTGGATATCCTGGAAAATGAAACACAGACGGAATGGCGCTTAAACCAGATTGAAATGCCGGATGCGGACATGGCAATAAAAGACAGGATACCGGAGAACGGTAGAAGCTATGGCGGGACATGGGGCATGGCAGAAGAAAATATCTATCGTATTCTTCATATTAGTTCATCTTCCGATGAACTAATATATGCAGGCTCCTGCATACAGGTTCTGAAACCGCCATATACAACATGGGAAAGCTACATGATTACCCCAGAGGACTGGGTGGAAGGAAAAAACTGCCGGCCCTGGATTTTTACCTGGTCAGAATATGTTTCCGGGGATGGGATTCTTCACATACTGCTGCAGGAGCAGGAGGGCGCTTCTTATCTGGGCAGATGGTCCATGGAGGAGGGATGCTCTGCTGTGGAGCTTTATGGGGAACGGATGCAGGAGGAGTATTTTTACGAAAGACTTCCTGAAGTATGGGCTGACGGTGAAGACTTTGGAACTTACTTTCTTTACAGGCAGTGGGTTCCGGAGATGGAGTACCAGATGCTCTGGCTGGATAAGGATAATCAGGAAAAAGGTGGAATGCCGACGCTTTCAGAAGGATATGTGTGGGATATTGTGTACAATCCATTTGACGGGGAAACATTTTTATGCGGAATGTCTGCCGAAGATGTGAAGATAGAGGGAAATAATGCCTTTTATTCGGAGGGCGGATTTACCATCTGGAAGGAAGGGAAGAGTCAGCCTGTCTTTATATCACAGGATACCAATATGTCGCCCATCAGTGAAATTGTTTTCTTTTCAGAGACACAAGGGTATTTATGTAATGACGGCGGAATATGGAAATTTTCCATGGAGGAACAGTCCTTGGAGAAAATACATTCTATGGGTGAGGGTACTTACAACAAGATGGCTGGTGCGTGGCGCGGTGCATGCGTAAGGGATGACGGTTCCCTTCTGGTGCTTTCGGAAGGTCAATTTGGCGAATACGAGGCAGGCACCTGTTTTTTGTGGGAGCTTTCAGAGCAAACGGGGCAGGAGAGGGAAGAAAAAGAAAAGAAGGAATTAGTGCTGGCAGTTACCTTTGTGTCCTCAGATTATGAACGGATGGTCAGGGAGTTTAATCTGCAGAGTGATGAGTACAGGCTCGTGCTCCGTACGGCAGAAGATGGGGAAAGCTTTGATGATTACTTGACCCGGATACAGGCGGAGATGGCTTCCGGGGGAGGCCCGGATTTACTTGTGGCAGACGAGGCTATCAGTCTGGAGGCGGGTGCACGGAAGGGTTACCTGCTGGAACTTACGGAGCTTTTTGCGGGGTATGAGGAATTACTGCTGCCTTCCGCGTGGAAGACAGGGCTGGTGGATGGAAAGCTGTATGCGCTTCCCTATGCATGCAGCGTCAATACGCTGGTTGTGAGCAGGGATGTGGTGGGAAACAGGAAGAGCTGGAGCCTGGAGGAAGCTATGGAATGTATGGAAGGAAGCAATGCTGCTTTTTTTGCAGGCCTGGAAGATGAAGCAGGGTTGTTTTACTATTTGGGACTGAGCACAGAGAGTAACAAGGGACTGGTGGATTGGGAAAACGGCGTCAGTTTCTTAAATGGCGGGGAAGCGGAAGAACTGCTGCAGTTTGCAGTTAAATATGCTGACCATGACAGCACTCCCGATAATGTGGCGCAGAGGGTATCGGACGGTAAAGGACTTGTTTGGCTGCAGCGGCTTTATGATGTGAATGCAGTCAGGCTGGCCATGGCGGTATTTCAGAATGAGGAGGCATATATTGGTTTTCCGGTACAGGATGGTGGAAGCGGGCACTTGATGCATGGAAAGTGCATTGCAGTGAATCAGGCATGTGAAAATCAGGACGGCGCACGGGCTTTTCTGGAGTTTTTGGTGTCGGAAAAATACCAGATGCAGTTTGCTATAAAAGCGGCATCATCCGGAACGATGCAGTCACGCCCCAATGGTTTTCCGGTGAGGAAGGAAGCACTGGAGCAGTTTTTTATCTATCTTGGGGAGGACGATGAGCTGCCGGAGGGACTCAGCGCGTATGGTAGCTTTGAATATCAGGAAGAACCGCTTTCGGATGAACAGATTGAGAAACTGCGGGAGGTCTTTTTTTCAGCCAGGCCTGCAAGTCCGAGGGCGGAGAGCGTAATGCCAATCGTAGTGGAAGAAATGGGGAGTTTTATTTCCGGGGACAAATCCGCAGACCAGGTTCTGGATATCATTCAGAGTCGCGTGCAGCTATATTTAAATGAAATCAAATAAAACAATAATGCTTCTTTTATCATTGCTTCTATACGCCTGCGCAAACGGCAGAAGGAAGAAGGGTACTTTTCTTTTCACGCGAAATAAAATAAGACGGATTTTCTTTATTTTCTCCCGTGTGACTTTTGTGTGACGTTTGACTTTTATAATACAGGATAGTATCAAAGAATCTATCCACGCATAAGAATGAGGAGATTGATAAGGTGAAGAAGAAGTTAGCGCTTATGGGAATTGCAGGCATCCTGGTTCTGACGGCCATTGTGGGGGGCAGTCTGGCTGCCATCAATGCGCAATCAGATACAGGGGAGAGCATTATTTCCACGAAAGCACTCGGAATCGGCATCTATGAAGATGGCACAGAGCCGGAAAAGACGGTGGTGACGGCTGAAAAAATTATGCCGGGGGATACGGTGGCAAAACCGATGTGCGTAACCAATGATGTGGACAACGGTTATGACCTTTATGTGCGTGTCATTATCAATAAATCATGGGGCAATTACAACGGCAGCGCCTTTGACAAGGATTTTGAGGCGGATACTTCTGCCATAAGCATATACCGGGAGAGCAGCGACTGGATAAAGACATATGAGGATGAAGAACAGCTTGTGCTGTATTATACAAAGCCGCTTGCGGCTGGGGAGTCTTCTTCCAATTTTATGGATGCGCTGGTGATATCGGAATCGCTGGGCAACCGGTATGCGGGGATGTCGGCACAGCTTGAGGTGGAAGCGGACGCGGTGCAGAAGTTTGCAGGGGAAGATGCCGTTTCTTCCGCATGGGGCGTAGAAGTTACGCTGGATTCGGATGGGAATATAACAAGCGTTACTGAGTAAAAAGGAACTTGCAGGGAGGTCTGGAATGAAAAAAATAATGCTGCTGTTCGGCATGGCGGCGGTACTGATGGGAAGCATAAAGTCGGTATCCTATGCCGCAGAAAAGCCTACGGTGGAATTTACCGCAGACAACAAGCTGGTTTACAACATTTCCAGGGAAGACGGAAGCAATGTCAATCTGGGAAATACTTTTGAAGGCATGGCGCCGGGAGAAACAAGGGAACAAAAAATAGAGATTGTAAACAATAATTCCCACCGGGTTGATTTTTATATGAATGCGGAAGCGCTGGAAGCGCTGGAAGTTGCCGGAAAGTCAGCAGGCGGAGCCTATGATATCAGCCTGAAGCTGGATGACACTGTTTTGTATGACAGTACGGTGGGTGGTTCCGTGCAGGACGCGGGAAATATTTCGGACAGTGAAAAGGGCTTTCTGGAGATGAATGACGGTTCGCTGAAGAATACCGTGTTCCTTGTTACTTTGGAAAAAGGTGAACATGCAGAACTGATTTTTTCTGTAGGACTTGACGGGGAATCCATCACCAATACGACAGAAAATGATTACAGCAATGCGCTGGGTAAGTTTGGTTTTGATTTTCTGGTTGCTTACAATGACCCGGCGGGCACGGTAACTGTGGAGCGTGTGGAGAGAAAGACAACGGAACCAAGGCTGGAGGTTGTGGAAACGGTAAAAGACGTGGTAGTTGCCGTTAAGACCGGCGACCCGGCGGCAATCGGCACGCTGCTTGCCATACTGGCTCTGGGAGTTTTTATCGTAGTGTTTGCAGGCAGGAAAAAGAAAAAGGACGAATTGGCAAAATGAGAGGGAGGGGCAAAGCAGTGGGAAAAAAGATATTTCGTTTGGCAGCGGCTGTTGCGATAATGGGGATTGCTTTTCTTTGCGGACCATCCGTACAGGCAGCCGAGGGGAAGACTTACCAGATTATTTATAAAGCGGGTAATGCAGGAGAGTTTACCGCCCAATATCAGGAATATGCAATAAACACCCTGGGTGCAGTCGAAGCAGGGGAGAAAAAGATTGTTTATGAGGTTACGCCCGGAAGCGCTTATCCGGACCTGCCGCAGGCCGGGGACATTGCCAGCAGCGGTTATTATGTGCTTCCCGCCCAAAACTGGGGACCTGTGGATGAGACTGTTTCCAAAAGAAGTGAGTATGTGGTGCAATACGGCAGGCTGGCAGATGGTGTGGAGTACACTGTCATGTTTGTAGACGCCGCTTCGGGAGAGCAGGTTGCCTTGCCGGAAATCGCAATGGGCAATGTGGGTGATACCGTTTCCTATACGGCAAAGCAGGTTCCCGACTATAAACTGGATTCCGAACAGGAGGTATCCCTTGTACTGGGAGAAGACAGTTCACGGAATATCATAACATTTACCTATAGCAGCGCCAAGGTATCCGGCGTGGAAGAAACGGTACGCGTAGAATATGTGGATGGCGGCATCACGACAGAATATCATGAGAGGGAGAATATCATATATAATGAGGCGGCTGTAGCCGGAGGCGGCGCAGGCGGGGATGCGCAGGCTGAAGAAGACGCAAATGCCGTTGGGGAAGATGAGGGGGATGTTGTAACAATCCCGGATGAGGATACACCGCTTGGAGATGGCGGGGAGTTAGCCGGTGATGGACAGGATACGGTTAAAATTGAGGAGGAAGAAACACCTCTTTCCAATCTCCGTATGGAATCCCCCAACAAAATGGTAATGGGAGCCATCGTTGCAGGGGTGGCAGCAGTCTTGCTTGCAGTTATCTGGGTTATTGTCAAGAAGAAATCCGGAACCCAAAAAGGAGAATGAGAAGAAAAGGAATGGCTGAATTTTGCCGTTCCTTTTTTGATTTTGGCATCTTACTTCAAAGGGTTTCCTTTTTGTTGACAATGCCATTGAAAGAGAGGTATAGTAGTTGGGAAAATAATGAACAAAAGTAAGGATGGTAAAAAGGGGGCGGTCATCATTTTTACAGTCAGTTTATTGGGAAAATTTCAAATTTTATATCAAGGCAATATATTGGGTGATGATGATATACGTTCGGAAAAACTGGTGAATCTGTTTTCTTACATAGTGCTGCACAGGGAACGTTCCCTGTCGGTACAGGAACTTACGGAAGCCTTGTGGAAAGAGGATGAGACGGATAATCCGGCAGGCGCTTTGAAAAATCTGATGTACCGCCTGCGTACTATCTTTAAGAAACATTTCGGGGATGCCGATTTTATCATGACAAGCCGGGGGGCATATTACTGGAATCCGGATATGGAAGTTGTGGTGGATGCCGAACTGTTTGAACAAAATTGCAACATGGGCAAGAAGGCGGAAGCGGAAAACGGCAGGGAAAGCATTACATATTACGAAGAAGCCGTGGAATTGTATCAGGGAGATTTTCTTGCAAAATATATAGACAACAATTGGATTCTTCCGGTTTCCACCTATTATCATTCCCTTTTTCTTTCCAGTGCGAAAAAACTGGCAGAATTATATGAGGGAGAAGAAGACTATCAGAACATGGAAAGGGTTTGTGCCAAAGCGCTGCAGTTTGACAAGGTGGATGAGCAGATACACTGTCTTCGGATTGGCGCCATGATACACCAGAATAAGCAGAAGCTGGCAGAGGAATACTATGAAAACGCAGTGAAGATTTTGTATGAGGCTTTGGGAGTGCGCAACACTGCGGGGCTTAAGAAAATATACAAGGAACTTTTGAAAATGAAAAAGAGTTCTGCAGCTGCGGCCATGGAGGAAATTCAGCAGGACATGCTGGAACCCGAAAAACCGGAGGGCGCCTATATTTGCGGATACGCGGTATTCAGGGAAGCCTACCGGATGGAAGCGAGAAGGATACACAGGCTTGGGATTGCGGAGTATGTACTGCTTTTGACAATGACGATAAACGAAGATATGGTCAAGGTAGAGAATGATAAAATGGAAAAATTCCTGTTGAATAATGCCATGGACAGGATGGAAGAAGTTTTGCGGGATTCCCTGCGGATAGGGGATGTGGCATCCAGATACAGTGACACACAGTTTGTTGTGCTTTTGCCCACCTGTTCCCAGGAGTCCGGTATGATGGTGACATCACGCATACTTTCCAGATTTTCAAAATATCCTGACAGCAGGCGGATAAAGATAAAGAGTGACATCGAGGAAGTGACGATGTCCGGCCGGTTTGGGGAAAGGGGATAACAGGATGGAGCAAAAAACAAACTGCTTTCCATTAAACGGAATCCGGATTTGTATAGACCATAAAGACAGCAACATAGAAGGCAGGGCATACTCCCCGCTGTGGAAAGCCTGCATCACTTTTTGCGGACTGGAGGAAATGCTCCTGAAAGTGGATAAAGTGTTTGACGAAAAGGGATACCCGCAGGCGTTTCAGGAAAAAAGAAGTTTTCTGGGTAAAAAATGCCGCCCTGCGGCTTTTCGGGGATTTCCCAGTCCCGAAACCGATGAGAAAACGATTTTGTGCCAGCAGGGAATGTTGGAAACATATGATATTGTAGTGGAGTCCAGAAGAAATACCAGCTGGCAGGGAAGCGTATATAAGGAAGGCAGTATGGTCGGGGATTTCTGCGGGGAACTGGAACTGATAAGCTGTCTGATATAAAGCAGAAGTAAGAACCAAAAGGCAAGGAGTTTTCCTTGCTTTTTTGTTTTATCTTTATTAATCAAATTCTCCCCGATGTGACCGATGTGTGACTGCCGGCTGGTATAGTAGTGACAGAAAGCTGAAAAAGCATAATGAAACAGGAACAGTTACCCAAAAGGAGGATATGCATGAAGGCCGGATGGATGAAAAAAGTTATGGCGATAAGTTTATGTCTGACGATATTGGCAGGCATAAATGTGCAGTCTGTGATAGCCGAAGCACATGAAAGTGTGACGGTATCCGGCAATGATGCGGAAAATCCGGTTAAAAACGGTGAAACAAACCTGCCTTCTGAAGACACGGATGTGACGGAAGGAGAAAATATTGAAACAGAAAATACAGGGATTGACAGTGACGTCCCGGCTGTTGAAGAAGTACCCGGCGAGGATGCAGCACAGGAAAGTGTATCTGAAAGTGATGTATCCGGCAACAATGCATTTTATGGTGATGTATCCGGTAACGATGTGTCCGGTAATGATTTGCAGGAAACCGTGACGCTGCAGACAGAAGTGGACGGAGTGACAATTACCCTGATGGCGCTGTCAAAGGATATTCCGGAAGGAGCAGTGCTTTGGGCGGAAGAAATTAAGCAGGACAGGACTTATAAAGAGCAGATTGAAGTGATTGACGAAGCGCTGGCGGCAGAGGCTGAGGAAAAGCAGTTTGCAGTGCAGCAGTATAAGGCATTTGACATCAAGCTTTTTGTGGACGGTGAAACCGTGCAGCCCGGCGGCGATGTTGTGGTTAAGTTTGAAGGAGATGTCCTTCTGCCAAGGCAGGAAGAAAGCCTTGCCGTTTACCATATCACGGAGGATGCGGTTGCAGCCCAGGTGGGAGGCCTGAACGAAGAAAATCTGCCGGAGATGGTAACAGACCATTTTTCCACTTATGTTATAGTGGTAGCTGAGGAAGTTACCGGTGAATGCAGCGTAAACATCCATCATTTCCTTCAGGTTGAAAACGGAAAAGAGGAGTTGTTCAGAAGCAGGTATGTGGATAAAGACGGCAATCCCAAATATGAACTCAGGCAGGAAGAGGGCGGCAGTTTATATTATGAAGGATATAAATCAGAAACGGAAGTTATCAATGTTTTTCAGGAAATGACGATTCCCGTACAAAAAAATGCTTCTTATAACCTGGTTAAGATAGTTGTAAAGGATGAAGAAGAAAACATTGTTTATACCTCCGAAGATATGGATTATACCGAGGACAGGGTACAAGTTACCATTAACGAAGACTCGGAAGTGGAACTGTACTATGATTACACCAGAAATGATAATTTCAGGGATGACGTTACTTACTTTGATTACAGTATTCTGGGCGGTTATACCGAACTGAAAACAGTGAATGAAGAGGATATGAAGCGTGCATGGGAGATTACCTTCAGCACAACAAAGTACGGAAAATCCGAAAGCTATACCTATCAGGGAAACGGCGTGTTCAGAAATAAGGTAACCGGTGCGGAGTACACGGTAGGGGTAAACAGTGTTCTTTACAATTTTAATTATAATTGGCTGTACGAGAAAATTACCGTGCTTGCCATGAATGATAAGACGTTTTCCTTCTGGTATGATGATTCGGATGCAGACAGTGACAGGGGAAACGGAACCGGGCTTGGCTTAAGGAACACCGGAATTAACAGTCCCAAGTATGCTTATGATGAAAACGGTGTATATCACGGATATTCGGGCTATTTTGCAATCGGCACTTACGGGGATGCCCATTTTCATGATTACTATATTCCCATGAATAAAACAGTGGACGGCGTAAACGTAACCTTAAATGCCAATACAAACAACTCCAACCATTGGGCAATACCGGAATATCCTTATGTTGACCCGGTAACCGGTATTTCTTATGAAACGACGGTACTTAAAGGAACGGATGCGATTGTGCCCGGTCTGGTGCAGGGTTTGACAGGGGATAAATATGAAACGCTTGTGATGGCAAAAGGCATTTATGAACCGGGCTACTTTACATCCGAGGATTTTACAAGCGTTGTAAACGGTGTGACCTATTATGACAAGAAGGTTTATCCAAATGAGTTTGAATTGAGATTTGAGCGAAGCGGCTATAACTACCAGCTGTTTAGTTCCGTGGATACGAGGACAGGGGAGGAAACGCTGGCAGGGTTAAAAAATGAAGGAAATTTCTTCCCCTTAAACGGTGTGGATTACAAAGACACTGCAGCGATGGTGGAAGAACTGGAAGGTGCGTGGGGAGAACGCTACAATGCATTTTCCAAGAGTGGGGCAAAGCCGGAAGGAAATAACTGCTTTTTCGGAATGCGGTATGACTTTTCTTTCAGCCTTGGAGATTATGTAGGTCCGTTGGAATATTCCTTCATTGGTGATGACGACCTCTGGGTATTTGTTGACGGTCATCTGGTATTGGATTTGGGCGGTATCCATTCCGCATATCCCACTGCTTATGAAGGCAGCTCCTATAACGGATTTGAAATTATTGCAAAAGGAAATGAACTGAATTCCGTGGATATGTGGAATGCGGTATACACAGATGCAAACGGCAATGTAAGGCCCGTCATTGACCCGGAAGATACAGAGCGGACACATCAGGTAACGGTTCTTTATATGGAGCGCGGCGGGTACGATTCCAACTGCTACATGGAGTTTGTGCTTCCCAATGTAACGCCGATGCAGTCCGTAATTACCAACAGGCCGATTGGAAAACTGACCTTTGAAAAGACTGATGATTTGGGCAACGCCCTTGCAGGCGCTGAGTTTGAACTCAAAAAAGCAGGTCAGGTACTGGTAGGCACGGCAGTTTCCGATGCAGAAGGAAATGTCAGGTTCAGCGGTCTTGCCACAGGAACTTATACATTAAAGGAAGTAAAAGCGCCTGAAGGGTATGAACTGAATGAAACGGAATATACCGTATGGGTCAGGGAAAGTGCGGACGGTAAAACCATAACGGTGGAAACCGATATTCCGAATAACAGGATTGTAAACCATAAACTGATAGATATCCCCGTGGAAAAAATCTGGCAGAATGCTGACGGTACGGAGATGACAGTACCGGGTACAGAAAGCATTAAAATTCATTTATACAGAAACGGACAGCCGGTACAGGGCAGGACAGTTGTACTCAGTGCGGAAAATGACTGGAGTTTTGTTTACGAGGGACTGCGCCGGTACGATGAAGCGGGCAAACCTTATACTTATGAAGTAAAAGAAGAAGTTCCGGAGGGATATGAGGCTGTTTATGAACAGGATGCACAAAGCAGACAAATAACCATTACCAACATCCGCGTAACAGGAAGCCTTGTCATTACCAAGACAGTGGATAAAATAAACATGGCAAACGGCGCACCGGTATTTACTTTTAGGATTTCCGGTCCCGAAGGAAAGGTTTTCTACAGAACCATAACTTTTGAAACCGAAAAGGAACTGACAAAGTCGATAACGGTCAGCGGGCTTCCCCTGGGAACTTACACAGTAGAAGAACTGGATTCCCTCAGATACAGACAGATATCCGTAAATGCGGCTGTGCAGCAGGTGACAAGGGAGAATGTTCCTCAATTTGTATTTAAGAATGAGCTTACTTCCGACAAGTACTATTCCCATTCCGACATGATTATCAACAGTTTCAGAATGGATGAGGAAGGCAGTGTAGTGGTTTCCCAGACAAGGGAAGTAACGGAAGAAAAGTAAAGTTTAGTATGGATGCGGGAAAAGGCGGTCGGAAATGAAGAGAATGTGGAAAAGCAAATATGGCATAGTTGTGATAACAGCAGTTGTTCTGGTGGCTCTGGCATCAGCGTATGGCGTTACTTCAGCTATGCAGCTGAAACAGACTAATTCCGTGGAAAATATTTTTACGGTAGGAACAGTCAACACGGAAATCGTGGAAATTTTTCAAAAAATAAATAACCATGAGTACCAAAAAGAGCCGAGGGTGACCAATACGGGAAACAACAGCTGCTATGTGAGGATTCGGCTGGAAATTACACCCATGGAGGCGCATGACAGGATTTCCTTGGACTTTGATACGGAAAACTGGATAAAACCGGATGGCTCTGACTGGTATTATTTTAAACAGGAGGTTGCGCCCGGACATTCCACCACACCGTTATTTACGAAAGTAACGGTAGATTATAATGAAACCGATAAGCCATGGATGGATTTTGACATTATCCTTTATCAGGAAGCGGTACAGTCCGAAGTGACAACCGGAGGGGAAACAATCACGGACATGACGGAAATTTGGAATCTGTATGACGGGCAGTCATAACAAACGCCAAAGAACATAATGGAAAGCTGAGGGAATACACATGAAAATATTCAGTAAAGTTTGCAGCATTTTATCTACCTTGATTATCATAGCCTTTGCGGTCATCGCGGGGCTTTTGATAATTCCGATGCTGTTTGGATGCAAAAACATGGCAGTCTTAAGCGGAAGCATGGAGCCGGGGATTGCCGTAGGTTCCGTGGTGTTTGTAAAAGAAACAGATGCAGAAAGCATCAAACCGGGCGACGTCATTACTTACAGGCTTTCCGGTGACACCATGGTTACGCACAGGGTGGTGTCGGTGGACAGCGAAAATAAGGAACTGATTACCAAAGGAGACGCCAACGAAGTGGAAGACGGAAGTCCCGTTGCATTTTCGGCAGTGGTCGGCAGGGAAGTGTTCCATGTACCCCTGTTAGGGTATCTTACCATTTATATCAGAACCCCGATTGGCATCATGGCTGTCTGCGGCGTGCTGATTGTGCTGATTGTGCTGAATTTCCTGCCGGGTGTGCTACAGCCTGAGGAGGAAAAAAAAGAAGAAAAAAAGGAAAAGTAATTGTGCCGGTATGACCGGTATGTGACCGAAAGGCAATATACTGTATTTATAAGAATCAGTACATAAATTATCATTATATTTAAATTAAAGGAGAATAAAAAATGAAAAAGAAAAGCTTGATTTCCATGCTGGCAACCTTAAGTCTGGTAGGCGTTATTATGGTAGGCGCTACGCTTGCTTATCTGACAGACAAGACAGATGATGTAGTAAATACTTTTACCATCGGTAAGGTAGACATTAACCTGACAGAGCCGAACTGGAAACCTGAAGACGGTTTGGATGTGGAGCCCGGGGCGGAGATTGCAAAAGACCCTACTGTTACCAATACAGGTAAAAACGATGCGTTTGTAGCAGTAAAAGTAACCGGTATGGACGCAATGGCTGTAGTTGGATTTGAAGCTGATGTAAATGAAGGATGGGTACTGGTTGATGAAACCGGCGCTGTAGTGGAAGGATGGGACGGTTCCCTTGTAGACGGTATTTATGCATATGCAAAGAATGCCCTTGCAAAGGATGAAGCATCCGTTCCTCTGTTCAATGAAGTGAGGTTTACCGATAACGGTGTATACAACCAGAACTTTACCATCAATGAAGTTCCCGTTGACGAAACAGATGAATCAGCAGGCACATATTTTGTGATTGAAGGCATAGATAAGACTTTTGAGACAGAAGAAGCAGCAAGGGAGTATATTGCCGGTCTTGAAACTTTGCAGGAAACCACTTCCTTTGACCTTGTAATCAAAGCATTCGCAATCCAGACTACAGGTTTTGAAATGGTAACGGAAAATGTTTATGCATGGGTTGCAGAGTTTGATTTTGCCGAATAAATCGTAAAAGGGGAGAAGTTTTATGAAAAAGAAAAAGGTAACTGCCATTGTTTTGACGGCGTGTCTGGCTGCAGTAGCCATGATTGGCGCTACACTTGCATATTTTACTTCGGCGACAGAGGATGTGGTAAACACATTTACTGTTGGTAATGTGGATATCAGTCTGACAGAGCCTTCCTTCAATCCTGATGAAGCAAAAGATTTGCAGCCGGGGGCAGCAGTGAAAAAAGACCCCAGAGTTACCAATACCGGTGCAGGTGACGGATATATCGTTCTGCAGGTAACCGGGATGGATGCCATGAGTGCGCAGCAGTTTGCAGCAGTGTATGATGCGGAAAAATGGGATTTGGTGGATGCAGACGGGAATAAGCTTGCTGTTCCCGAAGGCAATAAGCTGGTAGACGGTTATTATGTTTATAAAGAGGGCGCCCTTGTTGCAGGAGCAACAACAGCTCCTCTGTTTACAGAAGTGAAGCTGAGCGAAGAAGCAACGGAAGTAACATCGGCAGAATATAAGATTATCGGAAACTTTAAGGACGAAAACGGTCTGTTCACATACAAGAATGCTGAAGGCGTGGTGATAGAGGAAAATATCGGACGCCAGCCGACCGTACTTGACAAAGATGGGAATCCGATAGTGTTTTATACCATTAACGGTGTGGAAGTAACCGAAGGGACTACTTTTACAACCGCTGATGCTGCAAAAGAATATGTAATGGAGCATTACAAAGAAGCTTCCTCCTTCGTGTTTAACCTGACCGTGAAAGGTTATGCAATACAGGCAGATAATATTGCATTTACCACTGACGGAAGCTACACATGGGTAAGTGAACTGGTAAAGTAGCGTGTTTTTACCTGAAAGTGAGATAAGACAATGAAAAGCAAGAAAATGATTTCCATGTTGGCAGCAGTCACTTTGCTTGCGGTAATCGGGGCAGGGGCTACGTTGGCATATTTTACCGATACGTCCGATACCACAAATATTGTCACTATGGGGCATGTTGAAATTGAAATTGACGAGCCCGGTTATGAAGGGGATGATAACAATGAGGTAAAAGATATCCTGCCCGGTGAAACGCTTATAAAGGACCCTACCGTGACCGTATCCGAAGGCTCGGCGGATGCTTATATCAGGGCGACGCTGACCGTTGGAAATTTATCAGAAGAGCAGACAGAGGAACTGCTTGCCGGAATTGTCATCAATGCAGGCTGGTATTACAATGAAGAAGATGGTTACTATTATTTTAACCAAAAGTTAGCAGCGGGGGAGAGTGCGACTTTATTTAATGAGGTTACCGTACCGGAGAATTGGGGAAATGAAACAGCGGACCTTTCATTCCGGATTGTCATCAGTGCAGAAGCAATTCAGGCAGATAATTTTGAGCCGCAGTATAATGAGGAAAAGACGATGATTATCTGTTGGCGAAACAGTGCCGGAGAGCCTGTCACTGCTGAGAATTACGATGGAGGGAACGTTTCTACGAGTGGTGGCAACTAAGAAAAAAGGCAGGAATGATACCATGAGTGAAAAGAAAACGGTAAACAATATACAGCAGAGTTTCATAATTGAAGTAAAGAGCCGGGAAAATCATACCTGGCAGGGGACGGTGTCGTGGGTAGAAGGCAAGAAAAAAGAAAACTTCAGAAGTGCGCTGGAGATGTTAAAATTGATTGATTCTACACTGGAACACTGAGAGGAAGTGATAAGGGAGGAAAATCTTGGCTGGAAAGATTTTAAACTTCCTCGGAACATTCTTGATGGTTGTTGTTATTCTGGTTGCAGCGCCGCTTGTTCTGCCAAAGTTGTTTGGCGTACAAATATATGAGGTGCTGACAGGCAGTATGGAACCGACTTACAGGGTAGGGAGTGTAATTTATGTCTGCAGGACAGATGCAGCAAAAATAGATATCGGAGATACCATTACATACACGATGGGGACAGATACCGACTTGGTTCTGACCCATCGTGTTGTGGGTATTGACGAAGGACATCAGACTTTTACCACAAAAGGTGATGCAAACAAAGCGCAGGACCCGGAGCCGGTAGCCTTTCACAGAGTCATAGGCAGACCGGTTTTGTGCATTCCGGGACTGGGAAAAGCAGCAGCCTATCTGCAGACAACAGAGGGAAAAGCCTTGTGCGTGATTGTATTTGCGGTTTCTTTTATCTGTTTTTTGTTGGCAGACCTTCTGAAAAAAAACGAAAAGAATGTTAAAGAGGAAAACGAAAAACAAAAAGTACAAAAAGAAAAAAGAAATTTAACAATCCTTCGGGTTGCCGGATTTGGAATGATAGCCGCAGCAGCGGGCGGCTTGATTTGGATAGCGGCAGGATATTTGCAAAGTGATGCAGAGTATGAAAAACTTGAGGAATATGTTCACTTGCCCAAACAGTCTGCGCCTGTAGACGGACAAATCGAAGAGCCTTTTTTGTGGTGGCAGGAGGAAGCGGTTGTTGAGTTTGACAAACTAAAAGAAATCAACGAAGATGTCATTGCCTGGATTGCCTTTGATAACCTGGATATCAGTTACCCTGTTCTTTATTCGGGAGATAACGGGTATTATTTAAGGCGTACTTTTAATGGGACAAACAATACGGCCGGCAGCATATTTATGGAGGCGGCAAATGAGCCGGATTTCTCCGATTATCATACCATCCTTTACGGACATAATATGAAGAATGGTTCAATGTTCGGAAAGTTAAAGAAATTTAAGGAGCAGGAGTTTTACGAAGAAAACCAGTATTTTACCGTTTATACGCAGGATGCGGCTTACCGTTTTCGTATTTTTTCCGTGCAGACTGTATCTCTGGAGGATGAAATCTATACGGTGGGATTTGGACCGGATGAGGAATTTAAAAGGTTTGCCCTAACTTTACAGGAAAATTCCCTGTACGATACCGGGGTGGAGGTTTCGGGAGAGGAGAAAATTGTCACGCTTTCCACCTGCACCTATTCGGACGAACTGCGGTTTGTCGTGCATGGGGTGTGCGTGGATATAAAATAATAAAAAAGATATGTAAGAATATATGTGCAAATGCACGTTTAGTGTGTTATAATAAGGGAAATACAGAAATACCAGACAAAATGCTACATAAAAGGAGAGAGAAAAGACCTATGCTTGTAACATTAATTCCTTTATTTGACGAGAATATGGCTGTCAGTGCCTATTCTTTATTCACACAGAAAAAGAATTATTTTCTGAATCCGAGCCTGCTTGGTACCGGGATGCATGACGGTGCGGCGCATGTGGATGGATTGGAACTTATCCAGAGTATGGGCATTGAAACCCTTTCAGAAGAGGCGGAAGTGTTTGTCCCCATAGGAAACATATCTGTATTTTCCGATATGGATGAGCAGTGTGATGCACCGCATGAAAGACTGGTTCTCCTCATGGACAATTCCATTCCTCCTGAGGAAATGTACGTCCGAAGACTGAGAGAGTTAAAGAACATGGGATACAGACTGGCAATGCGTAAGCTGGAAGTGGCAAAGTTTGAGGAATACAGAGAGATTCTTTTGCTTATGGACTATATGTTTTTGGACCATAAAAAAATTGATATTTCCAAGGCAAGGGTATATTTCAGCAAAAGATATCCCAATATAAAATTATGCGCCGGAAATATTGACAGCGCGGAAATATTTGAAAAACTGAAAGAAGAAGGCGGTTACCAGTTTTATGAAGGTAAGTTTTTCCGTGTGCCCATCAACAAGGGGCAGCATGATGTTTCAGCGCTGAAGGTTAATTATATCCAGCTGCTCAACATGGTCAACAGCCCGGATTTTGAACTGACAGAGGCGGCAGATGTAATCGGCAGGGATACCGCACTGGTCATTTCCCTGCTTAAGATGGTAAACAGGATGACGGTGAATTCCCAGATTACGTCCATTCGTCATGCGGCTGCCATGCTGGGAGAGAAAGAATTGAGAAAGTGGCTGACGACTGCGGTGGCAGGAGAGCTCTACACGGACAAACCCAATGAAATCACAAGGTTGTCCCTGCTTCGTGCAAAGTTTGCGGAAAATCTGGCGCCGGCATTTTCTCTGGCAATACAGTCATCAGAGTTGTTTTTGATGGGGCTTTTTTCCGTATTGGATGTTATTTTGGATGTTCCCATGGAAGAAGCGCTTAAAATTGTGCAGGTATCCAAAAATATACGGGATGCGCTGATAGAGAAGAAGGGACCTTTTGCACTGGTTCAGGAATTTATATCCCGTTATGAAAATGCAGACTGGCAGGAAGTATCCCGCCTTATGATTGTGCATAATCTCAGCATGGACCAGATTTATGATGCATATAAAGGGTGTCTGAAGTGGTACAGGGATATGATTTACGAGCAATAAAGCAGATGGAAAACATGTCTGTGCGCATGTGCAGACAGTTATACCGGTAACAAAAAGCAAGTCGCAGTGATAGGCAGGCCAGACGGTCTGCCTGTTTTGCAGAATATACAGAGAGGATTTTAGATATGCCAAGTATTGACCAGAGCAAGATTCGCAACTTTTGTATTGTTGCCCATATAGACCACGGAAAATCCACCCTGGCTGACCGGATTATCGAAAAGACGGGGCTTCTGACCAGCAGGGAGATGCAGGCACAAGTACTGGATAATATGGATTTGGAGAGGGAGAGGGGCATTACCATTAAGGCACAGGCGGTACGCACCGTTTACAAAGCTTCGGATGGTGAAGAATATATTTTTAACCTGATTGATACACCGGGACATGTGGATTTTAATTATGAGGTAAGCCGTTCTCTTGCAGCCTGTGACGGCGCGATTCTGGTGGTGGATGCAGCACAGGGCATCGAGGCACAGACTCTTGCAAATGTCTATCTTGCCTTGGACCATAACCTGGATGTGTTTCCGGTTATCAACAAGATAGATTTGCCAAGCGCCCAGCCGCAGAAGGTCATAGAAGAAATAGAGGATGTGATTGGTATTGAGGCACAGGATGCCCCGCTTATTTCCGCAAAAAGCGGGATTGGCATTGAAGAAGTGCTGGAGGCTGTGGTTCAAAAGATACCGGCGCCCCATGGGGATGCCAATGCGCCTTTGCAGGCGCTTATCTTTGATTCGGTTTACGATTCTTACAAAGGCGTTATAGTTTTTGTGCGGATAAAGGAAGGCAGTGTCAGAAAGGGAACCGTCATCAGAATGATGGCCACCGGGGCCGTGGAGGAAGTTGTGGAAGTGGGATATTTCGGGGCAGGGCAGTTTATTCCCTGTGAAGAACTGTCTGCCGGCATGGTGGGGTATATTACTGCTTCCATCAAAAATGTCATGGAAACGGCAGTGGGAGATACGGTCACGGACAACGAAAGACCATGTAAAGAGCCTTTGCCGGGGTACAAAAAAGTGAATTCCATGGTATATTGCGGTATGTATCCGGCGGACGGGGCCAAGTATCCTGATTTGCGGGATGCACTGGAAAAACTCCGGTTAAATGATGCTTCCCTGAACTATGAGCCGGAAACCTCTATTGCACTGGGCTTCGGTTTCAGATGCGGCTTTTTGGGACTGCTGCATCTGGAGGTAATTCAGGAGCGGATGGAGAGGGAATACAATCTCGACCTGGTGACAACGGCGCCCGGTGTAGTATATAAAGTGCACAAGACAGACGGGGAAGTTATCGAGCTGACCAATCCGGCTAATCTGCCGGACCCTTCCGTGATAGAATATATGGAAGAGCCCATAGTCAGTGCCGAAATTATGGTGACTACCGAATTTATTGGTCCGATTATGGAACTCTGTCAGGAGCGAAGGGGAAGGTATCTGGGAATGGAATATATGGAAGAAACCAGGGCATTAATCAGATATGAGCTTCCATTAAATGAAATTATCTATGATTTTTTTGACGCCTTAAAATCCCGTTCCAGGGGATATGCTTCGTTTGATTACGATTTGAAAGGGTATGAGACAAGCAAACTTGTAAAGCTGGATATATTAATCAACAGGGAGGAAGTGGACGCCCTTTCTTTTATTGTACATGCAGACAGCGCTTATGAGCGCGGCAGAAAAATGTGTGAGAAACTCAAGGATGAAATTCCACGTCATTTGTTTGAGATTCCCATTCAGGCAGCGGTAGGGGGTAAGATTATAGCACGTGAAACCGTAAAAGCCATGCGCAAGGATGTGCTTGCCAAGTGTTATGGCGGTGATATTACCAGAAAGAAGAAACTCCTCGAAAAGCAGAAAGAGGGAAAAAAGAGAATGCGCCAGATTGGCAATGTAGAAATTCCCCAGAAGGCATTTATGAGTGTCTTGAAACTGGATGACAGGAAATAGGCAGCCCATGAAAACATTGAGTATCTATGTCCACATACCCTTTTGCGTTAAAAAATGCAACTATTGTGATTTCCTATCCGGTGTGGCAGACAGGCAGAAACAGGAAGAATATATGCAGGTGCTTCTGAAGGAAATTGCAATGGAATCTGTCAAATATAAAGACTATTGTGTGATGAGCGTGTATATCGGGGGTGGGACTCCTTCCGTGGTTCTGCCGGAAAGAATCCGTGATGTTATGGAGACGGTCAGGGCGTCTTATCTGCTGGACAAAGATGCGGAAATTTCCATAGAAGTGAATCCGGGAACCGTTGACAGGGAGGCATTGTCCTTATACAGGGAGGCAGGTATCAACAGACTGAGTATCGGCTTGCAGTCGACAGACGACGGTGAACTTCAGCTTTTAGGAAGAGTCCACACATACGAAGATTTTTTGGAAACATATAAGTATGCGTGGGAAGCAGGATTTACCAATATCAATATTGATATTATGACAGCTTTGCCGGGGCAGACGCTTGATAACTACGGGGAAACGTTAAAAAGAATGCTGGTACTGCGGCCCCGTCCATCCCATTTCTCAGCGTACGGCCTGATTGTGGAAGAGGGAACGCCTTTTTATGAACTGTACGGGAGAGAAAAGGCAGAGATGGAAAGGACAGGCGATAAACAGGAGCATCTTCCATCCGAAGAAGAGGAGTGCAAGATGTATGAACTGACCAGACAGATACTTCAGACAGCAGGATATCAAAGGTACGAGATTTCAAATTACAGTTTTCCGGGATGGGAATGCAAGCATAACCTGGTTTACTGGAAAAGGGGAAATTATGCAGGATTTGGACTGGGGGCTTCTTCCCTTGTGGAAAACACCCGTTTTCGGAATGTGTCCAATTTAAAAGAATATTGCGAAAGGGACTGCAAAGTTGCAGAGGAAATTTTTTTATCCCCAAAAGAACAGATGGAGGAGTTTATGTTTCTGGGGCTGCGAATGGTGCAGGGAGTGCAAAAGGAGGTTTTTCAAAAGGAATTTGGCGTTACCATGGATGAGGTTTACGGGAACGTGATTGGAGAAAACGTAAAGAAGGGGCTTTTGACGGATGGTGCGTCAGTGGCGCTTACCGAAAAGGGGCTGGATGTCGCCAATTTTGTGATGGCACAGTTTTTGCTTTAGGAAAGATGGGTGGAAAGGCACTAGAATCTTAATTTGCACATAGAATATAATAAATCTGCTTTGGGGGTTTGTCTTGAAAACATTTAAGAAGCCTTTGTCCTCAGAGGAAGAAGCCTGTTATATTCGGATGCTGCAAGAGGGAAGCAGTGAAGAAGCCGTAAGTGCAAAAGAAATATTGATAGAGCGTAACTTACGGCTGGTAGCGCATATCGCAAAAAAGTACCAGAATGTGGAAGAGGACATGGAGGATTTGATATCCATCGGCACTATAGGACTGATAAAGGCAGTGGATACTTTTGATGCGGGCAAAGGCAAACTTGCCACTTATGCCTGCCGGTGCATAGATAATGAACTTTTGATGATGCTTCGTGCCAGAAAAAAAATCGCCAGGGAAGTATCCCTGTATGAACCCATAGGAACTGACAAAGAAGGCAATGAAATTAATCTGCTGGATGTCATTGAAGGACAACAGCTTGATGTGGTAGACAGGATTTCCCTGTATGAGAACATGAAAAAAATGTTTTACCTGCTGGATGAGTGTCTTTCGGACAGGGAAAAAGAAATATTGTTTTTGCGGTATGGAATCACCACCGGAGTGGAAGCCACCCAAAGCGATATCGGTAAAAGGCTCGGCATTTCACGCAGTTATGTATCAAGGATTGAAAAAAAAGCATTACAGAAGCTGCGGGCAAAGATGGAAGAAAACGAAATAAAAAATTAGACGTCTGACAGTGATAAAGTAAGGGAAGCTGTGAAAGGAATAAACTTACTTTATTGCTGTTTTTTCATTAACCACTTTTTAACGCAGGGGTCATTTTGCATGGCGGCGTCCGGGGCGTGTATTTGTTCCAACAGGACGCGCTCCCGCTCGGGTAAAAACGCAACGGCACATAGGAGGTTGAAAAACAACCTCCAAGGGCCGGCGTTTTTACACGGTCCTTTATGGAATCAAATGCACGCCCCGGACGCCGCCGTGCAAAATGTAAAATTATCTGTAATTGAAATAAGGGGTTGCATGTGATATAATGTCCTTATTCTGGAAAGGAAAGGGCTGAATGGCCATATACTACAGGCGAAGGCGAGGAGAGTAAATTATGCCTAATATCAGAGGGATATTGGAGGAAGCAAAAACAGCGGGGGCGTCGGACGTACATATTACGGTAGGGATTCCGCCTAAGATGAGGGTAAACGGCAAACTCATAACGATGACAAATTATAACAGGCTTTTACCTGCCGATACTTTGGAAATTGTGTTGGAGATTATGACGGAAACCCAGCGGAACAAATTTGAGGAGAACGGCGAATATGATATGTCTTTTTCTATTTCGGATTTGGGGCGTTACCGTGTAAATGCATATAAACAAAGGGGCTCTGCAGCGCTTGCCTTTCGTCTCGTAGGAACAAAAGTGCCTTCACCGGAAGAACTGGGCGTTCCGGACTCGGTTATAGATTTATATCAGAGGAAAAGAGGCCTTGTTCTGGTTACCGGACCGACCGGAAGCGGTAAGTCCACCACACTTGCTGCTATTATTGATAAGATAAATAACGGCAGGGATGCCCATGTCATTACATTGGAGGACCCGATTGAATACCTGCATCAGCATAAAATGGCGATGGTGAACCAGAGGGAGATAGGTCTGGATACCGAAAATTATGCAAACGCGCTTCGCGCAGCCCTGCGTGAAGACCCCGATGTCATTTTGGTAGGAGAGATGAGGGATTTGGAAACCATCAGTGTTGCCATTACGGCAGCGGAAACAGGACATCTTGTGTTGTCCACACTGCATACGATTGGAGCGGCAAGCACCGTGGACAGGGTAATTGATGTTTTTCCGCCCCATCAGCAGCAACAGGTTAAAGTACAGCTTTCCAATGTATTGGAGGCGGTTGTATCCCAGCAGCTGATACCTACGATAGATGGTACGGGAAGGGCGGCGGCATTTGAAGTAATGCATGCCAATCATGCGGTGCGCAACCTGATTCGGGAGGGCAAATCCCATCAGCTCACGTCTGTTATGCAGACCAACCGTAAAATGGGTATGATTACCATGGATGAAGCAATTCAGCAGCTTTATTATAACGGACGTATCAGCCGGGAAATGGCAATTCAGTTTGCGCAGGACCCGGACGGCATGGAAAACAAAATCTGATAAACAATTGGCGGCCGGCATCCGGCCGGCTGCCTGATTCTTTTATTCCGGGAACATTTCCCATATTTTCCTGATTACTAAAATTATATATTACAAAGCGGTAAAAGGACTTCTAATTTCCTTTGGGAATTTTTACTCATGCCAAAGGGCATTTAGGGAAGAAGTTCTATGTCTGTGCAGCAGATTTTCTTGCATTTGGGAAACGTCTGTATGCAGGAAGGAAAGGAGTTTTAAATGTTTAGTGCGGTTTATGCAGGGGGCCTTCATGGCATGGAGGCGTATCTTGTCCGGGTGGAGGTGGATATATCCCGCGGGCTGCCGGGGTTTGAACTGGTAGGCAGTGTCGCGGGTGATGTAAAGGAGGCAAAAGAGCGGGTCACGATTGCCCTCAAGAATGCCGGTATTTCCCTTCCCGTGGCAAAGATTACCGTCAATCTTTCCCCGGCGGATATCCGAAAAGAAGGCTCGGGATATGATATGGCTATTGCGGCGGGACTTTTGGCGTGCATGGGGATTTGCAATGCGGATTCCTTGCAGGATACTGCTTTTCTGGGAGAACTGGCATTAAACGGGGAAGTAAACCGGGTTAACGGCATTCTGCCCATTGCCCTTGCGTTGCAGAAAAAAGGAATTAAAACAATGCTGGTGCCGGAGGCCAATGAAGAGGAATGCGGGCTGGTGCCGGGAATTTCCCTGATAGGAATCCCGCATATCAAAAAACTGCTTTCTTATGTGCAGACTTCGGGAGAGGAGAGGAATAACTGTTTTCCTCCGTTTGTCAAAGGGAAAAGCATCAGGAAGGCGGTGGAGAAAAATCAGGATTTTGCGGATGTATACGGACAGGAAAGCGCAAAAAGGGCAGCGGAAATTGCAACTGCCGGTTTCCATCACCTGATGATTGCGGGGGCTCCCGGTACGGGAAAAACCATGATTGCGGAAAGGATTCCCCAAATCCTGCCGCCGCTTTCGGATGCGGAGCAGCTGGAAGTTTTCAGCATATACAGTATTGCGGGAAAATTAAAAGAGATGGAGCATAAGGCAGGGCGTCCTTTTGTTTCCCCGCATCATACAAGTTCCCCTCAGGCTCTGGCCGGAGGGGGAAGAATCCCCAAGCCCGGCCTGTTGTCGCTTTCCCATCGCGGCATTTTGTTTCTGGATGAGATGCCGGAATTTTCCCAAAGGGTACTGGAGGTATTGCGCCAGCCCCTGGAGGAGAAGCAGGTGCAGATTGCCCGGAGCGGGGGAACTTATGTGTATCCGGCGGATTTTATGCTGGTATGTGCCATGAATCCCTGTCCCTGCGGGTATTATCCCGACAGAAACAGATGCACCTGCACGGAGTCCGATATCAGGCGGTATCTGGGACGCATTTCCGGACCGATTCTGGACAGGATAGATATTTTTGCGGAGGCAGAGCCTGTGCAGGTAAAAGATTTTCACAGGGAGAATAAGGGTGAAAAAACCGAAGTGATACGAGAACGGGTAATGGAGGCAAGGGAAAGACAAAAAATCAGGTATGGAGGAAGTCCATGGCAGTTTAATGGGGAACTGCCGGGCAGGGAGGTGGAACGCTATTGTAAGCTTGGAGCCGGAGAACAGCGTTTTTTGGAGGAGGTTTTTGAGTCGGGGCAGATGAGTGTGCGCTGTTATCATAAAGTCATAAAACTGGCGAGGACGGTTGCGGACCTTGCCGGGAAAGAACGGATTGCGGTAAACCATCTGGCGGAGGCAGTCTATTTTAACAGCGGAAAACAGAGATTTTGGAGATAAAAGAAGTGCAGAATGAGGAAAAGGTTGAATAAATTGCTCGATAGCAATTTATTCAACCAAGAATTTGTGCCGCTTCGGAATGGAGAGAAAAATGACAGAAAAAGAAAGTATTTCGCAGCAGCCCTATGCGCTTTGGCTGCATGGCGTGGAAAGAATAGGAAAGACTGGCGCCCAAAAGCTGGTGGATTATTTTGGCTCCCCAAAGGAGGTGTATGAGGCAGGTGAAAAAGAGCTGGCGGCCGTCCTGACACCGGGGGTGCTGGAAAGCATGCTCCATGCAAAGAAGCGGGATGTGCACGGCGAATATGAATCACTCACAAAAAGCGGCATTTCTTTTATCCCTTTTTACCATTCCCTGTATCCTGAGAAATTATATGCCATACCGGACAGGCCCTTTGGCGTTTTTGTAAAGGGAAGCCTTCCGGGCAAAGGGGAGAAAAGTGTGGCCATTATCGGCGCAAGGGACTGCTCGGAATACGGAAGGTATGTCGCGGAATGTTTTGCAGGGGAGCTGGCAGGAAAAGGGATTCGGATAATAAGCGGCATGGCGAGGGGAATCGACGGCATAGCAGGCAGGAAGGCGCTTGATGCGGGAGGAAAAACCTATGCCGTGTTAGGATGCGGCGTGGATATCTGCTATCCCTCTTCTCACAGGAATTTGTATCGGGATATCTGCGACAGGGGAGGAGTGCTTTCGGAATATCCGCCGAAAACAGAACCCCATCCGGGCCATTTTCCGCCCCGGAACAGAATTATCAGCGGCCTTGCGGATGCGGTGCTGGTGATAGAAGCAAGGCTAAAAAGCGGGACGCTCATAACGGTGGATATGGCGCTTGAACAGGGCAGGGAGGTGTATGTGGTTCCCGGGAGGATAACGGACAGGCTCAGCGACGGCTGTAACAGGCTTCTGCTGCAAGGGGCGGGAGCCGCCATTTCCCCTGCACAGCTTGTAAAAGAACTGTCGGAGACCGTATGGAAAGGACAATGGAACAATGAAGCGAAAGCAGCCGTTCCTGAAGAGGAGGAAAAGCATTTGGAAAAATTGCAGGAGACGGAAAAAGCCCTGCTTCAACTGCTGGACTTTTACCCTGTATCCATGGCACAGCTCCGCCTGAAAATGCAGTCCCATAAATTACTGTGCGGGCTGTCCTTGCAGCAGACCATAGAAATGCTGCTGATGCTGTGCATGGAGGGGGTTGTGAAAAATGAAGGCGGATATTACTGCCTGAAAAATCCCTTATAAATTAGAGAAATTTATGATATACTATGTTTGTGCTTAGACAATATATACAAGGAAACATTTATAGACACATATGTGTACTGTGTCAATGAAAAATGGAAAGGAGCAATGTTTATGAGAATCAAAATGCGTGCATTATATCAAAATGGTCTCAAGAACACCTTTGCCCATGCAGAATAGCAGACATATGGCAATCTACATGGGCGAATAACACTATATGCTCTGCTGTATCTGCACTTTATTTATAAAATATAAATAAGGAGCGGTAGGAATGAAATATATAAATGCAGCAGAAATACTTCCGGAGAAATTATTAAAAGAAATTCAGACTTACATTGACGGAGGTGTGCTATATATCCCCAAAACATCAGCCAGGAAGGGATGGGGGTCGGTCAGTGGTTCACGCAAATTTTATCAAAATAGAAATAAGGAAATACAGTTTCTTTATGCAAACGGATATTCTTTGGAAGCACTGTCGAAGCAATACGGGCTGGCACATAGCACGATTAAAAAAATAATATATGGCTAATCAAAGGACGCTTGCGCAAGCAGGCGTCCTTTTGCGATAATAATGATTATAACTATTCTTACCGCTTGCCGGTGCATAGTAGTTTTTTTATAATAACGTATATCATGTATGAGGAGGATGTACTTATGGCTGAAATAATTTCAAGAAATTTTAGGGTTTTATGTGATTTTATGGATGTATATCAATTTATGATTGATATATATGAAAAAGATTGGAGAAATGGCGTTCCTGCCCCATTTTTGGAGTATGCGCTTTCCAGTGACTGGATGGATAAATCTTTGGTACATCGCTGGAAACTCTGGGAGGATAATGGACGTATAGTAGGTCTTGTTTTTTATGAAAATCCCGTAAGCGATGTATATTTTAGTTTGCGTCCGGGCTATGAGGAGCTGGCGGATGAGATGGTTGCGTATGCAGTTTCCTCAATGCCACGTGTAAATGGTTATCTCAAATTTGTGATTTTTGGTGGACAAAATGCAGTGAAAGAAGCAGCGGCAAAAGCAGGTTTTCAACAATCTTCAGGCTATATAGAGAATGTCTTCGACTTTGAACAATCACTTAATTATTCGCTGCCGAAGGGATTTCATTTTGTGGAATCTAAAAGGCTTTCAGTGGAAAAGATTGCAGAGTGCTGCTGGAAAGGCTTTGACCACGAAGAAGAGGAAGGTCCCTGGGATGGAGATGTTGAACATGGGTACTATATGTTAATGGCACCTCACTGTCATCCGGAGGATGCAGTTGTCATTGAAAATGATGAGGGGGAGTATGTCTGTTATGCAGGCATGTGGTGGACTCCGGAAAATCACCTTGCTTATATGGAACCACTGTGTACTATTCCAAAGTATCGAAAGAAAGGTTTGGCAGCAGCGGCGCTTTCAGAGCATTATCGAAGGCTTAGACCTCAAGGCGCAACGCACATGACCGGCGGTGGTAATACATTTTATGAAAAGATAGGCTTCAAGCCTTGGGTTCATTGGACTTTTTGGGAGAAAAAGACTGATTAAAGGAATTTGCCTTTCTTTCTTGTGCTCGAGTTTCCGTATTTTGCATGGCGGCAGCCCCCGCGTGCATTTGATTCCATAAAGGACCGTGTAAAAACGCTGGACAATGCCTTGTCCCAAGGCATGAGAGGTTGTATTACAACCTCTTATGTACCACTGCGTTTTTACCCGAGCGGGAGCGTGTCCTGTTGGAACAAATGCACGCGGGGGCTGCCGCCATGCAAAATGCGGAAACTCAAGTTCCTGTGTTATTGTACCAAAGTTGGAAATGGTGTATAATAGCAGATAACGTGTAAACAGGAAAGGAAACGGAATATGGCTATGCACAGGGAGCAGACAAAAACGGTACAGATAGGAAACAAGGTGATTGGCGGCGGCAATCCGGTTCTGGTGCAATCCATGACAAACACTGCCACGCAGGACATAAATGCCACGGTGGAGCAGATAAAGAGGCTGGAAGCGGCAGGCTGTGAGATTGTCCGCTGCACAGTGCCTGATTTGGAGGCTGCAGAGGCTTTGAAAGAAATAAAAAAGCAGATAAGCGTTCCCCTTGTTGCGGACATCCATTTTGATTACAAAATGGCGATTGCCGCCATGGAAAACGGGGCTGATAAAATCAGGATAAATCCGGGCAATATCGGTAGCAGCGATAAGGTGCGCAAGGTGGTCTGCGTGGCAAAAGAAAGGAACATTCCCATCCGGGTGGGGGTAAACAGCGGTTCCCTGGAGAAGCCGTTTCTTGAAAAGTACGGCGGCGTCACGGCGGAAGGTATTGTGGAGAGTGCACTGGAAAAAGTGCATTTGATAGAAGATATGGGATATGACAATCTTGTCATAAGTATAAAGTCATCCAATGTTTTGATGTGTATAAAAGCGCATGAACTGTTGGCGGAAAAAACCCTGTATCCCCTGCATGTAGGCATTACCGAGTCAGGTACGGTCTGGTCCGGCAATATCAAATCGGCAGCCGGAATGGGTATCATATTGTATCAGGGCATCGGGGATACCATCCGTGTATCTTTAAGCGGTGACCCGGTAGAGGAGGTCAAGACCGCCAGACTGCTTCTTCGGACGCTGGGGCTGAGAAAAGGCGGTATAGAGGTGGTTTCCTGTCCCACCTGCGGTAGGACGAAAATAGATTTGATTGCACTGGCAAATCAGGTGGAAACGCTGGTGGCATCCTATCCGCTGAATATCAGGGTGGCTGTCATGGGCTGTGTGGTGAACGGCCCCGGTGAAGCAAAAGAAGCCGACCTTGGTATAGCCGGCGGCATTGGGGAAGGGCTTTTGATTAAAAAGGGGGAAATCATAAGGAAAGTACCCGAAGAAGAGCTTCTTGCCGCGTTGAAAGAAGAACTGGACAACTGGAAAGCGTGAGAAGAATATTTAGGAATGTGGGAAGGAAACAATGAGTAAACCTTTTTTGGAAGTATTTCCGGGACTAAAGCTGGACAATCAGGTAAGGGAGTTATTGGACAAGGTGGAGGTGGAAAAAATCACTTCCACTTCCCGTAAAGATTTCCTGCGCATTTATATTGCCAGCGGACACCTGATTCAGAAAGAAATGATTTATAAGCTTGAGAAGCAGATAAAAGAACAGCTTTTCAAAACAGCTTTCATGACAATCAAAATCTATGAAAAATTTCATCTTTCTTCCCAATACAATCCGCAAAAGCTTTATGACGTTTACAGGGAGAGTCTTCTGGAAGAATTTAAGGCATATGACCATGTTATGTATAATGCGCTTAAAAGTGCGGAGTGGAATTTTCCGGATGAGGAGAGGATTTGTCTGACTCTGGAGGATACGGTGTTAATACATGACAAGTCGGATGAACTGGTGCGTGTACTGGAAAAAATATTTAATGAAAGATGCGGCATGAATGTGACAGCGCTGCTTACCTACAGGGAAACGGGAGAGGGCAAATACAGGCAGGAGGATGAACGTAAAATTGCCATGCAGGTGGCGGAAATCTATGACAGGGTAAAAGGAAATGCGGAGAAAGAAGCAACAGGGCAGCAGGAGAAGGTTGCGGCAAAAGAGGATGTACCGCGCCCCAAAGCGCCTGTGCAGAAAACTACGGCAAAGGCTGCCGGTGGCACTGCCGTTGGCAGAAAAGCCTCCGCATCTTCCGGCAATGCACCCAAAAGCTTTAAGCGTTCCGATAATAAGGACGTTTTGTATGGCAGGGACTTTGAAGAAGAAGCCATGGAAATCAAGGACATCATAGGGGAGATGGGAGAAGTGGTAATCCACGGCAAAATCATTCATTTTGACAAGCGCGAGATTAAAAACGAAAAGACCATCCTTTTTTTTGATGTGACGGATTTCACCGATACCCTTACCGTAAAAATATTTGTTTCCAATGAACATGTGGCAGAGCTGAGTGAAAGTTTAAAGCAGGGCAGTTTTGTAAAAATCAAAGGTATTGCCATGATGGATAAATTTGACCACGAGCTGACGATAGGCTCCATCTTCGGCATTAAGCGAATTCTTGACTTTACCACAAACAGGAAGGATACCGCGTTAAAAAAGAGGGTGGAGCTTCACTGCCATACCAAGATGAGCGACATGGACGGGGTTTCCGAAGCAAAGGATATCGTGAAAAGGGCTTATAAATGGGGGCATCCCGCCATTGCCATCACGGACCATGGCGTTGTGCAGAGTTTTACGGACGCCAATCATGTGTGGGAGGATTTGTGGAAAGAGGAGAAGGCCAGAAGAAAGGAAAATGGTGATAAAAACCCGGACAAACAGGATTTTTTCAAAGTGATTTACGGTGTGGAAGCTTATATCGTGGATGATTTGAAAGAAATTGTAACCGGAGATAAAGGACAGGGACTTGATGAAACCTATGTGGTTTTTGATATAGAAACAACCGGTTTTTCCCCTGTCAACAACCGTATTATTGAGATTGGCGCGGTGAAGGTGCAGGGCGAAAAAATTCTGGACAGGTACTCCACCTTTGTGAATCCCGATGTTCCCATTCCTTTTGAGATAGAAAAGCTGACCGGCATCAATGACGCCATGGTGGCGGACGCCCCCGGCATTTCGGAAGTGCTTCCGCAGTTTCTGGAGTTTTGTGAAGGGGCGGTGCTGGTGGCGCACAATGCCTCTTTTGACATGAGCTTTATTGTGGAAAACTCCATAAGGCAGGGATATCCCACAGATTACACTTATTTGGATACCATGGTGATATCGAGGGTACTTCTTCCGCATCAGAATAAACACACGTTGGATGCACTTTGTAAGACTTTCGGCGTGTCTTTGGAAAATCATCACAGGGCAGTGGATGACGCGGAGGCGACGGCGCATATTTTCTTAAGATTTTTGTCCATGCTGAAGGAGGAGAAAATTTCCACGCTGCGGGAATTAAATACGTTTGCCAGACCGTCGGTGGAAAATATCAGCAGGCTGCATCCTTATCACTGTATTATTCTGGCTAAAAATGATTTGGGGAGAATCAACCTTTACAGACTGGTTTCCATGTCCCATCTGCAATATTTCAACAGACAGCCGAAAATACCGAAAAGTGAAATTCTAAAACACCGTGACGGATTGATTATCGGCAGCGCCTGTGAGGCGGGGGAGTTGTACCGGGCGCTTTTAGAAGGAAGGGCGGACGCGGAAATTGCAAGGATTGTCAGCTTTTACGACTATCTGGAAATACAGCCTTGCGGCAACAATCAGTTTATGATAGAGTCCGACAGGCACCCGGACATTAATTCGGTGGAAGATATTCAGGAAATGAACAGGAAAGTGGTGAAGCTTGGGGAACAGTTCCATAAGCCGGTGGTGGCAACCTGCGATGTGCATTTTCTGGACCCGGAGGACGAGGTTTACCGCCGCATCATCATGGCGGGAAAAGGCTTTGACGACGCAGACAATCAGGCGCCTTTGTATCTTCGGACGACGGAGGAAATGCTAAGCGAGTTTGCCTATCTTGGCAGCGAAAAGGCGGAGGAAATTGTCATTACCAACACCAACAGGATTGCCGACATGGTGGAAACCATATCGCCGGTGCGCCCTGACAAATGTGCGCCGGTGATTCCCGATTCCGACAAGACACTGACGGCAATCTGTTACAATAAGGCGCATGAACTGTATGGGGAAACCTTGCCTGAGATTGTGGAGAAGCGTTTGGAAAAGGAACTGCATTCCATCATCACCAACGGATTTGCCGTGATGTATATTATTGCGCAGAAGCTGGTGTGGAAGTCGGTGGAGGACGGTTATCTGGTTGGCTCCAGAGGTTCCGTGGGCTCTTCCCTTGTGGCATTTATGGCGGGCATCACGGAAGTAAACTCTTTGAGCGCTCACTACCGTTGCGGTAAATGCCATTATTATGATTTTGATTCCCCGGAGGTGAAGGCAGCAGCAGGCAATGCAGGCTGTGATTTGCCGGACAAAATCTGTCCGGTATGCGGGGAAAAGCTGATAAAGGACGGATTTGACATCCCCTTTGAAACCTTCCTTGGCTTCAAGGGTGACAAAGAACCGGATATTGACCTTAATTTTTCCGGGGAGTACCAGAGTAAGGCCCATAAATACACGGAGGTGATTTTTGGCGCCGGTCAGACTTACCGTGCCGGCACCATTGCAACCCTTGCGGATAAAACGGCCTTCGGTTATGTGAAAAATTATTACGAGGAGCGGGGCGTACATAAACGGACCAGTGAAATCAACAGGATTACGGCGGGCTGCACCGGCATCAGAAGGAGTACGGGACAGCATCCGGGCGGTATCATCGTGCTGCCCATGGGACAGGACATCAATTCCTTTACGCCGGTACAGCATCCTGCCAACGACATGGGAACGGATATTGTCACCACGCATTTTGATTACCATTCCATCGACCACAACCTCTTAAAGCTTGACATACTCGGGCATGATGACCCAACCATGATTCGTATGTTACAGGATTTGACGGGCATAGACCCGACCAAGATACCACTGGACGATAAACAGGTTATGTCCCTGTTCCAGAACACATCCGCGCTGGGGATTACGCCGGAACAGATTGGTGGCTGTCCGGTAGGCTCGTTGGGAATCCCGGAGTTTGGTACGGAGTTTGTCATCCAGATGCTTTTGGACACCAAGCCCCAGATGCTGTCCGACTTAATCAGGATTTCCGGGCTGGGGCATGGGACCGACGTATGGCTGGGCAATGCCCAGACCCTGATTCTGGAAAAGAAAGCAACCATTTCCACGGCTATCTGCTGTCGTGACGATATTATGATTTATCTGATTAATCAGGGAGTGGACAGTTCCTTATCCTTTACGATTATGGAAAGCGTGAGGAAGGGAAAAGGCCTGAAGCCGGAGTGGGAGAAGGCAATGACGGAGAAGGGGGTGCCGGACTGGTACATCTGGTCGTGCAAGAAGATAAAGTATATGTTCCCCAAAGCCCATGCGGCTGCTTACGTTATGATGGCATGGCGGATTGCCTACTGCAAAATCAATTATCCCCTTGCCTATTATGCGGCATATTTCAGCATCCGTGCCAAGGCATTTTCCTATGAACTGATGTGCCAGGGACAAAGCCATCTGGAAACGATTATGGCGGATTACAAAAAGCGTTCCGATACTCTTTCCAACAAAGAAAAAGACGCTTACGGAGATATGAAGATAGTGCAGGAGATGTATGCAAGGGGATTTGAGTTTGTCCCCATAGACATTTTCAGCGCCCAGTCAAGGCTTTTCCAGATTGTGGACGGCAAATTGATGCCTTCTTTAAACAGTATTGACGGATTGGGGGAGAAGGCGGCGGACGCCATTGTGGAGGCGGCAAAGGACGGTCCCTTCTTAAGCAAGGATGACTTCAGGCAGCGCACCAAGGTGAGCAAAACCATCATTGATTTGATGGCAGATTTGGGACTTTTAGGCGAACTTCCGGAGTCCAACCAGATAAGTCTTTTTGATTTTGTGTGAGAAGAAAAGATAGAAAGAAAAAAGGAGCCGCGGCGTAGAGCGGCTTCTTTTTTTGTGCCGGATTTGTTATGTTTTGCGGTATTTGCCATTGGTATAATATAAATGTAACTTATGGTCGGCAGTATTTATACGCCGGATTTTAAATTACGTGAGACGTAAAGAAAGGAAGAAGCTATGAATGCAAAAAAAGCAGTAGGAGCAGTTTTGGTTGTTGCGTTATTAGGGGTAAGCGGCAAAAATGTATTGGCGGCACAAGAAAACGAAAATGCCATAACGGATGAAAGTATTTTATGGCAAAAGGTCATGGAGGAATATCAAAATGATGAACAATTTTTAAAAAATATGGAAGAAGACCCGGAATCAGCAATGCAGATGATAGAAAACGCCGTGGAAAAGGAATTGAATTTACTTCTGATGCCCCTGGCAGGAGATCAGGCGGTAGCTTACTGCACGGTTCCCGATATCTGGCAGAAACCTAAACAATGCGGGGCGGCTTCTGCGTATCAGGCAATAGCCGGGGCAGGCGGCGCGGGAAATATCGCCGGTTCCAGTGTGGAAGACAAAGTTGAAACACTCTGGAAGGAAGTGCGGGCTGACGACCAGAATAGTTCCGTGGTCTGGAAAATCACAAGGTCATTAAACAGCTATGTGCCGGGTGGAAATTATACCTATAAGGAAGGCGGGGTTATCGGACAGTCGGGATTTGAATTATATACGGCGCAAAGCCTGCTTGCTAATCATCCGGTTATTTTGCATGCAATAACTACAAATATTAAATATTATAAAAATCACTATTCCAGACATTATATTTGTGTCAGCGGAATAAACCGGAATACGGGAATAGTGACAGTAGTTGACTGCAATAACGATGCAGAATATCATGGAACACGCACGATGACTGTTTCGGAGGCATATGGAAGCATTACAGAGGAAGCAGCGAGGTATCTTATTTATGGTTAATTGTCGGGGTAAAAAAAGATTGCTGTTTTGTATATTGACAGCAGTAATGCTTCTCTTCGTGGCGGGGTGTGGCAAAAAAGAGGGAAGTCCCATAAACTGGCAGGAAATACAAACCATGGAGGAAGAGAAGTATACGGTTATCCGTGTGGATGACAGTTTCCTGCGTACAGGAGAACAGCTTTCCGAAACCGTATACTGCAACGGCAGGGTATACTTCTTCAGGGAACAGATAATAGACAGTATGCGTTTAAACCCGGAATATTACAGCGTGGGATGCATGGATGCGGAAACAGGGGAAACGAAGATTTTATATGAAGCCCCTAAATATATTGTCCTGCAGGATATTATCGCCGCTGAAGATAAGGTGTACTGGGTGGAAATTGATTTTGGGGAAGCATCGAAATGGAAGATTGCCTATTATGACATGAAAGAGGAAATCCTTGGCGTTGTGCGTGAAGGCATCATGGGAGAGGATACCTGGTCGGAACCGGTGCTGACCTTATCCGGCAGATATATTCTCTGGGATGAGGCTAAACCGGACGGACCATTAACAAGCTTCCAATATTCGCTGGACGACGGCTCTTTGCAGGAATGGAACCAGCCGGAAACTGATTTTTATAATCCATATATCGGGAACAGGGTATATAAAGGAGAACCGGTGTATCTTTCCGGGGAAGAAGGCACTTATGAAATCAAGAGCGGGGAGAAGATATTCCACAGGATAGAGGCAGAAACAGTCGGGGCTTATTATATATCGGAGCAAGGCATACTCTGGGAGGAAGGCGAAGTAAATAGCAAGGCTTGGTTTGTCAGGATGCAAAACGATGAAGTGATTGGAGAGGCACAGATGCTGCCGTTCCAAAGTGTTTTTTCTATCGAATTGTGCGGTGAATGGATTCTTTTAAAAAAGTCTGTAAATAAAAACTACTATGCCATTAATGTAAACTCGGGCGAGCAATACCTCGTACCGGTTGAAGGTTCTTACGCTCCCCGCCGCTCGGCGGACGGGTCCATGTATTTTAAAGGGTATGACGGAAGTGTTGTTTTGTTGCACTTGCGTTGATAACATAAGAGAATCTGAAAGAAATTGCAGCATATCACGCTGTCGTAACTTCTGGCAGCGTGATATGTTTTCAACTTTTGATTGCATATGAAGGGGTATATAAGTGAAAAGTATTTTGGGAAAAATTTATGGTATATTGGCAGCAGTAATGCTTCTCTCCGTGGCGGGGTGTGATGGAAAAGGGGAAGGTCCTATAGTATGGCAGAAAATAAAAACAATGGACGAGGGGCAGTATGCGGTTGTTCAGGTAGATGATAGTTTTTTGCGTGCCGAAGAACACCTTTCCGAAACCGTATATTGCAGCGGTTATGTTTATTTCTTTAAAGTCCGTGTGATTGATGACATGCGTTTAAATCCGGAATATTTTAGCGTGGGATGCATGGATGTGGAAACAGGGGAAACGAGGATTTTGTATGAAGCCCCTAAATATATTGTCCTGCAGGATATTATCGCCGCTGAAGATAAGGTATACTGGGTGGAAATTGATTATAATGAAGTTTCAGAATGGAAGATTGTTTATTATGACCTTGAACAGGAAACTATTGGCGTTGTACGGGAAGGTATTCTTGAAGAAGATACATGTTGGGAACCGGTGCTGACCTTGTCCGACCGGTATATTCTCTGGAATGAGAAGAGGCCGGACGGCGCATATACTTGTTTTCAATATTCGCTGGATGACGGCTCTTTGCAGGAATGGTCGATACAGGAATACAATTCGTATGATTTTTTTGCAGGAAACAGGGTTTATGATGGAAAACTAATTTATCTGTCTGAAAAAGACGGTTCTTATGAAATAAAAAACGGGGAAAAAGTTTTTTGCCGGATGGATGCAGAAAACGTCAGAAAGTATAGTATAACGCAACAGGGTATACTTTGGATGGAAGGTGAGGCAGAAAGAAAAGCATGGTTTGTCCGAATGGAAAATAATGTGGTGAGCGGACAGGCACAGGCTCTTCCTTTTCCGAAGATTTTTACAGCTGAACTATATGAAGAGTGGATTCTTCTGGTGAATGAAACAGCAGCGGGGTATAGATATTATGCAATCAATGTAAATACGGGAGAGCAGTTTTATGTGCCGGGTGAGGGATTTTATTATCCTCGCCGTTCGGCGGACGGAACTATATATTTCGAAGGAAGCGGCGGAAGAGTCCTCTTGCTGAATTTGCCGGATAAACAAATATTTTAAAAAAGTACTTGCAAAATTTGTAATTTTATATTAATATAAATAAGCGTTGTGTGGCGCACAAACATATGCGGCTCGTTGGTCAAGCGGTTAAGACGCCGCCCTCTCACGGCGGAAACAGGGGTTCGATTCCCCTACGAGCTGTTGACTGTTTTTAACAGCCCAACCCTAAAGAATATCAAAACCCATTATGATGGATTTTGGTATTTTTTATTGATTTTTTACAGCACTGACAATATACTGTAACTATGTAAAATAAAGAAGCGCCTTTAGCCCTTTCCGGATTGGAAAAGACGAAGGCGGGAAAGGTATGTAAAAATGGATATTAAAGAACAAATCAGCAAAGTAGTGGAAAAGGTTACCAAGGATGAAGCGCTTAGGGCGCAGTTCCAGAAAGAACCTGTAAAAGCGGTAGAAAAGGTTCTGGGCGTGGATTTGCCGGACGATGTGGTGGAAAAAATCGTACAGGGCGTGAAAGGAAAAATATCCGTTGACAAACTTTCGGGTGCGGCAGACGCCATTAAAAAGCTATTTTAATCCATACGAACCTTTTGCATGTGGGGCAGTCAGCCGTTGATATGACGCTTGATTGCCTCAAAGCTTTTTTTACTCATATCGTGTTCCATTTTGCAGGCGTCTTCGGTCGCAGTCTTTTCGTCCACTCCCAGACCTATCAGCCAGGAAGAAAGAAGCTTGTGGCGTTCATATATGGTTTCTGCAATTTCCTTCCCCGTATCAGTCAGATAAATGTATCCCTGTTTTGTAACCGTGATATAACCGTTTTCGCGCAGCTGCTTCATGGCAACGCTGATACTGGACTTTTTATAATTGAGCTCCGTGGCAATATCCACGGAACGCACTACAGGCAGTTTTTCGCCCAGCATCAATATAGTTTCCAGATAATTTTCCGCAGATTCCCCAACTATCATAAACCAATCTCCCTTGTAAAATAGAAATATAATAAGTATATCATAGATTGTAGAGTAAGAAAATAAGGAAGACCGACTATTTTTCGGATTTACCGCATTTTGCATGGCGGCAGCCCCGGCGTGCATTTGTTCCAACAGGACACGCTCCCGCTCGGGTAAAGACGCAGTGGTACATAGGATGTCAAAGAACGCCATCCAAGTACCGGCGTTTTTACACGGTCCTTTATGGAATCAAATGCACGCCGGGGTTGCCGCCATGCAAAATGCGGTAATGCAGGATAAGTTTTTCCATGTATTTTCTGGTTGAATTTTTTCATTTACATGGTATGATGATAATGCGGTTCCTGCAACGGGAATCGGGGAAAGGAGAAAGGATATGTTTAGAGCGGAGCATCTTTCCTTTGAAGTAACGGAAGAGGGAAAGACGAGAAAAATTATAGATGATATATCATTTGAAGTGGCGCCCGGGGAAATGCTTGTGGTGACAGGTCCAAACGGCAGCGGTAAGTCCACGCTGTTAAAGCTTTTGATGGGAATAGAAAAGGCAGATGGCGGCAGCGTGTATTTTGAAGGACAGGATATGACCGGCTATGATATTGATGAGCGCGTAAGGGCGGGAATCGGTTATGCGTTCCAGCAGCCGCCGCGTTTTAAAGGCATGACGGTAAGAAAGCTGCTTGCCATTGCAGCAGGAGGAAAAATTTCCGAAAACAACAGCTGCGATTTGCTTTCCGGTGTGGGCCTTTGTGCAAGGGAGTATTTAAACAGGCAGGTGGATGATACCCTTTCAGGCGGAGAGATGAAACGTATTGAGATAGCGACGGTACTGGCAAAGCAGCATAAGCTGTGTCTGTTTGATGAACCGGAGGCCGGCATTGATTTGTGGAGTTTTTCCATGCTGGTAAAACAGTTTGAAAAAATCCACAAGAAGAAAAAGGAAAGCATTATTGTGATTTCCCATCAGGAAAAGCTGATTAACATGGCAGACCGTATTATGCTGTTAAAGGGCGGCAGGGTGGAATGCATCGGCAGCCGCAAGGAGGTAGCCCCGGCTTTGTTTGCGGGAGGCGGTTTCTTTGGGTGCAGCAAAACGGACTGAGATTAAAATGGAGGGCATGATGGAAATAGATAAGATTACACAGGACGTATTGGACCGGATAGATGATACGGGATTTAAGCAGGAAGGGGCATATAACCTTCGTTACAACGGTTATGCTCTGTGTCATGGTGATACGGAACACATCAAAATAGAAAAGAGAGAGGACGGGAATCAGGGCATCAATGTTTATATCAGCGGGGAAGCGATAAAGGAAACCGTGCATATCCCGGTGGTGATATCCGATTCCGGCATGACGGATGTGGTATACAACGATTTTTTTGTGGGAGAGGGCGCAGATGTTACGATTATTGCAGGCTGCGGCATCCATAATGCGGGCTGTAACGACAGCAGGCATGACGGAGTACACACTTTCCATGTAGGAAAAAATGCCAGCGTTCTTTATACGGAAAAACATTACGGAGAGGGAGAAGGCAGCGGGGCACGAATCATGAATCCGGTGACCCGGATTTTGCTGGATGAAAATGCCGTGTTTACACTGGACACCGCACAAATAAAAGGTGTGGATTCCACGCAGAGGGAAACTTATGTGGAGGCGAAAGCAGGCGCAAAACTGATAGTTACGGAAAAACTGATGACCCATGACAGGCAGACAGCCGTTTCCAACATGGAAGTAGCATTGAACGGAGAGGGCAGCAGTGCACAGATAGTATCCCGTTCCGTTGCAAAAGGGGAATCCGTGCAGACTTTTCATCCGAAAGCCATCGGAAATGCCGGATGCCACGCCCACATCCAGTGTGATTCCATCATTATGGAAAGTGCAAAAGTTTCCTCCATACCTGAAATCAATGCAAACCATATCGATGCCGCCATCATCCATGAAGCCGCCATTGGCAGGATTCATAACGACCAGGTGATGAAACTGCGTACGCTTGGTCTGACGGCACAGGAGGCAGAGGATGTAATTGTGGAGGCTTTTCTGAACTGATAAAATTTTTGCTTTTACCCGACGCACATATGTGGTATACTTATTTAGGATTATGTGAAGGAGGAAGCTTATGGCGGCAGCAGGTGAAACGAAGCCTGTCGACAGACGTAAAAGAGTGCAGGTTTTAAAAAAGCTTATCATACTTTCTCTGTTTACTTTTATCCTTATCCCTGTCGTATTGTGTGTAGTGCTTTTTATCAGGCTTCATGCATTGGAAAAGCAGATAGCGGAGCTTCAGTCAGGTATGGCAGATTTAGCACAGCAGGCAGAAAATGTCAGTGCTGAAATGAGCGGAACGGGCAGCGGTCAGGAAACTGAAAGGGAACAGGAAACAGTAGAAGTTTCCGGGGAGCCGAAGGAAGAGCCTGTAAACCGGGAAACGACGCCGGCAGAGACTGAAGCGGAAGAGTCTTCGGAAGAAACCCGAAAAGTATATTTGACCTTTGATGATGGGCCAAGCTCCCATACGGATGAGATACTGGATATTCTTGCAGAGTATGATATAAAAGCAACTTTTTTTGTAATCGGAAAAGAAGGAGAATGGGCCGAAGAAGCTTACCGGCGCATTGTGGAGGAAGGGCATACACTTGGCATGCATTCCTATACTCATGAATACAAGAGCATATATGCTTCAGTGGAAGCATATGAGGAGGATTTACTCAGGCTGCAGAATTACCTGTATGAAATTACCGGTGTAAAGAGCGTCTGTGTGCGGTTCCCGGGTGGCAGCTCCAATAAGGTGAGCCCGGTGGACATGCGGGAGTTTATTGCATATTTGAATGAGGCAGGCATGAATTATTTTGACTGGAACGTTGCATCCGGGGATGCATCCAGTCCGAAATTGAGTGCGCAGGAAATTATAGACAATTGTATGGAAGGGGTGCCTAAGCATGATTCGGTTATCATACTGATGCATGATACGGCCGGTAAAGACACTACGGTGGAGGCGCTGCCCTTACTGATAGAAGCCATACAGGAGATGGAAAACACGGAGCTGTTGCCGATAACGGAGGATACAGTACCTGTTCAGCATATAACAATAACGCAAGAAGAAATGGAGGACTAAAAGCATGGGTTTTTTCTCGGATTTGAAAGAGGATTTATCACAGGCAGTAAATGAATTGATGCCGGAAGATGCGGATAGCATTGAAAATGCCGAACCGGCAGCGGCGGAAGAAACAATGGAAATGGAAGAAACCGTTGAAACCGTAGATGCGGTGGATGCACAAGAGTGGGAAGAACCGGAAAGCACGAATGAAGATTTTGATGACGCGTTCCAAGATGAAAGTCAGGAGCCGGAGGAAAATGCAGAGGCGGCCGAAACAGATGAAATGATGCAGTTGGATGAATTGCTCGGCCGTGTAGATACCATTGAAGTGCCGGAAGATATGGATATCACGAAAATGGAGGAAGAGCCGGAATCAGATTTGGAGACCAGTATCAGGGAAGCGTTTGGAGAAAAAGAAGAGATAAAAGGGGAAGAGAAGAGTATGGATGTTCAGATGAAAAATGCTGTGGATGAAACCGCGATTATTACAGCGGGGATGGTTATTACAGGTGATATTACCTCGGATGGTTCCATTGATTTGGTAGGAACCATTAACGGCAATATCGAAGTGCTTGGTAAATTAAATATATCGGGTACCATTACGGGTAATTCCAAGGCAGCGGAAATTTATGCAGACAATGCCAAAATCAACGGTGAAATTGTCAGTGAGGGTTCTGTTAAAATCGGTCAAAGTTCCGTAATCATCGGTAATATTTCTGCAAAGAGCGCTGTCATCGCAGGCGCTGTCAAAGGAGATATTGATGTGCATGGACCTGTAGTTCTGGATACTTCTGCCATTGTAATGGGCAATATCAAGTCCAAGGCAGTACAGATTAACAACGGCGCCGTTATCGAAGGTATGTGTTCACAGTGCTATGCGGATGTAAATCCCACATCTTTCTTTGAGGAATACAAAAAAGGAAAAAACAAGTAAGGAGCGGGATTCCATGCGTAGAATTTTACTGAAACTCAGCGGGGAAGCGCTGGCAGGCGAAAAACATACCGGTTTCGATGAAAAGACGGTGATGGAGGTTGCCCTGCAGGTCAGGCAGCTTGTGGAAGAAGGTTATCAAATCGGTATAGTGACCGGAGGAGGCAATTTCTGGCGAGGACGTTCCAGCGAAAACATTGACAGGACAAAGGCTGACCAGATAGGAATGCTGGCCACGGTAATGAACTGCATTTATGTTTCAGAGATTTTTCGTTCCGTGGGAATGAAAACAAGCGTGCTGACTCCTTTTGAATGCGGTTCCTTTACCAAACTGTTTTCCAAGGACAGGGCCAACAAATACTTTGAAAAGGGTATGGTTGTGTTTTTTGCAGGCGGTACGGGTCATCCTTATTTTTCAACGGATACCGGTGTTGTGCTGCGTGCGATGGAGGTTGATGCTGACGTTATCCTGTTAGCTAAATCCATTGACGGTGTTTATGATGCAGACCCGGCAAAATCAGCCGATGCCAAAAAGTATGAGGAAGTCACGATAGACGAGGTAATTGCCAAAAATCTGCAGGTTGTGGATATGACGGCATCCATACTTGCGAGGGACAACAAAATGCCTATGTGGGTGTTTGGGTTAAATGAAGAAAACAGTATTGTAAATGCAGTAAAAGGCACATTCAAGGGAACCAAAGTGACAGTATAAGCAAGCTGCCCGGCAGCAAATTGGGAGGAAATATGGACGAGAGAATCAGTGTATATGATGATAAAATGAAAAAAACATACGAATACATGGAAGCGGATTTTGCAGCGATACGTGCCGGACGTGCCAATCCGCATGTGCTGGATAAGCTGAGGGTGGATTACTATGGGACACCAACACCCATTCAGCAGGTAGGCAATATCACAGTACCGGAAGCAAGGGTTATTCAGATTGCTCCGTGGGAAAAAACCTTAATCAAAGCGATTGAAAAGGCTATTTTGGCTTCTGATATCGGTATTACGCCTTCCAATGACGGCGCCATTATCCGTCTGGTATTTCCGGAACTGACGGAGGAGAGAAGAAAGGACCTTGTAAAAGAGTTAAAGAAAAAGGGTGAAGAAGCCAAAGTTGCCATCCGCAATATCAGGCGGGACGGCAATGACGCTTTTAAGAAACTGGCAAAATCGGACATTTCTGAGGATGAAATCAAGCAGTTGGAAGATGAACTGCAGAAACAGACAGATAAGTTTATCAAAGAGGTAGATGCGCTGGTGGATAAGAAATCCAAAGAAATCATGACCGTGTAATCAAAAAGGGCGGGTCCTTGGACCTGCCCTTCAGTCGATTCAACTGGAGGATGCAATGGACGGGTTAATCATGCCAAATCATGTAGCCATTATTCTGGACGGTAATGGAAGATGGGCGAAAGCAAAGGGAATGCCCCGCAATTACGGACATGTGCAGGGAGCAAAAACGGTGGAAGTCATATGCGAAGAAGCATACCGGATGGGAATACAGTATCTGACCGTGTATGCATTTTCCACGGAAAACTGGAATCGTCCTAAAGAGGAAGTGGATGCCCTGATGAAGCTGCTGCGCAACTATATGAAAACCTGTTTAAAGACAGCGGAAAAAAACCGGATGTGCGTCAGGGTGCTGGGAGATAAAACAGGTCTGGATGAAGACATCAGAAAAAGGATAGAGGAACTGGAAACTGCTACCAAAAACAATGACGGCCTTCACTTTCAGATTGCCATCAATTATGGCGGCCGTGATGAACTGTGCCGATGCGTGCAGAAACTGGGAAAAAAGGTGTTATCAGGGGAAATAAGTCCGCAGGACATCACGGAGGATATGATAGAGGGGCATCTGGATACTTATGGCATTCCTGCGCCGGATTTGTTAATCAGAACCTGTAATGAACAGCGGATTTCCAATTTCCTGTTATGGCAGCTGGCCTATACGGAATTTTACTTTACGCCGGTGGCATGGCCGGATTTTACAAAAAACGAATTGATGAAAGCGGTAGAGGCATATAATAAAAGAGACAGAAGATATGGCCTTGTAAAGGAGGAATAATCTATGTTTTGGACCAGATTTATAAGCAGTGTCGTTCTGGCAGTCATTGCACTGGTTACTTTGATTCTGGGTGGTCCGCTGCTTGCAGGCATTACTTTTCTGATATCAGTTATTGGATATCTGGAACTCTGTAAGGCAGTCGGGATTCATACAAAAGAAAAGAAACTGAACGGATTGGAAATAACGGGAATTTTGGGCATTGCAGCTTACTATGCAGCCATCTATTTTGCAGACGGAGGGCTTCTTTCCCTGATAGCAATTGTCGGCGTATTTATGGGAAGCATGTGTGTATATGTGGTAACTTTCCCAAAATATGCATCGGAAAGGATAATGGCAAATTTTTTCTGCTTTGTATATGCGCCTGTGATGCTGTCTTTTATTTATCTGACAAGGCATCTTCATTATGGGGAGTATTTTGTGTGGCTGATTCTAATCAGTGCATGGGGCTGTGATACCTGTGCTTATCTGGTAGGCATCTGCATAGGAAAAAAGAAGATATTTCCTATTTTAAGCCCTAAAAAGTCGCTGGAAGGCTGTATCGGCGGGGTGGTTGGAGCCGGACTGCTGGGGGCTTTATACAGTTATCTGGTTGTGGAAAAGGCTGTGGCAGACCAAAAAGTTACACTCATTATTGTTTTCATCTGTATGGCGGGAGCAGTCATGAGCCAGGTGGGCGACCTTGCGGCGTCCGCTATTAAAAGAAACCATGACATCAAAGATTACGGGAAACTGATTCCGGGACATGGCGGCATTATGGACAGATTTGACAGTGTGATTGTCACAGCCCCCATGATATTCTTTTTAGCGGCATTGTTGATAAAATAGTGGGAGAATACTATGAAGAGGATTGCAATTTTAGGTTCTACCGGTTCCATCGGATTGCAGACTTTAGAGATTGTCAGGGACAATCCTGATTTGCAGGTGGTGGCGCTGGCAGCAGGCAGCAACGTAAACCGGATGGAAGAACAGATTCGGGAATTTAAGCCGCTGCTTGCCGTGCTGTGGGATGAAGGTGCGGCACGGGATTTGAAGGAGCGTGTGGCGGATACCGATGTACAGGTAGCATATGGAATGGACGGACTGATTGCGGCTGCCGTACACCCCATGGCAGAAGTACTGGTGACAGCAGTGGTAGGGATGATTGGAATCAGACCGACGATTGCCGCCATAGAGGCAGGAAAGACGATTGCGCTTGCCAACAAAGAAACACTGGTTTGTGCCGGACATCTGATTATGCCCCTGGCAAGGGAAAGAAAAGTGGATATATTACCTGTTGACAGCGAGCACAGTGCTATTTTTCAGTCCATGAACGGGGAACCGAAAAACCGGATATCCAAAATCCTGCTTACGGCTTCCGGTGGACCGTTCAGGGGAAAAACCAAAGAACAACTGCAAAACATCAGACCGGAGGACGCTTTGAAGCATCCGAACTGGTCCATGGGACCCAAAATAACCATTGATTCTTCTACACTGGTGAATAAAGGACTGGAGGTTATGGAGGCAAGATGGCTGTTTGATGTGGACTTTTCCCGGATTCAGGTAGTGGTGCATCCCCAGAGTATCATTCATTCCATGGTGGAATATGAGGATGGGGGTATTATGGCACAACTGGGTGCGCCGGATATGAAGTTACCTATCCAGTATGCGCTTTTTTATCCTGACAGAAGACCGATGAAGGGAAAAAAACTTGATTTTTATGATATTGGCCAACTTACTTTTGAAAAGCCGGACATGGAAAATTTTGAAGGATTACGGTTAGCCTACAAGGCAGGGGAAACAGGGGGAAGCATGCCTGTTGTTTATAATGCGGCAAATGAGAAAGCAGTGCGCCTGTTTTTGGACGGAAAGATTTCTTATCTGCGGATAACGGAGATAATCAGGGCGTGCATGGAAGAACACAGGAAGACAGATAATCCGGATGTGGAGCAGATTTTACGGACGGAACAGGAAACATATGAATATATTGAAAAGTTATATTGAATTTGTCCTATTAAACCAAAAGAAAGTGTAAGAGAGATTAAAGCAGATTATGATGACAGTAATTTTATTTATTCTGATATTTGGCATAGTGGTATTATCCCATGAGTTTGGCCATTTTCTGATTGCAAAGATGAACGGCATACATGTTGTGGAATTTGCTGTCGGAATGGGGCCGACACTTGTTTCCTTTACAAAAAAGGAAACAAAATACTCCCTTAAACTGCTTCCCATCGGCGGAGCCTGCATGTTTGAAGGAGAAGACGGTCTGGAAGCGGAAAACGGAGGGGGAGAAGGTTCTTTCCTAAAAGCAAATGTGTGGGCTCGGATTGCTACCGTTGTGGCAGGCCCCATATTTAATTTTATTCTGGCGTTTATTGTTGCCGTTATTTTGGTATCCCTCTCGCCCACGGACCAGACGCTGCTTACCGGTGTTGCAAAAGGCAGTCCGGCAGAATCGGCAGGTCTGATGGAAGGTGACAGGATTGTCAGTATAGATGGCGAAAAAACATATGTTTTCAGGGATGTATATCTGCTCACGCTGCTCAACAAAGGGGAGCCGATGAAGGTGGTCTATGAGCGCGGGGGAGAAAAAAAGGAAGTGGAAATAGAGCCCGTTTACAGTGAAGAAAGTGAAAAGTACGCACTGGGTATCTACGGAGGCGTTTATGAACAGGCAAAAGGGTTGGGCGTGTTCAGGGATGCATGGTATGAAATACGATACAGTGTGAAAGCCACCTATAAGAGCCTGGGGCTGCTTCTTACAGGCCAGTTCAAAAGACAGGATGTGGCAGGTCCGGTAGGTATTGCAGTCAATGTCGTGGGCAAGACCTATGAAAATGCTAAGGATTATGGCGTGCAGGCGGTTGTACTCAGTATGCTGAATATTGTGCTTTTGCTTTCTGTCAATTTGGGCATTTTAAACCTGCTCCCCATACCGGCATTGGATGGGGGAAGGATAGTCTTTATGATTATTGAAATCATCAGGGGAAAACCGGTACCGCCTGAAAAAGAGGGCATTGTACATTTTGTGGGACTGGTATTTTTTATGGTGCTGATGGTAGTAGTATTGTTTAATGATATACTGAATATTTTTGGTGCGTAATATATTTTATGTTGCAGCAGTCAACAAACTGGGCAGCCGCATAGTTTCGGATGCGGCCGCCCTTCATTCTTTTCAATTATCTTTTCTTTCTTTTCCTTTCGGAAAATGGTATCCGGCCGTATTGAAGTTACAGTGAAGTAATAACAGGGAGGTTTGTCTTGATTGAAATTTTTAACAGGTATGAACTGGTAAAGGAGCTGGGGAAAGGTGCGACTTCCCATGTATATCTGGCATGGGACAAGCTGTTGTCCAGAAAAACAGCCGTAAAAACGGGTTATAATGAAGAACTGTTTTTGCGGGAAGCAAGGTGTCTGTCCGAATATGTGAAGCCCTGTTTTCCCGTATTGTACGACTATGCCAAAGAAGAGAATTGCGCTTACCTTTTTATGGAATATGTGGAAGGGGAAAACTTAAAGGAACGTTTTGCCAGAACCGGCGGGTATACGGAAAAAGAGGTGATATATATTGCCTGTCAGGCAGCACAGGCAATACAGTTTTTGCATACAGGGAAAACACCGTATGTTTACGGGGACATAAAGCTTGAAAATATTATGGTGCAGAGGGACGGCAGTGTGAAACTGGTGGATTTCGGAACACTTTGTCCCCTGGCAGAGCCCGTTGGCGGCAGTGTGCTTCGGGGAGGGACACCCCGATATGCGCCGCCTGATATGTGGATGGGTCATGCCGATATCAGGAGCGACATTTATGCATTGGGTAAACTGATGCTTTTTCTTATACAGATTAGCGGCAGGAAAAGCATGGGGGCAAATGCAGAACGTATTATAGAAAGATGCACGCAGAAACAGAAAGAAGCAAGATATCAGTCCATGGAGCAGGTCATATCGGCATTAAATGCATGTCTGGCTGAGCCGTCCTGACCTGTCATGCATGGCTTGGATTGGCATTCCGCATCCATACGGGCGGCAGCAGGCACATTTGTTCCAACAGGACACGTTCTCACTCGGGTAAAAACACAGCGGTACATAAGAGGTTAAAATACAACCTCTCTTGCCTTGCTTGCAAGGCATTGGACCGGTGTTTTTACACGGTCCTTTATGGAATCAAATGAGCCTGCTGCTGCCCGTATGGATGCGGAATTTCTGATGGGTAAGGCACTTGCGGCAGGCAATGAAATAGGGTATGATGAGATAGTCATTATACATAAAGAGAGGAATCCCAAATGATATGTCCTAATTGCGGCGCCGTATATGAAGACGGCATCCTTCGATGTCCGTATTGCCATTCGGAAAATACATGTGTTGCGGAAAAAATGAAATCACAGATATTGAAGTCCTATGACCGGGCAGCAAAAGATATGGAGAAAAATGTGCCCGGGGATGCGGTGCACAGATGGACCGTTTATCTGATTAAGGGCTTGTTGATACTTCTGGCAGTGGGGATACTGGCGGCAGTGGCGGCCGTTATCTGGGGCAGGGTGTCCGGCAGGCTTTCCCACAGTGGGGAAGCAGCACATATGAAGAGGCTGGAAGCATTCTGTGAAACAGGAGATTACGGTGCATTGTGCGAATACATGGAAAAGGAATCCTTGTATGGAATAAGGTACCAGAAATATTATGAAATTAAGAGAGTATACCGTTCTTTTTTATCCATGGAAAATGACATGGTGCAGATAAACCAGATTATGGAAAACGACAGCCTTACGGAAGAAGAAAAAGCTGATTATTCCGAATACTGGGTGGAAACGGCATTGTTTCATGCATCGGAAGTGCTCACTTACGGCAGGCAGTACATAGATGACAACGTTTTTATGGATAACGAAGAGATATTGGAAGGTATCTGTAACGAATGCAGGAGGTCTGTTGCAGAGCTGGGACTTTCAGAAGAAGAAATGGATATGCCGGAACAAAAAGATGAAGCTGATGGAGGAACGCCATGAAATGTCCGTATTGCGGGGGTGAAATGTATGCCCAAAGTGTGAAATGTCCGTACTGTGGGAGGGAGAATACAGAAGGGACAGCGTTTTGGCAGGAAACAAGCAGAAGGATAGAAAGAAATAAACTGTTGAAACCTTTGCTGATAAAACAAAAAACGCCTGAACTGGTGCAGCGGATGCTTACGCGTATTATTATTGTGGCAGTTATCGGTAATCTGCTTTTATTTGTTTTATGCATAGGGGTTCTTATGTGGAAGGACAGGGAAATAAGCGCAAAAGCAAGTCCGGGAATCCATGCCGGAGCATATCTGGATGAGTTTTATGATAAAGGAACAGGATATTGGTATGCTGCTTTTTTTGAGCAGGCAGATTCCATCATAGATATTCTGGAAGACGATAAAAAGCCGAGTGAATCGGAAGTGAAAAGCCTGCTTAGGAATGCGTGGCGGTTATGCGGGGAAATGGCGGCAAAATATGAGCCGGAGGAAAGGAAAGAAATTGAAAGTTACCTGAAAGCTTTTTTTACGGAATATCTGGGTATTCCCAAAGAAGATTTGCCTCTTTTGTTTGCACATGATATAGATGGTGATGATTTCGGGGCCCTGCCGGAAGAAGAATTGGATGCGGCAGTAACGGCAGTGATGGATAAGATTGCGGAGGAGATGCCATGACCATAAAAATGATTATCATTCTGCTGATAGGAATTGCGATGTTTTACTTTAATATTTATGTAAAGTGGGAGTATAAGAAGAAACTCACGTTTAAGCTGGTATTTACGTATTTAACATCTGCTGTTCTGATTTTACAGTTGATTATTCTTTGCGGAATCATCTTTAAAATATTTGCAGAGGAAAAAGACAGGACTATCGGGGAAAGGTATGCAAGGGCGGAATCCTATGTAAACAGAGGAGATTACGGTACACTTGCAGGGGTCATGGAACAGAACGGGAACTACGAACCGGAATTTGAATACATATGGGAACGCATGGAAATATATGAGTGCAGCCACCGGTATCTTGTTTTTGCGGCAGCGGAAGAAAATGGAAGGAATGACAGTGAATATGCGGAATATACTTTAAAATACAAAAATATGCTTTTGTCTTTGTGCAAAGCCCCGGATTATAAGGAAAATGTGAAATACGGGGAATACTGCCTAAAACAGGTGGGGCTGGAAAAATAGTGAAAACTTCCGCATTTTTGCTGGCGGCGCGCAGGCACATTTGTTCCAACAGGACACGTTCTCACTCGGGTAAAAACACAGCGGTACATAAGAGGTTGAAAAACAACCTCTAAGTACCGGTGTTTTTACACGGTCCTTTATGGAATCAAATGTGCCTGCGCACCGCCAGCAAAAATGCGGGAGTTAAAATCAATATTTTTTGACTTTCTATGAAAAAGAGACTATAATATTATAAATTTATATCGAAAAAACGAAAGAGGTGGCTGTTATGAAAAAATTGGAGGAATATGTCAGAAGTATACCGGATTTCCCGGAGAAGGGCATTATTTTCAGGGATGTTACCAGCGTGCTGCAGGATGCGGACGGATTGCAGCTGGCAATCGATACCATGCAGGATTTGATTAAGGATTTGGACTATGACGTGGTAGCGGGGGCCGAGTCCAGAGGATTTATTTTTGGTACGCCGATTGCATATAATAACCACAAACCCTTTGTGTTAATCAGAAAAAAGGGAAAGCTTCCCTGTGAAACAGTGGAAAAGGAATATGATTTGGAATATGGCAAGGCTGTCATAGAAATGCACAAAGATTCCATCAAACCCGGCCAGAAGGTACTTATTGTGGATGATTTAATTGCCACAGGAGGTACCACGGAAGCCATGATTAAGCTGATAGAGTCTCTGGGCGGTGAAGTGGTCGGAATGGTATTTCTGATGGAACTTGCAGGTTTAAAGGGAAGGGAACGCCTGAAAGGATACCGTATGGAAGCCGCCATTGTTTATGAAGGAAAGTAATCTGGACCAAAATATTAATCAGTGCAAGGAAATGATGACAGATGACAGAAGAAAAAAATGAAATTGTCTTGGAAAATGACAGGATAAGTGAATTAAGGGAATTCATGACGCCCGATGAATTATATCAGGCGCTTGTTAACCGTGTGCAGAAATACCATCCGTCAGATGACATTTCCCTGATTGAAAAGGCATACAATGTTGCCGGTGAGGCCCATAAGAACCAGCAGCGTAAGTCCGGTGAGCCTTATATTATCCATCCCTTGTATGTTGCCATTATTCTGGCTGATTTGGAAATGGATAAGGAAACTATTGTAGCAGGGCTTCTTCATGATGTGGTGGAAGACACAGTCATGACGGAGGAAGAAATTACGGCTGAATTCGGTATTGAAGTTTCCCAGCTGGTAGATGGTGTCACAAAACTGGAAAATATTCCGTTAAGCAGCGGCATTGGCTCGGAAAGTGATGCGAGGCTGGAGATGCAGGCGGAAAATCTTCGCAAAATGTTTCTGGCAATGGCAAAAGACATTCGTGTCATTATTATTAAACTGGCAGACCGCCTGCATAACATGCGTACCTTAAAGTACCAGAAGCCGGAAAGTCAGCAGAGAATTGCCAAGGAAACCATTGAAGTATATTCTCCCATTGCCCAGAGACTGGGTATTTCCAAAATTAAGGTGGAACTGGATGATTTGTCCTTAAAATACCTGGAGCCGGAAGCTTACTATGATTTGGTTGAAAAAATAGCCGTAAGGAAAAGCGTTAGGGAAAAATATATTGCGGGAATCGTGAGTGAAGTAAGTAAACATGTCAGGAATGCAGGTATTCAGGCAGAAATTGACGGACGTGTCAAACATTTTTTCAGCATATACAAAAAAATGAAAAACCAAAATAAAACACTTGACCAGATATATGATTTGTTTGCGGTCAGGATTATCGTGGATTCCGTGAAGGACTGTTATGCGGCTTTGGGGGTTATCCATGAAATGTATAAGCCGATTCCGGGACGTTTTAAAGATTATATTGCCATGCCCAAGGCTAATATGTACCAATCCCTTCATACCACGCTTATCGGTTCGGCAGGGCAGCCGTTTGAAGTCCAGATTCGTACTTTTGAGATGCACAAGGCGGCTGAATACGGTATTGCGGCGCACTGGAAATATAAGGAGGCTTCTGACGGTAAAAAAGCAGAGAGTCAGGAGGAAGAAAAGCTGACCTGGCTGAGACAGATTCTGGAATGGCAGAGGGATACCTCCGATAACAGGGAGTTCATGAACCTGTTAAAAAATGATTTGGACTTATTTTCCGACAATGTTTATTGTTTTACACCCAGCGGAGACGTGAAAAACCTTCCCGCCGGCTCTACACCGATTGATTTTGCATACAATATCCACAGTGCGGTTGGTAACAAGATGGTGGGAGCAAGGGTAAACGGCAAACTGGTGACGATTGACTATGTGATTAAGAACGGGGATAGGATTGAGATTATTACTTCCCAAAATTCAAAAGGTCCCAGCCGTGACTGGCTTAACATTGTCAAGAGTACGCAGGCTAAAAATAAAATCAACCAATGGTTTAAAAATGAATTTAAAGAGGGAAATATCGTAAGGGGCAAGGAGTTACTTGCAAATTATTGTAAAACAAAGAACATTGTCTTGTCAGATATACAGATTCCGGAATATATGAATGCCATTCAGAGGAAATACGGATTCCAAAGCTGGGATGCAGTATTGGCAGCTATTGGTCATGGAGCGCTAAAAGAAGGCCAGATAGTCAATAAGATGCTCGAGTATTACGACAGGGATAATAAAAAAGAATTGACCAATGAAGAAGTATTGGCATCTATTTCAGAAAATGTCCAGATGTTCCGTCCGCAGGCTGCAAAATACGGAAGCGGTATTATGGTCAAGGGCATAACGGATGTATCTGTCAGGTTTTCCAAGTGCTGTTCCCCTGTTCCCGGAGATGAGATAGTTGGTTTTGTCACAAGGGGACGTGGGATTTCCATTCACAGGACGGACTGTGTCAATGTTTTGAACCTTCCGGAAATCGAGAGGTCAAGGTTGATTGAGGCAGATTGGCAGGAACCGGATGAAAGTGGTGAAGGTGGAAAGTATTTTGCGGAGATAATCATTTATGCACAAAACAGGAATGGTCTTCTGGCAGATATTTCCAAAGCGCTTACCGAGAAAAACATTGATATTCTTTCCATGAATACAAGAACGAACAAGCAGGGGATTGCAACGCTTCAGACTTCCTTTGAAATCAGCAGCAGGGAAGAATTGAACAGGATTATCGAGAAAATTAAAACAGTGGAAAATGTCATGGACATAGAAAGGACAAGGGGCTGATGGCACAGTTGAAAATTGGTCGTATGGTGTTGGGCGTTTATGCAACTAACTGCTATTTTCTATATAATGAGGGCTTGGGTGACGCAGTCGTGGTGGACCCGGCTGATAAAGGGGACAGGATTTACGGGGCGTTAAAAGAAAAAGGGTTTCGTGTGGCAGGCATTCTCCTGACACACGGGCATTTTGACCATATCTGGGGAGCCAATGCATTGAGGGAACTTTCCGGCGCCAAAATATATGCGCTTGAAGCGGAAAAGCAGTTGTGTGAAGATGCCGGACTCAATGTATCCGCCCAGGCGGGCAGGGCATATACGGTAGTGCCGGATGTATATGTAAAAGACGGGGAAGAGCTTACCATTGCAGACATTACCTGTAAAGTAATTGCCACTCCGGGACATACGGCAGGAAGCTGCTGTTATTATTTTTCCGATGCCGGATTCTTGGTTTGCGGGGATACGATATTTCTGGAATCCGTGGGAAGAACCGATTTTCCCACAGGAAGCAGCAGAGAACTTATCTCTTCCGTGAAAGAAAAGATTTTTGTGCTGCCCGAAAATGTGCAGCTTTATCCGGGACACGGAGAAAGCACCACGGTGGAGCACGAGAAGAAGTACAATCCTTTTTTCTAAAGATAGCCGCCTCAAAGGTTTACGAAAAGTATCAGCAACCTATAGAGGAATCGGTAAATTCTGAAGATGCAGATATTCGGGATTTTTCAAAAACAGCATTCCGAAAGTTTCACAGCCGTTAAAATTATCGGGTGCTGTGCTTCCCGATGCCCTCCGGGAATTTCCCATGTATCCCTGCTTTTGTGTTTACAGAATACAAATTTTTTTGTGATTTAGATATGATTACAGCAATTTTAAGCAATTCATCATCAGCATTTTCATAAAACCTTATCTCAGTCATTTCCGTTAATTCTCCATGTCATACCAATTTATACCCTTGATTATGTGATTTTACCTGTTGTTTATAATAATATTTTAAAAAATAAATATTATTATATTGACAATACTGTGTGACGTACAGTATATTATAAGTGGAAACCGCAAACGCAAAGGACAGCGTTTTTCATATCTATGTAAGCCGCCAGAGGAGGCACGGAGGATATTATGGATGAACTAGAAGAAATAATCCAGTCATTGACGCAGGAATTAAGAAGAGGAACCTTGGTTTTAAGTGTATTAAGCCGGCTGGGTACGCCGCAATACGGCTATACACTGGTGAAGTGTATGGAGGACAAGGGAATCAGGGTGGATACCAATACCTTGTATCCCTTGCTGAGAAGGCTGGAAAAACAAAAAATTTTGGTCAGTGAATGGGAAACGGATGGCAGCAAGCCGCGGAAATATTACAAAAGGACAGTTTTGGGAAATATCGTGTATGAGAGCCTGCTGAAACAGTGGATGGAAATGACGGACTGTATGCAGAAGCTTTTGGGTGAAGAAAAAAAAGAAGAAAGAAGAGGTGGGGCAGATGAAGAGTGAAGACGTTAAGGAAAAACTGGTTAAAAGATATCTTTATGATGTGACGAGAAGACTGCCTGAAAAGCAGAGAAAGGATATCGAAGAAGAGCTTCGCACCCTGATTGAGGATATGATGGAAGAAAGGGAACAGGAGGGAGAAAATCCAGAGTCCATTCCCGAAAAGGTGCTGGAGGAACTGGGAGCCCCGGCAAAGCTGGCATCAAGGTACAGGGGGGAAGGGGACAGATTAATTGGCGGAGAGTATTATGTTTTATATTGCCAGGTATTAAAGATTGTATTATTTGGTGTCGGGATTGGAATGGGAGTGTCCGTTCTGCTCAGCGTCTGCTTTTCTTTTTCAGCTGCGTCCCTGCATGACTGGATACATTTGATAACAGAGTCGGTTATTGATTTGGGTGCAGTTCTGGCAGCCCTTCTGGAAGTGTTTGGCGTCGTAACCCTGGTATTCTGGCTTATGGAGAGAAATCAGGTGAAGTTAAAGGAGCAGAGTGCGTGGAACATCAGCAAGCTGCCGCAGATTCCTTACGAAAAGGCTGTTATTAAGAGGGGAGACAGTATGGCGGGGGTTATATTCGGTGTATTGTTTACTGCGTTATTTGTGTGCGCTTCCGATAATCTTGGCATCTGGCTCAAAGATGCGGGCGGACAGATGGTTGTGATTCCTCTTTTCAATATGGCATTCTGGAACAGAACGCTGCCGCTAATGGTAATATCCTTTTCCATGGGTGTTATTGTTGATTTTGTTAAACTGCTGGTCGGCCATTACAATTTCTTTGTCATGTGGGTCAATATTGTGTGCAATGCAGTCAGTATCGTAAGTGCCGTTATCCTATTAAAAGGAAACCTGCTCTTTAACCCGGACTTAATGTCCTCTGTTGCAGCCATAAAAGGAGAAGACTTTTTTGGGAATTATGATATAATGAGATATTGGGACACGGGAATTATCCACGGAGTGCCCAATATATGTCTGATTATTATTATTTTTATCCTTTTGATAGAAGTTCTGGTAACAGTATATCATACCCTGCGATATGGTCTTGGAGGAAAGCAATAATGTGAGAAGAACTCCCAACACTCATGCCAAAGGGCATTTCGCTAAGTGGAATCGTGGAGGTTAATATGTTTGTAGTGAAAGTAAATAAAACCCGTTTTGAATATGACATCCATTCCATTGTAAAGGCATTTTTCCCCAATGAAGATGTTAAGGTCCTGACACCTGACACCGGTGCGGACAAACAAAACATCTGGAAAGCGGAAGTGAAACTTACGGTAAACTTAAATAATGAGGGTGCTTCGCTTTATTTTGGAACAGGCGACGAACTGCGCCCGTATAACTGGCAGATTGTAAAAGACGGTGAAGAGCAAAAGGATGCAAAGTCATATAAGGCGGCATTCAAACGTTTTCTGTATACTTCCCTTGTCGATTATACGGGAAAAGAACTGCCATGGGGTAACCTGACCGGTATCCGTCCCACCAAAATTGCCATGGAACTTTTGGAGAAGGGGGAAAAGGAGGAAGCTGTCATTCTCAAAATGCAGACGGAATATTTTGTCAGCAGAAAAAAGGCGGAGTTGGGGGTGGATATTGCAAAAAGGGAAAAGGAACTGCTTTCTTCCGTCCACTTTGCGCATGGCTACAGCCTGTATATCGGGATTCCTTTCTGCCCGACCACCTGTCTGTACTGTTCCTTTACTTCCTATCCCATAAGCAGGCATAAGGATAGGGTGGAGGAGTACATTGACTGTCTGATTAAAGAAATGCGGTATACCCGAAAAGCCTGTCAGGATAAAACATTGGACAGTGTATACATAGGAGGCGGTACGCCTACAACCCTTGAGGCAGGACAGCTTGACAGGCTGCTTACGGCATTGCGGGATATATTTGATTTTTCCACGGTTCAGGAGTTTACCGTGGAAGCCGGAAGGGCGGACAGCATTACAAGAGAAAAGCTGGAAGTGCTGAAAAAGCATCATGTGGACCGTATCAGCATCAATCCGCAGACCATGAAACAGGAGACCTTACATTTGATTGGCAGGCAGGCATCGGTAGAGCAGGTGGATGAGGCGTACCGGCTGGCACGCTCAGTCGGGGATTTTAACATCAACATGGATATCATTCTCGGGCTGCCGGGTGAAACGGCGGAGGATATACAGAATACGGTGGACAGGATTGCTGTATTAAAGCCGGATTCTCTGACGGTGCATTCCCTTGCCATTAAAAGGGCTTCAGGGATGAATGCATGGATTCAGGAAAACGGCATACAAACCCTCTGCAACACTGACGCCACCATGAAAATTGCGGCGGACGGCGCTGCAAAGATGCACATGCAGCCGTATTACCTTTACCGGCAGAAAAATATGTCGGGAAACTTTGAAAATGTAGGTTATGCCAGGGAAGGCTGTTACGGACTTTACAATATTCTTATTATGGAGGAAAAGCAGACTATTATGGCTTTGGGCGCAGGCAGCATCTCCAAAAGGGTTTATCCCGACGGACGGATTGAGAGGTGCGAGAATGTGAAGGATGTTGTCCAGTATATCGAGAGAATAGAGGAAATGATAGAAAGAAAGCAAGAATTATTACAGGATTATCAGTGAGGAACCCGGCACGCATTTTGAACCGGCTGCTGTGGGGTTTTTCCGGCAGCAACGGAAAATATAGAGGTAAATGGATGAATCTCTGCTTGAAATACGGGACAAATCAGTGTAAACTTTTGTAAGTATAGGAAAGAAAAGAGAAAAACAATAAGCATAGTGCGGAAATGAGGAAGATATGGCTCTTAATAAGAAACCGACTACCGGCATGAAGGATATTCTGCCGGCAGAGATGGAAATCAGGGATTATGTTATCAGTATTATCAAGGATACCTATGGCAAATTCGGGTTTACCCCGATAGAAACCCCCTGTGTGGAGAATATTGCGAATCTAAGCAGCAAGCAGGGCGGTGAAAATGAAAAGCTGATTTTCAAGATATTAAAAAGAGGGGAAAAACTGAATCTGGAGATGGCGGAAACGGAAAGCGATTTGACAGACGGAGGCCTCCGTTATGATTTGACAGTACCCCTTGTCCGTTTTTATTCCAACAATGCCGCGAACCTGCCTTCGCCTTTTAAGGCTTTGCAGATGGGCAATGTCTGGAGGGCGGATAAGCCCCAGCGGGGCAGGTACCGTCAGTTTATGCAGTGTGATATTGATATTCTGGGGGAGGCATCCAACCTGGCGGAAATAGAGCTGATTCTGGCTACCACAACAACCATCAGCAGGCTGGGATTTGACAATTTTCAGATACGCATCAATGACAGGCGGATTTTGAAAGCCATGGCGGCTTATGCAGGATTTCCTGAGGAGTCCTTTGACAGTGTGTTCATCACGCTGGATAAGATGGATAAAATCGGTATGGACGGCGTAAAGGCCGAACTTTTGGAGGCAGGATATTCGAAAGAGATGTGTGACAGATACCTGTATCTGTTTACAGAAGTAGAAAAGGCAGATAACGGTCCGGCATTTTTGGCGGATACTTTAAAAGAGCATCTGGAAACAGATGTGATGGATTCCTTTACGGAGATTTTGGACAGTGTGAGGGCAACCAAGGCGGACACCTTCGATTTGGTATTTGACCCGACGCTGGTGCGCGGGATGAGTTATTACACCGGTACCATTTTTGAAATTGCAATGCCGGAATTTGGCGGAAGCTGCGGCGGAGGCGGCAGGTACGATAAAATGGTAGGGAAGTTTACAGGCACGGATGTGCCGGCCTGCGGCTTTTCCATTGGATTTGAAAGAATTGTACTGCTGCTTATGGAAAAAGGGTTCAAAATACCTGCCAAGCCTGTTAAGACTGCTTTTTTAATTGAAAAAGGCGTGTCGGGCCAGGAGTTGTGTAAAGTGATTGCCGAGGCGCAAAGGGAAAGGGAGAGTGGAAGGCAGGTGCTTGTGGCCCGCATGAACAAAAACAAGAAATTCCAGAAAGAACAGTTTACCTCACAGGGATATGAAGAAATAAAAGAATTTTATAAAAATCCTTTAAAGCATTAGGTAAAAAGGGTAAAACATAGAAAAGAACGGTAAAAATAGAGGAAAAAAATATGGCAGAATCAATGACAGGAATGAAACGTACCCACCGCTGCGGGGAGCTTTCCGCGGCCAATGTGGGAGAAAACGTCACCGTGATGGGATGGGTACAGAAACAGAGGAATAAAGGCGGCATTATCTTTGTGGATTTGCGCGACCGTGCAGGCATCCTGCAAGTTATTTTTGAAGAAAGCGAATGCGGCGCTGAGGCATTTACCAAGGCGGAAAAACTCAGAAGCGAATTTGTGGTTGCAGTGACGGGCCGTGTGGAAAAGAGGGCCGCAGCGGCAAACGAGAATCTTTCTACAGGTGAAATCGAGGTGAGGGCCGGACAGCTTCGGATTTTGTCTGAGGCCCAGACGCCTCCTTTCCCTATTGAAGAAAACAGCAAAACCAAAGAGGAACTTCGGTTAAAATACCGATATTTGGACTTAAGAAGCCCGAAACTACAGAATAATCTGATGCTTCGCAGCCAGATTACCACCACTATCCGCAATCATCTGACCGGGGAAGGCTTTATGGAGATAGAAACCCCCATGCTGACAAAGTCCACACCGGAAGGTGCAAGGGATTATCTGGTGCCCAGCAGGGTGCATCCGGGCAGTTTCTATGCACTGCCGCAGTCTCCCCAGATTTTTAAGCAGCTTCTGATGTGTGCGGGATGTGACAGATATTTTCAGGTGGCACGCTGCTTCCGCGATGAAGACCTTCGTGCGGACAGGCAGCCGGAGTTTACACAGGTGGACATGGAACTTTCTTTTGTGGATGTGGAAGAAGTCATCGATACAACGGAAAAGATGGTACAAAGAGTTTGCAAAGAAGCAATCGGACTGGATGTCAGCCTTCCCATTAAACGTATGACCTGGCAGGAAGCCATGGACCGTTTCGGTTCAGACAAGCCGGACACCCGTTTCGGCATGGAACTTTCTGATGTATCCGAAGTTGTGAAGGGTTGTGGCTTTGGCGTATTTACCAGTGCTTTGGAAAGCGGCGGCTCCGTACGCGGAATCAATGTAAAAGGACAGGCGGATATGCCAAGAAAGAAAATTGACGCGTTGGTGGAGTTTGCAAAGGGATACGGCGCAAAAGGTCTTGCTTATCTTTCCGTACAGCAGGATGGTACCTACAAATCTTCTTTTGCCAAATTTATGACACAGGAGGAACTTTCTGCCCTTGTCAGTGCCATGGAAGGCAGGAAGGGAGATTTGCTTCTGTTTGCGGCTGACAAAAATGATGTTGTTTATGATGTGCTGGGCGCACTGCGCATTGAAGTGGCAAAACAGCTTGACTTGATAGATAACAGTTTATTTAATTTCCTCTGGGTAACGGAATTTCCGCTTTTAGAGTGGAGTGAGGAAGAGAATCGTTTTGCAGCGAAGCACCATCCGTTTACCATGCCAATGGAGGAAGATTTGCCGCTTTTGGACACCGACCCGGGAAAGGTACGCGCCAAAGCATATGATATTGTGTTAAACGGTGTGGAACTGGGCGGCGGCAGTGTGAGAATCCACCAGCCTGACGTGCAGGAAAAAATGTTTGAGGCGCTCGGGTTTACCAAAGAAAGCGCTTACGAAAGATTTGGTTTTCTGATAAATGCGTTCAAATACGGTGTTCCCCCCCATGCAGGACTGGCAATCGGCCTTGACCGTTTTGTCATGTTGCTGGTAAAGGCGGAGAGCATCCGCGAAGTGATTGCATTCCCCAAAGTAAAGGATGCATCCTGTCTGATGAGCGAAGCGCCCAATGTGGTTGACGATGCACAACTGGAGGAACTGCAGATTGCGGTAAAACCATGTTAAGTTTGTATGTGACGGAAACAGCGCCGTTTCTGGTAAGAGAAAACTTTGAAAGAGCGCTTAAATTGACGGACAGCGTCCGCCGGATGCATGTTCTGTCCATAAAGCAGGAAAAAGGCCGGGCGCAGAGTCTTGCCGCAGGTCTTTTGCTTACCCGTGCCGTACAGGAATATGACAGTGCGTCAGGCGAGAAGACAAGAGAAGACGGTTATCCCGTGGTTTGTAAGGTAGAGGCAGAATGGCTGGTTCAAACACCTTACAATGATAATGGATTAAAAGATATGACTTTGCATCTGGAGAAAACCCCGGCCGGGAAACCCTATTTTAAAAACAGGCCGGGGGTTTATTTTAACCTATCCCATTCCGGGGAATATGCCGTCTGCGCGATGTCTGACAGGGAAGTGGGTGTGGATATCCAGGAGTGGAGAAAGCTGTCCATGGATAGTATGGCCAAAAGATTTTTTGACGAAAAAGAGATGGAAACCTGGCAGAATTACAATGCGGAGACGCAAAAAGCCTATTTCCATTCTGTCTGGGCGGCGAAGGAGGCCTGTGTGAAATGTACCGGAGCCGGATTGTCAAAAGATTTCAGGCATTTGCGGACGGATTTTGTAAACGGTAGCATAACGGATACCAAAAGCGGTGAGCAAAAAAGACTTTATGAGTATTCTGACTTTCCCGGATATGCCCTGTGTATTTGTGTAGAAAATTAATTAAGCATTTTATTGAATTTCCTTTCCGGCAACAGGCAAATTTTTTGTTTTTCTGCATATACTTTTAATTGTGTGAAAAAGAAACACATGTAGAAGGATTGCGGGAGGGTAACAAAGGCATGGGTGAGGAAACAGATAAAGGTTGGGAGGGGACGCCGCTTTGTCTACAGGATGCCATGGGGCAGGCACGGTTTCTTGAAATGTACGGGGGAGCCGTACAGAAAGTCATGGGAATCACGGAAGAGGTAATCAATTGTCTGGAAACAAAATACGGGCGTGAGATATTAAGCGGAATCAGCGGAAGAATAAAGACGCCGGAGAGTGCGGGCCGCAAGTTGATGAAAAAGGGTTGTGATATAACTTTGTCAAATGCGGTCGACAAACTCAATGACATAGCCGGTGTGAGGGTGACCTGTTATTTTTTGGATGATGTATATGAATTGGCCAGGCATTTAAAAAAACATAACCAGTTACATTTTATTAAAGAAAAAAATTATATAGAAAGACCAAAGGCAAGCGGATACAAAAGTCTCCATCTCATTGCAGAAGTGCCGGTGACGGTAGAGGACAACGAAATGTGGATAAAAACAGAGATTCAAATCCGTACGCTGGCAATGGACTTCTGGGCAAGGCTGGACCACAGGCTCTGTTATAAAAAAGATGTGAAATCTTCAAAATCGATACAGAAAGATTTGCGGGAATATGCGGATATTATTTCCAGGGTAGATGTGCAGATGCTGAGTTTGAGAAAGAGGATTGACGCATTATAGCATATTTCGTTACCGTAACAATACATTTCGTTACGAATCTATTTATTCGTAACCGGCGCCCGCGTATAATAGTCTTAAGTTTCTAGGAAAGGCGGGATAACGATGCGAATTTCACCGGCAAACCAATATGCGTCCCTTTATGCCATGAACAGGATGAGAACATTGCCCGTTGGCATTTTGGGGCGCAGTTCTTATGCAAAGGGAGTCTATACAGGTTATCAGAAATCATATACGGGAAACGTCGGTCAGGCGCAGGGCAGGACGGCGGGATTTCGGAAGATAGCTGAAAAATTGCAGAGTACGGACTGGGACAAGGAGTATCGGCTTTCCGGGAAAAAGTCCCTGCAAAACGGTGTGCGTACATTTGTGGAGGAGTACAATAAAATGTATTCCCAGGTGAAAAGTATCCCTGCAAATACGGGAGGCTCTTATGGCGTTCAGCTAAAGGAACTGGCAGGAGATAATCAAAGGCAGCTATCCGCTATCGGGATAGAGAGCGGCAAAGACGGTATGCTTACGATAAACAATGCAAAGCTGAAAAAGGCAAAGGCGTCTGATTTTAAAGAGGTTTTTTCCGGCTCGGACAGTCTGGCCGGCAAAGCTGCCGTAAAAAGTATATATGCCGAGGCGCAGGCATTTACACTGAGCAGGATGGGGAGTTACGGATACACTAACGGAGGCTGGTACGGGGCATACGGGCTTGGCAGTCCGGGGCTGTACGGCTACGGAAACAGTCTGGGAATGTACGGCTTGGGAAACAGCCTTGGAATGTACGGCAGCTATCCTTATACGGGAAGGTATTTTGACATGCTGCTGTAAAGAAAACGGAGGCGGCGGTGTTTGAGATTGCAGTATGTGATGATGACGTGTTGTTTGCTGACAATGTGTCGGTGTTGATAGAGAAACTGGCTGACATGCCGGTGGAAGTAACCTGTTTTCACAGCGGAAGCGATTACCTGAAAAGCGGATGCTGTCCGGAGATATTGTTTCTGGACATTGACATGCCCGGCATGAGCGGATGGGATTTGGCAGGAGTATTAAAAGAGCAGCGGAAAAGTCCTGTTATTGTCTTTTTGACGGGATATAGCGATTATGTGTATGATGCTTTTGAAGTGGAGGCGGCAGGATACCTGTTAAAACCTTTGGATGAAAGGAAGCTGAAAAAGGTATTGGACAGGGCGATGGCAAAAGCTTTGTCTGACAAGCAGGACAGGTATGTGTTTATAAAAAACGGACAAGTTGTCCACAGGATAGCGGCAGGAGATATTTATTTTGTGGAAAACCAAGGCAGGAAGCTGATTTTTCATACAAGACGGGGGGAGATATCCTGTTACGGCAGGATGGAGGACTGGGAAAAGAAACTTCCTTCCTATTTTTTCAGGTGTCACAGAGGATATCTGGTTTCCTTGAAAGAGGTTTCGGCATTTGATAAAAGTTCTGTCTGCCTGTCAAATGGGGAATCTGTATTAATGGCAAAGCAGAAGTATCTGGAATTTGCCAAGGCATGTATTTTGTGGATGGCATAAAGGATAGGAGCGGAAAACATTATGTTTGAAGTAGTTACCGGGGCGATGGGAACCGGCTGTTTCTGGTATTTTATTAGAGGACTTTTAAAGCCGAGGCATGGAAAAGGATTGGATGAGATTTTCCTGTCAGCCGGCTTTTTTTTGTTGGACATGGTAATAGGCAGTTTCGGATACAGCCTGCCGTTTATGGCTTGTATCTTTGGGTTAATGATGATTGCCTATGCGGGAGACTGGCAGGTAAAGCTTTTTCTTGCCGTATCGTATTTTGCCGTACGGGAACTGGTACGGTTTACCATTTACCATGCCTTTACCGTTTACTTTGGCGGGCTGGTGGACAGGCTGGCGCAAAGGATGCTTTCCGGCATATGTTCATTTGAACAGTTTCAGGAGCGCATACAGCTGACAGAAAATATATATACGATTTCTTTTTTTTCTTTTTTCTTGATTTTACTATTCGGATTCCTGCATTTTTATAAAAAACAGCTTCCGGATGGTCTGGGACTTGTGGAGGGGAATAAAACGGAATTGTGGTACCTGCTGGTTCCCACGCTGGCCGGATTTGTTTATTGCAGTATTATCAGGAGTATCCAGTTTGTCTGGGAGGACGGGGAAGTCTGGATTCTGGACAAAAAGTTTCCCATAGTCAGGCTGTTGGTCCCCCTGGGCAGTTTTTTATGTCTGGGCGCTATCTTTCTGGCGGCTCTTTTGTTAAAACGGGTAAAAGGTGCAATGGAAAAGCAGAAAGAAAATCAGATTTATCAAAACAGGTTTCATGACATGGAAAATTATATCAGGGGTTTGGAACAGATGTATGGGGATGTGCGGAGTATGCGCCATGACTTGAAAAACTATGTGGCAGATATGCAGATTCTGGCACATAGCGGGGAGGAAACGGATAAAGAAGCGTTTTCCGAATACCTGCAGGCAGTGGAAAACAGGGTGGAAGCGTTGGATTTTGCCTGCCGGACGGGGAATCCCATAACGGATGTGGTGATAAACAGGCAGTTTGCCAATGCAGCCCAAAAGGGCATTGCGACAGAAAGCACATTTATATATCCATCGGAAGATGCGGTGGAAGCATTTGACATCAGTATCCTGCTCAACAATGCACTGGAAAATGCGGTGGAAGCCTGCCCAAAAAACGGCAGTATCAGCCTGTCCTCAAAAAGACAGGGAAAGCTGTATCTGATTTCCGTACAGAATACTTGTGACAAAGCCATTATCTGGGAGGACGGCTTTCCCGTGAGTTCCAAATCGGGAATCCTTCACGGACAGGGAATCAAAAATATGCAGAAAATTGCGGAAAAATACGGCGGCACGGTTCGTGTCCGTTTGGAAAAGGCAATATTTTATGTGGAGATGCTGCTTCAAATAGGAAATGCAAATTCGTAGTAATTATCCGTATCCGGTGCATATGATAGTAGAAAAGGGTTGAGGAGCAGACTTATGGCGACAGTAATGCTGGATGCCGGACATGGCGGGTGGCATAACGGGGCATCTTTTGAAGGAAGGCTGGAAAAAGATGATACCCTCAATTTGGTGCTGGCTGTGGGAAGGATTCTGGAACAGGAAGGCATAGATGTGCTTTACACACGCACAGAAGATATCTACAAATCACCGGCAGAAAGGGCAGAAGAGGCAAATGCCTCAGGTGCAGATTATTTTGTGTCGATTCATAGAAACTCCAGTATGAATCCGGGCCAGTATTCCGGTGTGGAAACACTGGTTTACAACCGTTACGGCAGGGCGGTTCCCCTGGCGGAAAACATTAACCGGAATCTGGGGGAGGTAGGTTTTATCAACCTCGGCGTCAATGAAAGGCCGGGACTTGTGGTGCTGAACAGTACGCAGATGCCTTCCGTTCTGGTAGAGGTGGGATTTATCAATACACCGGCAGACAATTATCTGCTTGACACGAAATTTGAGGAAACTGCGAGGGCTATTGCAGACGGTATATTGGAGACCGTAAATGCATAGATAAGCCGAATGATGCGGCAAGACAGGGGCAGGAGCAAAAATGCTTCTGTCTCTTTTTATGTTTCTCCATGATTTTACATTATAGCATTGCTATTTTGGGTATAAATGTAGTAAAATGTCAATTATGGAGAGAATCATAGCATGTAGGAGAGGATAAGAAAATGGACTTTTTTAGTATACTGACTATGGTAGGCGGACTGGCCCTGTTTTTGTACGGTATGCACATGATGGGGGAGGGGCTGTCAAAAGCGTCAGGCGGAAGGCTGGAGAGTATCCTTGAGAAACTGACGAATACCCCGGTAAAGGCAGTGCTCGTGGGTGCAGGGGTGACGGCTGTGATACAGTCATCATCGGCAACCACGGTTATGGTAGTTGGTTTTGTGAATTCCGGCATTATGAAACTGGAACAGGCTGTCAATGTCATTATCGGTGCCAATGTGGGTACGACCATCACGGCGTGGCTTTTGAGCCTTTCCGGTATCGAAGGAGGCAATTTCTTTGTGCGGCTGCTTATGCCGGCTTCCTTTTCCCCGGTATTGGCTATTGTGGGTGTGGGACTGATAACCTTTTCCAAAAAGGAGAAGAGCAAGGACATCGGCACGATTATGGCGGGATTTGCCATCCTGATGATTGGCATGAATACCATGAGTGAGGCAGTGAAGCCATTAGCGGAGGTTCCCGGGTTTGGACGGGTATTGACCATGTTTTCCAATCCCATCCTCGGTATGGTTGCCGGTCTGGTGCTGACTGCCATTCTGCAGAGTTCTTCCGCATCCGTCGGTATTCTGCAGGCGCTGAGTAAAACCGGTTCCATCAGTTATGCAACGGCAATCCCCATTATTATGGGGCAGAATATAGGAGCTTGCATCACAGCCCTGATTTCCAGCGTGGGAGCCAGCAAGGATGCAAAGAGGGCAGCGCTTTTACATCTGTACTACAATCTTGTTAAGACATCCCTGTTTATGGCAGTGTTCTATCTTCTGAATTATACAGTGCATTTTACTTTTATGGGAAGTGCGACAACGCCGTTGGGGATTGCTTTTGTCCATTCCGCATTTAATGTGGCGGCTTGTATTGTACTGATGCCTTTTTCAAAGGTTCTGGTAAAGCTTGTCCGTCTTACGGTGCGTGACAAGGTCATAGCGGAAGAACTTACTCCGGAAGAACGGGAACTGATGACATTGGACGCCAGGTTCCTTGACACGCCGGGTCTTGCCATTGAGAGGAGCAGGCATGTGGCGGTTACGATGGCGAGTTATGCACAGAAATCCATTGAACTGGCTATGGGACTCTTGCAGGACTATGATGCGGAAAAGGCAGCGGAGGTTGAGCGGATTGAGAATCAGGTGGACCGTTTCGAGGATGAACTTGGTACATATCTGGTAAAACTGAGCAGCAGAAATCTTTCCGAGAGGGAAAGCCATACCCTGTCCGTTCTGCTGCATTGTCTGGGGGATTTTGAGAGAATCTCCGACCATGCGCTGAATATCAAGGAGTCTGCTGATGAGATGGCGGATAAAAAGATGGAATTTTCGGAAAAGGCAACGGAAGAACTTATGGTATTTTCCAATGCCGTGAAAGAGATTCTGGGAACAGCCATCAATGCCTTTTCAGAAGACAATCTGGAAAAAGCAAAGCTGGTAGAACCGTTGGAAGAAGTCATCGACCAGTTGAATATCGAAGTAAAGAAAAGGCATGTAAAGCGTCTGCGCAAAGGAAAGTGTACAATTGAACTGGGATTTGTGCTGACGGACATTACCACTAACTTTGAGAGGGTTTCGGACCACTGCTCCAATATAGCGGTATGCCTTTTGCAGGTGAATGAAGACAGTTTTGAAACGCATGAATATCTGGATGCGTTGAAGGAAGAAGATAATCTGGAATTTAAAGGCAAGGTCCTTGCATACAGGGATAAATACAGATTGCCGTAAGAATAAAACAGAAGCTGTCAGGAGACGGCTTCTGTTTTACTTTCGGTTTCTTTTTCTGTTTTTTCAGTTTCAGCTTCGTCTGTTTCGGAAGCCGGTTCCTCGGGAAGGGTTAACTGTACATGGGAAATCCGGTTCTGGTCGATTCCTTTTACCTGTAAGACGGTTCCATCTTCCAGCATAACCGATTCTTCATCCTCCGGCAGCCTGTCAAGCTGACCGATTATGATGCCGCCGATGGAATCATAATCTTCGGAATCAAGACTGGTGCCGATGGCATCGTTTACGTCCGAAAGGCTCATGCTGCCTTCAATCAGGTAAGTATTGTCTGAAATCTGCTGAATCAGCTCTTTTTCGTCCTCATCATATTCATCCCGTATCTCGCCCACAAGTTCCTCCAGTAAGTCTTCAAGGGTAATCATGCCGACTGTGGAGCCGTATTCATTCAGCACAAAAGCCACATTCATGGCTTTTTCGCGCATTTCCAAAAGCAAATCCGCTGTTTTTTTGTATTCATAAGTGTAATAGGCATCCCGGATAAGAGGTTTCAGGGGAAAACTTCCGCTGTCTGTTTCAAATTCGCTTTTGGCAAGGAAAAAATCCTTTATATTGATAAAGCCAAGCATACTGTCTTTATCGTCCTGAAAAACCGGAATCCGTGTATAGAAAGATTCTTTAAAAACTGCAAGCAGTTCTTCGTAAGTACTGTCAAGGTCAATGGCTACCATGTTGACACGGGGAATCATGATGTCCTTGGCGCAGGTATCGGAAAATTCAAACACATTGTAAATAAGTTCCCGCTCCTCAGACTCGATTTCTCCATCCTCATGGCTGACATCCACATAAGTTTTCAGTTCGTTTTCGGTGATGGTGTCGTTTTTCTTATTGGGGTCTATATGTATCAGCCGCAGCATACCGTTTGAAATGGCATCCACCACAAAAATCACAGGGGTCAACAGTTTAATCATGGCGTAAATAATGGGAGAGTATATCAATGAAATTTTTTCGGAATTTAAACTTGCCCATGTCTTTGGCACAATTTCACCCACCAAGAGGATGACGACCGTAAGGATGCCGGTTGCAACCCCGACATAGGCACTTGCTCCCGCGTTAATAACCAGTGTGGTGGAAAGAGAAGAGGCACTTAAATTGACAATGTTGTTGCCAATCAGTATGGCGGTAAGCATTTTGCTGTAGCGTTCCAGTATTTTGTTTACAAGCCGGGCGCGTTTGCTGCCTTCTTCTGCCATCGTACGCATTTTGACATGGTTCACCGTAGTCAGGGCAGTTTCCGCTGACGAGAAGAACGCGGATAAAATAACCAGTAGAAATAAAACTATCAGTTGTATGACACCAGAGGTATCCAAAATAAACCACTCCTTTGTAACATGAAATTAATATAGTCATAGGCAATATTACAATAATCAACTGCCTATTGTCAAGTTTATGTGATATTTCCCGCATTTTGCATTGCCGCCCCGGCGTGCATTTGATTCCATAAAGGACCGTGTAAAAACACCGGTCCAATGCCTTGCAAACAAGGCATGAGAGGTTGTTCTTTAACCTCCTATGTACCGCTGTGTTTTTACACGAGCGGGAGCGTGTCCTGTTGGAACAAATGCACGCCGGGGCGGCAATGTAAAATGCGGGAAAGGCAAATATATGGTATTTTTGGGAAAACCCGGTTCTTTTTATTTCATATGAAGAATATGTTTAAGCAGGAGAAAGGAGGAGAAAATGGTGAGAGAAAGCAGGAATAGGAAGGAAGAGGCGGCAGGCCTGCCGGTTTTGTTTTTGCTGAAATGCCTTTTAGCCGCGTACATATTGACGGGAGGACTTTTGATGCTGCTTGCCCTTCTCGTCTACCGGTTTGGACTTTCGGAAAAAATAGTTTCCATTGTAATCATCGGCATTTACATCGGGGCAACTTTTCTTGCCGGATTTTTGGCAGGAAAAAAATTGAAAACGAAAAAATTCTTATGGGGTCTTGTTGTGGGAGCCTCATATTTTGTGGTGCTGGTTTTGTTATCCCTGGTGATAAACCATTCCTTTAAGGATGTAGCCACAAATTTCTTTACGGTTCTTATCATGTGTGCAGGAAGCGGCATGCTTGGCGGTATGCTGGGTTAGCAAGCAAATTTTATGATTTTTTAAAAAAACCTTTTACAAACAGGAAAATTATGCTATACTATACACGCATTAACGAGTTTGCTGTAACAGAAAGGAATGGAGATTAATATTATGAAACACATTAAGACATTAGTCACAAGGGACTTAAAAGAATCCATGAAAAAAGGCGGCTGCGGTGAATGTCAGACTTCCTGCCAGTCAGCATGTAAGACATCCTGTACTGTAGGCAACCAGAGTTGCGAGAAGATTAAATAAGTATCCGTATACAAGATGTAATAATCAGTAAGCAGCGATTGGCGTCGCTGCTTCGTTTATGTATGGGGAAGTTCTTTGGAAAGAGGAAAACGAATGATACATCAATTTAAGAATAACGGTTACAACATAGTTATGGATATCAACAGCGGTTCCGTGCATGTGGTGGATGATATTGTCTATGATATGGTTACTCTGATAGAGCCCCTTGTGGAAGAGGGAATCAGGGATGAGGAACTGATTAGGGCGGCCGTAGTCGGCTGTGCGGATGCTTCCTATTCGGAGGAAGAAGTCCTGGAAGCAATGGAAGAAGTGCTGGAACTGGAAAAACAGGGACAGTTGTTTACGCCGGATATCTATGAAAATTATGTGGTGGATTTTAAGAAAAGGGAAACAGTGGTAAAGGCACTCTGCCTGCATATTGCCCATGACTGTAACCTTGCCTGCAAATATTGTTTTGCGGAAGAAGGGGAATACCACGGAAGACGGGCATTGATGAGTTTTGATGTTGGTAAGAAGGCGTTGGATTTTCTGGTGGCAAATTCCGGAAACCGTGTGAATCTTGAAGTGGATTTCTTCGGAGGCGAGCCTACCATGAATTGGGAAGTGGTAAGGGAGCTGGTGCAGTATGGCAGGAGTCTGGAGGAACCGTTTCATAAAAAGTTCCGTTTTACTCTTACGACGAACGGTGTGCTCTTAAATGATGAAATACTGGAATTTGCAAACAAAGAAATGTCCAATATCGTATTGAGCATTGACGGAAGGAAAGAAGTCAATGATAAGATGCGTCCCTTCAGGGGCGGACAGGGCAGTTACGATTTGATTGTCCCGAAGTTTCAAAAGGTTGCCGAAAGCCGCAATCAGACCAATTATTATGTGCGCGGAACCTATACCCGCAATAACCTCGATTTTGCGGAGGACGTGCTGCATCTGGCGGATTTGGGCTTTAAACAGATTTCCGTGGAGCCGGTGGTGGCAGGGCCGGATGACTGGTATGCCATAAAGGAAGAGGACATTCCGAAACTGAAAGCGGAATATGACAGGCTGGCGGTGGAAATGCTTAAGAGAAGAAAAGAGGGAAGAGGGTTTCAATTCTTTCATTTTATGATAGATTTGGAGGGAGGCCCCTGTGTGGCGAAGAGGCTTTCCGGCTGTGGCTCGGGAACGGAATATCTGGCAGTGACGCCGTGGGGGGATTTGTATCCCTGCCACCAGTTTGTGGGCCAGGAAAAGTTTTTGCTGGGAAATGTGGAGGAAGGCATTACGAACACGGCAATCAGGGACGAGTTTAAATGCTGCAATGTCTACGCGAAGGAAAAGTGTAAGAAGTGCTTTGCCAGGTTTTACTGCAGCGGCGGCTGTGCCGCTAATTCCTACAACTTCCACGGCAGCATCAACGATGCTTATGATGTGGGGTGCGAATTACAGCGCAAACGGATTGAATGCGCTATCATGATAAAGGCAGCTATGGCTGAAACGGAGGAAGGACAGAGATGAAAAAAAGTAATGCTATTGTAATTCTGCTGGTGTTTTTTCTGGCGCTTGCAGTGGTGTCCTATGTAGATGTAAAAGGAATTGACGAAGCAGGAACGGCTTCCGCTTCCGACATTACATTGGGACTGGATTTGGCGGGCGGCGTCAGCATCACCTATCAGGTGGTGGGGGAGGAAGCGCCCAGTAGGACGGACATGCAGGATACCATCGGTAAACTGCAGCAGCGTGTTTTTGCCTACAACAAGGAGGCGCTGGTATATCAGGAAGGTGTAGACAGAATCAATATCGAGATTCCCGGCGTGGAGGATGCCAATGCCATTCTGGAGGAGCTTGGAAGGCCGGGAACCCTGTATTTTATTTACCAGAAGGGTCCGGACGGTACGGACAATTATACGGGAAGTTACCAGACGGATGAAAACGGCGAGTATTATATCCACTATACGTTAAATAAGCCCATAGAAGAACTGGAAGCAGAAGGCTCCGTTGCGCTTTACGGCACGGATGTGGCAGACGCCCAGGCCGGAAGCACGCAGGACCAGATGACGGGTAACAGTTCTTTCTGTGTGGATTTGCTGATGACGGAGGCCGGTAAGCAGAAGTTTGCGGAGGCAACCACCCGTGCGTCCCAAAGCGGTGAGACCCTTGCCATATATTATGACGGCGTGTTCTTAAGCGTTCCCACCGTGCATCAGGCATTATTGGACGGTCGTGCGCAGATAACGGGAAAATTCACCTATGAAGAGGCGGACAGGCTTGCTTCCCAGATTCGTATCGGAGGCTTAAAGCTGGAACTTGAGGAACTGCATTCCAAGGTGGTGGGTGCGCAGCTTGGCTCGAAAGCCGTTACCACCAGTTTAAAGGCGGCCGCTATCGGTCTGGCAGTCATTATTGTGTTTATGATTGCGGTTTACTTTATTTCCGGTCTGGCAGCCAGCCTTGCCCTGTTGCTTTATACGGCGCTTGTGGTGCTTTTGCTTAACGGCTTTGGCATGACACTGACCTTGCCGGGCATAGCGGGCATTATATTGTCAATCGGTATGGCGGTGGATGCAAACGTTATCATATTTGCCCGTATCAGGGAAGAACTTGCCACGGGAAAAACGGTAAAATCAGCAGTTAAAATTGGATTTGACAAGGCGCTTTCCGCCATTATAGACGGTAATGTGACGACGCTGATAGCAGCGGCAGTGTTATGGATTTTAGGCTCCGGCTCCATCAGGGGATTTGCACAGACGCTGGTGCTTGGTATAGCGCTTTCCATGTTTACGGCGCTTTTCGTCACACGCTGGCTTATCCGGGCTTTCTATGCGCTTGGCTTGTCCGGTGAAAAATGGTTCGGCGTTGCAAAGGAGCGTAAGGCATTTGATTTTGTCGGGAAAAAAGCCATTTTCTTTGTGATTTCCCTGGTGCTTATTGCCGGAGGATTTGTGGTGATGGGGGTTAACAAGGCTTCATCCGGCGCGGCGCTTAATTACAGCCTTGATTTTGTGGGAGGTACTTCCACCACAGTTACCTTTAACGAAGAAATGTCTCTGGAGGATATCGAATCGGCGGTAATTCCCAAGATGGAAACTATTGCAGGAAGCGCGGTACAGCCCCAGCCGGTACAGGGGACAAATGAAGTGGTGTTTAAGAGCAATGTCCTTGACCAGGCACAGAGAAAAGAGATGGAAGACATGCTGCTTGTTGATTTTGGCGTTGCAGCAGACAAGATTGAATCGGAAACCATCAGTTCCACGATTTCCGATGAAATGAAGAGGGACACCATTCTGGCGGTATGTGTTGCTATAGTGTGTATGCTGATTTACATCCGTATCCGCTTTAAGGATATCCGATTCGGTGCAGGCGGTGTGGTTGCGCTTATGCATGACGTACTTGTTGTTTTGGCATTTTATGCGGTGGCGAAGGTTTCCGTGGGCAGTACCTTTATTGCCTGTATGCTGACAATCGTAGGATATTCCATCAATGCGACTATCGTTATTTTTGACCGTGTGAGGGAAAACCAGAATGTTTTAGGCAGTAAGGCGGAGTTAAAAGATGTGATTAATCTCAGTGTGACCCAGACTTTGTCCCGGAGTATTTTTACTTCCCTTACCACGTTTATCATGGTGGCGGCGCTTTACATTTTGGGTGTGACGGCAATCAAGGAATTTGCGCTTCCTTTGATGGTGGGCATTGTATGCGGAACTTATTCTTCCATCTTTATAGCAGGAAGCCTGTATTATATACTGAGAAAGAAATTTCCCCAGAAGATAAAGAAAGACTGAGAAGAAAATGGAAAAATGGTTTGTTGCGGCAAAAAAAGCAGATTTTGATGCCTGGAGCAAAAAATTTCATATTACCCCTGTTACGGCAAGAATTATCCGTAACAGGGATATTTTGTCTGAGGAGGAAGTGGATAAATATTTGAACGGCACTTTCCTTGACATGTATCCGTCCGAATTGATGCTTGATATGGAGGATGCCGCCGCTATACTGGAGGAGCAGATAAGGGGCGGCGGTAAAATGCGGGTAATCGGGGATTATGACGTGGACGGCATCACCTCGGCCCACATTCTGACAAAAGGTCTCAGGGCATTGTCGGCAAAGGTGGATACGGTGATTCCCCACCGCATAAAGGATGGATACGGCTTAAATGACGGAATGATGGAGGAGGCATATGCGGATGGCATAAAGACCATTGTCACCTGTGACAACGGCATTGCGGCGGCCTCCCAGATTGCACTGGCAGCCGAGAAAAAGATAACGGTGGTGGTGACGGACCATCACGAGGTGCCATATACCGAGGAAAACGGGGAACGTGTGGAACTGCTTCCACCGGCAGCGGCGGTTGTGGACCCGAAACGTGCGGATTGCACTTATCCGTATAAAAATGTCTGCGGCGCGGTGGTGGCATATAAACTGGTGGAACTGTTACTGCGCAGGGCAAAAACGGAACCTTCCCTAAGGCAGAAGCTTCTGGATGAATTTATACAGCTGGCGGCAGTGGCGACAGTCTGTGATGTCATGCCCCTTTTGGATGAAAACAGAATTATCGTAAAGGAAGGCCTAAAGCGGCTGCATGATAAGCCCTGTATGGGATTAAGGGCGTTGATGGAGGTAAACGGCATAGAGCCGAAAAAGCTTTCCGCCTATCATCTGGGGTTTGTCATCGGTCCTTGTCTCAACGCCACGGGCAGGCTGGATTCGGCAAAACGCGCGCTGGAGCTTTTGGATGCGGAGGACATGCGGCTTGCCGTCACGGTCGCAGGGGAATTGCAGGAGATGAATGACAGCCGTAAGCTGATGACCCAGAAGGGTGTGGAAGAAGCCGTAAATTATGTGGAGCAAAACCATATGGAGCAGGATAAGGTACTGGTGATTTTCCTGCCTGACTGCCACGAAAGCCTGGCAGGGATTATTGCGGGACGTATCCGGGAAAAATTCGGCAAACCGGCCTTTGTGCTGACAAGGGGTGAAGAGGGCATCAAAGGCTCCGGGCGCTCCATTGAAGCCTACCATATGTATGACGGCATGACAGCGTGCAAAACGCTTTTTACAAAATACGGAGGACATAAGATGGCAGCCGGTCTATCCATGCGGGAAGAGGATATCCCGAAGCTTAGGGAAGCGCTGAATGCGGGCTGCGGGCTGACAGAAGAGGACTTCATCCCCAGGGTGCATATTGATGTACCCATGCCGCTGGCCTACGCCGGTAAAAAACTGGCGGAAGAACTTTCGGTGCTGGAGCCGTTTGGGACAGACAATCCCAAGCCCTTGTTTGCCACGAAAAACGTGCATTTTATATCGGGGACAAGGATGGGGGCAAAGGGAAGCTTTGCAAGATTCCGGGTGGAAGAAAACGGGCAGGTATATGAAGTGGTATACTTTGGCGGGCTGGACAGGTTTCATGCCTTTTTGGAAGAAAAGTACGGCAAGGGTGCGGCAGAAGCCCTGTATGAGAAAAAGTGCGGTTATCTTCTTTCCATTACATACCAGCTTGGCATAAACAGCTACAAGGGCAGGGATGAGGTACAGATTGTGATGCAGCATTTCTGCTAGCGGGAGAGGTGACAAATTATGAAAAGAATCTTTCATCGGGGACTGCCGGTTGTTTTACTGGGGACGACCCTGCTTTTTGCCGGCGGATGCGCTAAGGGCAGCAGTGAAAAAGATATGGCAAAAATACCGGATGGCTTTCCGGAAACGGAGCAGGTTCCTGAAACAGAACAGTTTCCGGAAACGGAGCCGGACCAGACGGCGGAGCAAATATCGGAAACCGTGCCGCTTACGGATTTGGAGCAGCTTTCCGTATTTGCGAAAAACTACGATGCATGGTGCAATTACCCGGAAAGCTGGTATGCCGTTTACGATTTGGACGGGGATGGCAGGCTTGAACTGATAGCTAACTTCATACAGGGCAGCGGGCATTTTTCTTCAAACTATTTTTACCGGGTGGAAGGAAATGAGGTAGTGGAGCTGGAGCAGCCTATGCAGATGGGGGAAAACCAGTTTGATTTGCAGGATTATGAGCCGACAGCCTATCTGGACGAGGACACGGGGATTATCTATTATGCAGTCTGCGACTGGCAGAGGGGAGGTTTCGGGGATTACGGTTACATGGACGGCTTTTTCTGGATGGAGGACGGCAGGATATATCAGGAAATTGTCCGCTCCAGCCATGATTGGTACAGGGAGGAAGAAGAGGTTCACACTTATTATGATGGAGCCGGTTTCGGGGATAATATCATTTTACAAGAGGAATGGGAACAGCTCTACGCTGATTTTATAGAAGGGATGAAAAAAGAAGAAGTGCAGTTTGCGTGGTTTGATTTGAGCCTGCAGGAAGCAGCGCAGGAAACCGTTATTCTCGATAAACTGACAGCAAGCTATGAGGAAGGCGCTGACTGACTGTCACAGCGCCTTTTTTACGGATATGGCTTTCATGGGGCACATTTCCTGACAGCAAAAACAGGAGATGCAGCCTTTTTTGTGAAAATGTGCCTTTTTATCAGATATTGTAATGACATGGGCAGGACAGCTTTCCGCACACTTCCCGCAGCCAACGCAGAGATTTTTGTCCAGTTGGGGGTAGGACTTAAGAAGCTTTGCCGCTATTTTTGTAAAAGGTTTCCGTAAAAAGCCGGGCAGGAAACCGGTAAAGTCCAGTTTTTTCGTATCGGGAACCTGAAAAGGAGTTAAATCTTTAGGGATGGCATCTCCCTTTAACGTGATTTCATCGGGCAGGGCAAGGCCTGCTTCGCAAGCCTGTCTGAGCATCACGATATCTTTGGGCAAAAGTCCCATGAGCCCTGCCGCAAAATAATCCTGGGTATACATATCCTTTGCGGCAAGCACCATGTGTAAAGGATGGGAGGTGCCGCCTGTGGGACCGTTCCCCTCCATGGCGTCAACGGCGTCTATCACGGTAAGACCGGGCTTAACGGTCTGCGCAATTTCCAGAAGCATCCGGGAAAAATCCTCGATGTCCGGCCAGCGGTAATGCAACTGGGGCTTTTCCAGTCCGGGAATTGTGCCAAAGAGATTCTTAATGCCTCCCGAATATCCGGTCATGGCATGGGTCTTCAATTTACAGATATTGATGATATAATCGGCCTCGCAAATCGGTGTAATAATGTGGAAGGAATGGTTTTTAAAGTCCGGAGGACAGTTTACGGTGCGCGCGCTAAAGTCCATGTTGAGTTTCACAAGGGGCGCTAGCTGCCGCATACCGCATACATGATATACGTTTTTCATATATTCCGCATTGTATAAGCCGCCCGAACTCTCCGCCAGCGTGATATCATCTATGCCGTGTTCCGAAAGCCATACGGCAACCGCCTTGATGACAAGGGGGTGCGTGGTGACAGGAACAGAAGGACTTTTGGCCATCACCAGATTGGGCTTTAGTACAACCTTCATGCCGGGACGCAAATCCTTTTCTATTTCAAGGTCCGCCATAAATTTGCAGACGGCATCATAGAGCAAGTCCTCCCTGTATTCGGGAACGCGGTATAGTGTCTGTATCATAATTTGCTCCTTACATATTTTTGCCATAAATTATGGAAGATACTACTTTAACGGCTTCTTCAAGTTCTATCTGTGAAAAAACAAGTTCATATTCTATGCCGTTTAAGGCAAATTGAAAGACATACATATCATAGTATCCGGAAGGTTTGTGTGTATCTGAATCGTATGGACCGTATTCCATGGACTGATAACCGATGAATACGGAGGTTTTGCCAATATTCGATGCTTTTATCTCGTTTGCTGTGCCTGTAATGCAATAGTTAGTCAGAAGGCCGATTTTAGAAGCATTCAAATAAAATCCCTTTACAGCGGAAATGTCTTCTGTCAATTTTGGACTTCCGTCATCATAATAGTCGTGAAAGAAATTAAGCCAGACGGTATCTTCCCATATTTCTCCTGTGTTGGAAAACACTGCTTCCTGTGTGCCATTTTGGGGAGATTCCTGTAAACCAGAAGGAATATAGGGGGGAACCAAATGATTTCCATAATAGGCAATGATATCTTTTTCTTCCCAAACAACATTTACACATTCTTCCGGATTGGGATATATTCTCCCGTTATCCGTTCCGGATACCAGTTCATTGAGATAAATATCATCCATATCAATTTCGGTATCGGAACAGTCCGTAGCGGAAAGTTCCTCCTTGGCAGTATTTACGGTGGAAGCCGGATTGGAACAGCCGTCTGTATCTTTGGAAAGAAGCATTGATAAGATTATAAATGCAGCTATGAAAAAAAAACCAGAAATAATGCTTATGACAATACCTTTTTTATCCATATGTCTACTCCTTTTTGTCTTATTATAGCTTTTGAAAAAACAAGGTGCAATACAGTTTTTTTATTTTGTTTTCATTTTTTCCTCATAATTTGGACACAGAATAAACACAATTTGCGGGTATATTAAATTACAGATAGTTGATGAACTCACTATCTCCCCCCCTCATAAGAAAATGCGGAAAACCCGGAGTAGTCCGGGTTTTTCTGCGTAACGGGTAAGGGGACGTCTGTAACGGGTAAGGGGACGCCTGTCGGAAAACGGATTCCTGCGTCGCCACGCTTGCGCTCTAAAAAAACGCAGCGGCGCTAAGCTCGACAATACCTCGCTAAGCACCGGCGTTTTTTTACGGGCTCCTTTCGAAATCTGTTTTCCGACAGGCTGTCGCCGCCAAAACTACCGGATATGGGCGGCGTACGGACGTAGCAGTCTTTATATTTTGTGGCAGAAGCCATATTTTCCATATATTTTTACTTTCTTTCATAGAAAGCGGACTTATAAATTTACATTGCAAGCATCCAGGCATATATTTTATAATCAAGCATATAAATCAGGATTTAGTTAAGTGTTGAAAGGAGCCAAAATGAACAAAACAGAATTGATTGAGGAACTGAAAAGAGTAGGACTTCAAGAAGGGATGGAAATTGAAGTACACAGTTCGCTTAGTAGCTTAGGCTACGTTGAAGGTGGAGCAGATACTGTAATAGAAGCACTTATGGAATGTGTGACGAAGCGTGGAAGTATATTTATGCCATCCTTATGTTTTGGTCCGGAATTGGAACTTACGGAAGAAGATAGGGATATGGGGATTACTGTGAAAATCAAAATACTTTCGGAAGATGCACCAAAAACTGCTATGGGTATCATTGCAGATACATTTAGACAACGAGAAGATGTTGTTACAGGCACCGGCGAGATTAGAACATCTGGTTGGGGATTACATGCAGATGAGGCTGCAAAAGACGGGTTGAATTATGTTATTCGGAATGGTGGAAAAGCATTATTGCTTGGTGTCGATATTTACAAATTAACTGCAATGCATTATATGGAAGATATTATGCCAAAAGAAATCAGTGATATTTTTGCACCTACAGAAGAAGTCAATAGTAAGTATCTGCCAAGTGAATGGCTTGTTGAATGCGGTGAACCGCCGGTAAAATCCTGGTATACAATTCAGGATATGGCATACAAAAAGGGTATTATTAAAGAAGGTTATATTGGAAAATGTAAATATATGTTTTTTGATATTTGGGATGTGGTAAGTCTTTACAGAAAAGAACTGGAAACGAATCCATTTAAACTATATGGATTAGAGAGATAAATAACATGTTTCTATAGAGCGCAACCCCTCATATTTTCATTTTTATGTGGTAATACATCCTAAAATGGAGTAAAATAAAAATAATTTATGTTTTGCGCCCGGGTGAAGGGCTGAAAAGAGGTTTACATGATATTATCGGAATTGCTGGATGGATTGGCGTTTCAATGTGAAAAAGGAAGCCTTGATACGCAGGTGGACGAAGTGGTATACGATTCGAGAAAGGTGACGAAGGGTTGTCTTTTTATCTGTATCAGGGGCATGAATTTCGACAGTCATGACCATGCGGCAGAGGTTGCCCAAAAGGGGGCTGTTGTGCTGGTGGTGGAAAAAGCGGTGGAAGTGCCGCAGGATGTGCCTGTTACGGTTATCAGGGTGGAAAATACCCGTTACGCCATGGCTTTTATAGCGGCGGCATGGTTCGGGCATCCGGCAGAGAGGATGAAAATTATCGGCATTACCGGCACAAAGGGAAAAACCACCACTACTTATCTGGTCAAATCTATTCTGGAAAATGCCGGATATAAGGTAGGGCTTATCGGTACCATAGAAACCATTATCGGTGATACCCATATCCATGCGGGCAATACAACGCCGGAGTCCTATCTGGTACAGGAATATTTCCGCCGGATGGCGGACGAAGGCTGTGATGTGGTGGTAATGGAGGTGTCCTCACAGGGACTGAAACTGCACCGCACCCAGGGATTTGTGTTTGATTTCGGTATTTTCACCAATCTGGAGCCGGACCATATCGGTGTGGGAGAACATGCGGATTTTGAAGAATACAGGACATGCAAGGGACTTTTGTTCAAACAGTGCAGGATAGGCATTGTGAACGGAGACGACGCCCACTGTGACGCTGTGACGGAGGGCCATACCTGCATAATGGAAAAATTCGGACTTAATGAGGGCAGTGATTTGCGCGCTGTCAATCTCAAACTTGTAAAAAAGCCCGGGGAGCTTGGGGTTTCCTTTTGTACAAAGGGTCTTCTTTCCATGGAGGTGGAAGTTACCACACCCGGCAGGTTCAGCGTTTACAATGCCCTGACTGCAATGGCTATTTGCAGGCATTTCGGGGTATCGGAGGAAAATATCAGGAAAGCGCTGCTTGCTGCAAAGGTTAAGGGCAGGATTGAAATGGTAAAAGTATCCGACAGCTTTACACTACTGATTGATTATGCGCATAATGCCATGAGTCTGGAAAGCCTGTTGAACTCCCTTCGGGAATATGAACCGAACAGGCTGGTATGTTTGTTTGGATGCGGAGGAAACCGCTCTAAGCTGCGCCGCTTTGAGATGGGGGAGGTCAGCGGCAGACTGGCGGACCTTACGATTATTACCTCAGACAATCCCCGGTTTGAGGAACCGCAGGACATTATAGAAGATATTAAAACAGGCATCGGAAAAACTGAGGGGAAATATGTGGAAATCTGCGACCGGAAAGAAGCCATTGCCTATGCCATTGCCCATGGAGAGCCGGGAGATATTATTGTACTGGCAGGCAAAGGACATGAGGACTATCAGGAAATCAAAGGAAAGAAATACCCGATGGATGAAAGGGTACTGATTGCGGAAATCCTGTCCGGTGATACCGCTTCGTAAAGCGTTTTTTAACGAACCGGTTTTTTAAATGCCGGTTAACTATACGGAATGGAAGGAGGTTCACCATTGGAAAAATTGTATGCGGATGTGATTGTGGATATTTCCCATGAAAAGGTGGACCGTCCTTTTCAGTACAGGATACCAAAAAACTTGCGGGACGTAATTACGGAAGGAATATGCGTGACGGTTCCGTTCGGGGCGGGAAACAAGCGGCTGAAGGGATATGTGACGGCTATAAAGGACATGCCGGAATTTAATCCCGAAAAAATCAAGGAAATAGAAGGGATAGCCGTGGGCGGCGTGTCCGTTGAAGACAAACAGCTGCTTTTGGCAGCTTACTTAAAACATAATTACGGCTCCACCATGATTCAGGCGTTAAAGACGGTTCTGCCTGCAAAGCAGACCGTGAAGGCATTGGAAAAAAGAACAATCCGGCTGTGCCTGGATACGGAAGAGGCGGCTGTGGCACTTACCATGTGTGAAAGAAAGCATATGACTGCAAAAGCGAGGCTTTTAAAAGAACTGATTCAGGTGACCTGCCTGCCGTACCGGCTTGTGACGGGAAAATTGAACATCAGCCCTGTAACGATAAAAGCGATGGAGAAACAGGGCATGATTGCAATAGACAAGAAGGAGGGGCTCCGCAATCCCATCAGGATAAAGGCAAAAAATGCAGTCCCAAAGGAATTGAGCATCTCCCAGCGGCAGATAGTGAATAAGGTCCTCTCGGAATTTGACGGGGGGAAAACAGGCACTTATCTGATTCACGGCATTACCGGAAGCGGGAAGACGGAAGTTTACATGAGCCTGATTGAAGGCATCTTAAAACGCGGCAGGCAGGCCATAGTGCTGATACCCGAGATTGCCCTGACTTACCAGACCCTGCTGCGGTTTTATACGAGATTCGGGGACAGGGTGTCCGTCCTCAACTCCACATTGTCGGCGGGAGAAAAATATGACCAGTGCGAACGGGCAAAAAGAGGGGAAATTGATGTGATTATCGGACCCCGCTCGGCTTTGTTTACTCCGTTTCCCCATGTCGGACTGATAATCATGGATGAAGAGCATGAAACAAGCTATAAAAGCGAAAACTCCCCCAAATACCATGCCCGTGAAACGGCGGAAGAGATTGCGCGTATGCATGGGGCCAGCGTTGTGCTGGGTTCCGCCACGCCTTCCATGGAGGCTTATTACCGGGCAAAAAAGGGTGATTATACTCTTTTTACATTAAAGGAACGTCTGACCGGCGGCTGTCTTCCCGAGGTTTATACCGTGGATATGCGGGAAGAATTAAAAGCAGGAAACCGCTCCATTTTCAGTATAAAACTACAGGAACTGATGGCAGACAGGCTTCAAAAAGGACAGCAGATAATGCTTTTTTTAAACAGACGCGGTTATGCGGGCTTTGTATCGTGCCGGTCATGCGGTCATGTGATGAAGTGCCCGCATTGTGACGTATCCTTGTCCGAGCACAGGGGCGGAAAGCTGTGCTGCCATTATTGCGGATATGAAGAACCTGCCGTAAAGGTATGTCCCAAATGCTCCTCCGGATATATATCCGGTTTTAAGGCGGGGACACAGCAGGTAGAAGAAAAACTAAAAGAATTGTTCCCGGAAGCAGGGATACTCCGTATGGATGCGGATACGACCAGGACAAAAGACAGTTATGAAAAAATCCTTTCCGCTTTTGCCAACGGGGAGGCACGGATACTGATTGGTACCCAGATGATTGTAAAAGGTCACGATTTTCCCAACGTTACCCTGGTAGGCATCCTGGCAGCGGATTTGTCACTGTCCGTCAGTGATTACCGGGCGGGAGAGCGTACGTTTGCCCTCCTTACACAGGCAGCGGGCCGGGCAGGAAGGGGAAATCTTCCCGGCGAGGTGGTAATCCAGACTTACCAGCCTGAGCATTACAGCATCGTCCATGCGGCGGCGCAGGATTATGAAGGCTTTTATGAGGAAGAAATCCTGTACAGGGAGCTTTTGCGGTATCCGCCGGCATGCCATATGATGGCTGTTCAGATATTTGCGAAGGATGAGAAAAAGGGGAAAATGCTTGCATCTGATTTGGCGGCGTTTGCCGGGTCCTTTCAGGATGAAACCTTAAAAGCCGTAAACAGGCTTACCGTTATAGGGCCTGCACCGGCCGGGATAGGAAAAGTAAAGGATATTTTCAGGTTTATATTCTATGTAAAATTTGAAAACTATGATAAACTGGTGGAGATTAAGGATGGACTGGAAGAAAAAGTGCAGTCCCTGCAATTAAAAAATGAAATGATGCAGATTGACTTTAATCCGGTAAATGCATTTTAGAGGAGGAAACCATGGCGCTTAGAAATATCAGGATAATCGGAGATGAATGTTTGACCAAAACCTGCAAGGAAGTAAAAGAAATGACGCCCCGGCTGAAAGAACTGGTGGAGGACATGTTTGATACCATGTATGAAGCTGACGGAGTGGGGCTGGCGGCGCCGCAGGTGGGAATATTAAAAAGAATTGTTGTTATCGATACGACTGGCGAAGACCCTTATGTACTCATTAATCCCAGGATAGTAGAGACAAGCGGCGAACAGACGGGACAGGAAGGATGCTTAAGCGTACCCGGAAAATGCGGGATAGTGACCAGACCCGACTATGTAAAAGCCATTGCTTATGATATTGACATGAAACCGTATACGCTGGAGGGAACGGAACTGCTTGCCAGAGCCATCTGCCATGAACTGGAGCATTTGGACGGAAAACTGTATGTGGAGAAAGCAGAAGGCGGACTGATGGATGCGGGGACGGTACAGGAGCAGGAAGAAGAATAAGGAGAACAGGGATGAAAATCATTTATATGGGAACGCCGGACTTTTCAGTGGGGGCATTGGAGGCGCTCATTGCGGCAGGCCATGAGATTACGGCAGTGGTGACCCAGCCTGACAAGCCAAAGGGCAGGAGCGGGAAGCTTTCGTTTTCACCTGTCAAGGAATGTGCGCTCGCGCATCATATTCCTGTTTTGCAGCCGGAGAAGATAAGAAGGCCCGAATCGGTGGCGGAATTAAAAAGATATGAAGCGGACGTGTTTGTGGTGGCGGCTTTTGGACAGATTTTATCAAAAGAAATTCTGGATATGCCAGAGTTTGGCTGCATCAACATTCATGCATCCCTGCTTCCCAAGTACCGGGGGTCCTCCCCCATACAGTGGGCGGTCATCAACGGAGAAGAAAAAAGCGGTGTGACCATCATGCAGATGGATGAGGGAGTGGACACCGGTGATATTCTTTACAGGAAAGAAGTATTTCTGGACAGGGAGGAAACAGGGGAAACGCTTTTTGAAAAGCTGTCCGTACTGGGAGCGCAGGCCATTGTGGAAGCGCTTAAACTGTTGGAAGAGGGAAAGCTTGTACCGGTGAAACAAAAGGAGGAGGAAGCCACCCATACCACCATGCTTCATAAATCCATGGGAAGGATTGACTGGAATCAAAGCGCACCTGTGCTGGAAAGGCTGATAAGGGGACTGAATGCCTGGCCAAGTGCGTATACTGGTATAAAAGGAAAGCAGTTAAAGATTTGGGAAGCGTATTCTGTTGACCGGGAGGCTTTTGCACAGATGAAAGATGAGGCGGACCGGAAGCCGGGAACCGTCGTTAAGACAGAAAAGGACAGGTTTGCCGTCAAATGCGGTGAAGGCTTTTTATGGATAACCAGTGTGCAGCTGGAAGGTAAGAAAAGAATGTGTACGCATGATTTCCTGCTGGGAAATACGTTGGCGGAGGGAATGGTTTTAGGATAAAAGAAAGGATGGAGAGTATGCCATATTACTATTTTTTTGACCCGACCTATATGCTGGTTCTGATTGGAGCAATTCTCTGTATTTGCGCCAGTGTCTGGGTAAACAGTTCCATGAAAAAATACCACGGTGAAAGGAATCACAAGGGTATTACGGGGGCGGAAGCGGCACAGCAGATACTCAGGAACGCGGGAATCTATGATGTCAGGGTGGAATGCCTGCAAAGAGGAGGCGGCGACCATTATGACCCAAGGGCAAAGGCCGTCAGGCTTTCCTATGAAAATTTCAATTATGCCACGGTGACGGCAGTGGCAGTGGCTGCCCATGAATGCGGACATGCAAAACAACATCAGGAAGGATACGGTCCGCTTCAGTTCCGTACGGCGCTGGTGCCGGTTGTGAATATCGGAAGCATGCTGTGGCTTCCCATTATTCTGCTGGGTGTTTTCCTGAGCTGGAATACCACTCTTTTGCAAATAGGCATTTGGGTATTTGCATTAGCCGTGTTGTTTCAGGTGGTTACCCTGCCTGTGGAATTCAATGCTTCCGTCAGGGCCATGCAGTCGATACAGTCCGGTGGGATTTTGGATGAGAGGGAAGCCGGCGGTGCTAAAAAAGTGCTGACGGCGGCAGCCATGACCTATGTGGCGGCGACGGCATCCTCCATTTTACAGCTGCTTCGTATTGTGATGCTGTTTGGCGGAAACAGAAGGCGGGATTGAAATGGCAGCGGAAAATACGAGGGAAATTGTACTGGATATGCTGCTGGCAGTAGAAAGAAAAGAAACATTTTCCCATCACATTGTAAGGGATGTGCTTACAAAATATGATTATCTTTCCGGACAGGAAAAAGCATTCATCAAGAGAATGTTTGAAGGAACGCTGGAGAGAAGGATGGAAATTGATTATTATATCAATCAGGTGTCCAGCCTGCCGGTTTCGAAGATGAAACCGTTAATCAGAAACCTTTTGCGCATGGGCAGTTACCAGATTTTATATATGGACAGTGTGCCGGATGCGGCAGCGGTCAGCGAGGCAGTGAAACTTGCAGGAAAACGCAGATTTTTCAATTTAAAAGGCTTTGTCAACGGAGTTTTGAGAAAACTGTCTGCCGGCAAAGAACAGTTGAAACTGCCCTCAAAGGAGAATGAACCGGAAGAGTATCTTTCGGTTGCTTTTTCCATGCCCTTATGGCTTACAAGGCATTTCCTTTCCTTATATTCCTACGATAAGACAAAACGAATAGCGGAAGGTTTACTGGAAGCCCGGCCGGTTACCATCCGTTTCAGACAAAGCCTCATGGATGAGCAGATAGAAGCATTGATTGCCGGCTTCAGGGAAAAAGGAATTACGGTATGCAGGCATCCTTTTGTGGAGGAGGCATATTATCTGGAAAATTGTGAAAATCCGGCTATGCTTCCCGGCTATGGGGAGGGCTGCTTTACCATGCAGGATGCCAGTTCCATGCTGGCGGTTATGGCAGCAGGCATAAAGCCGGGGGATTCCGTTCTGGATGTGTGTGCTGCACCCGGCGGAAAGACCCTTTTAGCCGCTGAATATGCCGGGAACAAGGGAAGGGTATGGGCAAGGGACATATCTGAACGGAAAGTATCCCTTATAGAAGAAAATGTGAAACGCATGGGCCTGTCCAATGTGGAAATAAAGGTATGGGATGCTGCCAGACCTGACCCGGTGATGCAGGACAGAGCGGATGTGGTTATAGCCGATGTGCCCTGTTCCGGCCTTGGTGTGATAGGGAGGAAGAACGATATCAAGTACAGGCAGACCCCGGAAGCCATAAAAGAAATTGCAGCATTGCAAAAAGAGATTGTCCGTCAGGCCTGTGCCTGTGTAAAGCCGGGAGGGGTTCTGCTGTACAGCACCTGCACGATAAATCCCGTTGAAAATGAAGATATGGCAGACTGGATTTGCAGAAAGTTCGGATATACATTGGATTCGCTGACTGCATTTCTTCCGGACATGCCGGAAATAAAAACCGCAGAAAAGGGCTATTTGCAGTTATTGCCCGGCATACATGATACGGATGGTTTCTTTTTTGCAAGACTGGTGAAAAGTAAGAATGGATAAATTAGACATAAAATCTATGACATTTGAAGAATTACAGGAACAAATCGTTTCCATGGGGGAAAAACCCTTCCGTGCAGTCCAGTGTTATGAGTGGATGCATGTGAAACTGGCGCGCAGCTTTACGGAAATGACCAGCCTGTCCAAGGATTTCCGGGAAAAATGCGGGAACCGGTATCAATATACAGCGTTAAATCCGGTGGAAATCCAGGAGTCAGCATTGGATGGCACAAAAAAATTTTTGTTTGCGCTTGCTGACGGCAATATGATAGAAAGTGTGTGGATGAAATACAGACACGGTAATTCCGTATGTATTTCTTCCCAGGCCGGATGCCGTATGGGCTGCAGGTTCTGTGCATCTACCCTGGACGGGCTGGAAAGGAATCTGCGTCCTTCTGAAATGCTTGACCAGATATATGCCATTACACGGCTTACGGGAGAACGGGTTTCCAATGTGGTGGTAATGGGATGTGGGGAACCTCTTGATAATTTTGATAACCTGCTTCGTTTTATCAGGCTGTTAACGGACGAAAAAGGGCTGCATATCAGTCAAAGGAACATAACGGTATCCACTTGCGGGCTGGTTCCGGAAATGTACAGGCTTGCAGATGAGAAACTGCAGATTACGCTGGCATTGTCCCTTCATGCGCCGAATAATGAAAAAAGAAGAGAGCTGATGCCGATAGCAAACCGTTACAGCATCAAAGAGTTAATGGATGCCTGTGAATATTATTTAAAAAAAACAGGCAGACGAATCACACTTGAATACAGTCTTGTGGGAGGAGTCAATGATTCGGCGCAGGATGCAGAGGAACTGATTGCACTGGCGGCCCCCCTTGGCTGTCATGTCAACCTGATTCCTGTCAACCCAATCAAAGAACGAAGTTTTGTGCAGTGTGAGGCTGCAAAAACAGCTGCATTTAAAAATAAACTTGAAAAAAACAAAATAAATGTTACTATAAGAAGAGAAATGGGACGGGATATCGATGGGGCCTGCGGGCAACTCAGGCGCAGGCATGTAAATGAAACGAGGAGATAGACGGTGTTAAAGACGTTTTCCATAACTGATATAGGAAAGAAACGAAAACTGAATCAGGATTATGTTTATACCTCAGAGAGGCCTGTGGGGAATCTTCCGAATGTTTTTATAGTTGCGGATGGCATGGGAGGACATAATGCAGGAGATTATGCGTCAAAATATACAGTGGAAACCATTGTGCACGAGATAGAGAGTTCTCCCGAGGAAAATCCGGAGAAGGTGCTGGGCAGGGCCATTGAAACGGCAAATGAGAATATCCTGAAGCTGTCCCGTGAAAATGTGAACCTGGAAGGCATGGGAACCACCGTTGTGGCGGCAACCTGTATAGGAAACCACCTGTGGGTGGCCAATGTGGGTGATTCCCGGTTGTATGTGGTAGGGGAGAAGATTAGACAGATTACCAGAGACCATTCCCTCGTAGAGGAAATGATTCGGATGGGCGGTATAGACAGGGCGGCAGCAAGAAACCATCCTGACAAGAACATCATTACAAGGGCAATAGGCGCCACCGATAAAGTGGAAATCGACTTTTTCAAGGTGGAACTTGTACCGGGAGAGATTGTGTTAATGTGTTCTGACGGTCTGACCAATATGCTTGAAGATGAAGAAATCCGCATGATATTGAATGGACAGCGGGATGTTGTTGAAAAAGCGGAAGAATTGGTCAAGGCCGCAAATAATAACGGCGGTAAGGATAATATAGCAGTAGTGCTGGTTGAGCCGTTTGCAGAATAGTTGAGGAGTAAAGCATGATTAAAATTGGAATGATGATTGGAGACCGCTACGAAATACTGGAAAAGATAGGTACGGGCGGCATGTCTGATGTATATAAAGCGAAATGCCATAAATTAAACAGATTTGTGGCAGTGAAGGTATTAAAGCAGGAATTTTCGGAAAATGCCAATTTTGTTTCCAAATTTCGGGTGGAAGCGCAGGCAGCCGCAGGCCTTATGCATCCCAATATCGTAAATGTATACGACGTGGGCGAAGAAAACGGCATCTATTATATCGTCATGGAACTGGTAGAGGGAATTACCCTGAAAAAGTATATTGAAAGAAAGGCGAGGCTGTCATACAAGGAGGCTGTCAGCATTGCCATTCAAGTATCCATGGGTATTGAAGCTGCCCACAATAACCATATCATTCACAGGGACATTAAACCGCAGAATATTATTATTTCCAAGGAAGGCAAGGTAAAGGTAACGGACTTCGGAATTGCCAAAGCCGCTACCAGTAATACAATAACCTCCAATGTCATGGGCTCCGTGCATTATACCTCTCCCGAACAGGCCAGGGGCGGATACAGTGATGAAAAGAGCGATATTTACTCCATGGGCATTACTATGTTTGAAATGCTGACAGGCCGTGTTCCCTTTAACGGGGAAACTACCGTGGCAATTGCCATAAAGCATATCCAGGAGGAAATGCCTTCCCCGCAGGAGTTTGTGCCGGAGATTCCTGCCGGAGTAGAGCAGATTGTACTCAAATGCTGTCAGAAAAGTCCTGACAGAAGATACCAGTCCATGGCAGAACTGATTGACGATTTGAAACAGTCGCTCATCAATCCGGATGAAACATTTGTGGTATTTCATGACCCCGATACGGAAGCGGCAACCCGTTTTATTTCAGAAACGGACATGGCCCAGATAAAGAAACAGTCAGAGCACAGGGACTACATGGATGAGACTATGCGCCTGAAAAGCGATACGGAACAGCTGGTGCAGGAGGAATACGCAGAAGAAGATTATGAAGAAGAATATGACCCCAAAATGGAAAAAATCACTACGATTCTGACTGTGGCAGCCGGACTTTTGATTTGCGGCGTCATCATCTTTTTCGTGGGTAAGATAACAGGGGTGTTTGGTTTCGGAAGCAATAACAACGAAACCGGGACAACGCAGGAGAGTATGGACACCACGGATAATGAACCGGTGGAAATGATAGCCGTTGCAGGCTTGTCCGTTGCGGAAGCCCAGAAAACCCTTACGAGAATGGGCATATTTACAGAGTTAAATTATGTAGAGTCTGAAGCTTATGAGCAGAATATTGTGATAAGCGCTGATGTGACAAAGGGAACCAAGATAGAAAAAGGCACAACAGTGACCTTGACAGTCAGTGCAGGTACGGAAGGAAAGGAAGTTCCCAACATTACCGGGCTTTCCTATGAAGACGCGGCCAACATGCTTGCCGGCAAAGGATTTTCCGTCAATAAGACAGAAAGTTATTCTTCCAGTGTGGAAAAAGGTAATGTTATTTCCCAAAGTCCCGTGGGTGGACAGAAAGCGCCGGCAGGTTCTGTGATTACGGTTAATGTCAGCCTGGGAGTGGAAGATAACAAGGTAAGGGTGCCGAATCTGATGGGCTGTTCTGAGGATGAAGCGATAGCCAAACTGATTGAGGCAGGATTGGCAGTGGGAGCCACCACATCGGTATATTCCAACGAATACCCGGAAGGCCAGGTTTGTTACCAAAGCTATTCATACGGCTCTTACGTGGAGCCCGGTACGACGGTGGAAATCAAGGTCAGCCTGGGCGCGCAGGCGGTTACCTACAAATATAATGCCAGCATAGAAGGTCCTACCCTTGCGGAAGCGCCGGATTATGTGACGGGGACTACGGTCAGCGTGACGATTGTGGCAGATGACGGCAAGGTGCTGATGGATACCAGCACAACCACTTTCCCTCTGGCTGCCAACTATTACGGCATAACTTCCTCAAAGGGAACCATCACATTTACCTATACGGTAACGACGGAAAGCACCACCACGACAAATGAAGCGGGAGAAACCATTACAGTTCCGGGAACTACGGAAACAAGGACTTTTACCCGGACAGTGGAATTTGTACAGGAATAAGGGGCGAAAAGGCATGGGTACGGTATGCAGGGAAAAATAGTCAAAGGAATTGCGGGATTTTATTATGTGCATTTGGACGGAAAGGGCATTTTTGAGTGTAAGGCAAAAGGCATATTCCGGAAAGATAAGGCAAAACCGCTGGTTGGCGACAATGTGGAAATGGAGATTCTGGATGAAGCAGGGCGGACAGGCAGTATAACGGCACTGCTTCCCCGTAAAAATGAGCTGATAAGGCCTGCCGTAGCCAATGTAGACCAGGCTCTTGTGATTTTTTCCATGACCAGACCTTCTCCCAGCCTGAATCTGTTGGACAGGTTTCTAATTATGATGCACAGGCAGAACCTGCCATGCATTATATGCTTTAACAAGCAGGATATTGCAGACGGTGAAGAGAGAAGTAATCTGGCAAAAACTTATGAAAAGTGTGGTTCCACAGTGCTGTTCGTGAGCGCTGTGAAGGAGGAAGGATTGGACGAATTGACAAGTCTGCTCCGGTTTAAGACCACCACGGTGGCAGGCCCCAGCGGTGTGGGTAAATCTTCATTGGTAAACTGCCTGACGGGCGGAGCCGTTATGGAAACAGGAAGCATCAGTGAGAAAATCGAGAGAGGAAAGCACACCACAAGGCATTCGGAATTGATTGCCATTGCAGAAAACACTTATATCATGGATACACCCGGTTTCAGCTCCCTGACGCTGTTTTCCATGGAAAAAGAAGAGTTGGCGTCCTGTTACCCGGACTTTGCCCCATATGAAGAAAACTGCCGTTTCAGGGGCTGTTCCCATGTGAGCGAGCCGGAATGCGGCGTTAAGGAGGCCCTGGCACAGGGGCTTATAAACGGGAGCCGTTATCGTAATTACGCTTTACTTTATGAAGAGTTGAAGGCTAACAGAAAGTGGTAGTCAAAGGAGGATAAATCATTATGAAACTAGGAATCGTCGGATTACCGAACGTAGGAAAGAGCACGCTGTTCAATTCCCTGACAAAGGCAGGTGCGGAATCCGCAAACTATCCGTTCTGTACCATAGACCCCAATGTGGGAATTGTGGCGGTGCCGGATGAAAGGTTAAAACTGTTGGGAGATATGTACCACTCAAAAAAAGTGACACCTGCGGTAATTGAATTTGTGGACATAGCCGGACTGGTGAAAGGCGCTTCCAAAGGGGAAGGTCTGGGTAACCAGTTTTTAAGCAATATCAGGGAAGTGGATGCAATTGTGCATGTGGTACGCTGTTTTGAGGATGCCAATGTCATCCATGTGGACGGAAACGTCAATCCCATGCGTGATATTGAAACCATAAATCTGGAACTGATTTTTTCCGATTTGGAAATCCTGGAAAGAAGGATGGCAAAGACCGGAAAGGCCGCCCGCATGGATAAGAGTCTGGAAAAAGAGTTTTTGCTCCAGGGCCGCATAAAGGAGCATCTGGAATCCGGGAAACTCGCAAAGAGTTTTGTCACGGAAGATGAGGATGAACTGGCGTGGCTTTCGGAATACAACCTGCTTACATACAAGCCCGTCATTTTTGCCGCTAACGTGGCGGAAGGGGACTTGGCAAACGACGGTGCGGACAATCAGGGAGTACAGGCGGTAAAAGCTTTTGCGGCAGGGGAAAACAGCGAAGTATTCGTTATCTGTGCGCAGATAGAGCAGGAAATTGCGGAACTGGATGACGAAGAAAAGGAAATGTTCCTTGAGGATTTGGGGCTTTCAGAATCCGGTCTTGAAAAACTGATAAAAGCAAGCTACCATCTTCTTGGTCTGATTAGCTATCTGACGGCAGGAGAAGATGAAACCAGGGCATGGACCATCAAAGAAGGCACCAAGGCGCCGCAGGCGGCAGGAAAAATACATACGGACTTTGAGAGAGGCTTCATCAAGGCGGAGGTCGTAAATTATAAAGACCTTCTGGAACAGGGAAGCCTGCCGGCAGCCAGGGAAAAAGGCCTGGTAGGGATGGAAGGTAAAGAGTATGTGGTAAAAGACGGGGATGTAATTTTATTTAGGTTTAATGTTTAGGGTGGAAAACCATATAGTGTGTGGTGAATGCTGACTGGCACAAGATATTGTGCCGGTCTTTTTTTGTGCTCTTTTTTCTTGATTTTGCTTGCTAAATGCACTATTTTAGTATAAAATTATAGTAAAAGTGGTGAAAAGTGGTGCTAAGTGGTTAAAAGTGGTACAAAAGCATGCTTTTCGTGGCAGACCACTTCCGAAGGCGGGTGATTGATATGTTCATGGGTGAATACAATCATACGATAGACACAAAGAGCAGGTTGATTATTCCTTCCAAGTTCCGCGAGATTCTGGGAGATGAATTCGTGGTGACAAAGGGACTCGATGGCTGCTTATTTGTATTTGACAACACCGAATGGACTGCTTTTGAAGAAAAGCTACAGAAATTACCCTCCCTTACGAATCCCGATGTCCGCAAATTTGTCCGCTTTTTCATGGCGGGCGCCACGGCAGTGGAAGTGGACAAACAGGGACGCATCCTGATTCCCACAAGTTTGAAAGACTTTGCAGCGCTGGAAAAAGATGTAGTGCTGATTGGTGTCGGGAGCCGCATGGAAATATGGAGCAAAGAAAGATACGAAGGAACGGTTTCCTATGATGACATGGAAGAGATTGCAATGCATATGTCGGAATTAGGATTGGGTATTTAGCATGGCATTTGAACATTATTCCGTATTGTTAGAGGAAACAATTACAAATCTCAAAATCAGGCCGGAAGGCATTTATGTTGATGGAACAGTAGGCGGAGGCGGACACGCCCTGGAAGTGGTAAAAAGGCTTTCGGGGAAGGGGAGGCTGTTCGGAATGGACCAGGATGACGCTGCGATTTCGGCGGCGGGAGAAAGACTGGGAGTATTTTCGGAAAGAGTTACCCTTATCCGCAGCAACTATTGCAATATACGTTCGGTATTACAGGAATACAACATTGAAAAAGTAGATGGCATCCTTCTTGATTTAGGGGTGTCATCCTACCAGCTTGATACGGAGGAGAGAGGCTTTTCCTATCGGTTTGATGCAAATCTTGATATGAGGATGGACAGAAGACAGTCGCTGACGGCAAGGGATATTGTCAACGACTATCCGGAACAGGAAATTTACCGCATTATCAGGGATTATGGGGAAGAACAGTTTGCAAAAAACATTGCCAGGCATATCGTGCAGGCACGTGAGGTCAGGCCGATAGAAACCACAGGGGAATTAAATGACATTATCAAGGCATCCATACCTGCAAAGTGCAGGCAGAACGGACATCCTTCCAAAAAAACTTTTCAGGCGATAAGGATTGCCTGTAACAGGGAACTGGATGTTTTAAGGGATTCTCTGGATACCATGATAGAAATGCTGAATCCGAGGGGCAGAATCTGTATCATCACGTTTCATTCCCTGGAAGACAGAATCGTAAAGACAGCTTTTAAAAGACAGGAAAATCCCTGTACATGCCCCCCGGAGTTTCCGGTTTGCGTGTGTGGCAAGAAACCGCAGGGGAGAATGGTCACGAAAAAACCTATCAAACCATCGGAAAAGGAACTGGCGAAGAACAGCAGGTCGGGGAGTGCAAAATTAAGAGTATTTGAAAAGAAATGAGGACAGTAGTTATGGCGACAGGCAGAAGAGGACAGGCATCATATTATATAGAAGGAAATACTGTCAGAAAAATGGACGTAAGACGTGCCATTGAACAGGAGCCCAGAAAGCGGTTAAGCAATGAAACCAGAAAGAACAGGGACAGGGCTTACCACATGAGTTTCGGGTATGTGGTGTTTTTGGCGGCTGCATTGTTTGTGGCAGGGTATGTGCTGATTGGTTATATCCAGCTTCAGGCAGACCTTACCTCACAGGTGGAAACAATCGCCTCCCTGGAAAGCAGGCTGAACAGTTTAAGGCTTTCCAACGATGAGGAGCTTACGCGCATTAACAGCAGTGTGGATTTGGAGGAAATCAAGAGAATTGCAATTGGGGAACTGGGCATGGTGTATGCAGAGGAAGGCCAGATTATCCATTATACCAATGAAGGCAGCGATTATGTCAGACAGGTCGGGGATATCCCCAAGGAGTAATTTTTACAAAGCAGCGCTGCAGGGAGTAAAAGGTTGAAAGAAAAGCGCTTTCAACCTGACGTATTTGGGCCTGTTCCCACATGGGAAAGGCTCATGCGGGAAAGGCATGGGTAAAAATGTGAAGGACAAACACGGACAGGCCGGTGATAAAAATAAGCAGGAGGGAAAAAAGGAACAGAAATTTACCATCCGGATGCAGAAAAAAATGGTGGTTCTTTTCTGTCTTATTTTGGCTGCGTTTCTCGGCTTAGGAGCCCGGTTGATGTGGATTGGCAGGGAGAAGGGAGATAAATACGAAAAACAGGTATTGTCACAGCAAAAATATGACAGTATTACCCTGCCGTACAGAAGGGGAGACATACTGGACTGTAACGGTACCAGTCTGGCAGTCAGTGAAAAAGTATACAATCTGGTAATTGACGCAAAGGTTATGCTGGCAAGGGATGGCATATATCTTGAGCCGACGCTTCAGGCGCTGGGTGCCTGTTTTCCGGATTTGGACATGCAGGCGGTCAGAAAATTTATTCAAGAGCACCCCTCCAACAGCTATTATGTCCCGATAAAAAGAATGAGTTATGCCGAGATAAAAGATTTTGTGGATATGCAGAATGATACGGGAAAGGATGAGGAAGGAAATCCAAAGCCCGGCAATTCCATTAAGGGTGTGTGGTTTGAGGAGGAATACAAGCGTACTTATCCCAACGGCAGCCTTGCCTGTGATGTCATTGGTTTTACGACTTCGGACGGCATGGGCATGTACGGGCTGGAAGAATACTACAATGATGTGTTAAACGGCACTACAGGCAGGGAGTATGGTTATCTGAACGGGGATTCCAATCTGGAAAGGACCACAAAACCCGCGGTGGACGGTTATACACTGGTAAGTACCATAGATGCAAATATTCAAGGCATCGTGGAAAAATACCTTGTGGAATTTAATGAAGAGTATACCGACAAATACAAGACCGGTCCCGGTGCAAATAATGTGGGATGCATCGTTATGGAAGTGAACACGGGAAACATCCTTGCCATGGCCAGCTATCCGACATTTGATTTGAATACGCCCTATGATTTGAGCGCGTATTATACGGAAGAAGAAATCAATTCCATGAAGGAAGAAGATACCTATTTTGATGCATTGAATGCATTGTGGAGAAACTTCTGTATCTCGGACACTTATGAGCCCGGTTCTACATTTAAACCGTTTACGGTGGCAATGGGACTGGAAGTCGGTAAGATTAAGGATGGCAATTCTTATGAGTGTAACGGCGGCCTTGTGGTGGTGGAGGGTGAAAAACCGATACGATGCCATAACCGTGTGGGGGACGGCAATGTTTCCGTGAAACATGCCATAGCTTGTTCCTGCAATGTGGCGTTAATGAAAATATCCTTTGCAATCGGGAAGGACATCTTTACGGAATACCAGAGAAACTTCAATTTTGGATTAAAAACCAATATAGATTTGGCAGGAGAAGCAAGGACGGCAGGACTTGTATTTGAAGCGGATAAAATGGGCATAACAGAGTTGGCAACCTGCTCTTTTGGGCAGGGCTTTAATGTTACCATGATACAGATGATAGCAGGCTACTGTGCGCTGGTTAACGGCGGCTACTATTACGAGCCCCATATGGTAAAACAGATTCGTACCACAAATGGGGCGGTGGTGGAAAACATAGAGCCAAGGGTGCTGAAACAGGTTATCTCCACCTCCACCTCCGATTTAATCAGGGAATACTGTGAGGCGGTGTGCGACCCGAATTATACGGGCAATACCGGAAAAACGGCCAGGCCGGCCGGTTATGTAATCGGAGGAAAGACGGGAACCGCACAGACCTTTCCCCGTGGCAACGGCGAATATGTGGTTTCTTTTATCGGATATGCTCCGGCAGATAATCCACAGATAGCTATTTATGTGGTAGTGGACAGACCGAATATGGAAAACCAGAGTCTTGGAACCAGGGCAGCCACCGGTATAGCAAGGAATGTGCTGACGGAAGTGCTTCCTTATATGGGTATCTTTATGACGGAGGAACTTTCTGAAAGCGAAGCAAGGGAACTGGAAGAAAAGAGACTGGAGGATACCAGAAAGTATACACAGAGTGTAAGCGACGGCAATGCGCAGGATGCGCAGACTCCGGAAGGGGGAGAACCTGCCGGGGACGGAAACGCACCGGCACGGGCGCCTTGGATGGATTTTGAAAAAGACCCTGCCACAGGCTACCTCAAGGACCCTGAAACGGGAAGTCTTTTGGACCCCGAAACAGGGGAAGTGATTGACGGCAGTTATCCGGCTCTTTCGGAATAGTTACATCAGATAACTCATAACCTCATAAAAAAGGGAATAGAGTATATTAACACCTTTTTTGTGAGGTTTTTATGTTGGAAAGAGGAAACAGGACTTTTCACAGGAAAAAAATAACCATTTCCTTTTTTCTCTGCGCAGCCATGTTGTTTCTTTTGTTTGTCAGGCTGGTATACCTGATGGTTGCCCGTGCCGATTATTATTCGGCGAAAGCGGTGGAACTGCATGAAAGGGAGAGGAGCATCAAGGCAGCAAGGGGAAGGATTATTGACTGCAACGGAAATGTGATAGCGGATAACAAGACTGTGTGTACCATTTCCGTAATTTACAATCAGATTGAAGACCCGGAAAAAGTAATTGAAGTCCTTTGCAGGGAGTTATCCCTTTCGGAGGAATATGTCCGCAGCCGTGTGGAAAAATATTCTTCCATTGAGCGTATCAAAAGCAATGTGGATAAGGAAACCGGTGACAGAATCAGGGAATATGACCTTGCCGGAGTAAAGGTAGATGAGGATTATAAGAGGTATTATCCCTACGGCAGTCTTGCTTCCAAAGTACTTGGCTTTACCGGGAGTGACAATCAGGGCATCATAGGGCTGGAAGTCATCTATGAAGAATACCTGGAAGGGGAAAAGGGTACCATCCTTACCGTAACGGACGCAAAAGGGATTGAAGTGGAGGAAGCCGGTGAAAGCAGGATTGAACCGGTAAACGGAAGGGATTTACATATCAGCATGGACATGAACATTCAAAGCTATGCGACACAGCTTGCCGTACAGGCAATGGAAACCAAGCAGGCAAAAAGTGTTTCCATCATCGTAATGGACCCCCGGAACGGGGAAATACTGGCCATGGTAAATGTTCCGGAATTTGACTTAAATAATCCTTACGAACTGACGGACGAGGTATTGGCAGGAAGCGTATCCGCAAATGGGGAGCTCTCGGCGGAGGAAAAGCAGGATTTGCTGAACGCCATGTGGAGGAACGGCTGCATCAATGACACCTATGAGCCCGGTTCCACATTCAAAACCATTACTGCGGCGGCAGGACTGGAATCCGGTGTGGTTACGCCCCAAAGCACTTTTTCCTGTCCGGGCTTTGTAATTGTTGAGGACAGAAAGATACGATGTCATAAAATAGGCGGGCACGGCGCGCAGGATTTTGTACACGCTACCATGAATTCCTGCAATCCGGTGTTTGTCACGGTGGGACTTCGCATGGGGGCGGAAACCTATTACAGATATTTTGAGCAATTCGGCCTGCTGCAAAAGACAGGCGTTGACCTGCCGGGAGAAGCGGGAACCATTATGCACAAAGTGGAGGATATCGGAGAGGTGGAGTTGGCAACCATTTCCTTCGGGCAGTCCTTTCAGATTACGCCCATCCAGCTTTTGACGACTTTTTCCTCCATCATAAACGGCGGCAGGCGCGTCACACCTCATTTCGGGGTTGAAATTACGGATACGGACGGCAATTTGATTGAAAAGCTGGAATATCCGGTAACACAGGGAATTGTATCGGCGGAAACTTCTGCTACCATGCGGGAAATCTTAGAGAAAGTGGTATCGGAGGGCGGCGGAAAAAATGCATATATAGAAGGCGTCCGCATCGGTGGAAAAACGGCGACAAGCCAGACCCTGCCCAGGGGAAGCGGAAAGTATATCGCTTCTTTTGTGGGATTTGCACCGGCAGATGACCCACAGGTAATAGCCATTGCAATTATCAACCACCCGCAGGGGGTATACTACGGCGGACAGATAGCAGCGCCGATTATCCGCCAACTTTTTGAAAATATTCTTCCTTATTTGGGGATAATGGATTATAATGATTATGGCGTTTTGGAAACCCCATAGGAAGCGGCAGAGAGGATAGGAGCTTATGAGCAGGGAATGTCTGATGCCGGTGATAATTTCTTTTGTCATCTGCGTGATTATGGGACCGATTGTCATCCCCTTCCTAAAGAGATTGAAAGTGGGGCAGACTGTCAGGGAAGACGGTCCGCAGAGCCATTTAAAGAAAAACGGAACGCCGACCATGGGCGGCATTGTCATATTGTTTGGCATAGCGGGAACTTCCTTATTTTATGTTCGGGATTACCCCAAAATCATTCCGGTATTGTTTTTAACGCTGGGATTCGGGCTGGTGGGATTTCTGGATGATTATATCAAGGTGGTGTTAAAGCGTTCCATGGGCCTGTCACCGTTGCAAAAGATGCTTCTGCAGCTGGTAGTGACGGGTATTTATGCGTATTATCTGAAGCATTATACGGGAATGAGCCTTGCAATGAAAATTCCATTTATGGATAACAAATGGATGGACTTTGGAATTTTTAATATTCCGGTGTTATTCTTCATTGTGATTGCCACAGTAAACGGAACCAATTTTACGGATGGTCTGGATGGGCTTGCAGGAAGCGTCACAGTGATTTTGGCTACCTTTTTTACCGTGGTGGCTGTCGGTACAAAAAGCGGGATAGAACCGGTGACCTGTGCCGTGGTGGGAGCGCTTCTGGGATTTTTATTGTTTAATGTGCATCCTGCCAGTGTGTTTATGGGAGATACCGGTTCTTTGGCCTTGGGCGGATTTGTGGCGGCCAGCGCCTATGCGCTGAAACTGCCGCTGTTTATCCCCATAGTCGGTTTTGTATATATGATAGAAGTGGTATCTGTCATCCTACAGGTATCCTTTTATAAATTAACAGGGGGAAAAAGAATTTTCCGCATGGCGCCCCTTCATCATCATTTTGAATTGGGCGGATGGTCGGAATCCAAGGTTGTGGCGGTCTTTTCCATTATGACGGCGATTTTATGCCTCATAGCATTGATGGGACTGCGCATCTAGGTAATCAGGAGGCAGATGAAATATGGTTTTACAGAACAAATCGGTATTGGTGGTTGGCTCCGGCATAAGCGGAATTGCAGCAGTAGAACTGTTGCACAAGGCAGATGCAGTGCCGGTGCTCTTTGACAGCAGTGATAAATTGACCGTGGAAGAAATAGAGAAAAAGCTTCCATCTGAAAAAGCAACAGTCTGCTATACAGGGCAGCTTCCGGAAAAGGTAAGGGATGGGATAGAAATTGTGGTTTTAAGTCCGGGCGTGCCTGTGGATATTCCATTCGTGGAATGGTTCAAGGAAAGGCAGATACCTGTCATAGGTGAAATAGAATTGGCATATCTGATGGAAAAGGGCAGGATTGCCGCCATCACCGGAACCAACGGTAAGACGACGACCACTACGCTTACGGGTGAGATATTGAAAGCGTATTTTTCACAGGTATTCGTAGTCGGAAATATCGGCAATCCTTATACCAAAGAAGTTTTACATACCCGCAAAGATTCTGTTACGGTTGCGGAAATCAGCAGCTTTCAGCTGGAAACGACGGATACCTTTCATCCGGCAGTGTCAGCTATTTTAAACATTACGCCGGACCATTTAAACAGGCATCATACCATGGAAACATACGCTGCCGTAAAAGAATCCATTGCAGGCAGACAGACACGGGATGAGGTCTGCGTCCTCAACTATGAAGACGGACTGCTTCGTGAGTTTGCCGGCAGGTGTCCGGCAAAGGTGCTTTTCTTCTCCTCTGCACATAAACTGGAAGACGGCTATTTTCTGGAGGATGATTATATCTGCCGCGCGAAGGAAGGCGTGTCGCAAAGGATTTTGCACATTCACACGGACATGAATCTGGTAGGGCTCTGCAACGTGGAAAATGTCATGGCGGCGCTTGCCATTGCGGAAAGCATGGGCGTTCCGCTTTCCATTTCGCTTTCCGTAATAAAGGATTTTAAGGCGGTGGAACACCGGATTGAATATGTGGCGGAAAAAGACGGCGTGGTATATTACAATGATTCCAAAGGGACCAATCCGGATGCTGCCATTCAGGGAATCCGGGCCATGTCAAGGCCTACCGTACTGATTGGCGGCGGATATGACAAGGGAAACGAATATGATACATGGATTGAGGCTTTTGGAGACAGGGTAAAGTGTCTGGTTCTTTTGGGGCAGACAAGGGAAAAAATTGCGGAATGTGCCAGAAAGCACGGTTTTAACAAGATAAAAATGGCGGATTCCTTTGAGGAGGCTTTTCGTATCTGTGTGGCGACGGCAGAGCAGGGAGATGCGGTGCTTTTGTCTCCTGCCTGTGCCAGCTGGGGGATGTTTTCAAATTATGAAGAACGCGGCAGGATATTTAAGGAATATGTCAATGCGCTGTGAGAATTAAACATTGAAGGAGTGACAACGTGGCAAAAAGAAGAAAAAGGCAAGCACAATCTGAATATTTCTTCGATTACAGTCTGCTTTTTATTGTATTGTTTTTACTGGGATTCGGACTGGTGATGCTGTACTCCACCAGCTCTTATGAGGCAGCGCAGAATTACGGCAGTTCTACATTCTATCTGGAAAAACAGTTGAAAGCAACGATTCTGGGACTGGTGGGCATGATGGTGGTGGCTAATATTCCTTATCATTTCTGGGAAAAGTTTTATCTTCTGGGATATGTGATTTCCGTTATCCTGCTGTTGCTGATTATTCCGTTCGGACATGAATCGGGCGGTGCTAAAAGATGGTTCCGCATCGGAGGACTTTCCATACAGCCCTCGGAAATCGCCAAGCTTTGCATGATTCTGTTTCTGGCAGTCATGATTTGTAAGATGGGCAAGAGCATACGGAGCGCGAAAGGTTTTATGGCCCTGATGGTGATGCCGCTTCCCATTGTCCTTATGGTCTGGAAGATTACCTCCAACTTGAGTTCGGCAATCATAATCATGGGCATTGCGCTTTTGATGGTGTTTGTGGCAAGTCCCGATTATAAAAAATTCATTATTTTGGGAGCGGCGGGAATAGCCGGCGCCGCCCTTATAGTGTTTATTATTGTGAATCTGGCCAATGCCGACGGATTGAACTACCGTGGGGAGCGTGTGCTGGCATGGTTAAACCCGGAAGCGTATATCAGCGATACGGGATACCAGACCCTGCAGGCGCTATATGCCATCGGCTCAGGAGGCATCTGGGGCAAGGGGCTTGGACAAAGCATGCAGAAACTGGGATTTATTCCCGAGGCGCAAAACGACATGATTTTCTCCATTATCTGTGAAGAACTGGGACTGTTTGGCGCGGTTGCCATTATAATGATGTTTCTGATGCTGATATGGAGGCTTATGGTGATTGCCAACAACGCACCTGATTTATTCGGGGCGCTTTTGGTGGTGGGCGTCATGGGCCATATGGCAATACAGGTCATCTTAAACATTGCCGTTGTCACCAACACAATTCCCAATACCGGAATATCCCTGCCGTTTATCAGTTACGGAGGTACGGCAGTTTTGTTCCAGCTTGCGGAAATCGGGCTGGTACTCAATGTGGCAAAACGGATTCAGCTAAAAGAAGTGTAGGCAGAACATCTTTTTCCGCTTTGAATATGATAAGGTATAATATGTCATAAAGGCGGATGAGCAGTTTGGAATCTATCTATATTCACGGCGGAATAGCCCTGCAGGGGCAGGTCAGAATACAGGGTTCTAAAAATGCAGTACTGCCGGTTCTGGCAGCAACTTTGCTGACAGAAGGCACCAGTATTATCGGGAATTGTCCCAGACTGACGGATGTATTTTATATGCAGACACTATTGGAAAGCCTTGGGTGCCAGACAGTCTGGGAAGAAGGAAAACTGAAAATAAACGCAAAGAAGGCAGGGGAAATCCATGCATTGAGCGAAATGCCTGAAGAGGCGGTAAAAGGAATGCGCTCTTCGATTATACTTCTGGGAGCCCTGCTTGGCAGAACACATGAAGTCCGGATAGAGTATCCGGGCGGCTGTGTAATCGGAAAACGTCCTATAGATTTGCATCTGGCGGCGTTAAAGAAAATGAATGTGGAATTTGAAGAAAAATCTTTTGGATTGTATGCTTACACCGAAGGCCTTTGCGGAGCGGAAATCACATTACCGCTTCCCAGTGTAGGAGCAACCGAAAATCTTCTTCTGGCAGCGGTTAAGGCAAAGGGGACGACCATTATCCGGGGAGCTGCCAGGGAGCCGGAGATAAAAACACTTTGTGATTTTCTCTCTTTGTGTGGAGCGGATATTACCGGTGCCGGAAGCTCCACCATTATCGTAAGGGGAGTGGAACATCTTGCAGGGGTGGAATTTGAGGTACCCGGGGACAGGATTGTGGCAGGCACCTACCTGTGCGCCTGTATGGCGGCAGGAGGGGAAGTTCTCTTAAAGGAGGCGCCAATCCTGCAGATGCAGTCCGTGCTGGAGACTGCCATAAAAATGGGGGCCTCCTGTCAGACAACGCCGGAGGGGCTTTATGTGCAGGTGCATGATAAACTGCAGGCGCCCCGGAAACTGGTGACAGAGCCTTATCCGGGATTTCCCACGGATATGCAGTCGCTTTTCCTGACCGTGCTTTCACTTGCTGAGGGAAGCTGCCTGATAGAAGAAACCATTTTTGAAAACCGCTTTCATACAGTTCCGTGTCTGCGGGATATGGGGGCAAAGATAGTACAGACGGATGCAAGACATGTCCTGATAGAAGGCGTGGAGGAACTGCAAGGAGTCCGTGCTGCGGCACAGGAACTTCGCGGCGGTGCCGCACTGGTGGTTGCGGGTGCGGCGGCAAAAGGGGAAACCATTGTGGATGGATGCCATTTTATTGAGCGTGGCTACGAAAATATCTGCAGGGATTTAAGAGAGTTAGGAGTGCGAATATACGGTGTATAAGGTTACAAGAAACAAGAGGAAGGGCATAAAGAGAATAGTAATCCTTCTTTTGCTTGCGGTGACAGCGCTTGCCCTGGGAGGCGTATATTATTTTTTGCAGACACGGACCATACGGACGGTTTATGTGGAAGGCAATATGCATTATACGAAAGAGGAGATTCAGGATATGGTAATGGAAGGCCCGTTTGGCAGCAACTCCCTTTACCTGTCCTTAATTTACAAGGACAAGCAGATTACGGATATTCCTTTTATTGCTTCCATGAATGTGCAGGTGCTCTCACCGGATACGGTTAAAATTGTCGTATATGAAAAGTCATTGGCAGGATATGTGGAATATCTGGACAGGTATATGTATTTTGACAAAGAAGGCATTGTGGTGGAGAGTTCTTCCATCAAGACAGCGGGAATACCACAGATAACGGGACTCAGTTTTGACCATGTGGTGCTGAATGAACCGCTGCCGGTGGAGAATACCGATATCTTCTACAAAATTCTGACTGTCACGAAAACTTTGTTGAAGTACACATTGTCAGCCGACCGCATTTATTTCGGTTCCCAAAATTCCATGACGCTTTATTTCGGAGAAATAAGGGTGGTATTCGGAACGGAAGAGCTGCTCGACGAAAAAATCATGCTGTTAAAAAGCCTGCTTCCGGAACTGGAGGGGAAAAAAGGAACCCTGAATCTGCAGAATTATGACGGGAGTATAGGCTCGATACCGTTTAAACCGGATTCATAAAGCAAAAACCTTTGAAGAATTGTAAAAAATGTGTTGATTAATTATCAAAATAATTATATGATAGTCTATATGGATTTTATTTGGAAATAAGGAGGAAATACCTTTGCTGGAGATTAAGACGAATGACGCTGAATCTGCTGCCAAAATCATTGTGGTTGGTGTTGGTGGAGCAGGTAACAACGCTGTAAATAGAATGGTAGATGAAAGTATTGACGGAGTGGACTTTATCGGGGTTAACACGGATAAGCAGGCGTTACAGCTCTGCAAAGCGCCGAAACTCTTACAGATAGGGGAAAAGCTCACCAAAGGACTGGGGGCCGGAGCAAAGCCGGAAATCGGACAGAAAGCAGCGGAAGAAAGCGCTGAGGAAATCGAAACCGCTTTAAAAGGTGCTGATATGGTATTTGTAACCTGTGGAATGGGCGGCGGAACCGGAACCGGTGCTGCACCGGTTGTGGCTAAAATTGCAAAAGACATGGGGATTCTTACGGTGGGCGTTGTGACGAAGCCTTTTCGTTTTGAAGCGAAAGCCCGCATGACGAATGCTTTGAGCGGCATAGAAAATATCAAAGGCAATGTGGACACGTTGATTGTCATTCCCAATGATAAGCTGCTTGAAATTGTGGACAAGCGTACTACCATGCCGGAGGCATTAAAGAAAGCAGATGAAGTATTGCAGCAGGCTGTACAGGGCATTACCGATTTGATTAATGTGCCGGCAGTCATCAATCTGGACTTTGCGGATGTGCAGACTGTCATGAAGGATAAAGGGGTTGCCCATATCGGCATCGGTGTAGGCAAGGGTGACGACAAAGCCCTGGAAGCTGTCAAGATGGCAGTGGAAAGTCCTTTGCTGGAAACTACCATCACAGGCGCATCCCATGTTATCATCAATGTATCGGGTGATATTACCTTAAATGACGCATCCGAGGCATCCGATTATGTAAGGGAACTGACCGGGGATGATGTTAATGTAATTTTCGGCGCCATGTATGATGCCGGACAACCCGATACCTGTACCATTACCGTTATTGCGACAGGTCTGGAAACAGCGCCTGCAAAGAGCGCTTTGGGAAGCAAGCCGGGCTTTGGTACATATCCGGGTTCCAATCGTTTTATGCAGCCGAACTCTTATCAGTCAGGAATGGAAGACGGCAGTTGGAAAAAAGGCGGTAAGGAACAGGTAAGACCCATGGGCAAGCCGGTGCTGAACGGCATCACGAAGCCGACGGACCTCCGTTCTTCGGTAGAAGAAAAATCCTTAAAAATTCCCGATTTCCTGCAGCGGGGGAATAAATAACAGCAAGCAGAAAAGACAGTCTTTTGACTGTCTTTTTTTATGCAGTCAGTCATGTCGAATTATGCTAAAAAAAAAGCGCATCTTCACATCAAATACGACAAATTCTTTGGATACATGCCTTTATAATGATTATCAGGCGGTTAAGAATTCCGCAATAACAGGAAAGGAGAGGAGGTCTTTGTATTATGAGGTTTACATAGACAGCCTGTTTCTGCTGAATTTTACCATGAACCTTTATCTGCTCCTGCTGGTCAATAAAAGCCTGAATTGCACTGCCACGCGAGTAAGGCTGATTGCAGGCGCTTTTTTAGGGGGACTGGGATATTGTCTGATGTTTTTTCTGCCTTTTGGAGGCGTGGTGGTAAAGACGCTGTTTGCGGGGGTCTTTGTCAACGGTGGTGTTTTGTTATGGGTTTACAAGCCGGATTCCTTAAGGGCGGTTTTTAAAATATTGGAGACAATGATTGGCTGCTCTTTTCTGATGGGAGGAGGATTTTTACTGCTGACAAATCATGTAAAACCTTTTCGGGAACATGCCATGACCGTAACAGGCCTGTTGGCTTTCGGGGGGATTTTTTCAGTCGTTTTTTCATGGTGCATGGAGAGGAAGAAGAAGGAAAGAACAGACTTTTGCAAAGCAATCCTGCAGGGAGATGACGGCCGTCGGATGACGGTGCAGGGAATTGTGGATACGGGAAATTCTTTGAGGGAGCCTATCAGCAAAAAACCTGTTTCCGTACTGGAAAAGGAAGTATTTGAGCGTCTTTATGAAGGGGAGAAGGAGCCTTCTGGCTTTCGGGCTATTCCCTACAGGAGCGTTGGATGTGAACGGGGAATTATGAAGGGATATCAGATTCCTGAATTGACAATCGAACAGGGAGGAATCAAAAAAGTGTGCCGGAATGTATATGTTGCAGTTAGTGAAAAGGCGGTTTCCTCCACAAAAAGCTATCAGATGCTGATACATCCGGAGTTATTGGAAAAATAGAAAAATACAAAACAGGAGGTTTCATTATGATATTAAAAGTTGCCATGCCGGGCAGAATCCAATTTAAAATGATACAGAGGGAGAACGGACTGTTCAGGCTTTATCAGGGACTAAGCTCCAGACAGGGGGATGTCCACTATATCGGAGGCACGGAAGTCCTTCCGCCGCCGCTGGAATCAGAAAGGGAAAATGAAGTAATCAGTGATTTGGGAACCGAATATGAGGATGCAGCCAAATCCATTCTGATTGAGCATAATTTGAGGCTGGTGGTATACATAGCAAAGAAGTTTGACAATACCGGTGTAGGGGTGGAGGATTTGATATCCATTGGGACAATAGGGTTAATCAAGTCCATCAATACCTTTAATCCGGAAAAAAATATCAAGCTTGCCACTTATGCGTCCAGGTGCATTGAAAATGAAATATTGATGTATCTGAGAAGGAATAACAAGACGCGGATGGAGGTATCCATTGATGAGCCGTTAAATGTGGACTGGGACGGCAATGAACTGCTCTTATCCGATATCCTTGGCACGGATGAGGATGTCATCTACCGTGATATAGAAACAGAGGTGGAAAAGAAGCTGTTAAAGAAAGCCATTGATAAGCTTTCTGAAAGAGAAAGAACCATTATCAACTTAAGATTCGGCTTAAATACGCCGGACGGGCAGGAACTGACCCAGAAAGAAGTGGCATCGCTTTTAGGAATTTCCCAATCCTACATATCCAGGCTGGAAAAGAAAATCATGAAACAGCTGAAACGGGAAATTGAACGACAATGACAGAAAAGAAGAAATATGATATAATAGCCGCAAAAGAAAAACAAGCGACTGCGAAGCAGGCATTTGTTTTTCCTGCGGCATTAACGAGCAAACGTCCGATGAAATCGGACAAAGAGCACGCCAGTGCGGGTTTGCGGGTTTTTGTGAAACAATAAAATACGAAAGCAGGCGGAATGCAGATGATAGACAGGAACGATATCTTATCAATGGAATACCTAAAGAAAACGGAATATACGGGAAATTGTGAGGGTATGCGTTACCGGATGGAAAAGACGGAGAAAGAAGATGGGGCCAGGCTGCTTGTGACAGTCTGGCCGGAACCTTATAATTTCAGAAACACCCCTGAAAGCGAAAAGCGCCGTAAGGAATTTGATTTTTCGGAGGACGGTATCACTGACGCCGTTGCCTGGATGAACGACTGCTTATTTGAATGGAATCAGGCGGTCAGATAATTGCGCATGGTGCGCAGGGCATTCTTTTCCAGACGGGAAACCTGTGCCTGGGATATGCCAATCATGTCAGCGACTTCCATCTGGGTTTTCCCGGAAAAAAAGCGAAGGGAAATGATTTCCCTTTCCCGCTCATTTAAACGTTTCATTGCTTCACTGAGGGAGAGATGTTCCACCCAGGTCTCTTCCTTATTTTTTTTGTCGCTTATTTGGTCCATGACATACAAGGTATCCCCGCCGTCGGTATAAACCGGTTCATACAGGCTCATGGGATTCTGGATTGCGTCAAGGGCATAAGTAATGTCTTCTTTGGAAATACCGATTTCTGTGGCAATCTCCTCAATGGAAGGTTCTTTTAAGTTTTTCTTGATGAGGGCTTCTTTTGCATAGATGGCTTTGTAAGCGGTATCTTTTAAAGAACGGGACACGCGGATGGAATTGTTATCCCTGAGAAAACGCCTGATTTCCCCGATAATCATGGGAACGGCGTAGGTAGAGAACTTAACGTTTAGGGAGGAATCAAAGTTGTCGATGGCTTTTATCAGGCCGATGCAGCCGATTTGAAACAAGTCATCTACATTTTCGTTGCTGGAGGAAAAACGTTTGATGACGCTCAGCACCAAACGAAGGTTTCCTTCGATGTACTGTTCGCGTGCTTCCCGGTCCCCGTTTGCAATGCGCATGAAAAGAGCGTCTTTTTCAGCGGGCTTTAACAGGGGAAGTTTGGATGTATTTACACCGCAGATTTCTACTTTACCTTGTGCCATAATTTGTGCCTCCGTTTTATGTCTATATGCTTTTTTCTTTATCTGCGGGGTGCATTTCGTGTTTGTCTTTTGGTCTGTAATAGTATGCGCCAAAGAAAAATGCTTTATGCAGTCAGTTTCTTAAGTGTGTCAAAATAAAAACTGCGGCATATATTGTAGAAAGGAAATAAGGCGGCCAGTGTATGCTTTTTTCAGAATTTAAGTGCAAAGAAGTCATAAATTTAAGGGATTGCAAACAACTTGGAAAAGTAGGGGATTTGGAATTTGATGAGAGAAACGGCTGCATCCACAAAATTTTGATACCGCGGGGAAATAAATGGGAGAGTTTTTTCAAGTGTCAGGATGATTACGTCATTCCCTACCGGGATATCAAGCAGATTGGGCCGGATATTATATTGGTGGATATCTGCACCGATTGATTGCTTTTCGCGAAAGCTTTTCCGCATTTTACACGGCGGCAGCCTGAGCAGGCATTTGTTCCAACAGGACACGCTCCCGCTCGGGTAAAAACGCAGTGGTACGTAAGAGGTTATAAAACAACCTCTAAGTACCAGCGTTTTTACACGGTCCTTTATGGAATCAAATGCCTGCCGGGGCTGCCGCTGTGTAAAATGTGGAAACTTAACGGTAAAAGTCAAGAAGAAAATGTGATTTTTTCCTAAATTTCGTCACTTTCTACACATTGCACAAAAACACAGATAAAATGAAGGCTTAAAACTATGCATATTGCACAAATATACACGACAAAAAGACGGTCAAAAGCCGTCTTTTACTGCATATGGATAAGAACAAGACTACAAGGGCATGTCCCTTGACGACATGCCGCCGAACAACTGCCGGGGGTAGCTGTTAATCCATTCTTCCAAAAACTGTACGTCTTTGTCGGAATAGTCCGCAAAATCACAGCCCTTAGGACAGAAACGGCGTATCAGCTTGTTCGCATTCTCATTACTTCCGCGCTCAAAAGAGCAGTAAGGATGGCAGTAATAAAGGGAAGTGCGCGAGCCGCCATGAATGGAACGTTCAATGCCCGTACTGTCAAGAAATTCTGAACCATTATCAACGGTAATGGAAAGGAAGCGATTACGGAAACCATCAAGACCATATATTTTTTCGAGCCTGTCAAGCGCATTAATAACGCTCTGACAGGTCTTGTCCTTCATTTTCAAAATAAGTTCATCACGCCGGAAGCGTTCCGTAAGGACAAGCAGACACTCCGGGCTTTTTCCTCTGCCGCCGACAACGGTATCCATTTCCCAATGACCGTATGAAGAACGGTCATTTACGGGCTTTGGACGTTCTTCGATGCTTTTGCCGCGCATGGTGTTGTAGCCCCTTCTGAGGGGCTTATAGGCGTTCTGATGGGCATGTCTTTTGACAGGCAGGTCTTTGTTAGACACATTAAGAAAGATACCTTTGTCGATGTAGCTGTAGAGGGTGGCTTTACATACCTGTGTACGGAATTTTCCTTTTGCCGCCTGTATGACGGCGTACGGACTGTATTTCATGTCCAGTATCATATGTTCAGCAAAGCGCACAAAGTCCATGTCATTGCCTATCTTGAGCGGCGCGCCTTTATTGGAAGAGCATTCCCGGTGTTTTCGCTGTCCGACATCGGACTTGTAAACCGTGTAGTCTTTCCAAGAGTGACCATCGCGGAGAGTGACAAGACCGCGTTTTATCTCGCGGTTTATCGTGTTGTAATGCCGGG
>CAJTMB010000006.1 GCA_910577105.1 uncultured Lachnospiraceae bacterium | reverse complement strand
GGTTGATGGCGTCATAAACATAGGTGGTGGCAAGCCCTTCCCTGTCGGTTATCTTCACAAGGTTGTCATTCAAATCGTACTCGTAGCGCACCTGCGTACCGTCAGGATAGGTGACGGCGGAGAGGTTGTCCGCCTCATCATAGGTATAGGATACGGTATCTCCCCGGCCCTCCTCGTGGGAAAAGCCGGATTCGGCCTCCGAAAGCCCGCTGTCCTCTCCTCCCGGCGTCCGGTAGGTGGTCACGGAGGTGATGCGTCCCAAGCTGTCATAGGTATACTCCGTATCTCCCGTGCTGTCATACATGGACACCCGTTCCCCGAGGGCATTGTAGGCGTATGCCACGGGCGCCCCGGTTTCTTCTCCGGCGGCATCCCTGTAGGTCTTCTCCACCAGACTGTTTAACCTGTCATAATCGTACCAGATGGTATTTCCGCCGTTTGAGGTGTAGGCAGTAAGCCTTCCCGCCGCATCATAGGACATGGTTTCCCTGCGTCCGGCGCTGTCTGTAATGGAGGTAAGGTTTCCCTCCAAATCATAGCCGTAATGGGTGCCCCTGCCTGCAAAATCCGTAACGGCAGTAAGGTTTCCCATTTCATCGTAGGCGTAATAAGCCGTGCTGCCCATGGGGTTGGTGACACGTGTTAAGCGGTCCTTCAAATCATACGCATAGGTGGTGGTGAGTCCGTAGGCGTCGGTGCGGGAAAGGACGTTTCCATGGGCGTCATAACCATAGCTTTCCGTCAGACCCCTCCTGTCCGTGTAGGATACCGGGCGGTCTGCGCCGTCATAGGCAAAAGCAGTTGTCTGCCCCAAGGGGTCTGTGGTGCCGATGAGCCTGTCGTCCCTGTCATAGCCATAGGCATACACATATCCCATTGCGTCCGTCATGGAAACCACGTTATAGCTGCCGTCGTATCCGTAACGGGTCGTACGGTTTCCCGGCGTGGTGATGCTTTCTATGTTGCCTTCCATGTCATAGACAATGCCTGCCGCCTTTTCCTCCGGGTCTGTCACGGTAATCATCCTGTCCGCCTTGTCATACGCAAAGGAAAAGGTATTTCCCAGCGCATTGGTCATGGCAGTGCGGTTGCTTCTCTCATCATAGCCGTAAGTGGTGATGCCGCCCTCAGCATCTGTTATTTTCACCGGATTGTGTAAAATATCATACTCGTACAGGGTACTCCTGCCAAGGCTGTCCTCCTGCTTTATAATGTCGTCCCCGGAGCTGTAAGTAAAAGAGGTTTCATAACCTAAGGGCGTGGTAATGCCCACAAGCCTGTGTGCGCCGTCATAAGCGTAAGAATATATGCCGCCATTGGGCAGTATCTTTTTTACCACCTGCCCATTTGCGTCTGTTTCGTAGGCAGTGACAGCTCCCAGCGCATCCGTGACGCCTGTCACCACGTCATGCCTGTCATATGCGTAGCTTTCTTCCGCGCCCAAAGGCGATATCTGTTTTGTCATTCGGTAAAGCGCGTCATATTCATACTGCCATGTTTCTCCCGCTCCATCCGTCACTGCAAGGATATTTCCCACCGCATCGTAGCCATAATGCTCTGTAATGCCCTCCGGGCTGGTGACTGAAATCAGGTTGCCCCGCATGTCATAGGCATATGTTGTCTGTCCGCCGTTTCCATCCGTATAGGCGCTGATACGCCCCATGGCGTCATACAGGTATGCGGTCTGCACACCGTTTCCGTCTGTCCGTGCCGTCAGATTTCCGTCTTTGTCATAAGAAAAAGCGGTAACTGCCCCTTCCGGTCCTGTTTTGGTGACAAGCCTGTTTAAAGCGTCATAGGCAAATGTGCCGGATGCCTCTCCGGGCAGCGTCTGTCCAATCAGATTGCCCGCCGCATCATAGGCATAAGAAGTTGTGTTTTGGGCAGGATTGCACACCAAAACAAGACGGTCCAAAGCGTCGTAATCATAAAGCGTTTTTGCCCCGTCCACATCCGTGATGGCGCTGACGCGGCCAAAAGCATCATATTCGCAGGAAATGCTTCTGCCCAGCACATCGGTCTGTACCGTGATATTTCCGGCGGCGTCATAGGTATAAGTCATCCTGTTGCCTGCCGTATCCGAAACTTTTGTCACGCGGCCCATGGAGTCATACTCATACGTTGTCTTTACGCCATAGCGGTCCGTATAGCCGGACATTTCCCCTGTCGCCAGGTAAGCGTAGCTTTCCTTTTCCCCATTCGGGTAGGTGTCGGTAAGCAGCCTGCCCTCTTTGTCATACAGGTAGGTATGGGCGTTTCCCAGAGCATCCTCTGCCCGCAAAAGATTCCCGTTTTCATCGTATGTATACACGGCAAGGACGCCGGCTTCGTCCGCTATGTTGGTCATCCGCCCGGTTCTGTCGTAGGTATAAGTCGTCGTATTTTGGGCAGCGTCCTGCATTTTTGCCAACTGTCCGACAGCGTCATACTCATAGGCGGTTTTTCTGCCCTCCGGCGTAGTCACAGCCAGCACCCTGTCTTCCTTGTCATAGGTATAAACCATGCTGCCGCCCTGGGCGTTTGTCACGCTGACGGGCCTGTTTAACACATCATACCCATAGCTTACGGCATTGCCCCGTTCATCCGTCACCGAAATCAGGTTGCCTGCCCCGTCATAAGCATACAGAACCGTTCCCTCCATGGGGTTCGTTTCCTTTACCAGTCTGCCTGTGCCGTCGTATTCGTAGGCATATACCCTGCTCTCATCATCCCACAGGCGAAGTAGGTTTCCGTTTGCATCATAAGCAAACCGGGTGACCATGCCCAGCGGATTTGTCACGGATACCATTCTGCCCAGCCTGTCGTACCCGTAAGAAACGGCGCTGCCGTCCGCATACAGGATTTTGGTAATCCTGCCGCATACATCTGTTTCATATGCCGTTTCATTTCCCCTCTCGTCTGTTTCCAGAAGGAGGCTTCCCGTGACGGCATCATAAACATTGCTGCGGGTGTGTCCCATACGGTCCGTCACGCTTATGATACGGTCCGCCCCATCATATGCATAAACCGTTGTACCGCCTTCTGCATCCGTCACCTCCCTGAGCCGGTTCATGGCGTCATAGGCATAGGAAGTCGTATTGCCCTCCGCGTCCGTCTCCGTCAGTTTGTTACCGTTTGCATCATAGGTAAAGGTAAGCGTATTTCCCAACGGGTCTTTGCCTGAGAGCATCCGGTTCATCCCATCATAAACAAAGACGCTTGTCTGTCCTTCCCTGTCGGTGATGGCAGTCACATTTCCTGCCGCATCAAAGGTATACTTTGTGCTGTTTCCGGCAGCATCCGTCTCTGCAATACAAAAACCTTTTTCATTGTATGTCTTTTCACTTACGGCGCCCAAGGGATTGGTTGTCCGGATAAGCCGGTTCATGGCGTCATAGCCGAACAGGAAAACATTGCCCTCCGCGTCCGTTTGGCTTACCATGCAGGCGCCCTCATAAGTATAGGAAACAGTTCCGCCACAGGCGTCCGTCACAGAGACTATGCGGTTTTGCCCGTCATACCCGTAGCGCACCACTCCGCCTTCCGCATCCGTCACGCTGATTAATCTGTTTTTATCGTCATAGGCGTATTTTGTCACGCTGCCGTCAAATTCCGTCACAGACGCCATCTGTCCTGCCTCTGTATAGGTATATTTCCTGACAGCGCCATCCTGCCTTGTTTCCGTCAGGATATTTCCCTTTGCATCATAGGTATAGGAGGTCGTAACGCCCTGCCTGTCCGTTACGGATGCCGGATATCCCGCCTTATTGTATGAGCGGCTCTCCGTACTGCCGTCCGGATATTCGATTTTTGTGGTGCGGAAGCTGTCGTCATAGTAATACACCGTAATATTCCCGACAGCATCCGTGGCAGTGGTGCTTTGCTCCCCGTAGGAAAGGGTTATCCTGCCGCCCTCCGCATCCGTCTGGCTCGTCACGCGCCCTGCTTCGTCATAGACATTTTCCACAACCCGGGTTCCGTTTTCGTCTCTCCACGCCGTCATCCGGTGGGCGGCGTCATAAGTAAAGGTACGGGTATCCCCTGCCTCATCCGTCACCGTCACCAGGTTGCCGGCGTCATCATAGGAATAGCTGATATGACTGCCATCCGGCAGACCGATACTGCTGATGCGGTTCTTCCCGTCAAGCGTCACCACATAAGTCTTTCCGGAGGGTGAGGTGACGGCGCTCAGCCGGTAGTCCATATCGTAGGAAAGTGTCGTCCTGTTTCCCCTGATATCTTCAATTCCCGTCAGCATACCATAGGAATTGAAAAGATGCTTTGTAAGGCTTCCCTGCTCCGTCAGGACATAACCGTCCCCCTCCTGTGCCAGCAGATAATCATAGCCCGCAGGCGCTTTGTATCCGGCGTCCGTCCGGGTAAACAGGACGATGCTGCCCGTGCCTGAAAGCCAAAGTACGCTGCCGTCCGCAAGCTCTCCCAGTCTTTCGTCAAAGGGCGTACTCCATCCGTACCCAAGGCTTCCGCAAAAGCCCGCCCCCTTGGAATTGTATTGTCTGGTAAAGGCAAAAACGCCTCCGATATCCGGGATTTCCGCGTCTGTCTGCTCCATATAGAAATTGCCGGTGTTCAGATTTATGGGTTCAAAACCAAACTCACAGTTTTCAGCGCGTCCTAAAAGCAATCCGTCTATCATGGCCCTCCAGTAATCTGACAGTTCCCCTGCTGCATAGGGAGCCGTATTCTGCGGATTGCGGATAAAAATCCTGTTTCCTTCTTTCGTAAGGGCATCCTGCATCTGCATGTCCGACATAATGGTGTTTACATCCACGCCATAGTGCAGGGCTATCCGGGGAATCAGGTCAAAAGCCCCTTCCTCATAAACCAGAAAGGTGTCGGAAACCACTTCCGCCCCTGTCTCGCCATCCTTGGAGGCCTGCGCCGTCACATAGTAAACCCTTCCGGGAACCAGGTTCCCGAAAACTTCGCTCTGCCAGTTGGAGAGCCTTCTGTTGTAGGGAAGCGCTGACGGGTATGCCCCTGCATAGAGGGCAGAGTCGGGATAAAGCAGCTTCGTCTGCGCCTCCACTTCCCCGGTTGCGCCGTTTACCAGACTGTAGGTTACCGTGCTCCCCGCTTTTGCAAGCCCGTGGGCCACAATACCAAGCGTGTTGGTGGATTTGTCTCCGTTTCTCTCCACTACCGGGTAAATGTCTATCGTGGTGTCGTCCAGGCTTAGGGCGTCCAAATCCGTCACTTCTCCTGTCCATGACAGAATCAGCTTAGGCGCATACTTTGCGGAAGCATTGTTGTAAAATACCTCACACTGCATCATGACGCCTGCGCCTGCCGCTTCTTTGTCCGGCGCTTCCACTTGTGCCTTCATCACAAAACCATGGTTGTCCGCCGTCCCGTTAATCCATGCGCTCACCTCATTTGTCACGTCAAAGGAAAGGCTCTCTCCCCTTACGGCGGCAGCCTTTTTCGCATCGAGGAAATAGTGGCTGTAACCCAGCTGGTTATTCCAAGTCAGGCGGTTTACGTCCCACGCCTCCTCCACGCCGTAAAGCCCAAATTCACTGTTTCCCCGGCTCCACCGTGTTTTCTGTGTCACCTGCAAGGTCGCTGAAACAATTTCCGCCTCGGCGCCCAGCCCTGAAAAATCGTAGTCAACGGCAAAATAAGTGCGGCAGTTTAAATGCCTGCTTCCAAAACCGGCATAGTTGCCGGAGGTAATCCCGTCATCATAACCCACATAGGGGTACTGGTTGTCCCCGATTACCGTGTTCGGACTTCCCTCCTCGGCGCACGCCATGCGGATGGCGCTGCCGGTTACCTGAATGGCAGTGGGGTCAATCCTGACAGGGTACACCCTTTCCGGCGCCATAAGCCATTCCTTGTCCGCTGTCACGGTGACAAGCAGCATACCGCCTTGTCCCGGCTCCATGGACATCTTCACCCCAAAACTGATTTCGTCCGCCCCATCCGTCATTTCCGGCGCTTCCAGCACAAACACAGCATCCGTTTCAGGATTTGTCCCCGCTTCATATAGGTATAACGTATTGTTTATAATAGTTCCTTCCAGCCCATAGGTATCCAGCAGGTAGGAAAAACTGTTTTTCCCGTCCTGCCCGATAGGCTCCAGCAGGATAATATCCTCCTTGACACTGTTGCCCAGCACGGTATACTGATAGTCCACGCCGGGAAACACATTACTGTAACGGATGGCGTTATCCTTTACGACGCCGTTTGCAAAACTGCCCTCCGCAGGGTACAGCGTAATCAGGGCATCCCCGCTTGCGATGGTAATCCCCTTTCCTTCCTCCTGCCCAAGGTTTTGCGGCAAAAGTACCGTATAATCGTTCGCCCTGTTTATATAACTCGTTTCCGTCCCGGCATCAAACATGCCGTAGGTCAAAGCTGCCTGCTCCATCAGGGTGTTGTCCACCGCCTGCAGGCTGCCGTCTTCATCTATGTAAGTGGCGCCGTCATTGCCGATGACGGTCACATACCGGTTACCGTCCACATGGTAGGTACGGCTGTAAGCGTCATAGGAAACCAGCGTTCCGTAATCCTCAGTCTTTTCCTCTTCATAAAACTGCTCCGGAAGCCGTCCGGGAACGTCTGCATCCCCGCCGGATACCGATGCCTCGTCCGTCTCTTCCGTTTCATCGTCCGCCTCCAAAGCCCCTTCTTCACTGTCAGCGCCTTCCCCGGCTTCCTCTCCTGCATTTCCGCCGGATACTGCCTCTTCCTTTTCCTCCGGGACGCTTTCCCCCGGTTCTTCAGGCTTCTGCGCACATCCATCTGTGACGTCGGGATACTCCTGCTCAGGCTTCATACCTGCTTCATCCTGTGTACCTGCTTCAGACTGCGTACTTTCTTCCCTTCCCACTAAAACAGGCTGTTCACTTCCTGCCTCGGCAGCATACAAAAAGGCCCTGTCCGCCATAAGAAGCGCTGCTGCAAGCAGCAATGCGCAGAAACGTTTCCATTTCCCTTTTATCCATCTGTCTTTCATGGTTTTATCCTCCCTCTTTTTCCAAATAGCAGTTGATTCTGTTAAATCTTTGCTATCCAGTATTACATCTAACGGGAGAATTGTCCATGTCGTTTCACGCACATATAAAATTGCGGGAAACGACATGCTCACCATGTAGAAATGCTTTTTACACTATCCGAAATAGTTGCAGTATCCAGTACCCCAGACCCAGCACCCAGCTTGTAAATATACCGTAGAGAATTACCGGACCCGCTATGGTGAATATCTTGCATCCCACGCCAAATATCCATCCTTCCTTTTTAAACTCTATAGCCGGCGCTGCCACGGAATTGGCAAAGCCCGTTATGGGAACCAGCGCACCCGCACCGCCCCATTTTACAATGCCGGGATAAATATTGAGCCCGGTCAGAAGAACACTGAGCAGGATTAAAGACATGGAGCACCAGCTCGCTGCCGTTTCTTTATCCATGTTCATGGTGCCCGTGCAAAAATTCAGGATTCCCTGTCCCAGCAGACAGATTAGGCCGCCCACGACAAATGCCTTGAGCATTTGCAGCCAGAGATTGTGGGTGGGCGTCATTTCCTTGACATATTTCTCATAATTCTGTTTTTTCTCCTCCACTTGAAAATCCGGATTGGTTTTTACGTCCTTTTCTTCCATAGATTCCATCTTTCCTCCATTTTCAAAGCTTTTCTATTCCTTTAATATGTGCAGTTTTTCTTTTCCTATACCGTCTTTACTTCACCACATCATGAATCTGATAACAAAAATACAACATGGAACCGACAAACTTTCCTACCGCCATGGAGGTGATTGCTATACCGAGCCCGTGCCTGAAGCCGACCCGTCTTGCAAAGATGGGAATACTGTCTAACATTTCCGCAATGGCAAGCGCCAGACAGCCGATAAACATTCCGGCAAACAAGCCGAATATCACCGTAAAAATACATCCCGCCGTCTGTATCACATGCATCGGCACACCCCAGCCTGCCAATATTTCTCCCAGATGGCAGTACCGTTCAAAAACACTGGCAAGACCTCCTATAATCGTGCCCGCAATAACCATTTCTTCATATAAAACCACTTGTCCGCTGGTATGCGTCTTGCCGGCAAAACGAGGAATCAGTCCTACCGCCACCAAAACGGTAAAAACGCCTGCGGCGGCCAACAGGCCAAAACTGCCTCCTGCCACCACAAGAAGCAAATATCTCAGACTATTTAACATCTATGGTCCTGCCCTCTCTTTCTGCAGTATCCACCAGTGCATTGTTGACATCCGTTTCATACTTTCGCATTTCCACTTCAATCGGTGTCGGGTCCTTTGTCAGCCGCCTTCCTCCGATATGGTTGAAGAACAGGATGATTCCCAGGGCAAGACCAGCGGAATAAGCCACTTCAAGCGCAGACACCCCCTGTGGCTCGCTGCCCATGACAATACGGTGAATCTGTGCAAAAACATCCGCAATGCCGATGTCATTATGGTAAGCCATAATGGTAAATGCCGTGCCAAACAAACTGATAACTGCCACCAGAAATATTTTCAGCGCCTGCTGCCACCCTTTATGTCTGTCTACATCCACCCATTCCACCAGAACCTCCGTTTCACCAAGGCTTTCCACTGTTACACCGGGACAGGCTTCTTCTATCTGCTCAATAATTTTTAATACACTGATTACACAGCGTTTTTCTTCAAAAGACTGTTTCTTTTTCTTGTTTCCGCCAGCCGTATCCACCCCCGCATAGCCGCTGCCCGGATGAAACTTATGGATTTTGATGCTTTTTACCTTTGCCGCCACTGTACTGTCCGCACACTGCACGCTTCCCGCATCTTTCAGAAAAACATCTTCCGTCTTTGATTCCACATTCCTGTCCAGTTTGATATAACAAATCGTATCTGCCATCTGCCGCATTCCTTTCTACGCAAATAAAAACAAGGCTCTTCGGTTTCACCCGAATGCCTTGTTATTGTATCCCTCTGTTTCCTGTATTATGCGTAAGAAATGCCCTCTGGCATGAGCTATTAGAAGTACTTTTCACACTAACCTTCATGCTGAAACTCCGTGGCACTCAAATCGTGATGAAAATGCCGTTTTTCCGGCATTTTCCGGCGTGAAACTTAGTACTTCTTAGCGAAATGCTCTCTGGCATGAGCTATTAGAAGTACTTTTCACGCTACCAGTCTTTGAAACTGATATTCAAATCCACATCCCCGTTTATCCCATCGATACGTCCCGTATCGGAATACTGCCAGATTGCATATTCATAAGGGAAATATACATCCGAGGAATAGTAGGCAAACCATTTTTCCACATCTTCAAAAGCTGCCATGTCAATCAGCACGCTCCACATTTCCATATTAGAGTAAATCATGGGGGTATAACCTGCTTCCCTTATCCTGTCTATGAAAATCTGTGCCATTTTTGTCCGCTCTTCCTTGGAAATCTGATTCATGCGCCCGTCCTTTGCACCGGTCTTTTCAACGTCGTACACAATGGGATAGGTAATATCATACCCGGCAATGGCTTCCAACACAATATTGGCTTCTTCCAGAGCCTCCTCTTCGGTGACTGCCTGTGAAAAAAAGTACACTCCTACCTTGATGCCTGCTGCCGTTGCCCCCTGCACATTGGCCTCAAACATTTCATCAAGGGCTATGCGGCCCTCCTGTCCGTACCCCCTGACACCCACACGTATAAAGGCATATTCCACTCCCGCAGCTGCCACCTTGTTCCAGTCAATATTTCCCTGATACCGGGATACATCAATGCCCTTATGGGAAATCACTTCACCGTTTTGCACATACTGCATCTCACCCGACTCCAGAACCTGTATGTTCTCCTGCAAAAGGGAATGTTTTTTTAAGTCATCCCGGATGGGAACAAAATGGAACTGCCCATTGCTGACAACCACAATATGGTTCGGATATAAGGGACGGAGCGTTTCCACAACAGTATTCCCGCCTTCCAGTTCTGTCTGAATCTGGGACAAAATATCATCGGATACCTCCATCCTGGCCGCGTCCTGTGCACTGGCAACCGCCTCTGCCACCATCAAATCCACTTCCTCCTGGGAATAGCTGATGTGAACGTTGTCCGAAGCCACATCCACTGCTTCTTCCTGCTTTCCTTTTACCTTATCATAGATAAAAAGGGCAGCTACCACTACCACGGTCATTGCCACAAGACACCCGAATACGCTTCCTATATAAAATAAAATTTCCTTTTTCTTTCGTTTCATACTCTCCTCCAATATGCACAAAAAAGCACTCCGCTTCACTCTCTTAACAATAACTATACTTTATAAAAACGCTGTTGTGAAGTGGTAACCTTTGGATTTCATATTTTCTTAAGATATTCCGCTTTTGCATGACGGCAGGCGCCGGAATACAACAGGCTTACGCCAGCATCTTCCCCCGCATGTGAAGCAGTATCTTTTTTTCCATACGGCTCACCTGCACTTGGCTGATGCCCATGACAGAAGCGACTTCGGACTGCGTCTTATCCTCAAAATAGCGCATTTTTATCAGGTTTCTCTCCCGTTCCGGCAGAGAATTCAAAAGCTGCCCAAGCAAAAGGTGGTTAAGCAGTTCTTCTTTCTCATGGTCTTCAGGCGCACCTCCCTGCGTCGTTTTTCCTGCTTCTCCCCCCGCACTGCATGCCACCTTGTCCACCAGATAAATTTCACTTCCGTCTGCCTGGTAGACAGATTTATAAATGGACTCCACTTCCGCACCGGCCTCCATTGCCAGTGAAACTTCTTCCACCGTAAGTCCTGCTTCCTTTGCCACTTCCTGCAGATAGGGTTCCCTTCCCAGCCTGCCTGTCAGTATTTCCGCCGCCGCTTTCACCCTCATGCCGTTTTCTTTCAGTGTCCTGCTGACCTTAATCATGCCGTCATCCCTGAGAAAACGTTTGATTTCTCCTAAAATCATCGGAACTGCATAAGTGGAAAACTTTACTTCATAAGACAGGTCAAATTTATCAATTGCCTTGATAAGCCCGATTGTCCCTATTTGGAAAAGGTCTTCCGTATCATATCCTCTTCCCGCAAATCTTTTTACAATATGGTGAACCAGCCCCAGATTGCTTTCTATCAGTATATCTCTTGTCTCTTTATCCCCTGCCTGTGATTTTTCGATTAATACTGATATTTCTTCCATTCTGCGGCCTATTCCTCCTGTATCCATGCACCGCTTTTCAATTTTTTTCTCATGCGGACAATGGTTCCCGAGAGTGGTTTGCTCTCCACCTCCAAATCATCCATAAAGGCTTCCATAAAGGCAAATCCCATCCCCGACCTTTCCAGTTCCGGCTTTGTGGTGAAAAGCGGTTCCATTGCTTTGTCCAGATTTTCTATACCGATTCCTTTATCCTCCACTTCTATGTATAAGACCCCTTTTTCTATACGACAGCGAAGATACACCTTCCCCTCATGAATTTTACAGCATACCGGCCTGACTTCCCCATGACGCCCGTATCCGTAAACATTTTCATATCCATGGATAATGGCATTCGTAACTGCTTCCGAGACCGCTGTTTTGATATCCGCAAGTTCCTCTATTGTAGGATTTAAGGGTGTGACAAAAGCCGCCACGGCTACTCTTGCAAAACTTTCATTGTTTGATATTGCATCAAACTCCAGCGCCATTTCATTTTTCATACTGTCCCTTCCCTCAGTCACACAGGTTTCTTTTTGTTTGATTTCTATCATGTTGTTCCTCCATCCTATTCCATTATCTCAATTATTTTATGCAGTCCGGACATATGCAGTATCCTCTTTATCTGTCTGTCCGCGTGTATGGCAAAGACTTTTCCCCCGAAACAGGCTATTTTTTTATACCTGCCCATGATAATTCCAATACCGGAAGAATCCATAAAACGCGTATCTTCAAAGTCAAACACCACATTGTTTACCTGTTCCTTTAAAATAAACCTGTCCGCATTTTCACTGATATAGGCAGATTTGTGATGGTCCACTTCTTCCGGAAGCTTTACGCAAAGGTAATTGTCAATTACTTGAAAATCATCCATTTTCCTTTTTTTCCTCTCCTTTCGACATTTTTCAAAGAAAAAAGAACCTATAGTTTCCTATAAGTTCTCTTTCGTGTTTTATGCATTCTTCCGTGCTTTCTACACTAATCATTCTCCGTCAGGGAGTTAATGTATGTCTGGGACCTTCTTGCCCGTTCTGTTCCGGGCAGCAGTGCAATCACCTTTTCGTATATTGCTATCGCCTCCGTATTCTGTCCGTTTCCTCTGTACGCGTTGCCAAGCATAAAAAGGGCATCCCCGTTTTCAGGATTGTAACTCACTGCCTTCAAAAGGTCCTTGATGGCCTCGGGATAATTTTCTTCCTTATAAGCGGCATTGCCGGAAGCATAGTAGAAATCTGACATTTCCGGCCCTATCTTCCCAAGCAGAGAATTATATAAAAGCATGAAAGCCTTGGAGGTTTCCTCCAAATCCACATTTGCCGCAATATCATCCAGATATACGGCAGTCGCCTGCGCATCCCCGGATACCAGATATTCCGCAGCGCCCTCCAATAAATTGTCTATGGTTTTCAGCGTACCGTCCGTGCCAACATAGGCATCCAGCTCCTCATGAAGCGCCTGATTATCAGCCGTCATATCTTCAATCTGCTGCTGCATGGTCGCAATGGTCGCCGTCTTAATGTCCATCTGTTCACTCAGCTTTCTTTGGTCCTCCTGCGCTTTTTCACGCTCAGCGGAAACGGCAGCAGGCAAAATCAGAAAGAACATGGATGCAATTCCAAGCACGAGACCGATAGCCACATTAAACAAAGTACCAAGGCTGTTGTTTTTCGGCTCCTTAACATTCATCGGCTGAATAATAATCTCATTGTCACTCTGATAACGGATGACTTCATCATTGCCACCCCGTTTCACATTGCTTTTACCGCTCTCGTCGGGAACCAGCATTCCCTCCACTTCTTTCATATAGCGGAGAGTAAGCGTATTGCCGCTGTCAATCCTGAAACACTTGTCCAGCTCCCTCTTTGCCCTTTCCCACTGCTCACTGTCAATATACAAAAGAGCAAGCAGCTGATGTGCCCTGATAAACTTGGGGTTAAGGGACAAGACTTTTTTCAGCTGGATAATTGCCAAGTCCTTGCTGTCCTGCGCACAGTAAACCAGCGCCTGATTATACTTCTTTATGGTCTGGTTAATGGTATCCAGCCTTGCCCCATTGCTCTGGACCATATCCATATAACTGTCTGCAATGTTTTTCTGCGGGCGCAGGTTCTTGCTGATAACCCATTCACTCAGGGCCGCAACCACTTCTCCCATTTCAAAATATACAAGCCCCAGCAAATTTCTGGCTTCCACATTGTTTTTATCGAATTTTAAACTCTGCCGTAAACTTGTCACCGCACCGGTCAAATCCCGGACTCCGGCTTTCTCCAATCCTTCATTATAGTACATGTTGGACACCCTCAGTATTCTCTTATAAAGAGAAACATCCGCGCCGCAACTGGTACAGAAATCATGCTCAGACAAACGGCAGCCACAGTTATAACACCTCATGCCACCTTACCTCATAGCTCTTCTTCCACCTTGGTTTCTTTCAACATTTTCACTAAAATATCCGCCATATCCGTAATATCCTGATTATATATGGCTTCTTCTGCATCCTCCACCTCAAGGCTGGGATGAAATTTTTTCAGTTCTTCCTCAAAGTTAATCATAGCAACTCCTTTATCTCTCCAACCAGATACAGGGAACCTGCAATATATACCCGCTCATCAACCTTTTTCGCGTCAAGCACTGCTTTAACTGCCTCCCTGACCGAGCGGTAACAGGCAGCCTCTTTCCCTGTAAATTGTGTAAACACTTCCGAAAGTTTGTCAGCCGTAAGCGCCCTGCCGTTTTTTATCTGCACCAGGGAAATGTCGGAGAACAATCTACTAGAGAGTATTTCCTCCATCATGTGCCCGTATTCCTTATCCTGCACAACCCCGAAAAGCAGATGCCTGCGTGATGTGCATCCATCCTGTGCCACGGTTTCCAAAAAGGCTCTGATGCCATCCTCATTGTGCGCACCGTCCACAAATACACCGGGGTTAACCTCTTCCATGCGTCCCGCCCAAAATACATCCTGCAATCCCTTTTGCATTATCTTTGGGGTCAGACGTCCGTCACCAAACAAAACCTCCAGCGCCCGAAGCGCCAGTGCGGCGTTTTCCATCTGATACCTCGCCATGGTATGCACGCACAGCCTAACACTATCATAATAAAGGGATTGATAAGAAAAATCAATGCTTTTATTATGAAAAGTTAAGAATGTGTAGTCACTTTTCGACACGGAAAACACCGGAATGCTCAATTTTCCCGCCTCTTCAAAAAGAACTTTGTCGACCTGTTCCACTGTTTGCCAAAAAACTACAGGGGAACCTTCCTGCATGATACCCGCTTTTTCTTTCGCTATTTTTTCCGGGGAATTCCCCAGATATTCCATGTGGTCCATTCCCAGATGCGTTATTATTGCCATATCCTTACGGGATACCGCATTTGTGGCATCCAGTCTGCCGCCAAGGCCCGTTTCCAGAACACAGTAATCTGTTTGGGCTTTTTCAAACAGAAGCATTGCCATAAAAAACAAATATTCAAAAAAGGTAGGATGGTATCCGCCTTCTCCCCGCAGTTTTTCCCATGAAAGATTCTCGTAAACGGTTAAAAATGCCTCCAAAAAATCATCCTTTGTGATAATTTTATCATTTATCACGAAACGCTCCCGAATGTCCGTCAAGTGTGGGGAAGTAAATCGGCAGGTTGTATACCCCGCGCTCCTTAACACTCCGCACAAATAGGCACAAACGGAGCCTTTTCCGTTTGTGCCGGCCACATGTATCACTTTCATCCGCTCACCGGGATTCCCCAGTTTCCTCAAAAATGCCCTGATATCGTCCATGGTATTTTTACTCGTAAACCGGGGTATCCCGCATATATACTCCACTGCTTCTTCATAGCAGCTAATCCGCTTCTTTTCCAAACCTGCGACCACCTTTGCGTGAAAAACCTTATTGCAACTGTTTCAGGCGCACGCGTACCTGTTCCAGCATTCCCGCGTACTTTGTTAGCTTCGCCTTTTCTTCCGCCACTTTTGCCTCGGGCGCTTTGGACAAAAACTTTTCGTTTTTCAACATGCCTTCCGCACGGGCAATTTCACCGAGAAGACGCTTTTCCTCTTTCTGCAGCCGCTCTGTTTCCTGCCGGATATCCACCAGTTCCGCAAAAGGAATGTATAACGTGGCGTCCGGGATAACCATGGATACCGCATCAGCATCAATACCTTCTTTGTCTTCCTGCACAAATACTTCGGGGGCATATGCAAGGGAAGCAACGAACAGTTTCCCTTCCTCAAAGGCGCTGCGGACATCCCCGTTTTTGCTCACCACATATACGGAAGCTTTTCTTCCCTGCGCAACATTCATTTCCGCCCTGAGGTTCCTGATACCGCGTACTGCCTCTTTGATAATTTCAATATCCTTCTCTTCTTTTTCATAGCATCGTTCCTCCTCATACACCGGCCAAGAGGATATCATGATGGACTCTTCCTCGGATTGCAGCGTACAGAAAATCTCTTCCGTGATAAACGGCATGAAGGGGTGCAACAGTTTAAGGGCATCCAGAAGAACGGTTTTCAGGGTATAAAGCGCTGCATTCCGGCTTGACGCGTCATCCGAGTTGTAAAGCCTCGGTTTTACCATTTCGATATACCAGTCACAGAACTCATCCCAGATAAAATCGTATACTTTCTGCACTGCAATGCCCATTTCAAATTTTTCCATGTTCTCCGTTGCTTCACGGACAAGGCTGTTTAACCTGCTGATAATCCATTTGTCAACCGGCGCAAGTTCTTCTTTTGCCGGCACATGCAGCGTTTTTCCTTCCATATTCATCAGTATAAAGCGGGAAGCGTTCCAAACCTTGTTTGCAAAATTCCTGCAGGATTCCACCCTCTCATAATAAAAACGCATGTCATTGCCCGGTGCATTTCCGGTAAGCAGAGTAAGGCGCAAAGCATCCGCACCATACATGTCAATGATTTCAAGCGGGTCAATTCCGTTTCCTAAGGATTTGGACATCTTCCTTCCCTGACTGTCGCGTACAAGCCCATGGAAAAGCACCGTTTTAAAGGGCTTCTTTCCCATCTGCTCATAGCCGGAGAAAATCATGCGGATAACCCAGAAAAATATAATGTCATATCCCGTTACCAGCACATCCGTGGGATAAAAATATTCCAAGTCTTTGGTCTGCTTCGGCCATCCCAAAGTGGAAAAAGGCCATAACGCCGAAGAAAACCAGGTATCCAGCGTATCCTCATCCTGCGTAAAATGGGTACTTCCACACTTCGGGCACACCTCGGGGCTTTGTTTTGCCACAACCACTTCCCCGCACTCATCACAGTAATATGCCGGAATCCTGTGTCCCCACCAGAGCTGGCGGCTGATGCACCAGTCCCTGATGTTGTCCGTCCAGTTAAAATAAGTCTTTTCCATGCGCTCGGGAATCAGCTTGATTTCCCCGTTCTTTATCGCCTTAACTGCCGGCCTAATCAATTCCTCCATCTTTACAAACCACTGCTCTTTTACCAGCGGCTCGATGGTGGTCTTGCAGCGGTCATGGGTGCCTACATTGTGGGAATACTCCTCTATCCTGACCAACAGTCCCATCTCATCCAGTTCTTTTACGATTGCCTTCCTTGCCTCATAGCGCTCCATGCCCTCGTATTTTCCGCCGTTTTTGTTGATGGTGGCGTCGTCATTCATAATATTGACAATGGGCAGGTTATGGCGCTTGCCCACTTCAAAATCGTTAGGGTCATGGGCCGGGGTAATCTTTACCACGCCCGTTCCAAATTCCATATCCACATAGCTGTCCGCCACAATAGGCATTTCTCTTCCGATAATGGGAAGAAGCACTTTCCTGCCCACAAGATGTTTATACCTTTCATCATCCGGGTTCACTGCAACCGCCGTATCACCCAGCATGGTTTCGGGACGCGTGGTTGCAAACTCCAGAAATTCGGCATTGCTAACAGTCCCGTCGTCATTTAACAACGGATACTTGATATGCCATAAATGGCCCGCCTGTTCTTCGTATTCCACTTCCGCATCGGAAATGGAGGTATTGCACACCGGACACCAGTTGATAATGCGGGAGCCTTTGTAAATCCATCCCTTTTCATGCATCTTGCAGAACACTTCCGTCACGGCTTCGTTGCAGCCCTCATCCATGGTGAAGCGTTCCCTTTCCCAGTCACAGGAAGAACCCAGCTTTTTCAACTGGGAAATAATCCTGCCGCCGTACTCCCTTTTCCAGTCCCATGCCCGCTCTAAGAATTTTTCCCTTCCCAAATCGTGCTTGTCAATGCCCTCTTCTTTTAACTTTTCAATGATTTTCACCTCTGTTGCAATGCTGGCATGGTCCGTTCCGGGCTGCCACAGCGCATTATAACCCTGCATCCTCTTGAAACGGATTAAAATATCCTGCATGGTATTGTCAAGCGCATGGCCCATGTGCAGCTGCCCCGTGATATTGGGGGGCGGAATCACAATGGTAAACGGTGTTTTGGCAGGGTCTGCCTCTGCATGGAAATATCTTTTATCCATCCACTTCTGATATAATCTGTCCTCTATGCCCTTCGGGTCATAGGTCTTTGCCATTTCTTTGCTCATTTTTTCCTCCATTTCCGGCGTTTCGTGCCAAACAAAAAGCCCTTTACTGACGTTTGTCAGCAAAGGGCGATTTCTCACGGTACCACCTTTGTTTACAGCTTACGCTGCCTCAGTGACTTCTTCTAAAGTCTTGTCCTGTAACGGGGACAATTCGTGAAAGCTTACTTGGTTTCTGCCTTCCGGTTCCAAAACTACCTTCCATATCCCTTCCTTCGGATGGCCTTTCAGCCGGATTGCTCCGGGCCTTCCTCTCTGCCAAGGGGTAATATGTACTCCTCTTTGTCATAACCTTTTCACTATGTCAGGCAAGCATATTATGTCCATACCTGCCGGTATTATGTATAGATGCTATTTTGCAGCAGGTGTGCCGCATTTGGTACAGAATGCTGCGCCGTTTAAAGGAGCGCCGCAGTTACTGCAGGCATCAGCTGCGGGTGCCGCAGGCTGTGCAGGTGCTTCGGACTGTACAGGAGCAGCGGGCTGTACCGGCTGCTGGTAAACAGGCTGCTGATACACGGGTTTTGCAATCACATTGCAATATGCCCAGTGTGCAAATTTACTTGCAAGAGGTACATTTGCTTCCTGTCCTTTGGAGTTTCTTACGATTGCAATAATAGCAAATACCAAAATTGCAATTTCAATCAGGCTTTCGATAATGCCTACAATCGTTCCCCATACACTTCCGAAAAACGGAATGGAGTAGAAGAAACTGAAAATCCCGAAAAATGCGGATACAATGCCGGAAATCATGGCAAGAAAAATTGCCTGAATGGCCTGCCTGCCGGCCCATTCGTTCTTTTCACCTATAATAGCGACTCCTGCCAGCAATATCAACGCCGTCGTCCACCCAAATATTGCAAAAATAAAAGAAACGACGCCGTAAAACGCTAATCTGATACCAAATTTACCTTTTTCCATTTTTTAAACCCTCCTTCTTATTTGTCTTTTTTATGATTGTTAAACCATTAATTTTTATTATATACTTTTTGGCAATATTCGTCAATCTTTGGTTTTGCGGAGACTCCGTATTTTGCATGGCGGCAGCCCCGGCGTGCAATTGTTCCAACAGGACGCGCTCCCGCTCGGGTAAAAACGCAGTGGTACATAAGAGGTTGAAAAACAACCTCCAAGTACCAGCGTTTTTACACGGTCCTTTATGGAATCAATTGCACGCCGGGGCTGCCGCCATGCAAAATACGGAGTCGTAAACCGGTTATAATATGGACAACCGTTAAAAGTGGCATTGCCAAAAAAATGCATTTTGGTACTTTTCACGCATCCAGACTTTGGTATAATAGCTGAAACATTATCAAATAACCATATTCAGAAGAGGATTCATTCATGAAACATGATAAATTAATGAAACTGATACTGACAGGCGTTTTTGCTGCGTTGTCCTATGTTGTATTTACTTTTTTGCAAATTAAAATCACACTGCCCGGAGGCGATGCCACCTCCATTCACCTCGGCAATGCCGTCTGCGTGGCGGGCGCTCTTATCCTGGGTGGTTTTTACGGAGGACTGGGCGGCGCCATCGGCATGACAATCGGTGACCTGTTAGACCCTGTTTACGTTGTTTATGCCCCTAAAACTTTTCTGCTTAAATTCTGCATCGGCCTGATTACCGGAATGATAGCCCACAAATTTGGGAAAATTAATCAGAAAAAGGAGAAAACAGACATCTTAAAATGGGTAATTGCCGCTGCCACAGGCGGTCTGCTTTTCAATGTGATATTTGACCCGCTTATCGGCTACTTCTACAAACTGCTCATTCTGGGAAAACCTGCCGCCGAACTGGTACTGGTCTATAATATAGCTTCTTCATCCATCAACGCCTTTACCTCCGCCATCGTATCCACTGCGGTATATATGGCTTTGCGCCCGGCATTGTTAAAATCCGGAATCATGGCAAACAACCTGCAGGATGGATACCAGGCAAAAAATCGGGCAGAAAGAGGCGAACTATGAATCTGCATACCAAGACGCCAAAAAAACTTGCTATTATTAATGACTTTACGGGCTATGGCCGCTGCTCCCATGCAGTGGCTATTCCTGTTGTCAGCGTGATGGGCATACAGGCCTGCCCTGTCCCCAGCGCTGTTTTTTCCAACCACATGGCCTTTCCTTACTGGCATAAGGTGGATTACACCCCGCACTTACAGGAATACTTTGCCTGCTGGGAAAAACTCCACCTGCATTTTGACGGTATTTTATGCGGTTTTCTGGGAAATGAAGACCAGGTATCCATCCTTGTTGATTTCATAGATAAGCAAAAAAGCGCCGGAGAAACCATTGTGATTCTGGACCCCGTCATGGGGGACTCGGGAACATGCTATTCCTCCGTATCCCCATCTTATGTGGATTCCCTAAAAAAACTCCTGCCTTTAGCGGACATTATTACCCCCAACCTCACAGAAGCCTGCCTTCTTACGGATACTCCCTATACCAAGTCGATGCCCGATAATGATTTTCTTTCCAAAACAACCGAGAAGCTGCATGCAATGGGGCCGTCCAAACTTGTTATTACAGGTATCATGCAGGAAAATTGCTTTCATAATTATTTTTCTGCATTGACGCCCTCCCCGCAAACTTCCGTCTATACTACGGAAGCCGGCGGTCCTTCCCGGCCAGGCACGGGAGACTTATTTGCCTCCATCATCGCTGCCGATGCCATAAACGGCATACCTTTTGAAGAATCCGTTAAAAAATCGGCGGACTTTATACGCACATGTACAGAAGGTTCCGCCGCCGCAGGCATCCCCATCAGAGATGGGGTCTGCTTTGAAAATTATTTATCACTTATTGGAATCTGACACTAAGGTTTCCCATGGCGCATTCCAAATCGAAATCACTGGCTGCCCCATTGTCAATATCCTGTTCCGCTGCCAGGCCTGACACAGACCTGCTTCCTGCCGTCAGGTTTCCTGCGGCACATTCCATTTTATAATTATGCTCCTGTTCCGTACTTCCGAAAATGGTAATTTCCATGTTACCCAAGCCGCATTCCGCATGTAAATCCCCGGGAATGCTGGCTGTCATAATCACTTCCCCGGCTCCCACGGAAATCTCCACATCGTCTGCAAATTCGGCTTTATCAATCAGAATCTGTCCGGCTCCTGCCGTGCAGGTAAACTTATCTGCTTTCAGGTAATCCGCTGTCAGCTTTCCTGCCCCCAAATTTATCTCCATATCATCCGCATTCATACTGCCTATGGTAAATTCCCCTGCCCCCAATGACAGTTCCGCGTCTTCAAATACAGTACCCTCCGGTATCTGAATCGTAACTCTCATTACACTGCCCTTATTCCATTTACCGGTCTTAATACCTTTCACATACAGTGTTCCGTTCCTGACAAAGGTTTGGAAAGCACTGATTTTTTCTGCTGACACATAATAAAATTCGTCCGGGGATGTTTCTATCTGAACCACGCAGCCGGCAAGTTCCAGTTCCATACTCCTAATTTCTTCAACCCCGAAAGCAGTTCTGAAAGAACCTTCATTCCGTATCACATCATAGGAACTATCGAAAAGAGTATTTGCGTCTATATCATACGTTTCCCAATCTTCATCCCAAGCCCAATTGCCGAACCACTCTGTGACATTCCCCGGAGAAATATTCAATTCCCCGTTCCATATTTGTTGTGTCACTCTCTTAAATCCGCCGCCACAACCGCCTATCGTAAGAAGAAGCACTCCCAATGCCAGAATAACCGCAACTGTTATAGCACAAACCTTCATGAATTTTTTCATAATCCTTATCTCCCTTTGTTTTTATCGAAAATTTTATTCCACAGCCACGCTATGCCCCTGCATGTTGCCGGAATCAGCCAGCCGCATACCCAGATTGTCAGCATGATAAAAAGGATTCCGAATGCCAGCAACAGCAGGCCGCATCCGGCAAGCGCCATTCCGGCAAAGGGAAAGTGGAATATATCTATCACTCCAATCACTATCATCACCAGTCCGCTTGCAAACAGTCCAAGCCCCGCACCGCCAAAACCGACTATAATTCCAAAAAGGGTAGCAAAAATGGCTACCAGCATACCAAAAACCGTGGCAAGCGCCCCCAAAATAACTGGTGAACAGAAGATACAGCCTAACACAATCAATACAATCGCCCATGCAGGCATGCCTTCTTTCTCCGGAGCAACAGACGGACCGCTTTGATAAAAGGTATTTCCCTGATAAATCGTGCTCCCCTGATAGGAGGTTCCGTTCTGGTAAGCCGCCCCGCTCTGATAAGCGCTGTTATAGCCGCTTCCCGACGTGTTGTCTTTACAATCCATATTTGCCCTTAGCCCGTCTTTGATATTATCGGCTACCTTTTGCGGGGATTCCAGTTCTGCCAACACATTCTGCTCATTTTCTTCGCCTGCATCGCTGAAATATTCTTCATAGTAATTCAATGCCTCAATTCTCTCATTTTCAGGAATGTTTTGAAGCAGCCGTTCCAATTCTTTCATAAACTCTGCTTTATTCATATCTGATTCCTCCCTCTAAAATTCCGGAAATCTTACCGGAATACTGTGTCCACTCATTTACATACACTCTTAACTGATTCATTCCCTTTTCCGTAATTCTGTAGTATCGCCTGTTCCTGCCGGCGCACTCCCTGTCGTATACTACCATGCATTCATCCTTCTGCAGTCTCCTCAGTACCGGATACAGCGTAGATTCCGACAACTCGATTACCTGTCTCACATCCTGTGTAATCTTGTAACCGTAAGTACCTTCCGGCTCCTTGGACACAACTGCCAGCACGATTGCATCAAGCAACGCCGCACCTGTGTTAAATACCATTCTCATTCCTCCTCGCTTCTGCTGCAAGTATCCCTTTGGGGATATAAAAATGTATAATATTATTTATTGTTATAATATTATATGTTATATAATATGTTTCTGTAATGATAATATACGACATATAATATTAATTTGTCAATAGCATTTAGAAAATCTTTTGAATTTCTTTAAAACCTCTAAATCTGATAGCACGGATGGATATTTTTAGCTAATAACTTATTTCGGATTCATTCCGTGGTAAATAACAAAAACAGATGTACAAAATGTACATCTGTTTTTATAAGCAATCAACAGTCCCCGGCAGTTTTTACGCTACTTACCGAAAGTATACTTTGCATGGGCCGTGGTGCACCGGTTCGTGCAAAGCGCCGAAATATATGAACTACAACACCGGAACACTCAAGTAATGTGGCAATGCGCTGACATATACCATAATAAGCAGGGACGCCACAATTCCGGTCATTACCAGCACGGACAGTACGTTTTTCCACTTTTCGGGACTCTTTTTCCAAAGCGGCAATTTTTCCAGTCCACGGGCAACATAGTACATCAAAGGTATCAAGCCCGGCATAATATAGCGCCCCTGCGCCTGGTAATCCTTCGTATAAGCATATTGAATCAACAGGATAACAGGCATTGCAATACAGAACACCATAATAATATGAAAAAACACATTTAGCCATTTTCTATCCGTTAACGGCTCCTGTCCCGTACTCCTGCAAAAAATCATTCCCGCAATACCCAGCGCAAAAATCCCCAGATAAAACAGATAAATGATTTTCCATGTAAACAAAGTGGTAGAACCATAGTTCGCAATAAAACTAAGCGCCACTTTCATAAAGAAATTTGTTCCGAACAACATGGAAAACAAAGATTTCCCCTGGCTGAAATAGGTTTCCCTGATAATACCGTAAGAGCGGACAAGCTTGTCCATGGAAGTCAGCCCGATGATATCACCATCATAAAGAATGTAATTCCTGATAAACTGCCAGCTTATACACAACAGTACTATAACAGAAATAAAGATTCCTTTCTTAAGAAACGGTTTCCAGTCAAGACTCCACTTTCCTGCCTCTTTCTTTATAAAATAGGCTATAAATAGCAGAATACTTCCCAGAATAAATCCATATCCATTGTAATAAGACAGCGCGCATAAAATCACACCTGTTGTTAAAAATGCACAGGATTTCCCGGAAAAACCGTCGCCATACCCTCTTACCAGTCCATAAAGCATCAATGCCGTTGAAAGAAGACACATGGAATCCGGGTTGGTATAGGTATGCAGAAATATACTCTGGGGAAGAAATGTAACAAGAAAACAAAACAGCCACCTGACCCTGTCATCCCGAAACAGCTTTTTCCCAAGCAACAAGACAATATAAGCCATAATAAAGCCAAAAGTTACATTAACCAGTCTTGCGGTATACAAAAGCGCCAACGGAGAATCCGTAAACAGGTTGACAAACCGCATGACATACCCCTGTACCATATAGGGAAGCAACGTATAAAAACCGTAAGTCCACCTACAGTTACCGCTGAATAATTCCTCCTCATACCCGGTTGGAATCGTGCCATGATTGCAAACATAAAGAGGAACCTTATACCTGGAATGCTCATCCGGCGGGTTAGGCAGGGAAGGAAACGTATCATTTAATGGCTGATGCAGTGCAATGGTAAGCGCCACGGTAAGATATAGCACAAAATAAAATAAGGTAATACTTTTTTCTTTACTCCATTTCATGTCAGACTATCCTTTCATTTTTGAAAACTACTTGCTAAAATATAAAAAGTCAGAAACCATGCTGTTTTCAGCTTGCCTGAAATTTTCCACTGCATCCAGCCGGCATAAAAGCCGGACCATCTGCTCACACTTCACACTTCCAAAAAAATGCGCTGTAAGCAGGCAGCAGGCTTCCACCGCCAAAATCATGTTCACATCCCGTAATTAAATCCACTGCTTTTCCACATCCTGCATCAAAATGCGCCATAAAATCGCTGCCTTCCGCATTGATAGCGACTAATACTCTTTCTCCTTCAGTCTTTCTTTCAAATATACACTGCCTGTTAGTCAGGAGCACAGATTTAAAATCTCCCCAATTTAATGCCTTTGAATGTTTTTTTGCCTCTGTCAGTTTTGCAATGAAATCTGTAAGATTCGTCCACTCCGGCTTTTCAAAGCAGGGCCTCAATGCCTGGTCTCCCTGTCCTTTCTCTCCCGGGCAGCCCCATTCACTGCCATAATAAACACAAGGAATGCCGGGCATGCCAAACATTAACGCATAGATAAGCGGCAGGTGGTTTTTGTCCGATAAAATGCTTGCAACCCTCGTAACATCATGGTTGTCCACAAATGATAACATGTGTTTTCCTTTGTATAATGTCCAGTTTTCCGGACCAAACTGCCTAAGCAGGGAGTGATTGATTTCAAACATGTTCATGCTGTTGAAGCTGGAAAACAGTCCTTTGTAACATTCATAATTGGTTGCAGAATGAAGCATACCATCGTTTACCAGCCTGTTGTAATCACCGTGAAGCATTTCACCCAACAGGAAAAAATCAGCTTTTCTGCCATCACAGTGGTTTCTCAGCCTTCGCACAAAATCTTCATCAAGGGAATACGCCACATCCAGTCTGAGACCGTCTATATCAAATTCGTCAATCCAATAGTCCACACTTTCCAGAAGGTACCTGACTACCTCCTCATTGCGCAGATTCAGTTTAACCAAATCATAATTTCCCTCCCAGCCTTCATACCAGAGTCCGTCATGATATGGTGAATCCCCATCGAAGGCAATCCGGTAAAACCATCCTGTATATGGTGAGCTCTGCCGGTTCTTCAAAACATCCTGAAATGGGCCGAATCCTCTTCCCACATGATTAAACACGCCATCCAGTACAACACGTATGCCGTGTTCATGCAGCTGTCTGCAGACCTCTTTAAAATCTTCATTGGTTCCCAGCCTGACATCTATTTTCCTATAGTCTCTTGTATTGTAGCCATGTGTGTCCGACTCAAATACCGGTGAGAAATAGATTGCATTGATTCCCAGCCTTTCAAAATGAGGAAGCCAGTCAAGTACCTTTCTTATTCTCGATACCTCTTTTCCGTCATTTTCAAACGGAGCACCGGTAAATCCCAACGGGTATATCTGGTAAAATACACTTTCTTCTGCCCACATATCCAATTCCTCCTTAGCGCGGCATTTTGCCGCCTTAATTTATTATTATATCCAATTTGACTTATTCTGTCCATAGCGGCTCTGCCGGAACATCCTACAGGTAATTTTTTAGAAATTCGATTCACATAACAAAATTGACTGACTTAGTATTTCTGCAACTTGTATTGCAATGTTTGCTATGTCGGAAAAATGGATTAAATGTCGATTTTTAGCGGTTCAAAAAAAGAAATCCCCAATTTCCACATAGTTATCCACATGAACAACAGTGTCATTTTTACTTGATTTAGACGTCAAACTTGCAAAAATAAATGTCATTTCAAGAACACATGTTCTATTTTCATTGGTTCTCGAAATGACATAAAAAGTAAACTCCATTTCTAATTATGTTACCTCGCTAATATACATCAAATGAAACGGATATTCTCTCACAGCCAGGAATCCCAGAACCGCTCCACCCGTTTTGCCACAGTTTCCAAAGTTACTACTTCAAACTTTTCCCATTCCCGCGGAAAGAGGCGTTTGTTAGCAGTTTGCAGAAAACGTTCATCCAGCAGGGCAATGATACCGACATCTTCCGTTGTGCGGATGACACGGCCTGCCGCCTGCTGAACTTTATTCATGCCGGGAAAGCGATAGGCATAATCAAAACCATTTTCTCCCCTGCCGTCAAAAAACTGTTTCAGCAGCTCCCTCTCATTACATACCTGCGGAATGCCGGTTCCTACCACAATAGCACCTATCAGGCTGTCATATTTTAAATCAATGCCTTCGCCGAATATCCCTCCCAGCACACAGAAACCTAAAAGACTCCTGTCATCCTCCACTTCGACCTCCATTTGAATTGCGTCCAGGTTGCAGCCCGGATTTCCCTCAAATCTTGAAAGAAATGCTTCCCTTGCTGATTCATCCATGTATTCCTCCTGCAAAATACAGTCTGTCTGCTCATCGAGGAAATAAGTTTGAAACTGCTCGTATACCTGCATAAGGAAGATGTGAGATGGAAAAAAAACCATGTAATTGCCTTGCCTGTTTTTCACAATCTCATGAATATACCGTGCTATATTATAGAACTCATCAGCGGAACGCCTTGCATATCTGCTGGTTACATCACTCCCTATATAAAGCGCCCTTTTTTCCGAATGAAAAACGGATTTTGCATATACTTCATAATCCTCTTCCATTCCTCCCAAAAGCTTTTTGTAGTACTGGATGGGAAGCAGTGTGGCGGAAAACAGGATTGTACTTCGTCCCCTTAACATACATTCCTGCAAATTGACAGCTGGGTTGACACAAAGTAATTTTGTTGTAAAATCACCGTCATTCTCCATTTGGGTATATATGACATAATTGTCATCAATTCTTTCGTATATTTCAAGGAAATGTGCAACCTCAAAAAAGAAGCTTAATATTTCTTTTCTGACTGGTGCGTCATCATTTTCATCCAAATAATTATCCATAGTTTCATGCAATCTGGTCAGTGACTGTACAAAAGGGTCTATCTGTTCCCATACTTTAAAATCTTCGCATTCCCGTTTTAAAAGCAGCAGTTCCTTATTACATTTTTCAAGCTGACGTAAAAGCTTAGGTGCAAAGTCACCGATTCTTCCCAATGAGATAGGCACATTTGTATCGGCAATCATGGCTTTCCCATCCACCCCGGCCTCCTTTACCTGCTTTTTTAGCTGCAAAAATGCTTCCTTTCTGAGAAGCGCACTGTACATTTCCCGACCGCGCTCAAGCAGATTATGGGCTTCATCAACAAGAAATATATACTGATTACCATTGTTTTCCCCGAAAAAACGTTTCAGATAGACATGCGGGTCAAAGACATAATTATAATCTCCTATTATGCCATCTGCAAACAGACTCATATCGAGGCAAAATTCAAAAGGACATACGTTATGCTTTCTCGCGTACTCCTCTATCACTTCCCTGGTAAAACTCTGGGAATGCCAGAGCAAATCATATACCGCATCATTAATCCTGTCATAATGTCCCTTGGCATAGGGACAGTGTTCCGGGTTGCACTCTGTTTCTTCCATAAAACAAATCTTGTCCTTTGCTGTCAGTATCACACTTTTAAATTGTAAGCCTTTTTCCCGAAGCAGAGAAAATGTATTTTCCGCCACTGTGCGGGTAATGGTTTTGGCGGTAAGATAAAATATTTTATCACACATGCCTTTTCCCATGGCTTTCACCGCCGGAAACACTGTGGATAAGGTTTTACCGACACCGGTAGGCGCCTCAATAAACAGCTTTTTTCTGTGATAGATTGTCCGATACACATAAGAAGCCAATTCTTTTTGGCCCTCCCTGTATGAAAAAGGAAAAGACAGGTTATCTGCGGAATCCTGCCGTCTCCTCTTCCATTGCCATTCATAATCAGCCCACTTCTCATATTCCTTCAGTAAGGCGGCAAACCAGCGTTTTAAATCTGCAAGTTCAAATTCCTCATGAAAATACCGAAGTTCTTCCGTTTCCACATTACAGTATGTCATCCGCACCCTCATTATTTTTTTGTTGTTTTGGATTCCGTAAATGGCGGCGTACACTTTGGCCTGTGCCAAATGAACCGGGACAGGCATTTTCATTTTTGCGACATCTTTGTATGTGGTCTTTATTTCATCCACGGTTATTTCTCCAGCAGGCGCCGTAATAATGCCATCCGCACGCCCTTCCACAACAAGCCGGTAATTTTCTGTTTCATGAATATGGCGCAGAGATACTTCCGGCTGGTACTCTTCCCCCATCCGCTTTTGGAGCATCCTATGTATTCTGCTCCCCTCCTGCATGGCATTCTCCATTCCCCCCGCCCTTCTGTTGTCAATATCTCCGCTTCGCAGGATAAATTCCACCAGATACCTGACCGATATGCGAATTTCGCTTTTTATATCCATGCCGTTCCTCCACTTTCCCACTCAAACAAAAAACTCCCTATCAAGATAATACTCTATCCTGAATAGGGAGTCAATTTGCACCTCTTACGCCCTCCGGCGCAAACATCTGCTTTTTAAGCGCTTTTAACATGCAATGGCACAACTCTTTAACACCTGCTCAAACTCGGCATTGTATCCGCCATAACGAACTGTTAACACTTGAGTGAAATCAAGTCCATATACACCCAAAAATGATTTTGCATCTACGATATATCTATTATAAGCAATGTCAATGTCAAAATCACATTTTGAGGCTGCATTTACAAAGTTTTGTGCTTCGTCCTGGGTCAATCTGATTTTACGTTCCATACATTTGCCTTCCTTTCTTAAAATAGCCATTCTCTGTAAATCACCGCAATTATGCGTGTTTACAGGCTTTTCTTGTTTTGGTTTAATACGATTATACTCGATTTCCACTATTTGTAAAGTATTTTTTTCATGAATATTTTATTCAGTTTTCGTAAATTTTTGTCACATATCCTCTTTTTCTACTTATTGCATATTTTTCCAGAAAGTATTACTTATGCTTTGGTCGTGTTGCACAACACTTTTCTTTACGGACATAAAACAAGTCAAAATTTTTGTCTATTTTTCAGCAAACTCCACCATATTGGGCCTGAAGCGCATTGCCAGCATATTTCGCTGTAAATTCAGATTTTTTCGCTCTTCAATACTAATTGTATGACAAAAATGACGGAACAGTTCCTGATAGTATTGCTCTGCGTTTGACTCTGCTTTGCACACCTGTTTCACCCTGGCGCCTTCTTTTGTCCCGCCCGACATCAAAAACCATTCCCTGCCTGCAGGATGCACGGCGTAGTAATCCCTTACTTCATCATAAATAATGAAATTTTCCATAGGCAGCCTGTCCGCAAAATGGGTTGTCAGCATGGGCAGTATGTCACATTGGGGTGTTGTCACAGCGTGAAGTATACCGCTTTCCAGTTCCTGAAAACGAAGAAACTCCCGATAATGGTGCAGCTCATTACCTGCTTCTCTCGCCAGTTCCATGGTTCTACGGACATTATCATCAATCAGATGATTGAGGATACTGCCTTTGTATCTGCCGGAGAGCCCCCATACAACGGTTTTGTAGACTGCCTGAGCCTTTTTTCTGTCGGATGTGGTAAGCGCCATGCAAAGTGAAGCATAGTCCTTATCCCCAAAGCGTGAACGCAGTGTGCGCATTACTTTTTGAACCTTTTCCATATCCGGCATAATTTCGGTATAAACGGCAAACAGCCTCAGGTTCCCCTCCAATCCCACCTGCAAAAAAATCTGTTCATGGGGAATGCGCAGCGCATATGCCTCATAAATCCCGGTAAAGATACCCTCCATACTGTCCTCACATACCAATATCTGATTCTGTCCACAATCCGTCTCTTTATTCACTGAACCACCACCTTCTTAATAAATAGTACTTCTCACACTACTATAGTTGACCGAACAATACTTTTCCGCCATCAGCCACAGTAGGCGGCGCGTTAAAAGATGCATCGTCAAACAGAGATAACTGTCTGTAGGTTGACCCGTCAGCGGCAATCTGACGTCTTTCCCGGATATCAGCCGTCAGGTTTCTTACAATATAGTCCTCTTCCAGTTTCGTACGGTACATCATCCTGCCGTTACAGGTGATAAAATAAAGCGCCCTTTTCAATACCACGCCAATCTTTTTTAATGCGGCAAAATCCAGATTGCCTGTGCGCCTTGCCTTCACAATCCGCATGGCGCTCTTTACCCCGATACCCGGCACCCTGAGAATCATTTCATACGACGCCCTGTTTATCTCCACAGGAAAACATTCCAGATGCCTTACCGCCCAGTCTTCCTTCGGGTCAAGCATAACATTAAAAAACGGCCGTTCTTCACTCAAAAGCTCCCCGGCCTTAAAACCATAAAAGCGCAGCAGCCAGTCGGCCTGATAAAGCCTGTGCTCGCGAAGCAGAGGTGGTCCCCCCGGCAGTGACGGCAGTTCCTTATCCTCATTGACCTTCACAAAAGCAGAATAAAACACTCTTTTTAACTCAAATTTGTCATACAGGCTTTGAGCCACATTGAGAATCTGGTAATCACTCTCCGGAGTAGCGCCTATAATCATCTGGGTCGACTGCCCCCCTCCCACAAAACGCGGTGCATTTTGATATAAAACCAAATCGTTTTTATTCTCTTTTATCCCGTTCTGAATCTGGCGCATGGGAGTCAGGATATTCTTTCTATGCTTGTTCGGAGCAAGATGCCTGAGCCCCTCCGCCGTAGGCAGTTCCAAATTGACGCTCATCCTGTCAGCCAGATAACCGGTCATCTGAATCAGTCTGGGGTCCGCACCCGGTATGGCTTTTACATGCACATAACCGTTGAAACGGTACTGCTTCCGAAGGAGAAAAAGAGTTCGGTAAATCATTTCCATGGTATGGTTCGGGCTTTCCAGAATGCCTGAACTCAAAAACAAACCTTCTATATAATTGCGTCTGTAAAACTGCATCGTCAGTTCGCAGACTTCATCCGGCGTAAAGGTAGCGCGGGGGACGTCATTGCTCCGGCGGTTTAAACAATACTTGCAGTCATAAATGCACTCATTTGTCAGAAGAATCTTAAGAAGTGATATACACCTGCCATCTGCACTGAAGCTGTGGCAAATCCCACCCGCCAGACAGTTGCCCATATCCTTTCCGTTGCCCTTCCTCTCCACACCACTGGAAGTACACGCCACATCATACTTGGCCGCATCACTTAATATACCCAGTTTTTCCATAACCGAAGTTTCCTTCGTCAATAAATATTCCATATCACAATCCTTATAATACAAACAAATGTTCTGTATTTATCATACCATATCAACTTTCATTTTGCAAGATATTTTAGAACAAATGTTCTTATAAAATTTTATATACTTAAAATTTCCACTCTCTCAAAAAAATATGAAAAACTCTTGTCAAAGCCGTAAAAAAGCGTTTTAATAGAATAAGATTTTAAGACACTTTTTTCTAAACCAGAAAAATAAGAAACGGAGAACATTATGAGTGACATTAAACTTCCCAGAGGATATCATTCAGAGTTAAACCTATACGATACCCAGATAGCCATTAAAACAGTAAAAGACTTTTTTCAGACACTTCTTGCAGAAAGATTACACCTGTTACGTGTATCTGCTCCCCTGTTTGTGGACCCGGTTTCAGGCTTAAACGATAATCTAAACGGTGTGGAACGCCCTGTCACCTTTGACATCAAGGAACAGGACGGAAGAGAAGCCGAGATTGTCCATTCCCTTGCCAAATGGAAACGCTATGCCCTGAAAAAATACGGTTTCCATGTAGGAGAAGGCCTGTATACCGACATGAGCGCCATCCGCCGCGATGAATGCGTCGATAACATCCACTCCATTTATGTGGACCAGTGGGACTGGGAAAAAATCATCGAGAAAGAAGACCGCACCCTTGACACCCTGAAGGATACGGTGCGCACCGTATACAAGGTTTTACGCAAAACCGAAAAATATATGTCCATTCATTACGATTATATAGAAGAAATACTTCCCCACGATATATTCTTTATTACATCACAGGAACTGGAAGATATGTTTCCTGAATATTCCCCAAAAGAGAGGGAATATTACATCGCCAAGGCAAAAGGCGCCGTCTGCATCATGCAGATAGGCGATAAACTGGAATCCGGAGAACGTCACGACGGCCGGGCCCCGGACTATGACGACTGGGCGCTGAATGCGGATATCATCGTATATTACCCTGTACTGGACATTGCTTTGGAACTTTCCTCCATGGGAATCCGCGTGGACAGGGACTCACTGGTAAAACAGCTTGAAAAAGCCGGATGTCCCGAGCGTTCAGAGCTTGCTTTCCAGCAGGCTGTCCTGAACGAAGAACTGCCCTTCACCATCGGCGGCGGCATCGGCCAGTCCCGTATCTGTATGTTTTTCCTGAGAAAAGCACATATTGGTGAAGTCCAATGCTCCCTGTGGCCGGAAGACGTTATGCGGGAAGCTTCCCAAAAAGGGTTACAGCTTCTGTAAATTGACGGGAGGAGTCAATGAAAAAACACCTGTTATCTACTTTCCTTGCATCCTGTACCCTGCTTTTATTCCTGACTACATGTGGCACTGACATCGTTTCATCCGATGCTTTGCTTACTTCCATGCCCCAAACGGAAGGCACGGATTCCATTGCGCCGACGCCAAAAGAAACCGCTACGGAAACAACTGCGGAACCGGCTTTTGAAGAATATGACCTTACCTTGATGGCAGTCGGTGACAACCTGATACACATGGGAGTTGTTTACACGGGAAAACAGGCGGACGGCAACTTAAACTATGATTTCCTGTTTGAGGGAATTTCCGATTTTCTCGAAGTTGCGGATGTTAAAATAATTAATCAGGAAACCATTCTGGGCGGCAACGAACTAGGTTTTTCCGGCTTCCCTTATTTTAACTCCCCCACCGAAGTCGGGGATGCAATTGCGGACGCCGGTTTCAATGTAGTATTGCATGCCTCCAACCATGCCGTGGACCAGGGTCTTTCCGGTCTTGAAAGTTGCGCGCATTTTTGGGAATCCCAACCCGGGGTCATAATGACCGGCATCCATGCCGACAGTAGTGAATACAATGAAATCCCCCTCCTTAAAGTGGGGGATTTCACATTTGCCATATTAAATTACACCTATGGTCCCAACAGCGAAACCCTGCCGGCCTCTATCCAAGGACACCTAAATATGCTTTGCGCCTATGACGAAAACACAGGGCGCATTGACTTTACATCCTTAAATCCCCAGGTGATTGCGGATATCGAAACAGCAAAAAAAACAGCCGATATTGTAATCGTCTGTCCCCACTGGGGCACGGAATATACCTCTAAACCTTCCAGTTATCAGCAGGCTTTTGCCATGCAGATGACGGAGGCCGGAGCCGATTTAATCATCGGCACCCATCCCCATGTCGTGCAGCCCATAGAATGGATTACCGCCGAAAACGGCAACCGCGCCCTTTGCTATTATTCACTTGGCAACTATGTTTCCACCCAGAAAAACGGACTCAGTATGTTGGAAGCGATGGCATGGGTTACTTTCCATGTGACAGAGGACGGCATCAGCATATCAAATAAAAATACAGGTGTTATCCCTTTGGTATGCCATTATACAAGCGGTCCTGTCCGTATCAGGGACATTTATCTTCTGGATGAGTACACGGAGGAACTTGCGTCCTCCCATGGCATCCGCTCTTACGGAGGCGTATCCCTCCACCTTACGGATTTACAAGAGTGGAGCAGTGAGATACTCGGTGACTGGGTACTTTCCGCCGGACAAGCCCTGGATGCAAAAAGGCCTTAGTCTATTATATTTTTCACTCCCAAAATGGTGCTGTAATCTGCCGCGCTGATAATAACACCCTTTCTTGAATTTGCCTCATGGATAATCTGTCCGTTCCCTATGTAAAGTCCGACATGCGTACAATTACTTCCATTGGAGGTATAACAGATAATATCCCCCGGCTTTATCTCACTGTAATCAATACTCCTGCCGTCGGAAGAATACTGTCCCGAGGGCGTCCTGCTGATGGAATAACCGAAGTCCGCATAGATAAAGCAGGTAAATCCGGAGCAATCCGTCCCTTTCTCCAGACTGCTACCGCCATGGATATAGACATTGCCCAGATACTGCATGGCATATTCCACGATGGATGCCCGCAGTTCATCATTGTCGGAATAAGACGTGTCCGGCGGAATAATCTCCTCCCCATCGGCAAAAGCATCTGCTTCGTCCTGTGCTACCTGCTCTGTTGCGGGCTGCTGTTCCGAAACCGTCTGTTCGGGAACTTCCTGCTCGCTCTCTTTTTCCCGTTCCTCCAGCGCCCTTTTCGCTTCCAGCTCTGCCCTCTCCTCTTCTATGGATTTGGCATAGATAAATTCCTCCCGGATAATGACGTATTCAGCAGCCACATATCCTTCTTTGCTGTCCGTATACTGCACCCTCAGCCATTCTCCGCAGTCCTCCAAAAGCTTTAAGCTCTCCCCGTTGTCCACATAGCCAATCCTTTTTGCAGAAATATCCGCTTCCTTCCTGACATTCAACCGGTCCACGCACACCCGGGCATACCGGGTAACATACTCGTCTATCACAGCGGCAGCCTCATCACCATATATAAAATACTCTGCCTTGATATACCCTTCCACGTTGCCGGAAACCACCTGCAGCCACTCGTCGTTCTCCCCGGCTGTGGACAATATCTGCGCCACCGCGCCGTCATACATTTTGCCTACAATCTCACTGTCCGTATCCGGACCGCTGCGCACATTGACATAGTTGTCCACGTCCGCTATCGCCAGATTGGCATATTCGTCCTCCTGCGAATCCTCTTCTGCATCCGCTGCCGGCCCCGCCTCTGTATCTGCATTGTCTCCCGATACAGTAATGACGGCGGCATTTCCCGATATGGTTTCCTCCGCTGTCCCATTTCCCGACACCGTTATGTCCATCATACCGTTGTCCGAAACATCCGCATCCCATACCACACTCCGGGAATTGGACGCACCGCTTTCCGGTTCCTTTGCCGCCGGAAACAAAAGGCCCATGCCCGCCTGTCCGCGTTCAGCACGAAAGGCAGCCCCCAGCATACACGACATTCCTATGCACAATATCAAACTTGCAATTATCCTTTTTTTCATCCTTATACCCACGTATATCACAAGCCGCGCCTGCTGCTGTTTTCTCTCCGGTCTTAACGCCGCAGCTCTGTATTGTTTTCTTCTATCCTTTCCAAAAAGGAAAGTTTCTTATCCCGACGGTGGAACTGCTCGGTAAACCTTCTTGTATATGCGATATAGATACAGAATATGTACGGCATACCCAAGTTGGTTTCCAGAAGTGAATTTACCGTCAGCGTAAGCAGTTTTTCTCCCACCGTTTCAAATCCGGCGCTGCGGATTCCCCCGAGAAGGAGTCCGGCCTCCCAGCCAAGCTGCACAAGTATGCCTATCAAAAGAAGCCAAGGAATGGAAATCTGTTTCTTCTTTTCCTTCCGGGACAGATTGTATATGATAAGTCCCAGATACCCTGTAAACAGAATCAATGCCATATACCCGTGATATGCGCCCGTCGTACGCTGAATCACAATGGGCGTGGCTTCGGCCGCAAAAGTCCGGGTGATAAACGGACAGCAGAACCACCAGCCAAGAATCAGCACGGACCATTCAAGCAGATGCTTATCCTTGGAAAGCCACAGCCAAATCCACGCAAAATTTGTGAAACCGTAGCTTAACGACATCCATAACAGCACCCAGAACAAGCTGTGTCCTTCGGAAATACTGCGGGAATGGAGCAGCAAGTGAAAAATCCCGTAATCAACCAGCATATAGACGATTCCCATAACAAAACCGACCAAAACCGTTGCATATTTTTTCTGCCAAATCAATAATGCCAATAATACTAATAAAAATGCAATATCAAGCCATATGTATAGCGGGGCAAACTGCCGCCTTGCAATAATTTCAGCCATGTCAAAACCTCCGCCGTCAACGCAGGATATTCACGGAATCCCCAAGCACCTCATAATTGGATATGGGATTGTCCGTACAAACTACCTGCTGTAAATTCTTTAAAAGAGAGAGCGGGGTTAAATCCGTCACATAGTTATCCGAAAAATCAATATCCTGCAAGGCCTCCAGAGAGGACGCAAAATCAAGGCTCGTCAATTCATTTTCACAGATGCTAAGATGCTTCAGTCCCTTTAACTTTGCAAAAACATCCAAATGCTCCGTCAGGCTTACGCTGTCCCAATTGATGGAATAAAAACCGTTTGACCCGGAAATGCTGACATTTTCGTAAAGTGTGACATTGTTTATGGACAATTCTTCTAAAACCGTATTTTCAGCAATTCGGTCAAAGTTAATCTCACATTCCATATTGTTTATGTTCAGGCTTTTCAACGTCGGCATATTGAAAATACCGGAAATATCGCCATAGGTAACTGTCCCGTGCAAATCCAGGTCTTCCAGCGCAGGAAGCGCGGTAATAAAACCGTAATCATGTTCAGCACGGCCAAAAGATGTGCAGGTCAACGACTTTAGCTGCGTAAGGCCGGTAAAATCAGAAGCGCTTCCGGGCGTACAGCTATCCAGCGTCAACACCGTCAATTTGTCCATGCCTTTGAGAAATTCCGTACTGTCAAATCCCTCCAGATAAAGCTCTTCCACTTCGGATAAGCCGCTCAAATCCGGCTGCGCACAGTCATAGGGCAATTCCAGTTTCAGCTTTTTCAACCGGGTAAGCGTAGAAACTACGGACATTTCTTTCAATTCATCACACTTTACCACGGACAACTCCGTCAGGTTTGCAGCGCCTTGCAGAGGCTCAAGGGTCAGAAATACGCCATATTCCAGATGCAGGGCCTGCAAATTTTCCATTTTTGACACAAAGCTGATGTCCTTCATGTTTTTACAGCTAATCGTAAGACTTTCCAGCCAAGGCATTATGCCTAAAACAGAAAAATCCATACTACCGTCGTATAAATCCAAGGAAAGTGTTTTTAAGGACGCGGCATTCACCAGCAGGCGCTCCTCCTCTATCACGCCGCTGTCAATCATGAGTGTTTCCAGATTCGGAAAACGCTCAATTCCCTCCAAACTCACAGAACTGCCAAGAATCTCTATCCTGCGGATTTCATTTGGGTCTTCCACTATTTCGGCAACCTGCTCCAGACTGTCAAAATAACCGTGAATCCCCTGAAGGGCAAGACCCTCCAATTGTCCCCGGCGCGGCGTCTGCGCAACGCTTATCATTTTAAGACCCGTAAAAACAGACAAACCGTCCAGGGTAATATTAGAATAAGAATCCCGCGAAAATTTGACCCAGGTCAATTCTGCCTGCGGATTCTCAATCGGATTGTCAAAACTATAGCCAATCTGCCAGTAATCAATGTCCGACTTTATCTCCAGCCACTGGATTTGGGCAAGTTCCTTCTCCGTAACCTCCTCAGCCGTCCTGCCGTATACGGTTTCCACAAAGTCCGCCATCAATCCACCGGTCTGCATAACCGAATCCGCATATCCGGGCGCCTGCGGCGGCTGCGCTATATCAGAAATGTCAGGCAGGGATGTATTCAGGGAATCGTGCTCTTTTGGCGCATTCCTCATATATGCGTATACGATAATAGATACAATCATCACCACAACCACCGCACAGGATATAATGGTATCCTTGATGCTTTTTGTGGGAGATGACGCCGCAGGTTGGATAGGCGTATAAGCAATCCGCTCCGGTATCGGAGCCGGAGGCGTTTCCTTCACCGTAGCATTGTAATTCTCCCATTCAAGGGCAAACCTGTTATTACAGTAAACACAATCCGCAAAATTTTGATTATTCTCGTCTACCTTCAGTTTCGCACCGCAGGACGGACACTTTAACTCTGTTATTTTCATAACCGTTTCTCCCATATAAATCAGCATTTATCAGTCTATCACTAAATTCTCCATTGATTTCTGACCTGTCACTTTTTCGCCCAAATAGTTTGCCCACTTCTCTGTGTAAAAAGAAAAATAGGATAATCCCTCACTTTTCCTTTTTTTATTCAATGAAGGTAAAAATCCCCATAATGTAGATGGTATTCCTATCAAAAACAGATAAAGCGGCCCTAATATAAGCGATTGTATCGTATGACCATATTCATGTACAAGAAGTCTCTGGGAAATCTCTTCCATAGTGTATTCATTCTTCAATTTGCTATAAAAATATGGTTCATTTGTAACAAAAACGAACATTCCCAACGAAACACTTGATTTATCTTTCCATTCAGTGATAATCGCACCATGATAAAAATAGTGTTTGTCATGGATATGTAATATAAAATTCAGCAACCCTAATACAGATTGCAAAAATCCCCAGGTCCATTGCCATATACAATATAAAATAACTCTCATAATATCAATCACCCCTACCAAATCCCAATTTGTTATTTCATTCTAACATAACAAAATGTCTATTGCAACGGCGTTAGTGAACTCGGCAAAGTCATAAGCCGGCAACACAAAAGGTAAAAGGAAACACTTTTTCCAATTGATGACAAGACTGCCCCGCTTATGCTATACTATTTTAATAGCAGGCAACTATGAAAGTTTAACCTAAAACAATAGCCATGAAAAGGAGGGAAACTATGCGTTTTACTGCAACAGATGAATTTCGCAGCAAAAAATCAAAGGACGGAAGCATGTTAAAAGGAATCCGGTGCGTCGGGGGCGGCGCGTTGGGAATGATTGCCGGAGGGATTGTTCTCTTGTTTTTCCCGGGACTTATAGGCATACCGATGATTTTCTCCGGGGATTTCCTCATTGCGCTGATTGGCGTAATACTTGTAGCTCCGGGTTTGATTCTGGTTATTTTGGGAATCATTTTAAGAAAACGCCGGATAAAAAATTATCTTGATTATTTTCAGAAAGAAACTGCCTTTACGTTGGAAGAACTGGCACAGGTGGACGCGGAGCTTATGTCCGACAACATGCTGATAATCGGCAACCGAATGCCGGAACAGGGAAAGAATGCAGCGTTTTATTATTGCTATATTACTCCTCACTATTTTGTGATGCCCCATGTTACGGGAAGCTGCCAGCTCAGAAGAATCGAAGAGATTCTCGCCGTCGCTTATTCTAAGCGGATTCCGGGAATAGACGGCTACAAATACGGTCTGGTGCTTCTCTCTGCCCAGGATGAAAGAATGACAAAGAAGGATGAACCGCCGGGAGTTTACAATGCTTTCCTGACAAAAGAAAGCTGTCTGGAGGTTATCGAAGAAATTGCACGGCGCAATCCCTCGGTTATTACGGACGAAATGTTCCAATACCAAAACCGCGTATATGACATCCTTAAAGATGGAAGGGAAATCATTCAACTGCAATTAGCACATAAGGGACAATAAAATTTTAAGACAGGATAACTATGGATTTTTATATAGAAGAAACAGATGACGATAAAGAATACCTTGCCCGCCGTGAGCAAAGACGGCGCATGTGGCGTGAAAGACAAGAGCGCGAAAGGAAGCAGCGCATATTAATTGGTCTTCTTTGCATAGGCGTACTTTTCATTATCATCACGATTGCCGTTGTTTTTTCGGTGTTTGGGAAAAAGGCCAAGACGGATGATATACCGCCACAGGTACAAAAAGCAAAAGCCGGCGGGCAGGCAGATAAATCAGAAACATTTAGAATAACCGCGGAAGAAACGCCTGCGGCGGGAGAGGAAGCATTGGAACCCGAACCCGAAAAAACAGTTTACAGTTTTTCCGAAACCCCGGATACAGCTTATATAAACAGCGAGGAAGTAATCAGCACAAATGCCATTCTGATTGATGAAAGCACGGACACCATCATTGCTTCGAAGGGCGCGGAGGAAAGAATTTCTCCTGCATCCATGACAAAGGTTTTGACCGTTCTGGTGGCTGCCGAGCAGATTACGGAAGAAGATTTGGACGATACCTTCATCATGACCCTGGAAATCACTGATTATGCTTATGTAAACGACTGCAGCTCAGTCGGGTTTCTTGACGGGGAAGAAATAACGGTGCGGGATTTGTTCTACGGAACCATACTGCACTCCGGCGGAGACGCCGCCGTCGGCCTTGCAACATATATTGCAGGCTCCCATGAGGCATTTGTGGACATGATGAATGCAAAGCTGGAAGAACTGGGCATCTCAGACAGCACGCACTTTACCAACTGTGTCGGCCTTTATGACGACAATCATTATTGTACGGTTTATGATATGGCCGTAATTATGAAAGCGGCGATGCAAAACGAATTGTGCCGGGAAATATTGTCCGCCCATACCTACACTACCGTTCCCACGGTGAAACACCCGGAAGGAATTACCATTTCCAACTGGTTTTTGCGTAAAATTGAGGACAAGGATACCGGAGGTGAAGTACTGTGCGCCAAAACGGGATATGTGGTTCAATCCCGGAACTGTGCGGTAAGCTATGGCACGTTTGCAGACCAAACACCCTATATTTGCGTAACTGCGGGCTCAACCAGCAGTTGGAGGTGCATTTACGACCACGTGGAAATATATAACAGATATGTCGCCGGTAATGCGTCCGGTGAATAAAATACTTTTCACACAGTCCGCCCATCCAATGTTATATTATTTCACATATTTGGCAATACTGGTAAATATCAGTGAAATATTATAATTTATGGTTATTCTGCACAAATACGCAGCCGTAATTATTAGACAAAACTAACGAAATTGTTTCTATAGTGCAAAAATACCATTACAATTCCTTATATTTTCTGATAAAATAGTTTACATAAGGATGTGATACTATGTTTCAGGTAAATGATATCGTTATTTACGGCAGTCACGGCGTCTGCCAGATTACCTCCATCGGCACGCTCTCCATATCCATGGCGGATAAAAACAAACCTTACTACACATTACGGCCGCTTTATCAGAAATCGGCTGCCGTTTATGCACCTGTGGAAAACAACAAGACCATAATGCGTTATATCCTTTCCAAAAAAGAAGCGGAGGATTTGATTGCCGACCTTCCCCGGATTGAATCCGTCTGGATTACCAATGAAAAAGACCGGGAATTACAGTACAAGGCCGCTCTCCAGACCTGCGACTGCCGGGAACTGATTAAAATCATTAAAACCTTGTATATGAGAAAAGAAGCCCGGATACAAAGCGGCAAAAAGGTCACTGCAATAGACGAAAAATACTTCCGTCTGGCAGAGTCCCAATTATATGAAGAACTGGCCTGTGCGCTGGACATCAAAAGGGAACAGGTTGCGCCTTATATCGCGGACAGCCTTCTTTTGCATGAGAATTAATATCTTTCATCTGAATTAAAACCGCAGGGAGTTTCCTATGAACTCCCTGCGGTTTTCCCGTATCACATTTCTCTTTTTTACTGTACTGCCAGATTTGTATACCCCATCAGGCTTTCATCCACCTCGCGGGCAGCCTCCCGGCCTTCCCGGATGGCCCAGACGACAAGGGACTGGCCCCTGTGCATGTCTCCGGTCACAAAAACATTGTCCACGCCGGTCCTGTATCCTCCGGGAGCAGTTTTTACGTTGGTGCGCTCATTTAACTCCACCTTGAACGCGTCCGCCACATACTTCTGGCATCCCGTAAAACCTGCCGCAATCAGCACGATTTCGGCATCAAGCGTCTGTTCGCTTCCGGATATTTCACTGCTTTTCATCCTGCCCGTTTCAGAATCTTTTTCCCATTTCAGCTTAACGGTCTTTACTGCTTTTAAACTGCCGTTTTTATCCTTTACAAATTCTTTGACCGTGGTTTCGTAAATCCTCGGGTCGTGTCCGAACACCGCAATGGCTTCTTCCTGACCGTAATCGGTTTTCAGCACTTTCGGCCACTCCGGCCATGGATTATCCTCCGCCCGCATTTTTGGTGCGGCGGGCATCATCTCTATCTGCGTCACCGATTTACAGCCGTGCCGGATAGCCGTACCCACACAGTCGTTTCCTGTATCTCCGCCGCCGATAATCACCACGTTCTTTCCCTTGGCATTTATATACCTGCCGTCTGCAAAGTTGCTGTCTAACAGACTCTTGGTGTTTGCCCTCAAAAAGTCAACGGCAAAATAAATACCTTTTGCATCCCTGCCGGGAGCCTGTATGTCGCGCGGATTGGACGCCCCGCAGGCAAGAATCACCCTGTCATATTCTTTCAGAAGCTGGGCGGCCTTGATATCCTTTCCCACATCCGTGCCCGTCACAAAGGTTACCCCTTCCGCTTCCATCACCCGTATCTTACGCTCGATAATCCTTTTTTCCAGCTTCATATTGGGAATGCCGTACATCAACAGCCCGCCCGCACGGTCATGCCGCTCATACACCGTAACCAGATGGCCCCGTTTGTTCAACTGGTCCGCCGCCGCAAGCCCGGAGGGTCCGCTGCCTACCACAGCCACCTTTTTGCCGGTACGCACTTTAGGGGGCTTTGGAGCCGCATACCCTTTTTCATAGGCATTTTCAATAATGGCATACTCATTTTCCTTTGTGGCAACCGGTTCCCCGTTTAAACCACAGGTACATGCCGCCTCACAGAGCGCCGGACAGACGCGGGAAGTAAATTCCGGAAAATTGTTGGTTTTTTTCAACCTTTTATAAGCCTGCTCCCAGTTTCCCGTATATACCAAATCATTCCACTCCGGCACCAGATTGTGGAGCGGACAGCCTGAGGTCATGCCGCAGATTGTCATGCCCGACTGGCAGAACGGCACACCGCATTCCATGCACCGGGCGCCCTGAAGCTGCTGTTTTTCCATGGGAAGATGCTCATGAAATTCCAGAAAGTTTTTTATTCGTTGTTTTGGCTTTACTTCCCCGGATGTTTCCCTTTTATAATCCATAAAACCCGTCGGTTTTCCCATCTTATTTCCTCCGTTTCCAAAGCATTCTGCTTTCTTTTTCCGCTTACTGTTTCGTATTTGCATAGAAAGCTTCAATCTGTGCCTGCTCCGCGCTGAGCCCTTTTTCTTCCATCTGCACAATGGTTTTTAACACCCGCTCGTAATCATGGGGAATGATTTTTTTGAATTTTGGCAGGTATTCCCCAAAATTATCCAGAATCAACTTTCCTTTGGGGGAATTGGTGTATGCCACATGCTCTTTTATCATTTCCTTTAACTCCAGCACATCATACTTGGAGGTGATTTCATAGGAGGATACCATTTCCTTGTTCAGCCGCATGTAAAGGTCATTCCCCTCATCCAGCACATAGGCAATGCCGCCGCTCATGCCGGCTGCAAAATTCTTGCCAGTGGGACCCAGCACTACCACGCGGCCGCCCGTCATGTACTCGCAGCCGTGCTCGCCCACGCCCTCCACCACCGCAATGGCGCCGGAGTTGCGCACGGCAAACCTCTCGCCCGCCATACCGTTTATAAACGCCTTGCCACTGGTCGCGCCGTACAGCGCCACATTTCCGATGATGATATTGTCCTCTGCCTTAAACCTGCTGCCCCTTGGCGGATAGACAATCAGCTTCCCTCCGGAAAGCCCTTTCCCAAAATAATCGTTGCTGTCGCCCACAAGCTCCAGCGTCAGACCTGCCGGGATAAAAGCGCCGAAGCTCTGTCCGCCGGCACCGTTACAAAGCACACGGTAAAAATCCTCCTGCAAGGCTTCCCCGAAACGCCTTGTGATTTCCGAACCCAGAATGGTGCCGAATGCTCTGTCCGTATTGGTGACATCCACCTCGATGCTTCTCTTCTGCCCTGCTTCCATGGCTTTTCCAAGCTGTTTTAACAATACCTTTTCATCCGGCGTGTTTTCCAGATGGAAATTGTAGATTTGTTTGGAATCAAAGGTCACCTTCTGTTTCATGCCCACATAAGGATTGTCAAGAATCCTGCTTAAATCAACGGATTTCTGCCTTTCGGTGAGATTTTCCTTTACCTTCAGCAAATCCGTCCGGCCCACCAGTTCATCCACGGTGCGCACTCCCAGCTTTGCCATGTACTCCCGCAGTTCCTCTGCAATAAACTTCATAAAGTTCATCACGTACTCCGGCTTGCCCCGGAAATTCTTCCGCAGTTCGGGATTCTGCGTTGCCACGCCCACCGGACAGGTGTCAAGGTTGCAGACGCGCATCATGACGCATCCCATCGTTACCAGCGGCGCCGTGGCAAAGCCAAACTCCTCCGCTCCCAGAATGGCGGCAATTGCCACATCCCGCCCGCTCATCAGCTTTCCGTCCGTTTCTATCCTGACTTTGTTCCGCAAACCGTTCATAATTAAGGTCTGGTGCGTTTCCGCAAGCCCCAGCTCCCACGGAAGCCCTGCGTTGTGGATGGAATTTTTAGGCGCCGCTCCCGTGCCGCCGTCGTAACCGGAAACCAGTATTACCTGGGCGCCCGCCTTGGCAACTCCTGCCGCAACGGTTCCCACGCCTGCTTCCGACACCAGCTTTACGGAAATGCGGGCTTCCTTGTTGGCATTTTTCAAATCATATATCAGCTGCGCCAAATCCTCTATGGAATAGATATCATGATGGGGCGGCGGCGAAATCAGGCTTACGCCGGGCGTTGAGTGGCGGGTCTTTGCTATCCAGGGATAGACCTTGCCGCCGGGAAGGTGTCCGCCCTCCCCCGGTTTTGCCCCCTGCGCCATCTTTATCTGAATCTCCTTTGCGCTTACAAGGTATCTGCTGGTAACACCGAACCTTCCGCTTGCTACCTGCTTGATTGCCGAACAGCGGTCCAGTCCGTCAGCCCCCGGCGTCAGGCGCTCCGGCTCCTCGCCGCCTTCCCCGGAATTGCTCTTTCCGTGCAGCAAATTCATGGCAATCGCCATGGTTTCATGAGCCTCCTTGGAGATGGAGCCGTAGGACATTGCCCCTGTTTTAAACCTTGTCACAATGGACTCCACACTCTCCACTTCCTCAAGCGGCACGCCCTTTTTCGGAAAGTTAAAATCCATCAGCCCGCGCAGGTTCCTGACAGCCTCCTCATCATTCACCAGAGCCGTATACTGTTTAAACATACCGTAATCGCCCCGCTTTGTAGACTGTTGCAACAGATGGATGGTGGCAGGATTGTAAAGATGCTCCTCCGCACCGCTGCGCATTTTGTGGTGTCCGGGACTGTCAAGCGTAAGGTCACATGCCAGCCCTAACGGGTCAAACGCCTGCGAATGCAGTTTATCCACCTGTTTTTCAATATCCTTGATGGTAATGCCTCCCACACGGCAGACCGTATGGGTAAAGTACTTGCTGATTACCTCCTTGTCGATACCGATTGCCTCAAAAATCTGAGAGCCCTGATAAGACTGAATCGTGCTGATGCCCATCTTGGAGGCAATCTTTACGATACCATGCAGCACGGCGTTGTTGTAATCCTCCACCGCCGCATAATAGTCTTTGTCCAGCATATGGCTGTCAATCAGTTCTTTTATGGACTCCTGTGCCAGATAAGGATTAATAGCACATGCCCCATATCCCAGAAGGGTTGCAAAATGATGCACTTCCCTGGGCTCCCCGGACTCCAGTATCAGCGCAAGCCTTGTTCTCTTTTTTGTCCTTACAAGATATTCATTCAATGCAGACACCGCAAGCAGGGAAGGGATAGCCACATGGTTCTCATCCACGCCCCTGTCCGAGAGAATCAGCACGTTGTTGCCGTCCCTGTAAGCCCTGTCAACCTCCACAAAAAGCCTGTCGATGGCACGCTCAAGACTCGTGTTTTTATAATAGGTAATCGGAATGACTTCCACACGAAAGCCGTCCGCTTTCATATTTTTTATTTTCATAATATCCGTATTGGTAAGGATGGGATTGTTTACCTTAAGGACATTACAGTTTTCCGGCACTTCCTCCAGCACATTCCCCTCCCGTCCCACATAGACGGTGGTGGAGGTCACGACCTCCTCGCGGATAGCGTCAATGGGCGGATTTGTCACCTGCGCAAAAAGCTGTTTAAAATAATGAAACAACGGATGGCGGGTCTTGCTCAGTACCGGAAGCGGCGTATCCACACCCATGGCGGCAATGGCCTCACTGCCGTTTTTGGCCATGGGCAGGATGCTCACCTTCAGTTCGTCATAGGTATAGCCAAATGCCTTCTGCATCCGCTCCCGCTCCTCGTCGGAAAATTCCGGCACACGCTCGTTGGGAATTTTAAGCGACTTTAATTCCACCAGATTGTTGTCCAGCCATTCCCCATAAGGCTGTGCGGAGGCATACCTTTCTTTTAACTCCTCATCATCTATGACGCGGCCCTGCAGGGTGTCCACCAGCAGCATTTTGCCGGGTCTGAGCCTTTCCTTCACTAAAATTTTTGCCGCGTCAATGTCCAGCACCCCTACCTCGGAAGAGAGAATCAACTGGTCATCCTCCGTAATCAGATACCGGGAGGGACGCAGTCCGTTCCTGTCCAGTACGGCGCCCATGATATCGCCGTCCGAAAACAAAATGGAGGCAGGACCGTCCCACGGTTCCATCATGGTAGCGTAGTACTGGTAAAAATCTTTCTTTGTCTTGGACATGGTTTTGTTGTTTGCCCAAGGCTCAGGAATGGTAATCATCACCGCAAGGGGCAAATCCATACCGCTCATCACCAGAAATTCCAGCGTATTGTCAAGCATTGCCGAGTCGGACCCCGTCTTGTTGATGGCGGGCAGCACTTTATGCATCTGCCCCTTCAAGTGTCCGGATTCCATGTTTTCCTCCCGGGCAAGCATCTTGTCCGCATTGCCACGAATCGTATTGATTTCCCCATTATGTACGATAAATCGGTTGGGATGCGCGCGTTCCCAGCTGGGATTGGTGTTGGTGGAAAAACGGGAATGCACAATGGCAATGGCCGACTCATAATCCTCACTCTGCAAATCCGCAAAAAAGGTGCGAAGCTGCCCTACCAGAAACATGCCCTTATACACGATGGTCCTGCTGGAAAAGGACACCACATAAGTGTTATCCGTGGACTGCTCAAAAACCCTGCGCGCAATATAAAGCCTGCGGTCAAACTCCAGTCCCTTTTCCACATTTGCGGGTTTTTTTACAAAAGCCTGCATGATGCACGGCATACATTCCACGGCTTTGTGCCCCAGCACCCCGGGATAGGAAGGCACGCTCCTCCAGCCTAAAAATTCCAGACCTTCCTTCTCCACAATGATTTCAAACATCTTTTTGGACTGGTTTCTTTTCAATTCTTCCTGTGGAAAGAAAAACATGCCAACGCCGTACTCCCTTTCTTCCCCCAGGGAAAATCCCAGCGCCTTTGCTTCCTTTGCAAAAAATTTGTGGGGAACCTGCGTCAGAATCCCGACGCCGTCGCCGGTTTTTCCTTCCGCGTCCTTTCCAGCCCTGTGCTCTAAATTTTCCACAATTTTAAGCGCATTCTCCACCGTTTCATGGCTCTTTCTTCCTTTAATATTCACACATGCGCCTATCCCGCAATTATCATGCTCAAACTCCGTCCTATAAAGCGGCGCTTTGGGTAAATCATTTTTTACGTCAAACATGGGCGACTCCTTTCTTTTACAACACAAAAAAGTCGCAAGGAGCCTTAACAGGTTCGCTCCTTTGCGACTTATGACGTTACTATACACCTTTCTTACATTCTTGTAAATAGTTTTTTTCACTGAATTGTCTGACTATCTGACAATTTTGGGATTGTGAAAAAATTGAGTGATAATTTTTGTGAATTTTTATTATTTTTTCTATATTATATTCAATTATACAGAATTACAAATTATCATAATGGCCTTTACATGATGCAATGACAATCGCTCCCTCTATTTCCTTGTATACAATACGGTTCGTTTCATCAACGCGCCGACTCCACCAACCACTGAAATCATTTTTCAACGGTTCTGGTTTTCCAATGCCTTCGTAGCAGTTCCTTTGTATATCCTTTATTATTCCTCAATTAATTTGTGTTCTGCAAGAACTGACTTTCCCGATTCTATATCACCTACTACTTTCTTCAGATATGACATATTACTTTCAGAATAAAACGAGTCCACTGACACGTCAAATGGAATCCGTTTTTCTCTTGTCATCTTTTTAGCAAATATAGTGAATGCCGTTGTCATGCTTAAGCCCAAATCTTTACATATCTCTTCCATATTCTTTTTCAAATCCTCATCCATGCGGAAATTTACCATTGCCTGTGCCATAATTATCACTCCTTTTTATTTTATTTTATTCTTTTTATATTCATTTGTAAAGCACTTATCTTTATTTTGCTTTACAATATTATATTCAAAAACAATCTTTCTATACTTCTGACTAAAGGTATAAGAATATCATCACCCTTTCAAAGAATGCCTCATAGAGCCACACCAGCAAAGCGCCCCTGCGCCTATGAACAAAAATCCCGCACATGTCCACCAGTTTATGGGCATAACCGCAAAAGCGCCCGTCACGGTCAGCAGGTATCCCGCCACATTACTCAATATGTGGGCGGTCAAAGGCACATAAAAATGCCCGAAGCTTTCATAAAAATAGGCTATTACGCATCCCATCAGGAAAGCATAGCTGCCCTGCACCGGGTTCTGGTGATATACGCCAAACAGAAACGCCGATACCAGTATCGCCGGAATATATGCCATGTACTTTTTCAAGCGGTTGTAAACCACACCCCTAAAAACCAGTTCTTCCGCAACCGGGATAAGCAGGCCGTTGACAAACAGTCCCAACGGAAGCACCGCCGCATACTGCATCCGGGCGGTTTCCTGATAAGCCGCGGACATATCGGTTATCCCTGCCAGTTCATAGAGAAAATTCAGTCCAAGGGTCAGGCCCAGAATACATACCGTCATGCAGGCATAGGCAAAAGGCTTTTTCAGCCGGGCATGTTTTAGGGGAACTTCCTTTTCCGCCCTGCCCACATCCTCTTTGGCAAAAAGGAACCACATTGCCACACCGGCAATAAGAAAAGCAACGGCAGTCATGACAGCGGAACCGTTTCCTGTGGCTCCCTCCAGCACCTCCCCCGTTTCATTCCAGTACACCAGCTTTTCCGCCACTCCGCGGGGCAGTACCTCCGAAAGGGCAGACAGAATAATGGTTCCTATGGACAACCCCATCATCCTTAACAGGTAGAAAATAATCATCGGGAGCACAATAAACCAAAGCTTTACAAAAAACGGCTCTTCCTTCTTGTTGTCGCTTCCCCTAAGCAGCAGTTTTTCCAGTTCCCCTACGCTCCTCACAATATAGTCTGCCTTCGCCTCCTTCAATTCTTCCATGCTTCCATAGCCGAAAGTGACAGCCACACTGGTAACGCCCATTGCTTTGGCGCCTTGCACATCAAATTTCCTGTCGCCGACCATCACCGTATTTTCTTTTTTTCCGCCAATCAGCCTTAAGGCCTCCTGTATTACTTCCGCTTTATCCGTCCTGCTGCCATCCAGTTCACTTCCCACCACCACATCAAAATATTTGCGGATGGAAAAATGCTCGAGAATCCGTTCCACATAAACGGTGGGTTTGCTGGAGGCAACCGCCAGTTTTTTGTGGGCGCCTTTTAATTTCCTAAGCATTTCCGGTATCCCGCCGTAAATGGAATTTTCAAATATGCCCGTATCCTTAAACCGCTCCCTGTACTTTTCCACAGCTTCATCAGCTTGTTTCTCATCAAACCCGTAAAATTCCATAAAACTTTCTTTCAACGGCGGTCCGATAAAAGTCGTCAGCTTGTCCGTTTCTTCCTCAATGCCGAAAGCGGAAAGCGCATACTGCACACAGGTGGTAATGCCCACTTTAGGGTCTGTCAGTGTGCCGTCCAAATCAAATAAAATGTAGTCTTTCATAGTGGTCCTTTCTTTCATCCGCAGATTTTATATTTTGATTTTCGTCCATTTGCCGGACTTAAAACGCCAGTTGGTTAAGACAAGCCTGCAAAACTGGTCGCATACGACTCCGAACCAGATGCCGATGACTCCCATTTGAAAGCCGTAGGCAAACAGCCATGAAGCAAGCGGCCGGATAAAGGTTACGCTGATGGTGGAAGCTATGGTGGTAAAACGCACGTCCCCGGCGCCCCTGAGACAGCCCATGTAAATGACCTGGGACACCTGCATCAGCACAATCAGCACCATCACGCGCATGATTTCCACGCCAATGCCTATGGTATCCTTTTCCGTAAAATACAGGCTAAAAAACCATTCGCCCAGCGCAAGGTACAAAACGGACAGCACCACGGATACGGCATTTCCCATCCGCTGGCAGATGGTACCGTACCTTTTGGCAGACTCCGCATTTTTCTGACCAAGGCTCTGTCCAATCAGCGTCACTGCCGCCACCTGCATTCCATCCCCAAAAGAAAAAGACAGGGACATGACGTTTATCCCCACCTGATGGGCTGCAAAGGCCCTTGTGCCAAGCTTTGCCGCCATCATGGAAACCGACATAAAGCCTATTCTGATTAAAATCTGTTCCACAAAGACATTGGAGGCAAGATTGAAAATCTGTTTCAGGGACTCTATGTCCGCACGCAGTTTTTTCTGTAAAAGAAAGGCTGCGTTGACAAAACTGTCTTTACGGAACAAAGAAGCAATACTCATGCCGCAGGCTGCCACCGTCCCGATGACGGTCGCAATGGCAGCGCCCTTAATGCCCCATGCCGGAAAACCAAAATGCCCCTCTATCAAAAGATAATTAAAAAAGATATTGATTAGATTGGATGTCAGGTTGGTTTTCATGGCAATTTTGGTGTTGCCGCTGCCACGCTGGAAAGCATTGATGACAAGGGAAATGATATTAAAAAGCATACATCCCATAATAATTCGAAAATACAGAACCGCACTGTCATGGGTATCGCTCTCAGAGCCTGCAAAACGGATAATCGGATTGGCAAACGCCACACACACAATGCTGATGATTACTCCCGCAATCACGGTGACAAGCACCGCCGTCAACAGGATTTTTCCGGCGCCCTCCTTGTCCCCTTCTCCGCGCCTTCTTGCGGAAAGGGCGGAAACAGCCACATTAATGGCAATAAACAGGGCAAGGCCTATAAACTTCGGCTGCGTGGTCAGTCCCACTGCCGCCACCGCATACTCGCCGAGCCTGCTGACCATCATGGAATCCACGATTCCCACTACCGCAACAAAAAAAGATTCCAGCACCGCAGGCCATGCCACCAGAAAAGCCTTTTTCAAAAAAATTTTATTTTCCTCAAGCCATTTTTTTATGATACGCAAGACGTACTGCCTCCTTCCTACGCCTTTTCTCCGGCAATTATTGCCCGAACCGGAAAACCTCCCCAATCAAATTTAACTTCCGGCAGTCCTCCGGCAGCGGTCCCAAAAGGGGAGTGGACTGCTTCGTATGGACATACATGCTTTCCATGCCAAATGCATGGGCACCTCCCACATCCGCAGCCCAGTCATTGCCAATCATTACGGCCGTCTGCTTATCCAGCCCGAATTTTCCAAACAACGCATCGAAAAACAGAAGCGACGGTTTCTTTACCCCGGCATCCGAGGAATACAGGATGCCGTCAAACAAGTCGTAAATTCCAAGCATGCGCATTTCCGGCTCCGTAAAGATGCGCTGGGCGTTGGATAACAGATAAACGCCTTTTTTCGCAGCCTTAAGCCTCTCAAGCAAATTCTTTGCCCCCGGAAACAGTTTGATATAACAAAGGGATTCGCTTCTGAAAAACAGTCCGGCATCAAACACCTGCCTTTTTGACGGCTTGACGCCTTTCTCCCGAAACAGCTTCCGAAACACCTCTTCCAGCTTAATTTCCACATCCCGGCGCGGCATATTCATGCGCAGCGCAAGCTGTCTTTCCTTTTCGTCAACCAATTCCTCAAATCTTCTTTTTATTTCCGCCGTACCATACGGCGCTCCCTGCAAAGAAAAGTAACGCGCCGTTTTTCTCCACAAAGAAGTTCTTTCCTCATCCGTCCGGATATCCACCAGTGTGCCGTACAAATCAAAAATATAATCCTGATACATAAACGCCGCCTTTTACCATATTTGTTACTTCCTGCAAATAAACATGCCGTATTCCTTTGGCACCTTCAGTACGCCGTCCGTCATTTCCCTTTCCAGAACTTCCTTAAGCACGCTCCTGTCCACTTGTGCAACAGAAGACATATTGGTTAAGGAATACACATAGTCCAGCAAATCCTCAACATCCGTAACGGCTAAAGAATCCTCGTACAAAAACTTCTTCACCTCGGAAAAATGCCTGCCTAAAATCCCACCGCCGTTTTGCAGGGTAAAATTTTTATTCGTCGTATCCGCCACGCCATATTCCTTTAGCAGACCGGCAATAAAAGGCAAAATCCCGTTTTCCCCATATGTAGCACAGTAAAAATAACCGTCCTGCGCCATCACACGCCTGACTTCCGAAAGTCCCCTGTCCAAATCCGGCACATGGTACAGCATCATATTGGCAATTATCCTGTCAAAAGATTCGTCCGGATAAGAAATATCCTCAATATTTACCACCCTGTAAGAAACATTGTCCCGCTCCCCTAATAACGCTTTCGCATCGGCAACCATATTTTCGGAAAAATCCGACAAAACCAGCGTAAGATTTTCACCTTGTCCGGGAAGCTTCCCCTTCCACATGACTCCCGTCCCGCATCCGAGCTCCAGTATCCTGCTGCCCTCCCCGAAATCATAGTGGGAATGCACCCAGTTCCCAAAACCCTGTTTATTGGTGGAATATTTCTCATGAATGGAAATTCGTCTGGTCAGGTTATCCGACGTCTTGTATTGCTTCTGTACTGCATTTTCCTGATTTACTTTGTTTAATTCCATTAAATGCCTCCGTTTACATTACTATTCCGTCGTCAAATGACACACAAACAGTGTAACACAGATTTTAGTCCTTGACAAACCGGTTAAAAGAACTTATAGTGGGTACGAAACAAATCACAAATACTTACCTGCTAGGGGAGCACATTGCTGAGACTGAATCCTCGGATTCTAACCCTCATGACTTGAACCGGACAATACCGGCGTAAGGAAGCATGTAATCATATATGCATTTTATGCAGCTATGATTATAAACTGTGTCCCTCTTTGCCGACAAACAAGGAGGATTTTTTTATGTCAGATTTTATCTTATCGGAAGACGGATACTATTCTTTAGGCTCCGTCGGTTACTATGTATTGATTGCGGTTTTGCTGCTGGCGCTCATTCTTTCCGCCATCGTTATAAACCGCAAACAGAAAAACACCCGCTTTTCAACAAAAAGGCTGGCTTTCTGCGGGGTTGCCCTTGCCTTGGGGTTTGTACTTTCCTATGTAAAGTTTGAAATGCCCTACGGCGGCTCCGTAACCGCATTTTCCATGTTCTGCATCTGTATCATCGGTTATTTTTACGGCATAAAGGCCGGACTTCTTTCGGCTGCGGCATACAGTATCCTGCAATTTTTCCAGTCAGGGAGCTCCTACATGTTAAGTCCCCTGCAAGTCTGCTGTGATTACTTTTTGGCCTTCACCGTCCTTGGCATTACCGGTTTCTTTTACAAAAAAAAGGACAGATTTATCCTTGCATACTTTCTTGCCATCGCCTCGCGCGGCCTCTTCCACACCATCGGGGGATACCTGTACTGGATGGATTACATGCCGGATAATTTTCCCAAAAGCCTGACTGTGCTGTATCCTTTCATTTACAATTACAGTTACATACTTTTGGAAGGCATTATTACCATTGTGCTGTTAAAAATTCCCGCCGTGGGCAAAATGTTTAAGCGGCTGGAGGCAATGGCGGCGGAACAGGCTTAATTCATCAGATGTAACAAAAGGCAGTTACCCCTTAGGGCGGCTGCCTTTTACTTTAATGATAAAACATCATTTGCATTTTACTGCACTTAGGTTATTACTTCCGTTCCCAGATAAAAAGAGTACAAAATCTTTTCCTTTACCTTTTTCCCTGTAATATTCGTAAGCGCTTCTTCATAATAATCAAGCTGTACCTTGTAACGCCGGATAAGCTCTTCCGGCGCTTTTATCACGTCCGTTTTGTAGTCTAAAAGCACAAGGCCGTCTTCTTCCTCAAAAAAGACATCCACGATTCCCTGAATCAGCACGGTTTCCTCTGCGGGAAATTTCTCTTCCCCTGACGAAAGCCTGTCTGCCCGTATGCCGTAGACAAAAGGCTGCTCTTTAAACAGCTTCCCCGATTTCGCCGCTTCCTTCATCCTGCCCGCTAAGGAAGTCTGTAAAAATTGCAGGATTTTTAACGGGTTTACCGCGTTTTTATATTCTTCCGTCAGGCGGCCTTCTTTACAGAAAGCCTCCATTTCTTCCTTTATATCATCGACGGCGCCGTATGCCTTCGTAAAATCCAAAAGCTCCATGACCCTGTGCACCGCGCTGCCCCGCGCAGTACCCGAAACCGCTTCCTTTTCCCGCATAAAAACGGGGATATAAGGGATTATCTCTTCCTGTGGGAACATTTCCCGGGCGGGTTCCTCCCCCGTTCCCTCCATTGCCGCCTTTTTCAATTCGGAAACCGTCGTCTTGGTATACAGGTTTTCCAGATTTTTGTGAGGATACCGATAGGCAAACCGCTCTGTCAGAAGCGTCTGCTTTTCCTCATCCACATCCATTTGGCGTGAAGTGAGCTTTGCAAGCCTGCCCGCTTCCAGAAGACCCGTCTGCAAATCCGCAAGCGCCATGTCCGCAAGCCCGATTTTTTCCGTGGGGACAAAGGTGGGCAGAATGTAATCCAGAAAGCAGGATGCCCCCGCAAGACGGGTATAGGTCATCTCCTCCTGTGTCGGCAAATGCTCCAAATCATCCACCGATGCCGTCATGATTAACTTTTCCTTTGCACGGGTCAGCGCCACATACAAAACACGCAGCTCCTCCGCCAGGTTATCCAGCTTTATTTTCGTGGCAAGCACCTTTTTGCGCAGGGTCTTTCCCTTCACCCGCAAATTTGGATTGACATAATCCAGACCGATTCCCATATCCACATCCACAATCAACGGCTGTGAAGTGTCCTGCATGTTAAACTTCTTGGAAAGCCCCGCCACAAAAGCCACCGGAAATTCCAGTCCCTTGCTCTTGTGGATACTCATAATCCTGACCACATCGGCATTTTCATCCAGCGTGCCCGCTTCCCCGTAATCCACATTGTACTTCTGAAGCTGCTCTATATAGCGCACAAAATGAAACAGTCCGTGATAACTGTTCTTTTCAAAATCCGCCGCTTTTACAAGCAGCATTTCCACATTGGCAAGACGCTGCCCTCCTGCCGGAAGGGCTGCCGTATACGCCGGGTAATCATACTCCTCAAAAAGCATCCTGAGCAAATCCGAAACGGACATATACGCCGTACTCCTCCTGTACTTTTCAAGCTGTCCCAAAAAGTTTCGGCATTTCTCACACAGGGTTTCTTCCGGCTGCTCTTCCTTTACATAGCTTTGCAGGCAGTCATACAAAAAGCCGTCCTCTTTTCCTCCGCTGGCCTTAATACGCGCCGTCTCTTCATCCGTAAACCCGCCAAACACGGATTTCATCACGCCAAACAGGGGAATGTCCTGCAGCGGATTGTCCAGCACGCGGAGAAATTGCAGGACATCCTGTATCTCCTTTGTCTCAAAGTAACCTGTTCTCCCCGCCACATGGGCAGGAATCCCCTCCCTTGCAAATACTTCCTTAAAATCCTCGTCCCATCCGCTGTTGGTCCTAAGCAAAACCACAATGTCCCGGTACATGACGGGTCGAAGCCTGCCTGTTTCCCTGTCCGTCACCAAAAACTCCTGCCTGAGCCTGCGGATGCGGGCTGCAATGCCAAGGGCCTCCGCCTGCCTGGCATTCCACTCCGATTCCTTCGGGGGCTTTTCAAACAAAAGCAGCTCACTTTCGCACCCGTCATTCTCCGGGTATACCGCCCCGGGATACAAGGATGCCGCCCCGTCATAGACAATGCCGCCCAATTCCTTTGTCATGATGCGGGAAAAGATGGTGTTGACCGTATCGATGACTTCCGGCCTGCTTCTGAAATTTTTGTGCAAATCTATCCTGCGCAGTTTTCCTTCCTTTTGGGAATATGTCTGGTATTTTTCCAAAAACAGTTCCGGCCTTGCCAGACGGAATTTGTAAATGCTCTGCTTCACATCCCCCACCATAAAACGGTTGTAATCACCGTCCGCCTCACCGGAAACGGCGGAAAGCAGGTATTCCTGCACAAGGTTGCTGTCCTGATATTCATCAATCAGCACTTCCTCAAAGTAATCGCGGTATTCCAGCGCGGTTTCGGAGGGATGCACGCTGCCGTCCGGCCCTTTATCCAGCAAAATCTCCAGGGCAAGATGTTCCATGTCGGAAAAATCCAGAAGCTTTTTCTCCCTCTTTTTAGAGTCCAGCCTCCTTTTAAATTCCAGACATAAATCCACCAGTATGCAAAGAGGCTCTTCACACTCCCCCGACCTGCGGATAACCGCTTCAAAAGGCATGGAAAAATACCCTTCGCCCAGTTTTTTTACGGCATCCTTGACCCCCTCCCGCAGCGCCTTTGCACGCTCTCTTTTTTCGGGACTCACCGTATCGTCCTTTTTGGAGGGAAGCCTGCCGAAAGTAAATGCCGGCAGCATTTGTGCAAATGCCGAAAGGGAAGAAAGGCCTGCCAGCTTTTCCATGTCTTCCATTTCCTTTTCCACAATCCCACCGTACATATACGGTCCGTCCGGCTCTTCACAGAGCGCTTTTACCGTCTCCAAATCCTTGCATAAGGCCGATACCATGCGCCTTAAATGGGCAAGCAGGTACTGGCCCCACGGGGATGCCTCCATCCCGGCTGCGGAATCTATATGGTAATCCTTCTTTCTCTGCTCCAGCCATTCTTCGGGAAACGGATGGCTTAACGCATACCGGTACAAATGGAAAAGATGCTCCTCCAGCACACTTTCCCTTCCACCCGGACAAAAATACTCCACACAGCGGTAAAACGCTTCCGAACCTTCCGCAAAACGCTCCTCCAAAAGCTCGCCCAGCACATCCTGCTTTAACAGTTCCAGTTCCCCTTCATCCGCCACGCGAAAACCGGGGTCCAGCCCGATATCCTGAAAATTGTTTTTCAGTACAAAAAGGCAGAAGCTGTCTATCGTCGTAATCTGGGCATTGTGCAGAAGCGCCGCCTGCCGCTGCAAATGTTCGTTTTCCCCGTCCTCATTCAGCTTCGCGAGTATCGCCTGGCTGATTCTTTCCCGCATTTCCGAAGCAGCGGCATTGGTAAAGGTAACAATCAAAAGCCTGTCAATATCCACCGGGTTTTCTTTCCTGCATACCATCTGCACGATACGTTCTGCCAGCACCGCCGTTTTCCCGGAACCTGCCGCCGCTGAAACCAGAATATTGCAGTCATGCAGTTCTATAACCTGTTTCTGCTCAGGTGTGAATGTGAATGCCATCTTCTCTGTTCTCCTGTCGTATCGCCTCCATGGCTTCACTTCTGTCCATGGATTTCAACCTGCGGGACGCAAATCCCGGTATACTGTCATCAAATCCGCAGACCCCTTTAAAGGAGCAATAGGTACATGCCGTGTCCTTACCGCTTTCATATGGCTTTACCTCTGCCTTCCCGTCAAGGATTTCCTTTCCGAAGCGGTGTACCTTTTTGTTGACATAGGCGGATATTTCCTGTAGTTCCTCCGTCGAAAGCACCGAAGAACGCAGGGAAAGCTGCCCGTCTTTTTTATATTCCACGGGAATCACATCCGACTTTCCTTCCCTTTCTTTGTCCAGCCGCCCCGTGATGTCCCCGTCGCTGTTTACCATTCCGTTGGTGCGAAGCTGCATCAGTATCTGCCTGTTGATTTCTTCGGGCGTAAGCTCCGTATCCGTCTCCACGGCCGCGTCCGCCACATGATAGTAAAGCATCGCCGCCGGAACGACTTCTTTATCAGGATGCCGTTTTTTTTCATGCTCCAGCGCCGCATTCATATAGACTACAAGCTGTAACTGCAAGCCATAGTAAAGAGCGGCCAAATCAAATTTTTTGCTGCCGGATTTATAGTCCACCACCTTCACATAAAGGCGGCCGCCGTCCTCACAGGTATCCAGACGGTCAATCCTGCCTGAAAGCTGCATTTTTTCATCCTCTGACAGCGCAATGTTTACGCTCTCCAAATCGGACACGGAGGAAAAAGAGATTTCATAGCTTTCCGGCACAAAGCTGCCTTTTTGAAGCTGGTATTGCAGGGTAGACACCGTCCTGTTTAAAATCCGCTTCATCCTTCTGATTGCATATTCGTTTCTGGCGCTGCTGTAAAGCACCGTATCCCCGTATTTGGCCGCGGCAAGAAGAAGCGCCTCCTCCACCGCCCGTTCCGCAAACTCCGGCGGGAAGTCAAACCATGTGTATCCGCTTTCTTCCAGCTTGTTGGAAAAGCCCTCCAATACGCTGTGAAAAACATTTCCCATGTCCACATTTTCAAACACAAAGTCTTCCCGTTCCTTAAGGGCAAGACCATACTGCAAAAACTGCCTGTATGCACATGCCGCATAAGTCTCCAGCCTGCTGATGCTGATTTTTAAGGTCTGCCCGTAAAGCGCCCTTGCCACATTTTTTGCCAGTCCGTGATGCTCATAGCGGTAAAAAGCGGCATCCGTAAGCTTCCCCAAAAGCGCCCCATACTCCGGCAGGCCGGCATACGCCCCATACAGGGCGGGCAAATCCGAATCCGTCTGCACCCCCATGGCATATTCCCTGAGCGCCCCCGCCAGATACGGCAGACCCGCCTGTGGCGTCATAATCTGGGAAAGGTACGGCTCGCATTCGGGATATTCCACGAAAAGACCGGGAAACAACTGCTGCATGATGCCTACCAGATAAGCCGGCCTGAGCGCCTTTCCCTCCCCGTTCATCTTGGAAAAAGAAAGATACAGCCTGTCCGAAGGCTTTGTCATATTCAGATACAGGTACAGCCTCTGGATATACATCTGCTGTCTGGGAGAAGGCGCCAGCTCCAAATCGGACTGACGCAGAAATTCCCTGTCGATATCGGATATGATGCCGCCCTTTCCGGCATTCTTGGGGATATTTCCATCGTTCACCCCCACAAAAAAAAGCACCTTGATTTCTTTCAGACGGGTACGTTCCATATCGCCTACCAGCACCCTGTCCACATTCTGGGGAATGGCGCCCACTTCTATCTCCGCAAAACCCGCCTCCAGTATATCCTGAAACTCCATAAGGCTCATGGTCTCCCCCGTAAGCAGGCCCATGACCTGCTCCAGCAGTTCCATGACCAGACGGTATACCTGCGCGTACTCCCTTGCCCTGACATAATCTTCACTCTGTAAAAACGTCTGCTCAAAGGCCGCCAGTTTTTCCGCCGCACGGTTCTTTGTCAGGAAAAGATACAAGGCTTCCACATAGGAATCGGCCGTTTTCTTTTCCAATGCCAAAAGCGGTGCAAGCTCTTCCAGAAGTCTTTCCCGCATGTCGTTTAAAAGGCATAGGGGTTCCAAATCCTCTTTCATCTGCGGCGTACGTCGGGTAAACTGCTTCTTCCACTTTGCTTTTCCCCGGATGCCGGTCTGCCTACAGTAATTTTCCAGCACATCGACTTCCTCAGGCGTAAATCCCGCCAGCCCGCTGCGCAGGTACATAAACACGCTTTCATAGGAAAAATCCCTTATCAGCACTTCAAAGGCGCTTTTGATATATTCTGTCAGGGGATTTTGCACAATCCCCTTTGTCCTGTCAATAAAGCACGGGATTTGCAGCCTTGCAAACTCTGTCCGAAACTGCTCCGCATAGCTTTCCAAATCCCCCGCCACCACTGCCATATCCCGGTAAAGGTATCCGTTCTCCCGCACCAGCTTCTGCATCAGGATACCGGTCTGACGCACCTCTTCCCTAACGGTGGATGCCGCCGACAAGTGAAGAACCTTTTTTATGTCCCCTTCATACTCCTTAACAGGATAACGGAACAACGCCTGTTCCAGATGGGCAAGCGGCGCATTCTTTGTAAAACGGTGCAGGCCCTCATACCCTGCATAAATGTCCTCCCCCCGCGAAACTCCTGCCTCTTTGGCAAGCCTGCAGAGCGCTTCCACGGTTTTTTTGCTAAGATAAAACAGTTTCTGCTCCCCGCAGGGCTCAAAAGGGTTTTCCGCAATATCCAGCGTGACGCTCAAAACCACTTCCTTTGCCTGCACCATCAGTTCCGAGATAACCCTGTTCTGGATGGGGGTAAATCCCGTAAAGCCGTCAAACACTACCACGCTGTCCTTCACAATACGGGACTTTTTTAACGCCTCCACAAGCAAATCCAGCGTTTCCTCCGTGGTGATAAACTTATCCCGGATATAGGAAAGAAAGCCGTCATAAATCACCTGCAAATCCTTCAGCTTTGCACAAAGTGCGCCCCTTTTCCCGGCATAGTCCGCCAGCTTGCCCACATCCTCCACCCCGATGCCGTATTGCATAAACTCGGAAACGGCGCTTTTGATTTCGTGGATGTACCCTTGCTTGTCCAGATTGGAGCCCAGAAAAGGAAGCTTATCCTTCAACCCGCCTGCCACCTTACGCAGCACCAGGCTCTTTCCCGTATCGTCCAGCACCGGAATTTCCCTTTTCCCGACTTCCTCGAAAATACGGTGGGAGAGGCGCCCGAAACTTAAGACATCAATGTTCATGATGCCCCTGCTTTTGTTGGCAGGATGCGTCACCAACTCTTTCTGCGTCTGCATGGTAAACTGGTCCGGCACGATTATCAGAAAGTTGCGCCCCGGCTCCTCTTCTGCCCTTTTTAACATTTCCCCGTAAAGCAGGGTGCTCTTTCCCGCACCTGCCCCCCCAAACACAAAACGCAGGCTCATGTCAGTGTAAACCTCCACAAATAATCCGCCGCTTCCTCGGCATAATCGATGCCGATTCGTTTTCCAACAGAAATCCGCTCCTCTTTTACTTCGATTCCTTCCGTAAGGTAAAAATGTTTATCCAACGCCAAATCAACGTTATTGTCCTCTTTTGTGATATGCATGGCAATGCACAGCTTACCCGGCCCGTCCGCCAGGTGCTTTTTCAGGGAAACCGGCAGTCCTTCTTTCCCGGCATCGGTTTTTGCCTCTTCGCCAAGCCGTTTTTTCCTTCTCTCCCTTTTTCTTTCCATCTCCGCAAGCCTGAGTCGCTCCATGATTTTACGGGAAGCATCGTCAAAAGGCTCCACCATGCGGATAAGGGCAGCCATGGGGACATCCTTCTCTCCCGCCGTCACATTGACACAGTTATACATGCCATAGATAAAATACACATACGAAGTGCCGCCAATGTGGAACATGGGCTCTGTTCGCTCCGTTCGCCTGCCGCCGTAGGTGTGGGAGCCCTTGTCCGCAACGCCCATATAGGCCTCCGTCTCCGTGATTATCCCCCTGACCGTGCCAAGCGGCGTATCGTGCACCAGCACCTTGCCGATTAAGTTTTTGGAAAGTGTAAGGGCGTCCGTCGTAAAAAATGACCTCTGCAGCCTTTTTTCATCGTCAACGAAAGTCAGTGTATGGTCATACACGCATTTCTTGTCCAGAATTTCTTTCACTATAATGTCAAACAGCGTTTCTCCCGCCTGATTCTTAGCAGCTTCCAGTTTTGCCGCCAGCCTTTCCCTGTTGGAGGGATGGCATCTCTTCAAAATATTTTCCCAGTACAGCGCCGTCGCTTCATACCCGAAATCACGTCTGCTCTTTTCTGCATGGAGCCAGTAAAAATCCATGCTCTCCCCATATTCATGCACGCCGAAGCCGCCCCGTAACAAATCATGGAAAGCGTCCATGCTTCGCCCTGTCTTCCATGTAAGGTCTTTCGTCAACAACCTGTCCATCTCATCATAAAATTCTTCCAATGTAGAAAAATGCATTCCGTCAATCGTAATTTTTTTGCGCTCCATATGCCACTCCCGAGAAAGCTTTTCCTACATTATACTTTATCCCACCGGGCGTTTCAAGCGATTCGCCGCTATTGTATACTTGAATTTCCGCATTTTGCATTGCGGCAGCCCCGGCGTGCATTTGTTCCAACAGGACACGCTCTCGCTCGGGTAAAAACACAGCGGCACGTAGGATGCTAAAAAACAGCATCCAAATGCCGGTGTTTTTACACGGTCCTTTATGGAATCAAATGCACGCCGGGGCTGCCGCAATGCAAAATGCGGAAATTCAAATTTTGTATAAGCTTGCTTTATTGGACATTTCTCATATATAATAAATTTATTATCAGTTTGGAAATAATGAAAAATTGATTTATGTTTTTGATTTTCTGTTTAAAAGGACGGTGCGGATTGATGAATAAAAAAATAGTTGTGTATGGCTCTATTGCTAATTTCATTGCAGTTATCTCCTTTGCCCTGTCTATGTTATTTGGTTTTAATTATGGCAGTTATTTTTCTTCTATGTTCATTGCGTTTAGCTTCGTGCTAATGATGTGCGGATATGCTTACTTTGCCGAAAAGGAAGTAAAATTAGCGGGCTATGCTGCAGTGGCTTTTGCCGCCATATATACAGCCATCATATTATTAGTTTATTTTGCACAACTGACAACTGTCCGACTAAGTGACTTAACACAGCAGGCTGCCATGCTTCTTGATTTTCAGCAATGTGGATTACTGTTCAACTATGACCTGCTGGGCTATGCTGTCATGTCATTGGCTACATTTTTTGCAGGCTTAACAGTGACATCACGGACAAAAGCAGACCGATGGCTAAAATATCTCCTCATGGTACATGGAGTGTTTTTTATATCTTGCCTGATTGCTCCGATGCTTGGCTTATTCAAAGCGGATAGCCCGACATGGATAGGCGTAGCTGTATTGGAATTTTGGTGTTTATATTTTTGCCCTATCAGTATTTTATCCTTTTTGCATTTTTCTAATTGCAAGGAATGTTAATATGCGTTGCTTGCAGCAACGGGCGTCTCTTCATACAATAGCGGTAACGATTGAAGAAAGAAGGTAATTCCTAATGCTAAACGAAAATATCAAAACATTCAGAAAATCAAAAGGACTTTCACAAGCGGAACTTGCTATCAAGTTAAATGTGGTGCGGCAAACAGTCTCTAAGTGGGAAAATGGATTGTCGGTTCCTGATTCTGATATGTTAATATCCTTATCAGAGGCGCTGGAAACACCTGTCAGCACTTTGCTTGGGGAAGCGGTTGCTGCATCGAAGGTCGATGACTTAAAAACGATTTCCGAGAAATTGGAGATGATAAACTTGCAGCTTGCGCAAAGAAAGACCGCAAGAAGAAAAACATTCCATTGGCTGCTTATCGCACTATGTGCAGTCATAGTAACGATTTTTGCAGTCTTGGTCGTATTAAACAGCCCCTACTCAGGCTGGGATTATAATGACCCCGAAACCGCTGTTTTCGGAGCAGCTTTCCACGCATTTGAATATCTGTTTGTCAGATTGGCTCCGGTTGTTTTTATAGGGGCAGTCGTTGGAATTTTCTTAACGCGAAAATAGAAGAAACGCCTTGAAAATACGGCGTTTTCAGAGGTATAATTATGAATTATATTGAACTATATTCAAATCAGGTTGATGAAGCGATTGAAATCATAAGGGAAGTTGCTGCATGGGGACGAAGCAGGGGCTTTCGTGTATGGCGGGATGAATGGCTGACAAAAGAAGCATTGATTACAACAGATGCACATCCGGAGAATTTCTATGTTGGTAAAATTGGTATTAATACAGTCTGTGCCTTTATTTTGCAGTGGAGTGACTCGGAATATTGGGAGAATGCACAAAAACATGAGGCTGTATATCTGCACAAATTCTGTGTAAGTCGTGAATTTGCAGGCAGAAACATGACAAAGCTGGTCATTGAAGCAATTAAAAAACTATGCGAAGAGAGGGGCATAAAGTATATTCGGTTAGACACGGCACTTGATGAAAAAAAAATCAGAAAGATATATTTGAATACAGGATTTAAAATTATCGATATCATAGATTATCCTAACGGACGCTCCATTGCATTGTATGAGTTAGATATATAAATTCCGGTTTGAAGAATTGTTAGGTGAGTGTCAGTTCAGTAGTCATATGTAAGAAAAGGGAGTAGACAAATTAAAATTATATGGAAAGGGAGAACAAAAATGCAGCTTGTACCTACACTAAATTTTGGAGGAAATTGCCGGGAAGCGATTCATATGTATGAAAAGGCATTTAATGGAAAGATTAGTTGTCTGATTACATATGGGGAAGCGAATGACCCTGCATATAATCCGTTGCTTAAAGAAAATCAAAAAGAGTATATATACCATTCGGAACTTGTATTGGGCAATCAAAGAATCATTATGAGCGACCATGTGGATATTGAATTTCAAACGTGCTATTCAAATTTCCTCACTGTTATGTATGACACAAAAGAAGAAGTACAAAGAGCATATGAAATCATGAAAGAAGGCAGTAAGACAATATATCAACTGGAAGCTACTCCATATAGTTCTTGTCGAGTTGTTTTTGTTGATAAGTTTGGGATTCGTTGGGGAATTATGACCGAGCAAACAGAGCAATGAATTCGTAACCAAAGCCTGACACTGTTTTCATATATGTCAGTAATTGCTATGTCAATTTCATACGGATAAGGAAACAAACAGCCACTATCAATATGGGGGCATACGGAGATTCACTCTGTATGTCCTTTTTTCATGTAAGAAGGTTTAAAACGCTGTTTTAGGAGGATGCGGGAATGCACGATTCGACAGTTTCCAGTATTTTTCATTGCGTTTCGACAGGACTTTTTTTATAATATTACCAAAGTATCAATTTTACTAAATTATACGAAAAAATTTTACTGCCAACAAACAACGGAAAGGACAATATGAGAAGAAAAACTTTTTGGATACTAATGTTATTTCTGCTGTCTGTCATATTTTTGTCTCCCATGGCATCAGCTTCCGCATATGCACTTGCGGAAGAGGAAACTGCCTGGGTTGAGGAAGCACGCGCTGCCTTGCAGGATATTCTTGCCAATCGTACGGTTATGGCGCTTGTATACTTAAGCGACACCTATCCCATAAGCGCCAAGCCTTCCCCGGACAGCCCCACTGTTGTAACTGTGCCCAGCGGGCAGCAGGTGCAAATCCGGGATGTGTACCTTGATGATTCTTACGAGGCATGGGCATATGTCACATTGCACTATCAGGACATCCCCTATGAGGGATACATTCCAAGGAGATATCTTGCATGTTCCGACGAATTTTTTCTGCAATGGGAAGAATTATGGAACATGAACCCCACACAGGGCATGTACGCCGCAATTGACGGTCAGAATGCCTATGACGATATTGCACAGTTTCCCGAAAGCTACCGCGAAGCGCTGACAGCCTTAAAGCAGGCTCATCCAAACTGGACTTTTGTAAAAATGAATACCAATCTGGACTGGAATACCGTGGTCGCAAACGAAATGGTAAACGGCCGAAGCCTGATTCCCTCCTCTTTTCCTGCCTATATGCAGAACGGAACCTATGGAGGGGGCTGGGCCAATGCCTCTGAAGATACCCTCAAATACTATCTGGACCCAAGGAACGGACTGACGGAAAGCCGCATTTTCCAATTTGAACTACTGACTTACAATCCTTCCTACCATACGGAAGCCGCAGTCCAGAACTTTTTATCGAGTACTTTTATGTCCGGGCTTATTCCGGGCATGGATGTTACCTATGCCAATACTTTCTTTAAGGTCGGACAGGAACTGGGCGTCAGTCCTTTTCACCTCGCCTGCCGTGTGTATCAGGAACAGGGAAAAGGAACCTCCCCCCTGATTTCGGGCAATTATTCCGGATATGAAGGCTATTACAATTACTTCAATATCAATGCATCCGGAAAAACCGAAAAAGAGGTCATTGAGAGCGGGCTTGCCCATGCCATGGCAAATGGCTGGACAAACGGATACCTGTCCATTTACGGCGGCGCAAAGGTCATTTCTGCCAATTACATCCTGAAAGGACAGGATACGCTTTACCTGCAGAAATTTGATGTTGACGATTCCCATAACGGCCTTTACTGGCATCAGTATATGCAAAATATTTGTGCGCCGAACAGTGAGAGTTCCAATATACGCAAATCTTATGCACAGGCAAACTCTATCGACAATACCTTTGTGTTTAAGATTCCCGTTTATCTGAATATGCCTGCAGTGGCATGCCCGGAACCCGTACCTTCCATGGATATCATCCTGACGCCGCCGTCAGGCTATTCGGATGCCTTCATCTATCTGGACGGCATAGCCTATCAGGCAACGGTTAAAGACGGAAAATATGTGGTCACTGCGCCCAATGGCGATTTTAAAACGGCAGTTATGTACCGGTACAAGGAAAACGGCGCTCCAAACGGCATGTATGTATGGGAATTATCCTATAACGGCATTTATAAAGCGACGCCAATTCCCGAACTGGAAAACCTGCTCAGCTATCACGGCTTTTCCATCCGCATTACAGGTAATTCCGGCATCCGTTTTAAAACGGGCATTGCCGCTCCCCTAAGGACACAACTTTTGTCGGGAGGCGTTTCGGGATATACCCTGAAAGAATACGGTACCCTGGTCATGACTCAGGCTAACAGCCGGATTTACCCTTTTATCAAAGACGGACAGAAAGTGGCGGGCGGAATTGCCTACGGAAGGAAGCCTGACGGCTCACTGCTGGATGCCGTTTTTGAAACTGTGGATGACCGGCATCGTTACACTTCGGTGCTGGTTAATCTTCCCGCAGCACAGTACAAGACGGATTTTGCCTTCCGCGGTTATATTATTCTGACAAAAGACGGAAAAGACATTACCCTTTACGGGGCTCCCGTAAGCAGAAGCATTTACTCGTTGGCAAGCCAGCTGCTTGCTTCGGGCTATTATGCCCCCGGCTCTTCAGCGGAAGTGTTTTTACAAAAGCTGATAGCAGATGCCGAAAAATAGGAGGAGAATGACATGAAAAATAAATTTATCGACAACCCCCGCAGAGCCTTATGGGTTCTTGCCCTCCTGACACTTTTTTCTGTGGTTTCAGGATGCGGCGTTGCACAAAAATATATAAGTGATAGTGTCTCCGGCAATGGGACTATGGACGAGCACCTGGCACAGCCCGCACTTACCGAACTGGAACAATCCATATTACTTTATGAAGAAAAATATTCTGCCGGTTCGGCAGACGTTTCTGATGTGTTCTCACTTGCTGAACTGTATGGACAGTCCAATATGATTCGTAGAAAACGGGATTTGCTGGAACAGGCATACCGCCTTTTTGGAAATGAAGAATTCCTGGTTCAACTGGAAAACCTCACGGTAAACATAGCAGAAGAAGAAACCGCCATAGCAGAATCGGTACAACAATTGTATAACAACCTAAGCATTGACGGTTATCTTGACGACGGTGTTGCCATGTTGCTTGATGATGCATGGTTTTTTACCATGATGCCCAAGTTGGATGTCGGCCACAGACGCTATTATCTGGAAAACGAAGACGGTTCCCTCTTTTGTGTGGAAGCAGGCTACAACGAAAACGGTACACGCTATACAGCCGTATGGCTGACACAGCCAAATGGTGAAGTACTGCATCTGCAAAAACAGTCTGATTCCATTTATCTGCTTCAGACAAATTTGGTTGACGGGGACTATCAGGGCGCTTATGAAACATGGCTCTGTCTGGCATCTGACGGAGATATTTACCACGAACAGGGTTTTTTTGAGAATGGCGTAAACAGTGGCTCTTACGATTGCAGGGCATATCTGGGTTCGGATGCGGCAGACATTCTGTCTCTTTGGGGCAACCGTGAAAGCTTTTCCTTTACTTCCTACTATGGTGAATTTGACAATTTGGGGCGAACCACGCTTACACAGCCGTCCTCCCTTCCGGAAGGCCAAATCGTATATGCCTATGATGCATCGGGCAAGAAATATTTAACCATGCATGTTCCCGAGTCAGCCGAGGTAGTTTTTGATGCTGCATTCTGGGGATTGAAAACTTATCCCGTTTTTACCCCATACAGCATTGAACATTCGGTTCCATCCGATTCAATTGATGATGCATCACCACAGATTCGGATTTATGATTCCAATATTGAATGGTTTGACGGAAAAGTATGGCATATAGCAGGTTCCGTAAAAGATTTTGCGGCAGCGGACCCGCTGGGCGAAGTCTCTTACTCTTCCATACTTCAAAATGAGAATGTAGGAATGGAAGAATCGGCAAGTCATTCCGTGCGCGGCAGTATGGAAACGCTTCCTGAAAAGCCGGCGTCCTCGTCCAAACCTGCCACCTCCCAAAAACCGGCGTCCTCATCCAAACCTGCCCAGACACCGGAGTCGGCTCCTCCACAATCTTCGGAGCAGACACCGGTTCCGGAAGAAACACCGAACCAGACGCCGGGCCAGACACCGGTTCCCTCACCGCCCTCCCAACCGGGCCCGACTCCTGCCCCGGCTCCTGACCCGGCTCCCACGCCTACTCCTGACCCGCCTGCACCACCCAGCCCTACACCGCCTTCCGGCGGCTCCGGTGACGGTTCGGATATTGAATGGAGTCCTGATTTGGAATAATCTCTGTTTTCTGACAACAAAAAAATGCCACGGCCGGTTTCTTTTGCCGTGGCATTTTTTCATTGTCTTCTTATAATCCACTTCATAATATAATAAATGTTATCCCCATCCTCACATTCATAAATAGTGCAAAATTGTTCGTCACGGTCAATCGTGTATTTATTCCATATAGTATTTTCCGCTTCTGATTTTTTAGATACCTTTTCCCTGCCGTATATTGTCATTACAGCAGCACCCATCATTACCGCAAAAAATAACACTGCCAAAAGCATTCTTATTCTTGTTCTCCTTTGTCTTCTCATTCTTAATCCTCCATGCCGGGATGACTTTGCCGTGAGTATTGGATTCTCTTCCTGTACTCATCATATCACAACTTTTTATTGTTGTATATAACTACTATTAGGATTTATTAAATGTCATAAATAGAAATTACAATAATCTATATACTAAGTACCGTAAAAAGGAGGGATACCTTGACGAACTTAAAACAGCTTAGGACAAACAGCGGATTGAGCCAGCAGGCACTGGCAGAAAAGTTTAACCTCAGCCAGCAATCCATATACAAATACGAAAACGATTTGGCCGAGCCGGACATCAGCACCTTGAAAGAGTTTGCCCACTTTTTCGGCGTTTCCATTGATTATCTTGTAGGATATCAATCGGAATCCGAAACTGCAGGTGAAGGTTTTACCCCCACAGGGGTTGAACTGCTGACATTAAAAAAGCTCCGCCAGATAAAGCCTGAAGTAAGGCAGAGCATTATTGCTTTGCTTGAAAGCCTTTAGCCAACACCGCCCGTCAGACGGGCGGTCTGTTTTATGGCTATAAATAGGCCTATCTGTTTACAATTTCAAATTCTATTTCTCCCGATGAACCGGGGGCTATTTCATATTTTTCAAAAACAATAACCGGATGATTGCTTTCATTGATATAAAAATTAACATCTTCAGAGATACCTGCAAAGCCGCCTTTATCCGTTTCCCAAAATACCTCCCCCGCCATTTCTCTCTCGGATATTTGTTCCCGAATGCTTTCATTCACCAATTCCCTAAAACCGCTGCCAAGCAAATCCTCTAAAGTCACTGTTTTTCCTGTACTCACATTTAAATTATAATATTTTGTATCCTGATATACATTTGCCCAATTATCCGTTCCCCTTATGATAAAGGAAAGGTATGTGTCATTTTGCTGTTTTATTTCATAACTTACCGTAATCCGGATATTATGAGCCTCCCATTCCTCCTCTGTTCCGCCGGTTTCCAAAAAGGCTGTTCTGTATTCTTCAGCGCGTAAAGCGGCATTCTCGGCGTATTTCCCACACAGACGATACATTTCCTGATTCAATTCTCCTGTTACGACCCCTGTATCCTCTGCAATCATTTCAACCGACGGAAGGTCAATAAACGGAACGTCAACCGAAATTCCTATTCCATCCATTTCCGTCTCATAAGAGCGGAAGGTAAACAGGCGGGCAATATTTCCAATGCCCGGCAGTACGGCAGCTTCTTTTGCAAAAACCGGATTGGTATTCAAAACGACGATAAAAATAATGCATACAGCTGCTGCCGCCGTTACCATTATACGGATTCCCTTACTGAGACTGTTCTTTCGGGCTGCACCGTTTTTTCCTGACTTTTGTTTTAGCGATTTTGCTATCTCCCGTTGTATCCGCACGCCAAGTTCCTCTGGCACATCAATATAATCATATTCTTCCTTCATTTTTTCTAATTTTCCCATAAGGCTGCCTCCTGAATGTTTTCCCTTAACGTCTTTAATCCCCTGTAAAGTTTTGTCTTGACCGTACTTAGGTTTAGATTCATAATACCGGATACTTCTTTTAAAGATAATTCCTCGAAATACCTGAGTATGATAATTGCGCGTGTGTCCGGTTCCAGTTTATTCAGTTCTTTTCTGATATCCTCTCCCTGCCCGTAAGCCTGTTCGCAATATACCTCCGCTTGTCCGCCATAATCATCAAACAACACTATTTTATTGCGTTTTTTTATAATCGCAAAGCACTCATTTGTCAGTATCCGGTAAAACCAGGTCCTGACCGCATCTGCATTTTTTATGCTTTCATATGCTTCCAATGCTTTACAGACAGCATTCTGGACAGCATCCAGAGCATCTTCTTTATTACCGGTATAACTGTATGCCATCCGGTAAAATCTGTCCTGGTTTTCGACGATATACCGGACTAACTTTTCATATAATATTTGCCTCATTGCCGATACGCACCTTTCTATCCTTTTTTCTTATACTATATAGATAAATGAAACGAGCGAAAAGTTTCAAAAAAAGTATGCCTCCGCAAACCCGGAAGGCATACCGCTGTTTTCTTTCTATTTTATAACCAGTTCCACCGGACAATGGTCTGAACCCATGATTTGTGTGTGGATGGAAGCGCTTTCAAACCTGTCTGCCAGACTTCCTGATGCCACAAAATAATCAATACGCCATCCCGCATTCTTTTCCCTGGCTTTAAACATATAGGACCACCAGGAATAAACACCTTGCACATCGGGATAAAAGTATCGGAATGTATCTATAAATCCTGTTTCCAGAAGCTTTGTAAAACATGCCCTCTCCTCATCCGTAAATCCCGCATTGCGACGATTGGTTTTGGGATTTTTCAAATCAATCTCTTTGTGGGCGACATTGAGGTCCCCGCAAAAAATCACGGGCTTTTTCTCCTCAAGCTTTTTTAAATAATCCCGAAAGGCTTCCTCCCATTCCATGCGGTAGTTAAGTCTGGCCAGTTCCCGCTGGGAATTGGGTGTGTAAACGGTCACCACATAAAAGTCAGGGTATTCCGCCGTAATTACCCTGCCCTCCTTATCATGCTCTGCAATGCCGATTCCGTTTGTCACAAGAAGCGGCTCTGTTTTGGAAAACAATGCCGTCCCCGAATATCCCTTTTTCTCTGCATAATTCCAATATTGATAGTAACCGGGCATATCAAGTGCAATCTGCCCTTCCTGTAATTTGGACTCCTGAATACAGAAGACATCCGCATCCGCTTCCTTAAAAAAATCCATAAATCCTTTATCCATACAGGCCCGCAGACCGTTCACATTCCAAGATACCAGCTTCATATTTTCCTCCACACTTCGCAGTCGCTTGTTTTTCCTTTGCAACCCTTTTCTTTACTCGCAAACCCGCACTGGCGTGCTCTTTGTCCGATTTCATCGGACGTTTGCTCGTTAATGCCGCAGGAAAAACAAATGCCTGCTCCGCAGTCGCTTGTTTTTCCTTTGCGGCTATTATATCATATTTATACCCTTATTGCCACAAACTATTATCGATGTTATACTGATACCAACTACCCGGAAAGGATTATTATTATGTTAAACGATAAAAAGTTATTTTTATTTGATATTGACGGAACACTTGCCCTCGACAATGACTTGTTTGACGGCAGCGCGGATTTACTGGCATACATTGAGAAAATCGGCGGAATGTCTTTTTTTATAACTAACAACTCTACCATGAGTAACGAGGACTACGTTCGGAAATTTTCCCGCTGTTTTCATCTTGAAACCAGTGCGGACTTTTTTATCACTTCCGGCTATATGACGATTGCTTATATGAAAGAGCATTTTGAAGGCAAAACCCTTTTTGTGGTGGGAACGGATTCTTATATGGCGGAACTGGCCAAAAACGGACTTACTGTTACGGACAATCCTGCGGGTGCTGAATGTGTCCTTGTCTGTTTTGACAACTCACTCACCTACAAAAAGCTGGAGAATGCCTGCCTGCTTCTTTCCAACCCTGAAATCCCTTTTTATGCCACCAACTCTGACTTATGCTGCCCTTCCGGTTTCGGGTTCATTCCCGATTGCGGCTCCATCTGTCAGATGCTTACCTCCTGCACCGGCAGAATACCTGTTTATCTTGGAAAGCCTTCGCGCTCATTTGTTGATGTCTGCATCCAAAAATCACACTTTACACCGGAAGAAACCATTGTAATCGGCGACAGGCTCTACACGGACATTGCATGCGGCATTAATGCCGGCGTGGATACCTGCGTGGTATATACCGGAGAAGCCACTCCCAAAGAAACAGCATGTTCCGAATACAGGCCCACCTACGCTTTTGAAAACATCAGGGCATTTTACGAAGCCTTAAAAAATTCTTCTTCCCAATCTTAAGGACATCACCGTCTGCAACCGGTATTTCCAGACTGTCTGTGCGCGTACCGTTTATCCTGATACCGCCTTGGTTTGCAATGCGCCTGAGTTCACTGCTGCTGAGTCCCAGACCGGCTGCTGCTGCAGGGAGAAGACCGCGCAGCGTCCCGCATTCCGCGGGGATTGCCAGTTCCGGAACGTCTTCCGGGTTTTGTTTTCTTCCGAATGCTTCGTGATAATAAACCTTGGCCCGTTCGGTTTCCTCCTCCCCATGGTACAGCCTTGTAATGATTTCCGCCAGTTCCAGTTTGACATCCCTTGGATTTTTTCCTGCTGCAAGCTCCTCCTTAATGACATCGATTCTTTCCGGCATTTCATCGGTAGTCAGTTCAAAGTAACGGATAATCAAGGCGTCCGGCACTTCCATGGCTTTTTTAAACATGACCTTTGCGTCTTCCTTCACACCGATATAATTGTTCAGGCTCTTGCTCATTTTTTCCACGCCGTCCAGCCCCACCAAAAGCGGCATAAAGATGGCAGCCTGCGGCGAAAGCCCCTGTGATTTTTGCAAGTTCCTGCCCATTAGGATGTTGAAGGTCTGGTCCGTGCCTCCCAATTCAATATCGGCTTCGATTGCCACGGAGTCATACGCCTGCATCAACGGGTAAAAAAATTCATGCAGTCCGATTGGCACATTGTTTTTGTAGCGGTTTTGGAAATCATCCCGCTCCAGAAGCCTTGCAACCGTAACCGTAGAGGCCAGGTGCAGAATTTCCTCCAGCTTCAAAAGTTCCAGCCACTCTCCGTTAAAGTATACCTCGGTCTTTTCCCTGTCCATGATTTGAAAAATCTGCTCCAGATATGTCTGCGCATTATCCATCACCTCTTTGTCGCTCAACGCCCTTCTCCCTTTTGATTTCCCGGTAGGGTCTCCGATACGCGCTGTCACATCCCCGATAACCACTATAATGCGATGCCCCAAATCCTGCATCTGTTTTAATTTCCGCAAAACAACCGCATGTCCCAGATGGATATCCGGCGCACTGGGGTCCATCCCAAACTTTACGCGAAGAGGCTTTCCCGTACGGATAGACTGCTCCACCTTCTGCCGAAGTTCCTCCTCTCCCACCACTTCTGCCGCACCCTTCAGCATAACGCGCATCTGGTGTTCTGTTTCTTTTTCCAGTTTTTCATCCCTTACTTCCATTTTTTCTTCCTTCTTTCTTTTTTTTGATAATGCAGGGGAAACAAAAAAACTCCCGTCCTATTCAAAAGGACGAGAGCCAATCTCGTGTTACCACCTCATGTTCATAAACAACTCACGCTGTTTACCTTTTCAAGTACGGCCTATGGCGATACTCTAGCACGATAACGTGTGCGGGATACGTCGCAGCCTACTCCTTATGTTTCGGTGCGAAGCTCAAAGATGTATTCACATAAAGCTTCCCATGCGCCTCTCATCAACCGGCTGCTTTCTGTATGTTTCACCCTATGTTACTTATTCTTCTCATTGCTTTTCTTCATCAATGTTATTGATTTATGAAATTAAAAGTATTATAAACATCATTTTTTCTAAAGTCAAGAAAAATACCATGGGAATTATTTGAAAATTACCGTCACATTTTATTATTTTCTCTTATATTTTCCCTCTATCTTTAACACATACACTATCATCGCCACTATGGCTTCCAGCAAAACCCCTATTGTGGAAAGCAGGATGTACGGTGAATTTTGCCCGGCAAGCAAAGGCAGTCCAAGCAGGATAAAAACAACCCCGAAAACAAGCCACAACTTTCCCATTGCCCGGTTGTACGCCTTTACATCCGCAATCGGCAGGGTTTCGGCGTTCGCCCAAAACCCAAAAGCAGTTTCCCTTTTAGAGAAAAGTTCATATACACCCATCCCCACAAAAACCAGCCCCATCGCCATCCAGATTATAAACGCCATACTGCACCTTCCTTCCGTATCTTACCATACGAGTGAATTTCATTTATTTCAGTGTTTCTTTGTAAACCCGAAGCACATTCCCGTAAAATATCTTATCCAGTTGTCCTTCTGTAAAGCCGCCCTTTTTTAGGGCATCCGCAAGCCTATCCATCTTATCGGCCCCGGTCAGTTCCGCGTGGGTATCTATTCCGTCAAAATCACTGCCAATGCCGAGGCACTCCACGCCGCCGACTGCCACAATATGTTTTGCATGGTTTACAATAGCCGCTATGGTTCCCGGATTTTGTACCCCCACCGGCACCTGCGTCAGAAAATCAGCACAGAAATTCAATCCCATGACCCCGCCGCGCTCTGCCAGCCTGTGAATCATATCATCGCTTAGATTTCTCACACAGGGACAGACATCCCTGGAATTGGAGTGGCTTGCCACAAAAGGCTTCCGGGTATGGGCAAGGACATCGTAAAAACCGGCGTCCGACATATGCGATACATCCACAATCATGCCCAGTTTTTCCATTTCTTCCACAAAAGCAATCCCCTTTTCCGTCAGACCGTTTTTTACATTGGGCGTATTCAAAAAATTCAATGTCACCAGGTTTAATACAGATAAATTACCGCTCTGTTCAGCGATTTTTAACTTTTTCCCTTGTCTCCTGTCCAGATTCGGAAAACCCAGTTCATTAGGGTAGTTCCACGTCAAAGTAAGCATCCGCACACCCTGTTTATACAGGATGCGAAGCTTCTCCAAATCCCCTCCGCACACACCGCCTTCCTCGACGGTAAGCATGGCAGAAATCTTCCCCTCCGCCCGGTTCTTTTCAATGTCAGAGTAGGACAACACCGTGGCAATGCTGTCTTTGTTTGCAATTATTTCCTGCATATAAAGCCCAAAAAGCTCCTGTACTTCCTGCCACGCATCCTCACTCTTTCCCATTTCAACAAAAAGGGCAAAATTCTGTAAAAGATAGCCGCTCTTCTGCATCTTGCAGATATCTATATGACAGTCATTTTCTCTTAAATCCGACGCCTCACCGGCCCGCTTTTTCTTAAGAAGTGCGGAAATGGTATCGCAATGCATATCGACCACTTTCATAAATGTCCCCCCTTGATATTTTTTGTACTCAATTTTGTTATTATCTATTATATTCCCAAATCTGTTTTTTGCCTATAGGAAATTAGCCAAGTTTTTGCACCCGGGCAATTTCTTGCCGCCATGTCAAAAGACCCCGGCAGAAAGTTCTGCCGGGGTCTTATAGATGTATTTGTTTTATCTTCCTGTTCCGAAATTTACCCCTGTATCATCAGGTTTTTCTTCATCAAACTTATAATCTTTGCCCGGCAGAATAGCATTGAGCAGAATGCCTGTAAGCGCTCCTACCGCCAAACCGGAAAGACTGATGGTTACGCTTCCTATAGGGAAAGAAATTGCTCCTGCCGCACTGTAATTGATACCGATGGATAACACCAGAATCAATGCTGCAATAATGATATTGCGGCTCTTTGTAAAATCAGTCTGTGTTTCCACAATATTGCGGACACCGACTGCGGAAATCATTCCGTAAAGCACCAGCGAAACACCGCCGCAGGTAGCTGTCGGCATACAGCCGATAATGGCAGCAAACTTAGGTGAGAAAGAAAACAATATGGCAAGGCCTGCTGCAATCCTGATTACAGCAGGGTCGAATACCTTTGTGAGGGACAAAACGCCCGTATTCTCCCCATATGTAGTGTTTGCAGGCGCACCAAACAAAGACGCAAGGGTCGTTGCCAGGCCGTCACCAAGCAGGGTGCGGTGCAGGCCCGGGTCCTTAATATAGTTCTTGCCAACTGTGGAAGAAATAGCGGAAACATCGCCGATATGCTCTACCATTGTCGCCAGGGCAAGGGGAACAATCGTAATGATGGAGGTAACAATCATGCTGCCGTCCACACCGTTTCCAAACAGATAAAATACGGTATGGTCCCATTTGATGGGATTGCCAATCCATGCTGCCTCCGCAACAGGCGTAAAATCCACCTTTCCAAGGCAGGCTGCCACCACATAGGAACCGACAACACCGATGATGATGGGAACAATCTTAATCATTCCCTTTCCCCAGATATTGCATACCACCACAAGGGCAATTGCAACCAGCGCAATGGGCCAGTTCGTAGCACAGTTATCTATCGCTGACTGTGAAAGAGTAAGACCAATGGCTATGATAATCGGACCAGTAACGATGGGCGGGAAAAACTTCATAACCCTGCCTGTCCCAAAAACTTTTATCAAAGCAGACATAATCAGATAAACAAGACCGGCGCATGCCACTCCCAGACAGGCATAGGGAATCATTTCCACATTGGAAATCGTCTGTTCTCCATTTGCATCCGTAAGCATCGGGCAAATAGCAAAGTAGCCACCCAAAAAAGCAAAGGAAGAACCTAAAAATGCAGGTACCTTTCCTTTTGTCACCAAATGGAACAAAAGCGTTCCAAGTCCCGCAAACAGCAGGGTGGTGGAAACATCCAGACCAGTCAGCATGGGCACCAAAATTGTGGCGCCAAACATGGCAAACATATGCTGTACGCCCAGTATCAGCATCTTTGGCGCCCCGAGCTGCTTCGCATCATAGATGCCACCTTCTCCAAGCACCACCTTCTGCTTCTTTTTCTCATCACTCATTAATTTTTATCCTCCATACATTATAAAATTTTTCTAAACTGTCCTAATCTATAATAACCAATGGAGGAAAGTACGTCAATCCTTAATTCTTCCGGGCGCCACATTTTATACGGACAAGGCGGTGGCGTGATGGCGCATTTGTTCCAACAGGACGCGCTCTCGCTCGGGTAAAAACACAGCGGTACATAGGAGGTTAAAATACAACCTCCAAGTACCGGTGTTTTTACACGGTCCTTTATGGAATCAAATGCGCCATCACGCCACCGCCCCGTCCGTATAAAATGTGGTGGTTGAAGCTTGTTCTACTCTTCTGAAAACACCACTGCGTGTTCCATCAGGAACTGTTTCCAGATGGAGATGTACTGGGCTTTCAGATGGACGCCGTCAAAGGTGTAACTGCTTATCAGCCCGCCGTCTTCATCGCAAATCAAAGGATTGACGTCCAGATAAAATACCTTCTGGTTATCCGCAAGCTTTTCGATTTCCGCATTTCTTGCGTCAATCCCTTCGTTGTTGATGTAATCACCCTGAGCCGAACGTTCGCCTGTCACCCGCATAATGGCCTGCACATATATAATGGCGTCGGGCTGCAATTCCTGAAGATGTGTTATCACAGTCCTGTATTTTTCCATAAAAGTGTCTACAGTCCCCGTGCCCATCTCGTTGATTCCAATCATCAGGTAGATTTTGGAAAACTGTTTTTCAGTGAGAGCTTCTTCAATAGTCTTCTTTTGCAGGCTTCCTTCTACCGGAATGATTTCTGCGTCAAATAATTTATATACAGTCAGCCCGGTTGATGCGTAAAACGTGGTATTGTCAAGCCCCGCATACTCCGACAGTCCGACAGTTCTGGAATCCCCGATAAACACCGCATCTTCAAAATAAGTTTCATCCGCCGTCACGTATTCCCATGGAACATACACGGCATCCCCGCCGGAAAGGTCTTCCACTGCTTCATTGCCGGAAACACCGTTCGCCGAAACGCTGTCGTCACCGCTTACGTCATTTCCCGACACTGTACCCTCATCCATACGCTCATTTACATGAAAAGCCTGTTCATAATTTTCAATTGCCCAGGCAAATACCCTCTTTGCCAACAGCAAAAGGGGCTCCCTGTTAAAAAAACAAATGCCGGTAAACGCCAATATCACAAAAAAACGGATATATTTCCTGTCGAATTTTTTTCCCACTTTTATCCTCATTTCCACACTAACCAACACACCGCCACTCCACAGTGGCTCAAATCTGGATGAGAAATGCCGCATTTCAGGCATTTCTCAAGCGTGAAAAATGTCTGCTACGCAGACATAGAACTTCTTCGCGAAGCAGCCTTTGCTGCGAGCGAAAACTGCCAAAGGCAGTTAGAAGTTCTTCTCACGCTAAAATCTGGAATACATAAACGGATTATTCCCCTCTATCATGATGCGCCATACGCATCTCCAGAACAGCACTGCCAAAACGAGCATACCGGGGATGCTGTCCTTAAACCGCTCAAATAACCGCTTCGGAAGCGGTGTACACATGAAAAACCCAGTCACAAACAAAATACCGAAGTTTTGCAGTTGTTTTGTAATATCCCCCGTATTGACATTGATGCCGGCAGTCAGCCCGAAAAGCCTGCCAAAGTAGATTCGCAGGTCAGACAAATCCGGAATGGCAAAACACATCCATGTGAGCGGAATGACAAACAGCACATATATATGCGGCAATACCTTTCCCTTGCTTAAAAGATTTTTTTTGTCTATCAGTCTTTCCAATACAATCAGAAGCCAGAGTGCAAGCCCCCATAGAAGAAAGTTAATGCTCCCGCCATGCCAGAATGAGGTCAATATCCAAACCACCAATAGATTAAAGATGGTGCGCAAAGTGCGTTTTCTGCTTCCGCCCAGAGGAATGTACACATAATTCCGAAACCACCTTCCCAAAGTCGCATGCCATCTCCTGTAAAACTCCCTGACGCTCTTTGCCATGTAAGGCTGGAAAAAATTCTCCGGAAGGGAAAAACCGAGCATCTGCCCCAATCCCACAGCCATTAGGGAATATCCGTAAAAGTCAAAGTAAATCTGCATGGAAAAACCAATTGCCCCCATCCACGCAAGAGGCGTGGATATGCTCGCAAAACCAACCGTCTGCAAATCATGCCAGAGCAATGCCAGCCTGTCTGCCAGAAGCACTTTCAGGGAAAGCCCGTACACAAAATTTTTCATGCCTTTGTCCATATCTGCAAGCCTGTATGGACGCTGCCGCAAATCTTTTGCAACTTCATTGTAGGAAACAATCGGTCCTGCCACCAGCTGCGGAAACATGCTGATATAAGTGCCCAGCCGTATAAAAGAATGCTCCGCTTTTATTTCACCGCGATAAACATCTGTCAGGTAAGATATAATCTGAAAAGTATAAAAGCTGATTCCGAGGGGCATTCCAATGGAATCCGGCATCCAGTACATCCGGGGTACCCATTTAAAAAAGACTAACACTAATACATCGACCGCCACTATAAAGGCATAGAGCGCCCGGTTTTTATTTATCTGTTTTTTTCTTTTTATCACAAGGCTTTTTCCCGCCGCAAAATTTATCACCGATGAAACTACCAGCAAAAATACATATACCGGCTCTCCGTACGCATAAAACAACAGACTGCCTGTAAGCAGTATGAAATTCCTGTATCTTGCCGGGGTAAGGTAGTAGATAAAAATAAAAATCGGAAGAAAACACAATAAAAATTCTACACTGTTAAATACCACGTTTTATCACATCGCAATCCGTCTGTCATAATAAAATTGTATCGTCATCCCCTATGTCCTGCAAGTTAAAAATTCTTAATTTTTATAATTGTTTTTTTTCATGTTATAATCTACAATAATTTTATTGACAGACATAATTTACTTAGAGTTTATGCAATAATTTTAAAGGAGATACCATGAAAGAACAATTATATATGATACCCTTAAATGATGCAGTTAATGCCAATGATGAATGTCCTTTTTGTAATGTAGAAAGGCAAATCGAACAGGACCTTCTTGATTTTGTATTGGGTTCCGGCTCTTCTTACATGGAAAGCAATATTCGCGAGCAAACCGACCGTCTGGGCTTTTGCCGTCCGCATTTCAAAAAAATGTTCGATTATGGCAATACACTGGGAAACGGCTGGATATTAAAGACCCACTATAAACGCATGTTGGAAGAATTTGACAAACAGGTGAAGGCTTACACGCCCGGCCGTGCCTCCTTAAGAGGCATGTTCCGCAAGGATGCGCCCACAGCCAATCCCGTCAGTGTATGGGTAAAAGAAAAGAACGAGTCCTGTTACATATGCAGCTATTATAAAGAACATTTCGAGCGCTATCTGGATACTTTTTTTGTGATGTACAAAAAAGATGCCGCATTCCGCTCCAAAATAGAAAACGGAAAAGGATTCTGCCTTACCCATTTCGGTGATTTACTGGAAGCCGGTGAAGCCAATCTTTCGGAAAAAGAACAGTCTGCTTTCTATGACATGCTCTGCAGTCTGATGCACGCCAATTTAACGCGGCTTTCCGACGACGTTTCATGGCTGATAGAAAAGTTTGATTACCGCAATAAAGATGCCGACTGGAAAAATTCAAAAGACGCCATCCAGCGCGGCATGCAGAAACTTAAGGGCGGATATCCCGCAGACCCTTTATACAAGATGAATAAATAACTCAATGTGTATTTTCTTTATATGTAAGATATTTTACCATATCTATGTAACCTACAATCTCCTGATAAAGCATGTCCGGGTGGAATGAGGCATCCAAAAACCGCTCGGACATCAGTCCCTTTATGGTAAAGTCCAACATCTTGCATAACTTTTGACCGTCTACGCCTGCCGGCAATAAAGAAAAATCCATCTGTGCCTGCAGTTTTTCATAATTTACGGTAAGAACATTCCTCATATCTTCCACCGCAATCAATGCTTCTCCCACATCCTCACTCAAAGAACGGGTCAAAAACTGCTGCATGTAAGGATATCCCCTTAGTGCATGTAATTTTGCCTGCTCCGTTTGTTTTAAAATTTCAAACATATCCGTTTCTGCAGTCGACACCGCTGATTTCAGTTCCAGTGTCATATATCTCACGCTATAGTCGTATATAAAAGTATATACCCCCAGCTTGCTCCCAAAATAGTGGAATAAAAGCCCCTTACTGATAGCGGCTTCCTTCACAATATCATCCGTACTGGCGTGACGGTAGCCATGCAGGGCAAATATTTTCAAGGCAGCATTTATCATCCTGTCCTGCTTTTCCTTTTTTAAATCAAAAAACCTACCGTTCATGCCGCTGCTCCTGCCTGTCCTTTTCAAAATTGACCTAATCGGTCAGAGTTTAAATATACCACATAACGCCGGGGCATTCAAGCAATAAAACGAATTTTACGGGGCAACGTTTTGTAGCAGACTGGATTTCCCTATTCCGCGTGACGGTACCATAGCAGGCATTTGTTCCAACAGGACACGTTCCCACTCGGGTAAAAACGCAGTGGTACGTAGGATACCAAAGTACGGTATCCAAGTACCAGCGTTTTTACACGGTCCTTTATGGAATCAAATGCCTGCCATGGTACCGCCACGCGGAATAGGGAAATTCTTGGAAAGATTTATGAAATTTTTATACATAATCCCTTTCTTTTTCCATAAAATAGTATTAAAATGTCTATATTAGATAATTTGCCGTAAAATGAAAGGAGTAACCTGATGGCTAAAAAATTTGGTAAGTTTGTACTCTTTACTGCCGCTGCCGCTGCAGCCTGCGCAGGTATTTATTATTACTTCCAAAACAAGGAAAAATTTTCAGTCGAGTTTAACGGTGACGATGATGAAGATTACGATGACTTCAGCGAAGACCTTGATGATGCAGAAGCAAATCGTTCCTACGTTCCTCTGAGTCATGACAATACCTCCGGGGAGAATACGGACGTTTCTGCTGAAAGCTCTGACAAAGAAGAGGCACCTTTTGAAAAACTTTCCTCGCTGGTCGCAGATACAGCAAAAAAGGCTGAAGAAAAAGTTGAAGAGTTTTTTGATGAAGATGATGAGTCATCTTCTGAACAATAAAAACCGTTCTACTCATAAAAAAGCAGGCTGGTTTTATAACCATGCCTGCTTTAGCTTTGCCATTCCGTCCTTTATTTCTTCCGTTTTTAAGCCTCCGTATCCCAAAATAAGCTTCCTTTCTGCCAAAAATCCCTGGGCATCCTCTTCGATAAGGGCATCCGACATCCCATATACTTTCACACCACATTCCGCCGCCCTTCCTATCAGATTCTCCTCCGTATGTTTTTTATCACGGCTTGTCAAGACCAGATGAAGCCCTGCATTTTCCCCGGAAACCTGAAATTTTTTTCGGAAAGGTTTCAGTTCCTGCAGCAAAATATCATGCTTTTCTCTGTATAACTTACGAGTTTTGTTTAAATACCTTTCAAAGTAACCGTCTCGGATAAATTCATTCAAAATCCGCTGGTCAATACGGGACACTGTGGAGGCATAAAAACTGCAACATTCACGGTAGCGTCTCATCAAAAGCGGCGGGAGTACCATATAGCTTACCCGGATGGCAGGTGCAATGGCTTTTGAAAAAGTCCCGATATAAATAACTTTTCCGTTTCCATCCGACCCTTGCAGGGACGGAATAGGCTTACCCTTATAGCGGAATTCACTGTCATAGTCATCCTCAATCAGGAAACGCTCTTCCTCCTCTGCCGCCCACTTCAACAGTTCCATCCGCCTTCCGATTGGCATGGTTACACCTGTTGGATACTGGTGGGAAGGCATCACATAAGCTGCCTTTACCTGTTTTTTCTGCAGTTCGTCCACATTCATGCCATTTTCATCCATACCGACTATTTCCACATGATAGGCAAATGAGCGAAAAATTCTGTATGCCCTTTTATAAGTGGGATTTTCCATGGCAACTCCCGCATGACGTCCCAGCATTTTTTCCAAAAGAAGCAGCAGATAATCATTCCCTGCCCCTACCACAATCTGTTCCGGCGTACACTTTACTCCTCTTGCAGAATGCAGGTATCTGCTGATAGTCTGCCGCAAATCATAATCACCCTGTGCCTCTCCCAATGCAAATAACTCTTTATTACCGTCGTTTAGTATATTTTTGGTAATCTTTTTCCAGACTCCAAACGGAAACAGGCTCATATCCAACCCGTTGGGAGAAAAATCATAGCAAATATTCCTGTTGCAAAAATTTGATTCTTCCTCTTCCGCTTCCGGCAGCCGGTTTTCAGCCATCAGGACTGCCATATTTCCTTCCGGCAGTTCTTCCACGCGGCACACAAAATATCCTTTATAAGGAATTGCTTCTATATATCCTTCCGACAAAAGCTGCCCATAGGCAAAATCCACTGTGGTTCTCGATACCTGCAGATACTCTGCAAGAGCGCGCGTAGAGGGAAGCCGCTCTCCCGAGAGCAGCCTCCCTCCTTTAATTTCCTCCCTAATGTGCTCATATATCTGCTCATACAGACACTTTGCCCCATCAGTATTTAATTCTATGGCCATATCATACATGATTGCCGGCTATTCCTTTCCCTTTTTCAGTTCAGCCATCAACGCATCCTTCAGTTCCCTCGCCTTATCCTTTACCCTGGCGCTGGCAGAAGGAGATGTCAATATGGAAGCAATTAGCCTGGATGCAACGTCAAACTTGCCTTGCCAGAAAGCCAGCACAGCTATCAGATAATCCACCGTTATTTCATCCATACCGCAAATCGGATAATTTTCGGATTCCTTTGCCGCAATGAATCCCTCCAATGCATTTTGCAGATATTCTTTTTCTTCTGCCTGCAACTGGGCAAGTTTTTCTTTATCGTTATTTTTCTGGGTAAGTTCTTCCTGCCATCCTCTCAGAATCCATGCGGATTTCAGGCAGATATATGCCTTTTCACTGTTTCTTGCCTGCTTGACAATGGCACAGGCCAAAGCCAGTTTATAACGCTCCATTGCCTCTTCATAAGTATATATTTCACCCGTATGCGGTGTCCCATGAAAATTTTTACTGATATTTTCTTTTATCAGCTTAATCTGTCCGGCAGGCATGGGCTTGAAAAAGCGGCTGAGAGCCGTAAATCCGCAAACCGGGCAGGAAATCACATCATATTTCTGTGCATCGATTCCCTCGTATACCGCACGCAAATCCAAATCCGTGTGTAAAAGCTTTGCCTTGCCTGTTTTCATCATTTTGCTGGTAATCTTACTGTCACAGACCGGACACTCAAAGGTACGTTCAAGCAGCAAATCCTTTTCCTGTATCTCAGGTACCTCGGCGCCCTTTCCCTTATTTACAGCCTTATCATCCTTTGGTTCCTCAAATATCTTGGCGTCTTCCAGCGCACCCAGCCCCAATTTTGAAAGTCCCGACAACAAATTTGACATGGTTAATCCTCCTTCTTCGGCAAAACAAATGAACTTTTTAAAGATACAATCCGATTAAAAACTAAATTATCGTCAGGTGAACCTGCCGATACCCCAAACGCATTGGCATCCACACAGAAAAATCCGTTTCTTACAAACTGGAACCTGTCATACGCTTTGGCGTCCGCAAAAGAGGGTTCCAGATAACACTCTTTTAACACCGTTAAAGAATTTGGGTTCAGATTCAGGCTTCCGTCTTCATTGTATACCCCTTTTTCTTCATCTATGATATTCTCATACAGCCTGACTTCTGCTTTTATGGCTTCTTTTACCGGCACCCAGTGGATGGTTCCCTTCACCTTTCTCCCATCCGGACTGTTGCCTCCCCGTGAAGCGGCGTCATAAGTGCAATGCACTTCCGTAACCTTTCCGTTTTCATCCTTTACACAACCGGTACATTTCACAAAATAGGCATTCATAAGCCGCACTTCATTGCCGGGAAATAGCCGGAAATACTTCTTTGGAGGCTCTTCCATAAAGTCCTCCCTTTCAATGTATAATTCTTTTCCGAAAGGTATCTGTCTGCTGCCAAGCGCTTCGTTTTCCAGATTATTCGGAGCGGACAACAACTCAACCTGGTCTTCGGGATAATTGTCAATTATCAGTTTTACCGGATTTAACACAGCCATCATGCGGGGGCACTTTAGCTTTAAGTCCTCCCGGATGCAATATTCCAACATCGCATAATCCACGGAAGAATTAGCCTTGGAAACGCCGCACAATTCCACAAACTTTTTGATGGATTCCGGCGTAAAACCGCGTCTGCGAAGAGCCGCAATGGACACCAGCCTCGGGTCGTCCCAGCCATCCACAATACCCTCTTCCACCAGTTTCTTGATATATCTTTTACCTGTCACCACATTGGTCAGATATAATTTTGCAAACTCAATCTGTTTCGGCGGATGGGGATATTCCAGTTCACGCACCACCCAGTCATAAAGCGGCCTGTGGTCTTCAAATTCCAAAGTACAGATGGAATGGGTAATTCCCTCTATCGCATCCTCAATCGGATGCGCAAAATCATACATCGGGTAAATACACCACTTATCCCCTGTATTGTGATGGTGCATATGCGCCACACGGTAAATAACAGGGTCCCGCATGTTGATATTGGGAGATGCCATGTCAATCCGGGCACGAAGCACTTTTTCGCCGTCCTCAAACCTGCCCTCTTTCATGTCCTCAAACAGCCTTAAGCTCTCCTCTATGCTTCTTTTTGCATAAGGGTCTTCTTTTCCGGCTTCCGTCAGGGTACCACGGTACTCTCTGATTTCTTCGGCAGACAAATCCGAAACATATGCCTTTCCCTTTTTAATCAGCTTTACTGCCGCTTCATACATATCATCAAAGTAATTGGAAGCAAAAAACAATCTGTCTTCCCAGTCCGCCCCCAGCCACGCAATATCTTCCTTAATGGACTCCACAAACTCTTCTTTTTCCTTGGTCGGGTTGGTATCGTCAAAACGCATGTTGAACTTGCCGCCGTATTCTTGTGCCAGCCCATAGTTTAACAGGATACTTTTTGCATGACCGATATGCAGGTAACCGTTCGGCTCCGGAGGAAAACGGGTATGGACGGTATCATAAACACCCTCTGCCAAATCCTTGTCAATAATCTGTTCAATGAAATTCCTGCTTTCCACTTCACTCATAATTCTATGCCCTTTCCCATTTATTGCACACCTATGTTTTATCTTATCACAAATGCCTCAGCCTTAGCAAGCAGTTCTTCCAGCGTATAAACGGGACTCTCATACTGGCTGCTACTGTCGGGCTGCAAATACAGCTTGCTGCCCCCTTCTTCCACCGCCGCGAGGTTTTCAATCACTCCAATCAGTTTCAAGTCCGGGTTCAGCATGTAGCCGTGGCCGATGCCTTTCAAGTACAGGTTGCCGGATGCATCCATCCCCAAATACTCTGTAATCTCTTCCCCAAGTCCTGTCAGGCTGTTCTTTAAACTCATGTCAGAGGTTTCATAAATATCCAGTGTGCCGTTTTTAGAATACACAAAAGTCAGGCTTTTATCGGGATTAAAGAAAATATAACTTATCATTTCTGCACTTGACAGATTCTTTTCCTGTGCATATGTTTGTGCTTCTGAAAAGGATAAACCTTCCGTCTCCGGTATGATAAGTACGTCATCATTTTTTACCAAATCCTCTTTCTTGCTGTAACGGTAACATGTTATCTTGTTATCCTGAAGAGGCAATACCAGAAAAGCACCGTCTGCCAGCCAAAATTCCTTAACATTCTGGGAATGGCATAAAAACCTGTAATCCATCAGAAAATCCACTTTATTTTCAACATCAATATAATGATACCTGCCATCTCTGGTAAAAATAATATATTTATCCGTGTCTCCCATCGAGGCTCCTCCTACCACACTGCTTCCCAAAGGAAACCTCGCATATTCCGTCCCGTTTTTTTCATTAATAAGTCTGAGTTCAACAGAAGCTACCAGCAGCAATTTATCACTCTCTTCCGCATATGACCTGTATAAACCGCTTCCGAAGCAATCCTCAAACACTTGTTTCCATCTTATTTCCAGCGTTTCTGGATTACAGGCAATCATCAGCGCTTCATTGTTCGATATATTTTCTCCAATAAAGTTCAAAAGTACATACGCTGTACCATCTTTATACTCCACATCAGTTAATACATAATTTGGCACTTGTATGAAACCTGAAACAGAGTTGGAAGCACAATCAAAAAAACACAATTTTTCCCTGCCTCTTTCCGGCGTTTCCAGAAACAGAAAGAAATCTCCATCCCTGCAAAAAACAAAATCGCTAAGTCTTGCGCTTTCTTCCTCCGTTTCATACACAAACAGTTCCTCCAAAGAAACTGCATCATAAATACAAAAGCCCGTCCACGTCTTTACCAGCAGATACCTTCCCTGATAATCTGAGTAAATCTCTCCTGTCACTTCTACATCCAGTGTATCCGTCACAGCCTTTTCGGAAATACTGTATATTTTTACAGAATCACCGCAAAATGCAATTCTGTCATTATCCAAAAATACAATACCGTTGGAAGAAATATGCTGGGAAATCTCATCTATCATAATTCCCGTCCCAATATCCCAAATCGTAATATAATCGGAATCATCATAGGTAATTAATGTCTTTCCGTCCGCAGAGCAAAGCATATAATTTATCACACCGGCTGTTTCCATCTGATACATCGCCTTGATATTTTTTCCGGAGTCGTACACATACAGGCTTTCCGTCAGTGCAAGCTGCGCCTCTGCCGTATAGGGCATTGGATTGCCTTTATATTCCGTAAGCGCCTGATAGGCAGTCTCCACAGCGCCAATCCGGTCTCCTTCCGCCAGTTTCCTGGCAGACTCCTCCGCAAGATTCAGTGCCTGCTGTTCCAAAAGCCTGCTGTTTCGAAGTTGTATTTCGGCACTCTGCACCTGAATCTCCGCTCTTTGTGCCTGAAGTTGTTCCTTTTGTCTCTGGATTCTGAGTGCCATGACCGTACTCACCGTACCGAATAAAAAGCATATCAGGGCACCGAAAACGGTGGCTGCCAGGATACGCTTCATCCTTCTCTCCCTGTGCCTCTGTCGCAAATCATCAAAACTGACGGAGAACATGGGTGCCAGAAGACGCAATATCTCCGTCCGCATGGCTTTTAGCATCTCGCGCTTGTTTTTTCCACGTACATCCGCCGCAAGGGGCTCCATGGGTTTTTTCACTGTTTCCACCGTGCCGTCAGGATGTTCTATGGTTTCCTCAGTATATAAAAGCGCGTCCGGAAAAGACTCTTCCGGCTCCCCTTCAATCAAAACGGCAAACACTTTTTCCCTGCCGTGAACGCTGATAAAGGTTTCTATTTCCTTTTTGCACCACAAGGATTCCCTAAGCCTGGGGGAGCATATCACAATCAAAAATTCCGAATTGTGAAGTGCCTTCATAATGGGGTCTTCCAGATTGTTTGTGAGCGGCAGCTCGTCCTTGTCCCGAAATACCCTGCTAATCCTGTCTCTCCCGCTATGTTTTACCGTAGCATGTTTGGGCAGGCGAAAAGCCTCCATCTGCTTATGGAGGTTTTCCGCCACAAATTTATCCAACTCCGTGTGCCTGTAACTGATAAAAGCATCATAATAATATTTATCCGCCATTTCCCACCTTTTCCTTATTGCTCCGATATCCCATCATAAGTTTTCAAAAAAATATCATGCTCCACCACATAGACATCCGACAAATCATTGCACCTGACTGCAAGATAATCCCCCGGTCTGCCCAGCATATACTTTTCCTTGTCCCATGCCGTAAACACCTTCACTCCCTTCGTAAGAGGTTTTGCAAAGATGTCTACTTCTCCTGTAGGCACACATACATGTGCATAATCGGTCAAAACCATGTCCCTGCCATCCAGTCTGTTTTTGATAATGGGAACATATTCTTTTTTAATATGGCAGTCATTATAATCGTACTTTTTGTCAAGTTTCAGGTAAGATTTTTCAAATTTTTCCTTGCGGTTCGGGTATACCTCACCCTTGACGCCAATAATAATGTAAAGGTCTTCTTCCACAGTTATTTCAATATCCCCCTCCAGGGTACGGATGGTAATCGGGGTTCCCGTTTCCAACACTTCATCCGCTTTTACAAAACCCACAGGAAGGTTTTTCTTGCGGTAACGTTTCATACCTGCCGTGTCTGCCTTGTAGTCCCTGGCATAAATAATCTCAAAGCTGTCAAAATACTGTGTCATCCTGTTATTAAAATACCCCTCCGCGTGTAAGGTCGGGTACTTTTCCTCGTAAAGCTTCATGCTAATGAATCCGCCGGCCTTTTCGTAATGTCCGCCGCCGGAGCCGATGCCCTCTGTCAGGTAGGCTGCCAGTTCACTGGCATTCACTTCCTTGATACAGCTTCTAACGGAAAGCTTATATCCGTCGTTTACTTCATTAAACACTGCACAAGTCTTTATCTTATCCACCTGCAGTAAGAAGTCACTGATAAGCCCTAAAATATTGGGGTCGCAGGGTTGTGCCTTAATAACCGCAAACTCATAATCATCGTTGTAACTGTAACGAATCATGGCAATTCCTGCTATCTCCAGTTCCTTTAACGACAGATTGGAGTTACGGAACAGGGTAATCAGGCTTTTGTCAAAGGGAAGCGCCTCGCGCATATCCATGTCAAGAGGATTGTAAACTTCAGTAAATTGGTTCGTATCCGTATACAATCCATAGTACAATGCTGTACCAAGACCGTTTTCGTCCCCAATCTCAAATCCTTCATCCGTCAAAAGCTTCCACACAAGAGTGGAACAGCTTCCGAGATGCGGCTGGATAATACTAAGCGCCACATCACCGTTTTCCACCTGATGATGGTCTATGATGGCAATTTCATCCCCTGTAAGCCCCGTCACATTGCCTGCCCCGTACTGGCAGTCGACAGTAAGCAGGAGTCCTTCCATATGCTTATGCTCCGGTTTTCCCGGTTCCACATACTCCACCGGCAGCCCAAGTTTTTCCACCATCAGGCAAAGGTTGGACTTCTGTATCCTGTTTTTGCCGCTGTATACCAGTCTCACGTCTTTCCCTTTTTGCCTGAAATAACAATACAGTCCATACCCCGATGCCAACGCATCCGCATCCGGGTTATCATGGCACTGTATGGTTATACTGTGGAACCTCTCCAAATCTTTTAATGTCATAAATCCCCCCTGCAATCTATATTAATGGTGGAATAATCTTATACCGGTAAATGCCATTGCCATGTCGTATTTGTCACAGCACTCAATCACAAGGTCGTCCCTGACTGAGCCTCCCGGCTGTGCAATATATTTCACGCCGCTCTTACGCGCACGCTCCACATTATCGGAAAACGGGAAGAAAGCATCGGAACCAAGGGTCACATCCTTCATGCCGTCCAGCCACGCCCTCTTTTCCTCTGCCGTAAACACAGGAGGTTTTACCTTAAACACTCTCTGCCATGCGCCTTCCGCCAGCACGTCCATATACTCTTCACCGATATAATTGTCAATGGCATTATCCCTGTCAGCCCTGCCTAAGCTGTCAGTAAACTGTAAAGACAGCACCTGTGGTGACTGGCGTAAAAACCAGTTGTCCGCCTTCTGCCCTGCAAGGCGGGTACAGTGTACGCGTGACTGCTGTCCCGCACCGATACCGATTGCCTGCCCGTCCTTGACATAGCAGACAGAATTGCTCTGGGTATATTTCAGCGTAATCAATGCAATTTTCATATCCATAAGCGCCTGTGCCGGAATATCCTTGTTCTTCGTTACCACATTGCCCAGCAGCTCTTCATTGATATCCAGTTCATTTCTGCCTTGTTCAAAAGTAATGCCGTATACCTGTTTTCTCTCGATGGCTGCCGGCCTATAATTTGCATCCATCTGAATGATATTGTAAGCGCCCTTCTTTTTCGCTTTTAACAACTCCAGCGCTTTTTCCGTATAACCGGGAGCAATAACGCCGTCGGAAACCTCCCTCTTGATAAGCCGTGCCGTATCTTCGTCACAGATATCCGAAAGGGCAATGAAGTCTCCGAAGGAAGACATCCTGTCAGCGCCGCGCGCCCTTGCATAAGCGCACGCCAACGGAGAAAGCTCTCCCAAATCATCCACCCAGTATATTTTTGCCAGCGTTTCCGTAAGTGGCAGTCCCACTGCGGCGCCCGCAGGGGATACATGTTTAAATGACGCTGCTGCGGGAAGCCCGGTCGCCTCCTTCAATTCCTTTACAAGCTGCCAGCCGTTAAAAGCATCCAAAAAATTAATATATCCCGGCTTTCCGTTTAACACCGTAACCGGCAGACTGCTTCCATCCTCCATAAAAATCCTGGAAGGCTTCTGGTTAGGGTTGCATCCATATTTCAATTCTATCTCATTCATGGTTATCCTCTTTTCTCCTTTTATTTCTGATTCTTATTAATAATCTTTGTCCTGCATTCCCCTGTTGCAATATCAATATACCGTACAAAAAGGGATACTTTATTTTCTTCATTCAGGCTGTCCCACAGCATGCCTGCAAACGCATCCATGTCATCCGGAATGGAAACAAGCTTAGGCTCCCCTTCAAAGCTGGGAAGAGGTGTTCCGTCATGCATATATGTATGGATGAAATGTCCCTCCCCTGCCTTGGGATTTTCATAGGAAAAAGTAAAACGGCTGCAGGAACCGGCATCCCCGTTATTGCTTTTTAAAATAGACATCTCATAACGGTAACTGCCATTCTCCACGTACAAAATCCCCGAAATACGCGGCGTATAGTTGGGTGCGTCAGGCTCAAACTCCCTGCTTCTTAAAGACTGTTCAAAGGTAAGCCCCTTTTCCATGCCTTCATACACAGTATCCGTCTGGTCCCCGTTGGTCACAATCGTCCTGTTTCCCGATACCCTTACCGGCGCATAAATAATAAGGCTGGGGTCTTCCAGTTTGGAAGCATCAAACGCCTCGGTGCGGATGCCTTCCCCTTCCTCCACAAAAACACGGTTTCTGCTGTTTACACTGCGGCCCATGATAAAGTATGCAGTTACGGCCTTGCTGCCGTCCGCAGTCCTGCCAATTACAATCCCCCTGCCGGGATAGCTGTTTTGCTTCAGTTCCTGCTCCAGTGATAACATGTTCATCCTTTTTCCTCCTAGTAATCAAAAACCGCCTGAGCGGCACTCATCGTGTTCGCCCAGGCGGCCGGCATTCCTTTATACCACTGCACTCCCTGTGGGTAATCCCACAACAGTATTTACTGTCCTCCGCCAGTCATGCAGCTATGCATTCATACTACATGATTCTGCACGGTATTTCAAGCCAATTTTAGCTGATTTTCTCAAAATCCGGAGTTTTTTCCTCTTCTACTACGGACAGGAGCGCACCTTGGGCATATTTGGATTCAAAATCCCTCTGCGGCATTGGTTTATCAAAGTAATAACCCTGTACCATTCTTACTTTCATACCTTCCAGTACCTTATACTGCTCCTGTGTCTCAATACCCTCCACACATATGCTCACGCCGATGGTCTCCGCAAGTTCCGCCACCATTTTTATAAAGGATTGTGAATAGGCGTCCTCTGCCAAATCCTTCACAAAACTCTGGTCCACCTTAATCACGTCAAAGGGAATTTCCCTGATATGGTTTAAAGATGAATATCCCGTGCCAAAATCATCCAGTGCAATCCGCACGCCCAATTCCTTTATTTTTGACAAGATTTCCTTCATCCTGCCCATGTCGTTAATGGCAAGGCTTTCCGTTACCTCCAAAGTAAGGTTGGCAGGTTTTATCCCGGTTTCCTTCACAGCCCGCTCCACTGTTTCCACAATATCCACTTGCAGAAGCTGAACCACCGACAGATTGACATTTACCTTATACCCGGGATAGCCGTTATCATTCCATTTTTTACATTCCTTGCATGCTTCCGTGAGCACATAGTTGCCAATCGGGTTAATCAATCCTAAGTACTCGGCAAGCGGGATAAACTCTGCAGGCGGAACGAAGCCAAGTTCTGAACTGTTCCAGCGTATCAGGGCTTCCGCACCCGTACAGGGCGTACCCGGCTTGGAAATATCTATCACGGGCTGATAGTAAATCATAAACTCACTGTAACCTGACATTGCAGCGTCGCGCATATTTTTTTCCATGTCAAGGCGTTTTCCCGAATACACTCCCAGACTGTCTGAATATCTGGAAATCCTGTTTTTTCCGGTTTTCTTTGCATCATACATGGCAATATCCGCTTTTTTAATCAACTCCTGGACACTCTCCCCATCATCCGGGAAAGTGACAATCCCCATGCTCATCGTGCAGTAATAGTCTGCATCCTTGAGAAACCATGGTTTTGCGAATATGATTCTAATCTGCTCAATGATATTTTCAAACTGCTGGTAACATTCCGGCGGAATCACAATAACAAACTCATCACCGCCTACCCGGTAACAGGTTGTTGTAATTCCATCTATACCGGATAAAGCATTGGATATGGACTTCAGCAGCACATCCCCGTACTGATGTCCCAGTCCGTCATTAATGTGTTTAAAATCATCCAAATCAAGATATAACAGTCCTCCCTGCACACCCCGCTTTTTGGCATCATCCACATACCATGCCAAATCTCTTTCACAGCAAACACGGTTGTAAAGTCCTGTCAGGAAATCCGTATATACCTGCTGTTCTATTTTTTTCTGATAGTTCTTTTTCTCCGTAATGTCATACAGGGAATATAGATATGCCTTTTTGCCGTCAACCCATAAAATCTCCGTATACAGCAGGTCATACCAGCGCTCCCTGTCCATATGATACAGTTCATAAGCCCCGCCGCGTTTATATTGTGTGGTTCCCTGCTCCAGCAGCCTTTCAAATGCACCGTTCTTCAATTCCTTTGCAAACATATTTTTCAGCCTGCGGTTTGCAAACAGTACTTTTCCGGTTACTGCATCCTTTACATAAATGCAACAGCCTGTATTGTCCAGAACAGCTTCCAGTGCGGCATGGGATTTTGCCAATGAGCTTTTTTGCATACGTTTGGTTAATATGCTTTGCAGTATCTTAACCGCATCCGCAATAAACTTAATGTCTTCCACCGACCAGATGCGGTTTCTCCCCTTCTGGTTGATTGCCAGACACAAATGGACATCTTCACTTTTGATAAGCGGAAACACCACAAATGCCCGCACAGCGGATTCCCGCCATTTTTTTGCCGCCTCATCGGAATCCATTGCATCCGATGACATGATAACCGGCTTTTCGGAAAACAGCACAGGCTCCGCATCCAGTTTCTGCGTCCTGTCAAACGCCGGTACAGTGCCCTTGTGGCACCAGTACCCTGCAATATCGGCTGTTTTCGTTTCCGCATAAAGCCGGCAGATATAACAAGTCGTAACCTGCAGCTGTTCTCCCACTACCTTGAGCATTTTTTCCATTACAAAGCCTTCCGGCTCATTGCTGTCCAGAAGTTCTACAATTTCTTTCATGGCTTCCGTACGGTTCAGCGAATCCTGCAGTTCAATCGCTGAATAATGGTTTCTTAAGCTCTCGGCTTTTGCACTGACACAGGAAAACCGGTTTTTTAATAAAATCTGGCTGCCTTCCCTCAGCAAATCCAAAGCCTTGTAAAACTCCCTTTCCGTCAATGCACACTGAAACCCCGACAGCAGAATGCCCCTTCCCTGACTTGCTTCCACATCTGAAAGAATGCCGAAAACCACCCAGACTATTGCTGTTTTTCCCTGAAGCCTGATGGACATTACCGCCATCTTCAGGTTGCAGGCGCCGGTATCTTCAACGGCCAGTTCCTCCAGGGAGCCTTCCTCTACCCTGGAAACCGCCTGCATAATTTCATCCTTTGAAATATGTTCCAGTATCAGCATCCGGTCAACCGCATTGCCGGAGACAGTTGTAAGTTCTTTTCCTTCTGCATCAACGCAGTAAGCACACAGTCCCGCCACACCGCAGAAATCATCCTGCAGATGCTGTAAGGCTTCCCTGTCTATCAGGCCTTCATAAGAAAATACCTGTGCACTTTCTTTTCCATCCCTTATATTGCTCCCCACTCTCTGCCTCGTTTCCTATCCTACTCATCCACACTGTAATTCGGCGCTTCTTTGGTGATATGGATATCGTGAGGATGGCTCTCTTTTAAGGAAGCGGCAGAAATCTTGATAAACCTGCCGTTTTGTTTTAACTCTTCCACCGTGGCTGTCCCACAATAGCCCATACCGGCACGCAGGCCGCCCATAAGCTGAAATACAGTATCTTCCACCGTACCCTTATATGCGACACGTCCTTCCACGCCTTCCGGCACCAGTTTCTTGGCGTCGGACTGGAAATAACGGTCCTTGCTTCCGTTTTCCATAGCCGCAATGGAACCCATGCCGCGGTATACTTTATATTTTCTTCCCTGAAAAAGTTCAAAAGTTCCCGGGCTTTCATCACATCCCGCAAAAATGGAACCCATCATGCAGACATTACCGCCTGCCGCAATCGCTTTTGTCATATCACCGGAATACTTAATGCCGCCGTCTGCAATAATGGGAACGCCATATTCCTTTGCCACTGCATAAGCATCCATAATCGCCGAAATCTGGGGAACACCGATTCCTGCCACCACACGGGTAGTACAGATGGAGCCGGGTCCGATACCCACCTTAACCGCATCCGCTCCTGCTTCAATCAACGCTTTCGTGCCCTCACCGGTCGCCACATTGCCTGCCACAACCTGCAAATCGGGGAATTTCTCTTTAATCATTCTAAGGCTTTTCAGCACGTTTTCAGAGTGCCCATGAGCGGAATCCAGCACAATCACATCCACTTTGGCATCCACCAGCGCTCCTACACGTTCCAGCACATTGGCTGTAATGCCCACGCCTGCACCGCACAAAAGCCTTCCCTGCGCGTCTTTTGCCGCCAACGGATATTTGATGGTTTTTTCAATATCTTTAATGGTAATAAGTCCTTTTAAATTATAATCCTTGTCCACTATGGGAAGCTTCTCTTTCCTTGCCTTGGCAAGAATCTGCTTTGCCTCCTCAAGCGTAATGCCTTCCTGAGCCGTGATAAGTCCTTCGCTTGTCATGGACTCTTTGATTTTTTTGGTAAAGTCTGTTTCAAATTTAAGGTCACGGTTTGTGATAATGCCGACCAGTCTGCGTCCCTCCGTAACAGGCACGCCGGAAATCCTGAACTTTGCCATAAGCGCATCTGCATCTGCCAGTGTATGCTCCGGGGACAGGGAAAAAGGGTCAGTGATAACGCCGTTTTCCGAACGCTTTACCTTATCCACCTCTTCTGCCTGCGCTTCAATGGACATGTTTTTGTGAATAATGCCGATTCCTCCCTGACGTGCCATGGCGATTGCCATACGGTGTTCCGTAACCGTATCCATCCCCGCACTCATCATGGGTATGTTCAACCTGATTCTTTTGGTCAGCCATGTTGTCAGGTCAACCTGATTGGGAATTACATTGGAATAGCCCGGTACCAAAAGCACGTCATCAAATGTAATTCCTTCACCTATAATCTGTCCCATACTTTCCTCCTTGTGTGTAATCCATTAGATTGAAAAAGATAAAAATAATTGTTCAGTTTAGCAGACTTAATTTACAATGTCAATATTATTCGGTAAACACTTTTCTGGGTGCTGCGTTTTTGATTGCTTTAATCAGTTCCTCGCTGGGACTGAGCAGAATCTTCTGGTTGCCGTCAAAATACATCACATAGCGCCCATCCGGCTCTTCTTCCCTTCCTATGCTGTAATCCACTGCCTTTCCCGTACGGTTCCGGTAATTGTCCAAATGGTAAGACTTAATGGGGGCAAGGACTTCCATACGTTCCATTTCAAACGTAGCTACCCTTTTTCTTTTGGTTTTGGCTAAAATCTTGTCCACACTCAGTTCCTTATCCAGATACAGATATTCATATTCCACATCCGTATGCAGATAAACAAAATAAGCGCCGAATCCCGCAGCCAAAGCCACAAACAGCGCCAACACAAATCCCAAGAACGTAAGAATACCGAAAACCACAGTAATCATAACCAATACAATCCTGGCAAGTTTACCGAAAGTAGAGGACTCCCTTTTCACCAGACATTCTACATAAGTATCGCTCATTCTCTTACCTACCCTTATCCAGATTCTCTGTCCGCATCCTACCTTTCAATCGGACAGGTTATAAAAATATGATAGTACATATTTGAAAAGAAAGCAAGAGTATCCTCCCTTTGTTTTTGGAATTTATACTCTTGCTTTGTTCCTAAATCTTTGTTGTACTCACATTCGGCTCAAGCTTTGTAAACGGATATTGCCCTGTTTACAAACTCTGCCGTTCCGGTTCCGCCCGCCTTATCAATATTTGCGGTAAATTCTCCGCCTTCCGCATACATTTTGCCAAGGTCTGCAAGAATTTCGTCGGAACATGTGTAATAATGTTTTGTAATGAAATCCTGTAGCTTTTTCACAAGACCCTGCGCCTTTTCAGACGCCGGTTCCTCGTCCCGGATTCTGCCAAACTCTGCAAAAATATTCATCAACTGCATATTGATGCTGTTTTGGCATTCGGCAGTCCTGCCCTTGGCTTTCTCTTCATACTCATGGTATTCCCTTGTGGTTCCCCAGAGTTTTTTGGCACGGGCTGCGTATTCGTCAATTTTACTTGTATCAAAAGCTGAAAAATCCATATTTATTACTCCTGTCATTTTTATTCCACGGGCAAGATGAATCAGATTTTCCAGATGTTCCTTCTTTAGCGTCAACAGATGAATCTGCTGCAGCTTTTCCAGCGCCGTATCGTCATACAGCCTGTAACCGGCCTGTGTATATTCCGCGGGGTTCAACAAACCGATTTTGTCATAATATTGCAGGGTGCGTATACTCACTCCCGTCAATCTGCTTACTTCCTTCACCGTCATCATACGGATTCCCTCCTTCGTGGTAATTTCAGCATAAACCATTACGCTGCGTAGGAGTCAATTCTTTTTTTACACAATTTTATGATTCCAAATCCGGTCAACTTGTCCGTCTCGGTTTCCGGGATTGTATCTGCTCCACCTTCCGATATAATGCCGCTACCTCTTTTTTCCTGTTGCAGCGTTTATATAATCTTGCCAATGCTTTCAGGGCATATATATCCTCCGGGTCTATATTTAATGCTTCCTCAAGGGCCTCTTCCGCTTCCTTTTCACGCCCTTTTTGCCTGGTAAGCAGTTTTCCCAGTTCCGTCCGGGAATGAACATGCCGGGAATTAATCTGCATTGCCTGCCGAAAAACTTCTTCCGCTTCTTTTACACGCCCCTGTCTGGAAAGCAAGATGCCCAACTCGGTATGAGGATGCAGATTTTCCTCGTCAATATCAAGCGCCTTGCGAAATATTTCTTCTGCTTCCTTTTGACGACCCTTCTGTTTGGAAATCAGTTTTCCCAGTTCTGTTCTGGACTGTATATTTTTTTTATCAATTTCTATAACTTTCCGAAACAATTCTTCCGCTTCCTTCTCACGACCCTTTTGCGTCGCAATCAGCTTTCCCAATTCGGTCCGGGACTGTACATCCTTAGGATAACTGTCCACAACACTTTTGTACTTTTCTTCGGCAAGGACATTATCTCCCGCATTCCTTGCCCAAATCCCCCACTCTGTATAAAGCACTGCCATCACTTTGGTGCCGTCTATGCAGGGAGCAATTTCATTTAGAACGTCATTTACCGAAACATGCGCTCCGGAAGTATCTTCGGGAGCGTCGGACCACAGATACCCCAGACACAAATACGCCCGTCCTGTATCAGACAGATTACAGGTATGCTTTTGCACACGGTCATATATTGTATCCATATAATCCCTGTATGCAATCTTTTTAAGATAATGTTTTTTCCTTTCCTGAAACTCATTTTTCTTTCCCATATGCGTAAGAAAATGTTCTGTCTCATCTTCATTCATGCATTGCAGAAGATTGCGTATAATAGTGTTGATGCAGGATTCTTCTTTGGAAAGCTTATTTTCATCCTGAAAAAGAAAAAACAGTTCCGCAATTACATCATGCTTAGGCAACAAAGCATCATTTTGTATTCTGACAGGTTCTCTGTGATGCTGCATAAACCTTTCTTTCAAAAAACTACGAAGCTTTTTTTCATTCAGTTCAAAATATTTAGAAAACAAGGAAATGGGTGTCTGCATTTTAAATACACTTAACGCCGCAATCACCCCATAGAGTTCTGTCTGCATGTAAGATTTGCCTTTTCCAAATTCCTCTTCTATCAGACTTCCCCATTCCTCCCAATCCAGGATTATATTACCGGACTTTGAAGCCTTTTTTCTCACTGCAAAAAGCGTACGGTAAATCAGTTCCACCGTGCTGACATTCGGCTTACTATATGCATCAAATATTCCCCGGATAATCTCATGTTTGTCCCTTTCTTTGATAATTCCTTCTTTCACAAAAAAACCGATGCATTTTTCCAGTATCTTTTTTCTTCTTACCTGTGTATCCGGAAACTGCCGGAATTCATAATCCTTTCGGCTGACAGTAGGCACAAATTGGTTTAAGCCCTGCAGCACAACCATCCGGGCATTGTCAAACCAATGCAATAAACTATCCTTCCCATTGTCGGTAAGCAGGGTGAGCCTGTTAGCCCTCTCTGCCATAACAAGCTGTATCGTATCGCTGTCGGGACAATTGTTCTGTAAGTTTGAAAAAGAATCCCTGTCCCCGTAAGGATTATCTATGCATACCAATACCCTTTGCCCGGCAGGTACGGCTGCCGTCAGGCAGTTCCAAAAAGCCTTGGCCTTCCGCGGGGTGATATCTTCCTTGTCCGACAAAGAAAGCCAGACTGCTATTCTTCCTTCGGACGCCCACTGTACGGCCGCCCGCATCATCAGGCTTGTCTTCCCGAACCCTCCGTTTCCGGTAATGATAACGTGATAACCCTCCTCTGTCAGCTCCATTACCCTTTGAACGGCATTCCCATACGGAACATCCTGTTTTGCACTGATTACCCTGAGCATCGTTTCAAACCGGACATCCACCATGTAATAATGTTTCCTGTCCAAATCACTACATGCGCGCTTTGCTTTCTCTATACGTTCCGGTGAAATGAGAACTGCTATATCACTGATATCCTGTTGTCTTAATTCCTTTGTCAGTCCTGAAATACTTTTTATGTTTTGCTGCAAAGACATAACCGCCGCCAATAATTCTTCCAGTTTAAACTGAGTCAGTACATCATGCAGCCACCCCGTAAAATCCGGAATTTCCATCCATGCTTTCAGCAAGCGTAAAAATAAAATATCCGCTTCTTCTTTGCTTGCAATATTTAAGGAAACCATATCTTCCGCACTGGGAAGAATGTTGCGACACAGGCAGGACTCCCAATAACCAAGGATGTCCTCTTTAACAGGCACACCTATATCATCTTCTCTGAATTTGCGGTATTCGCAATAAGAATCATACGCCTCTTTTGCTTTCTCCCGTATAGCCCTTTTTGTTTCCTCTGCATGGGTATTACTCCTTTTTTGCAAATAATCACAAATCGTTATGCAGGACCCTGCAATTCCAATCCCCTTATTGAAACCATCCAAAACTATTTTTATTATAGTATTCATCACTGTTTCCCCTATGTATTTATACAATCTTCATTTGCGGCGTAAAGTAATCGAGTCACTTATTCCGGTGAATGTAGTGAGCAGTTGTTGGTGTGGTTCGCCCTTTACCACAGAAGAATGGTAGATTTGTTTACTCCGGTACGCTTACCAAGTTCGGGCATTGTAAGGTTTAAGCCTGTTCGGCGTCCCCTTACTCGTTCACCGACCTGTTTTGCGGTGAATGTGATTTTTTTCAAGGTTTTCACCTCCTATTGCTGATAGTATAGCATAGTAAAACCTATTTCACAGCACAAATTTAATATAGCGGAAAAATCAGTCCAATCGTTTCCAAAAAATCGGGTAGAAACTCAATGGGAAACATAATTCCCGAAAGCATAATTGAGGGCAAAAACACTAATTGTGCTATCATCGTCAGTTTCGCTTGATTTTTTACCGTCAGTCCTAAAACACTTCCAATGCTTAACGACACAATAATGTATATAGCAAGTGCAAGAAAGAAAAACGGAAGTTGTATCGGCAAAGTTGCTTCAAACAGAATAGGGGCAAGCAGCACTATCACAATACAGGTAATCATCAAATGAACAAATGCCGAAAGGAACATTGTAACAAGTCCTAAATAGACAGGCACTCCGTTTGCTTTATAAACTTTTTTTATGTCACTTCCGTAAGTTTCAATCAACGACGGCGGTAATCCGATAAATGCCCCCATTGAAACACTCATTACAATCATGGATTGTATTAGCGTACTTCCCATTTCCGGCATAACGGAAGTAAAAATACCGCCCATAAGAAGAAAGAAAATAAGCGGAACGATATAGCAGGTAACTAAGAGGGACTTACTTCGTATATCCAATATATGAATTTTTTTTGCTTCAACTCATTAAGCAGGGAATTGCAATGCGGTCACATAAGTTTTCCACTTCTGCCATATCGTGAATTGCCAAAACAATCGTTTTTCCTTGTGACTTGAGTTTGCGAATTTGTCCATGAAGTGAAACCCTGCCCAGGGCATCAAGTCCATTGAGAACAATGTTGCTGTCAAAGAAGCAGTTAACTGTTCTATCTTCTCCCGTATGCCATCTGCCTGCTCGGTAAGATTACGCTGCATCACAAACAAGACCTTTCTCAAAAATTTACCTGTTACCTGCAATGCACAGCATGAAATTTTGTGCTTCTTGGCGTGGGATTTAGATGCACTTCCTACACTGCTGCCATATTGAGTTTCCGTACCTTGACAACCCGCCAAACTCCCTTTATGATAGAACATATCAATTTTTCACAAAAAGGCGGACATAAATATGGCTGTAATGGATGAATTTAGAGAAGAACGGGAAAAGATAAAAAACCAGCCCCTGAAAAAAAAGCTGGCTTATTTCTGGTGTTATTACAAATGGTTTGCCATTATCGGCGTTCTGCTCTTGGTTGCGGTAGTTTCCACGGTATATGGCATACTCACCAGAACCTCAAGCGCCCTTTACGGGGTTGTTGTCAACAGCTATACCATCGGTGACCCCGACGCCTTTATGCAGGATTTTATGGATTATGCCGGTATCGACACCAAAAAATACCACACTGAAATAAATGCCTCCCTGCTTATCGGCAATGAATTGGATGAAACCACTCTGAATGCCTCACAGTTTATCATGGTATATATGTCGGCGCAGGATTTGGATTTTGCCGTTATGGATGCCGATGCCTTCGGCAAGTTTACTTATAATGGTATTTATCTTGACTTACGGGAATGTTTCGATGAGAATGAACTGGCTGCCATGTCCGGCAATCTTTATTACATGGATAAGACTGTCCTTGATAAAATAGAAGAAATGACTGCAGCAGAAGAGCCTACTGACGATGTGGCAATTCCCGACCCCTTTCATCCGGAATTGATGAAAGAACCGGTTCCGGTAGGCATTGACATCAAAAGCAGCACCAAATTTACGGATGTCTTTTACTATGAGGGGAATGCCGCTTACCTTGGCATCACGACCAATTCCCCCCACATAGATATGGTAAAAACATTCCTTACCTATTTATTTGACTAACAGTTCCTTTAAAAGACTATTTACCATGCCGGGGTCTGCCTTCCCCTGCATGGCTTTCATGGTCTGGCCTACCAGAAAGCCGATGGCTTTTTCTTTCCCGTTCCTGTAGTCTGCAACAGACTGGGGATTTTCGGCAATGACTTTTTCCACGGTTTTTTGCAAAGCGCCCACGTCACCCACGGTTTTGAGGCCTTTTTCTTCCACATAGGCCCCGGGGCTGACATTGCTTTCAAACATCACTTCAAAAACTTCTTTTGCAACGGAAGAAGTAATCACTTTTTCATCCACGAGTCCTATCAGTTCCGCCAGGTTTTCCGGTGAAAAGCGGATATCCTCCGCATCCATTTCCTTTTCTTTCAAAAGACGCAGAGTTTCCCCCATCAGCCAGTTGCTCACCTTTTTGGGCTGCCCGCTGATAGCTGCTGCCGCCTCAAACAAATCCGCCATATGTTTGGAAGCAGTGATGAGGGAGATATCGTATTCCGGGATGGCAAATTCTTTTTTGTATCTTTCCATTTTGGCATCCCGAAATTCCGGCAAGGACGCCTTAATCCGCATAATCCATGCATCGTCTATCTCTACCTGCGCCAAATCCGGGTCAGGGAAATACCGGTAATCCTGTGCATCTTCTTTGGAGCGCATGGGATAAGAACTTTCCTTTACATCATCCCATCTTCTGGTTTCCTGAACAATTACGCCTCCCCCTTCCAAAACGGCAATCTGGCGGGCGCGCTCCCCCTCTATTGCACGGGTAATGGCTTTAAAAGAATTTAAGTTTTTCATTTCCGTTCTGATTCCAAGTTCCTCTGCCCCTTCTTCCCGCACGGAAATGTTTACATCCGCACGCATGGAGCCTTCCTGCAGTTTGCAGTCGGAAGCGCCGATATATTGTATCGTCTGACGCAGTTTTTCCAGATAGGCAATTACCTCATCCGCATTTCTCATATCCGGTTTTGAAACAATCTCAATTAAGGGGACACCGGAACGGTTGTAGTCCACCAGCGACACTTCCTCCCATTCGTCATGAATCAGTTTTCCCGCATCCTCCTCCATATGGATTTCATGAATGCCGATTTTCTTGTTGCCGGATGGCGTCTCTATCTCCACATGACCGTTTTTGCAAATGGGGAAATAGAGCTGGGATATCTGGTAATTTTGCGGATTGTCTGGATAGAAATAGTTTTTCCTGTCAAACCGGCTGCTTTTGCTTATTTCACAGTTAACGGCAAGTCCCACTGCAACGGCATATTCCACCACCTGTTTGTTGAGTACGGGAAGCGAACCCGGCATCCCCGTACAGACCGGGCAGGTATGGGTATTGGGGGCTCCCCCGAAAGCCGTGGAGCAGCCGCAAAAAATCTTGGTTTTGGTGGCAAGTTCCACATGCACCTCAAGACCTATAACTGTTTCATATTGTTTTTCCACTTTTACGCCTCCTTTCCTGCACGGAAACCGCCTGCCGCACGCTCATAGGCATATGCGGCCCGAAGCAGCTTTCTTTCCTGAAAACAATCCCCGATAAGCTGCAAGCCAATGGGCAGGCCCTTTGCATCCTTTCCGCAGGGAACGCTTATGGCGGGAAGCCCCGCCAGGTTTGCCGCAATCGTATAGATATCCCCCAGATACATTTTGATGGGGTCTGAAAGGGAAGTTCCCAATCCAGGCGCCGTCGTGGGTGCGGTAGGTCCCAAAATAATGTCGTATTTTTCAAATGCAGCGTCAAAGGCTTTCTTTATCAGGGCCCTGACGCGGAGCGCTTTCAGGTAATAGGCGTCATAATACCCGGAACTCAGCACAAAGGAACCCAGCATAATACGCCTTTTAACCTCCGCCCCAAAGCCTTCGCTTCGAGTTTTCTTGTACATGTTATGCAGGCCTTCATACTCTGCTGTACGATAGCCGTACTTTATACCGTCAAAACGCTCCAGGTTGGAGCTTGCCTCCGCAGCCGCAATCGTATAGTAGGCAGGGATGGCATAGTCCACAAGGTTTAAATCAAACTCTTCCAAAACTGCGCCCTTTTCCTCCAGCGCTTTTGCCGCCTGTAAAACTGCTTCCTTTACCCCGGGATTCAACCCCTCACCGAAATAATCCCTCGGAATACCGACGCGCATCCCCTTCACATCCTCTGTCAGCGCGGCAAGAAAGCCCGTATCCTCCCTTTCCACGGAGGTGGAATCTTTTGCATCATGCTTTGCAAGCGCTTCCAGAACAGCCGCACAATCGGTAACATCTTTTGTAAGCGGTCCAATCTGGTCCAGGGAAGATGCGTAAGCTATCAACCCATAGCGGGAAACCGTCCCGTAGGTAGGCTTCAGCCCTACCACGCCGCAGAAAGAAGCAGGCTGGCGGATGGAACCGCCCGTATCAGAACCCAGTGCAAAGAAGCATTCCCCTGACGCCACCGCAGCGGCGGAGCCGCCGGATGAGCCGCCCGGCACATGCTCTGTGTTGCAGGGGTTGCGGGTGATGCCGAAGGCAGAGGTTTCCGTGGTGGAACCCATCGCAAATTCATCCATGTTGGTCTTTCCCAATATAACCACCCCGGCGTTCTCCAGCTCCCTGACTGCCTGTGCGGAAAAAGCAGGCACAAAATTTCCGAGTATTTTAGAAGAACAGGTTGTCAGCATTCCTTCGGTGCATATATTATCCTTAACAGCTGCGGGGACTCCTGCAAGTGGTCCCGTCATTTCCCCTGCTTCTATTTTTTTCTGCACCTGCTCCGCTCTTTTTCTTGCACCGTCCGCATCTAGGGTGACATAGCAGTGCAGCAAATCTTCTTTCTGCGCCGCCTTTTCCAAAACGGCCTCCACCGCCTGCATTGCCGTCACTTCACCTGCCTTTATTTTTGCGGATAACTCCACTGCCGTCAATTCCGGTATATTCATGGACAGCCCTCCTAATCAAATGTGCGCGGCACAACAAACATGCCGTCTTTTTCACCGGGTGCATTTTTCAAGAGTTTTTCGCTTTCGTCCCCGTTAGTCACAATATCTTCCCTAAACACATTTTTAATCGGAAAGACATGGGACATGGGTTCCACTCCCGTCGTGTCCAGTTCATTCAGCTTATCAATATATTGCAGCATACCGTCCATGTCCTTCCTTGCCGCTTCCCTTTCCTTTGGGGAAAGCTCCAGCTTTGCCAGAATCCCCACATATTCCATTGTTTCATCCGTAATCATGTATTTTACTCCTTTCTCACACTCTTACCTTAATATGCACTTCCCTGAGCTGCTCCTCCGTGACCTCTCCCGGCGCGCCGCACATCAAGTCCTGCGCATTGCCGTTCATCGGAAAGGCAATAACCTCCCTGATATTTTCTTCTTCCTTAAGAAGCATAATCATGCGGTCCACGCCCGGCGCCATACCTGCATGGGGCGGCGCGCCAAACTGAAATGCCCGGTACAGTGCGCCAAACTTTTTTTGCAGTGTTTCCTTATCGTAGCCTGCCAGGGCAAACGCTTTTTCCATGATTGTAACGTCATGGTTCCTGACTGCGCCGGAAGAAAGTTCCACTCCGTTGCACACAATATCATACTGATAAGCAAGAATGTCAAGTGGATTTTTTTCCTCAAGCGCCTGCATGCCGCCCTGCGGCATGGAAAAGGGATTGTGGGTGAAGGTTATCTGCTTTGTTTCCGCATCCAGCTCATACATGGGAAAATCGTTTACATAGCAGAACCGGAAAGCATTTTTCTCATATAAATCCAGTTTTCTGCCCAGTTCGTTCCGGATTTGTCCTGCATAGTAACAGGCTTTCTCTTCTTTGTCCGCCACAAAGAAAATGGTATCGCCCGCCTGCAGTTTTGCCAAATCCGCCAGTTCTTTCTTGCAATCCACCGGAATAAACTTGTCAATGGGGCCTTTATAAGACAAATCCCCATCTACCTCCAGATAGCCAAGTCCTCCCATTCCCAGGGATGTGGCAAAGTCAAGCAGTTTTTCATGAAAGCCTTTGGACATTTCCGCATGCACTTTAATGGCTCGCACCGTTTTCTTCAGGAACGGCTTAAACGAACATTTCTGAAAAAATGCCGTTACATCCATAATTCTGAGCGGGTTGCGCAAATCCGGCTTGTCGCTTCCAAACTCTAACATGGCCTGCCTGTAACTGATTACCGGGAAAGGCGCATCTGTCACCTTTACCCCTTCTTTGGCAAACTTCCTGAAAGTAGAGGACAGTACCTCCTCTCCCACACGGAACACATCCTCCTGCGTGGCAAAACTCATTTCAAAGTCCAACTGGTAAAACTCCCCCGGCGAACGGTCCGCCCTTGCATCTTCATCCCGAAAACACGGGGCAATCTGAAAATATTTGTCAAACCCGGACGCCATTAACAGCTGTTTATACTGCTGCGGCGCCTGTGGGAGTGCATAAAACCTGCCCTTATACCTGCGTGAAGGTACAAGGTAATCCCTTGCCCCCTCCGGGGAGGATGCGCACAAAATCGGCGTCTGGACTTCCAGAAAGCCAAGCTCCGTCATTTTTTCCCGCAAGAAGCTGATTACCTTGGAACGGAAAATGATGTTTTCCTTCACCTTTGCATTTCTTAGGTCAAGATACCTGTATTTAAGCCTCACATCTTCCCTTGTTTCTTTTGAAGTCATAATTTCAAAGGGAAGCTGGCGATGCACTTTTCCCAATATGGAAACAGACTTTGCATTCAATTCCACCGTCCCTGTGGGAAGCTTTGGGTTGTAAGTTTCCTCATCCCGTTTCTCCAGAACACCTTGCACGGAAATACAGCATTCCTTTCCTATGCCGGAAAGAAACCCGGGACTTCTGAGTACCACCTGCAAAACACCGTACATATCCCTCAAATCAATAAAGGATACTCCTCCATGGTCCCTGATGTTTTCCACCCACCCTGCGGCCCGTATTTCCTTTCCGATGTCACTTTCTTTAATTTCCTGCACTGTCACTGTCCTGTAAATGTTTTCCATACTCATAGCGGCCTCCTTTTTTGTCTGTCCGGGGCTTTTCTCCTGCATGTCTTTCGGCATATGAAACCTCTGCAATAAAAAAGCCCCGGAACACAGTTGTCTGTATTCCGGGACGAATATACAAGTGTAATCCGTGGTACCACCCGTCTTGACAAACCGCCGCTTCCATCAAAGCGTTTTACCGGTCTGCCCACTCTTACATTTAACGCATGTCACGTACCGCCCTACACAGCAAATACCTTCAGGCAGTCTGCTCCGGAGTGTTCCCTTTGCCGCTTCCCGCAAACAGCGCTCTCAGTCGGTGACGCCGTATTCCTGTCGCTTTCCATGGCAAGAGTCTCCTTCATTGCATTTCAATATTTAATTGAGTTGAAGTGTAGCACACTTTGAAACCAATTGCAATAGCAGTTTACTCTTTTTTCTTTCTTTTTCCCGTATTCCACCAACAGAAGGCAGCCACAATGGCGCTGATAATCAAAAGCATGTAAAAGTTGATTCCGCGGGTCACGCACATGGACACTGTCAGACTGCCTCCGACAAAAATATTCCGAAAAACCGCCGCATACATGATTTCCGTAATCCCCTGGGAACCCGGCAACGGTAACATATCCACTGCAATATAGACCACTGCCTGCAGACACATTATCGTAAGTGCATCCGTGCCTGAAAGCCCCATACCCTTGTAAATAAAATATGTCAGAACAAAAACACTGCACCTCTGGATAAACGTAAAACCTGCCAGAAAGGCAAGCACCCTGCCATGCGATTTCAAAAAACCGACTGTCTGCTGATACTGCCCCACCATGGAATGAATGCTTTCCCTGCGCTTATCGGAAGGTTTCATCAGATGGATTCTGACAAGAAGTCTTTCCGCCGCACACAAAAATCTCTCCATGCCGGGTCCGTTTAACATAATGGCCAGCAGCACCACCACAAGCACCGTATTCAGAAACAGACCGAGAAAATAAACGGGAAGATACTCTCCCATATAAGAATGCAAATCCTTCCACCAGAAAACACCTATGCCAATTCCCATCAAAACCAGCACCAGCTTATAGGCAGTCGCCACACTCATCAGCACAACCGAACTGTCCGCAATCTTATGGCCGTCCTTATTCATGTAATAAAGCTGCATGGGCTGGCCTCCCGTCGCCGATGGCGTAATGCCCGAATAAAAGAAACCTGCAAAAGAATATTTCAGGCAGCTGAAAATTGAAGTTTTTTCCCCGATGGCATGAAGCAGATACCAAATCAATATCCCTTCCGCCGAAACAAAAAACAACGCGGTTACAACGGCCAAGGCAAGATAACCCTTATTCATGTTACCGACCGCCTCAAACAGTTCACCCAAATCCTGATTCCTGAATACCACATAAAAAGTAAGTGCCGCAAGCAAAAGAAAAAGTACCGCACTCAGTATCTTCTTACCTTTCATACAAACCTCCATGTTGCAGTTTTACTGCAACCCAGAATCCCTCAAAGCAAAAGCTCCAAATGTGAGATTTAGAACTTCTTTGCGAAATGCCCTTTGGCATGAGTGGAAATTGCCAAAAGCAATTAGAAGTTCTTCTCACACTACTCCCTCTATTGCACCATACCGATACCTGCTTCTGCCGATAAAATCAGCCAGCAGTCCTTCAAATAAGATGTCTTCATTTTTCAAATCGTAAAAATCGGCCGGGGTAACCAGTGAGAAATGCTTGTGGAACAAATCCATTCCATTCTGTGAAAGAAGGCGTGCAATAAAGGATGAGCAGGTATAGTGCCTCTCCTGATAGAAAGGCTTTTGTAAAAGCAGGTAAGGTAATCCCCAGATGCAATAGTGGTACCGAAACCTGTTTTTATAACACTTGTGCAGCTGCTCTTTTATTGCCTCCTTCTGTTTCTTTGTACAGTCAAGGCTGTAAATGCGGTATTTTGCCGTTGGAAATGCGTGCAATATCTTTTCTTTATTTTCTTTCTCAAAGCCGGCAAACCAGGGCAGAAACGGGTTGCGCCGCCCTACGCTGTATGCCTCTTCCAGATTTTTATCCAATGACAGCACCACATGTATGTATTCCCTCTGGATAACCCTGCGGATAATGCCCGCAAACAGTCCGGGCGTATCCACCAAAGCAATATATATTTTGTCCATTTTATCATTCCCTTTCCTGTTTGTACAGAGTCTAACTGAACTGGTATGTCTTTTTTGCAAGGTTATAACCTTTTATGGTTAAGATATCCCCCAGCTTTCCCGGCAGGTAAGTGAACCCGGAAAGCATTGTAAAACGAAGCCTTTTATAAAGTTTTCCATCCCTCTCTTTTATGTAATTCCACAGTTCCTGCCTCTTCTGCATTGCCTCCCTGCTCTTAATCATAAGCAGATAAATGGAGGATATGGAAAGCATCACGGAAATATTTCTCATCATATAATGTGACAGTCGCGGTGACATCCTTTTAACCTTGCGCAAATCCATGCACTCCACCACCATTTTGGTAACCAGTATCTGCTGGTCTATCCTGCGCTTATAACTTTCTTCATTGACGGACTGGTCTTCCCTGCCTAAAAAATAGTGGTATAAATCCACATTCAGGTACAAAATGCTTTTCACATAAGGCAATGGTTTGTAAGCAAAAAGATTATCCACATAAAAAGTGTGTTCCGGCAAAACCACATTGCTTCTTTTCAGGATATTTGTCCTGAAAATCAACGCGTGCATGACCAGATACTGTGACGGTTTAAACGAACGCATATCCTGCCAGCTGCAAATCCTTTCTTCCGGAAAAACATTGCCAAAGCAGACGCTTTTCTGCCGGTTTTCATACAGGTGGTCATAGACATAGTTGCACACCAGCATATCCACGTCGTCCTTCCTGTTTTTAATGGCCTGCATTACTTTTAAAAGTGCGTCCTTATCCAGCCAGTCATCGGAATCCACCACCTTGAAAAAACGGCCGCCTGCCGCCGCAAGACCTGCATTTACGCCCGAACCGTGCCCGCCGTTTGCCTTATGTATTACTTTTACGATTTGGGGATAAACAAAAGCATATTCATCGGCAATCTCCCCCGTCGCATCGGTGGAACCGTCGTCCACAATGATAATTTCCCCATCCTCTCCGCACGGCAGAAGGGAATCAATGCATCTTTTCATATAATCCTGTGAATTATAACAGGGAACCACAAAAGTGATATCCTTCTTATTCATTTACTCCACCCCTTTTCTTATCTTTACCGAAACCTACTATACACAAGAATAGTTAAAACTAAAGGTAGAATTTCTAAATAATTACTAAATTCTTGCATTTCTGGTATAATGGATGAAAGAGTCCGATAATGAAAGGAAATGATATTATGGGAAAATGTGAAGAAAATGAAGATGTGATGAACATTATGAATATTCTGGACGGCTTTTGCAAGGCCGGGGAAAGCCGGATGAAAATAGAGGTTACGGACAGCGCTGAAGAAGGCAGTTTCAAAAAGCAGTACCATCACGGACGGTGCGATGTCAACAGTCCGTGGGCAGAGGGGAAGGCATTTGACGTACTGGAATAAAATGGCATACGGACGGCGTCTGCCCTCATTTTTTCTCCAGTATCAGCACCACATCGCGCTCTGCCAGACAGGTGGAGCCCTGCGGACAGATGTTTCTGCTGCCGCGTTTTACCATTACAATAAATGTTTTTCGTGAAATATCCAAATCCTTGATTCTGCTTCCAATCCAAGAATGTCCCGGTTCAAGGCACACTTCACTGATGTGGCAGTCAAACTGTCCCGTGGAGGTGGTTCCCAGAAGCAGGTTATCCCCTTCTGCAATTTCCAGGCCTTCATAGGGCGTGAAAACATCCTCCCCCCGAAGCACCACTGCCGGATACAGGCCAGGCGGAAGCTCCAACTGTTTTACCGTTCGGCCTGCAAACGGATGCTTCCTTGTGATTTGCAGGCTGATAAAATCTGCATCATGCTGTGAATAGCCTCCCACCTTAATCCGGGTATAATACTCCACAAAACCGGCGGAAATAATACCCGTGGGAATGGCAACCATGCCCACGCCTAAAAACGCAATGATAATCGCCATCAGTTTTCCGCCAATCGTCACCGGATAAATATCCCCGTATCCCACCGTCAAAAGCGTGGATACCGACCACCAGATACCGGAAAAGGCATTGGAAAAATGCTCCGGCTGCGCTTCATGCTCAAGCCCGTACATGCACAGGGAGGAGGCAAGCATCAGGATAAGTACCAGAAAAATAGACGATACCAGCGCATTTTTCTTGTCCTTCAAAACCTCCGTAATAACATTAAACGCATCATAGCGCGCATTAATCTTAAATAAACGGAAAATCCGCACCACCCGGAGCATCCTGAAGGCAACGGCGCCGCTTGGGATAAAAAACGGAAGAAAATAGGGCAGAATGGTCATTAAATCCACAATTCCGTAAAAAGAAACGGCAAATCCCAGCATAGCAGCCGGATAAGTCTTTTTCGGAAAGAGAAAGTCGGCTGTCCAGATTCTTAGCACATACTCCACAAGAAAAATCACCATGGTGACAAGTTCAACCGCCCCCATGGCTTTTGTATATACCGCCATCCCATCAAATGTCTGAAGAAAAGTGATGGAAATATTTAATAAAATGATTAGTACAATAAATATATCAAAACACAGACTTGGAATATCCGATTCGTTTCCAATCTGTATAATCTCAAAAACACGTTTTTTTACCGGATTTTTTTTCACTGTGTTTTCCATGCAGCCAGATACCTTCCCTACCCCGTTTATAAAATAAGTATACCTTGCCGCCTGAAAATCCACAAGCAAAAGCTTTTCAAAAAATGATTCCCATTACCAAACAGGCAGGCACACTGCACTCGCCAGATTACCCCTGCATGAAATTCCCCCTAGAATCTCATACGGTTTTACAGCATGAACAGCGTTAATGCCCATATGGGGGAAAGTAATGGGAATCATATTCCTTTGAAAAAAAGCCATAGCCTTTTCCAAAGGGAGTTCTGTCTGCCTGCCCCAATCCAGCATTTGAGGCAGGCAAATCATAACCCTGCTTTAATTATATCACTAAAATATGCCTTGTCTATTTCTATCTCTTTCGATTTTTCAGCACGGTGTAACCGGTTTGTAATAATAATATAACCTATTTTTCAGTACAATGTGCTGTTTTTGCCTTCAGGTTGACAATTGTCATGCTTCTCATCAGCCACCAGAACAGCAGAAATACTGAAACATACATCAATATATTTATATGATTTATCAATTCTAATTCCTGTACTCCCCTAACCTCATACCCTCTTGCAATAAATGCCAAAGTATTATCGGGTGTATTTCTTTCAAGGTAGACGCATCTGCCACACAAAGCACCATATGCCGTCATAAGTAAAAATAAGGAAAACAGCGGCCGCTTCACAGTTTCTTTGGAAAAAGAAAAGGAAATTGGGGTCGTCTTTAAAAACAGCACTAAGAATAGGGATAAACCTGTTAATAATGTTGTTATCTCCAGAAAAACAGCATTTGTACATAGTGTCATGTCAAATTTTAAAAGTACAAAATGAATCACAGCCGTGTCCAGAATCCCCTTCCCCAAACCTGTCAAAATACCGCAAATCAGACTTTGCAGCAATATTTTTCCATTTACTTTTTTCCCGAGAAGCATGTGCTGCACAATCCAATATATACCGGTCCCGAATAACATCCAAACCAAAAATCCCTGCCATCTGATAAATAACTCCTTTATGGAAAAAAACACATCCGGAATTTCTCCAAACAACAGAAAAACGACCAATCCATGCAATACAGTTAAAATTATCACTGCATAATCCTCTTTTTGCAACGCCTTTTTGTTCCCGCGTTCTTCCCCCGACAACCTTTGTATGCACCATAAAATAAGCATATACAGAATCGGATAATTCCACATATTATGCGTAAGAATTTTAGTTCCGCAATATAAATCCAGATTATAAAGTTCTGTTTCCGTCAAGGTATACTCGCCGGCAAAAGCGGTACAATCCCTGAAAATCCCATATACCAGAACAGCATATATTATTATTGCTGCCAGAATCATCATTGCCGGTAATTTTATTTTTTTCAAACCAAACTCCGGTTTCCTTTTTGCCGCCCAAAACTGCAGTAATGCAAACAGAAAAACTCCAAATATTAATACGCCAACCTGTCCCCATACAGCCAATGCCTTTAAAGAAATCCTACAGGTCTGCCCTATTATGTCAATAGCAGTATCCAGAATCCCTTTCCCTAATGTAAGTGCCAGCCCAAAGAGAACCGCTTTTATAAAATGCCCAAAAGACAGTTTTTCTTTTTTTTCATATAACACTGTAATCACATATAATAGTGAAATATATACCGTCCATATCATAAAAGAGATTGCGTCTGTGTATTGGAATGGGTAAAAAAGAACCATTGGCAGTTTTTTTAATGTAAAAAATGTTATTACAGCATGTGCTATTGTCAATAAACTTATAAAGATTCCTTTTTTTGCTCTGTCGGACATAAAATGTTCCTCCTAATTATTCTCAATTAATTTTTCAAAAAGCATTTGTGTAGTAGCATCAACAGCAATCGGTTCTGATAACTTATCAGTCAAATCATATAAAACGTGCTCAGTTTTCCCGGTGCTGAAACTGCATGTTGCCACACTTGCCACATCATTCGGAAACACAATCGGTGTATATTGTAGTCTGCCTTCTTCGGAATAAGACAGGTAACCTGAGTATACACAGTCCTTATGGCGTTCGTCTAATGTACCTACAAGCGTATATTGATTATCCTTGGCAGCGTCTATACCTGTACACATCGTATAGATTGCCGCTGCTTGCGCAGAGGCCTGCTGCTTTTCAGTATAACCGGGCTGATTGCCGTAAGTATTCACCGGCAATGCATAATTGATGTTCTGAAATTTCTGCCGGTCTGCCGAATTGCCCACCAGAATTGTTACTCTCCTATTACTTCCTGATGACTCAAAATTCATTGTCACCTCGGAATGGCTTATTCCTGACAGGACAAAACTTTCTACCAGCAAAAATGCATGAAGACCCCCTGCCATCTTCATAACATCGCTCCCGTATGCTGACGAGCTGTCGTATAACAAATAAGAGTTATCACTTGTATAAACTTTATTCTCCGGGATATCTTCCCCGCTGATTCCGGTTATTCCCGTCAACAAATCAAACTCTGTCTTAGTTTTTTCTACTGAATAATCCATATTCCATGTAAGCACTGGACCTATCTCAACATTTCTTGTATTTGGCTCATTAATATAATAAATTTTACCGTTATAAAATAATGCTTTGCAATCTTCACTAACAAAAACACTTTCGGTATTCCGGGCCTGTTTTAACTTCTCTATATCTTCCAAAGTCATATTTACACCATGCTCTATTAAAACTTCCATTTCTTCCGGCGTATACCCATAGGCAATCATTGCCTCTGCCACCTCTGCATCCCATTCCTTTCTTTTGGGCGTCGGCAGCAGGGCAACCCGCCACGCAGCATTTTCATTAATGTGGTATTGACCACCGTCAAATACCTTTTTAATTTCACTCAGTGCATTATCTACCTTATCACGGTAACTCGCACTTTCAGAGAAAAGCGCTTTTGTATTGGCTTCGATTTTATCATATGTATCTTTCTTTACTCTCCATTTCTCATACCTATTTTGGGCATTATCCGCAAGGCTTCTGTAATAAGATGCTTTTGCACTATTATACAGTTCTTCTCCAAACCATGACGCATTTCTCGCCGCTTTTTCACAGTTTTGGGCACTTGTTTCATATTCGGCTTTCTCCGCCAATGCCTGTTCCATCATATCAAAAATGGTGTTTCCATCCAACACTTCTTCACCGACAGAACCGTATAATTTATTAAAATCTGCAATATCTTTCTGATTAGCAGCCACCTTGGCGTCCAGAATTAATAAATAATTCCCTATCTGCGTTTTCAGGGCGCTATAGGCTTCTCCTTGTAACCCTGCATCATTCATAAACTGAATCAGACATTTATGTATCCCCTCAATCCGATAATTGTCATTTATAAGTAATTTTACAGCCTGCATACACTGTCCCCGTATACCTTCCGGGTTCAAATAAGAATTCCTATTCATTTTCCTTATCCTCTTCTCCCAAATCTATTCTATTGACTTTATTTGCTATGTCTTCTTTTTCCAGACACAATTCTTTCTGCCTGTCAGAAATCCACTTTTTCTCTTCCTCATAAAAAGACATCTTTTCTCTCTTGATTTTATCCAGCAAATTTTTCTTCTCATCCAGCAATTGCAACAGTCCGATATCTTTTGATGTGCAATTAGAAGCTTCATCTTCCGTCTTCTGAAATGCTCTTTCTATATCCCATTCTTCCTCTTCTTCCCTTTTGTAAAACATATGCTTTTTTCTTTCCAGCGCTTCGGATTCCTCTTCCAAATCCCTTATTCTGTTTTCCATTTCCCGTCTGTATTCATCATTCATACCATCTTTCTCCCTGATTCATCCGCTATTCTTTCATATAAATGGCAAGAATATTATCTTCCTCTTCAAAGGTTAGCCCTATAATACTGAGGTTTTCTACTTCTTTTCCCATTGCATCACTGAAAAGCTGTACTTCCGTCTGCGCCCTGCTAAAAGCATTCTGCCCCTTTTCATTAGCAGTAATTGTTGACTTTTCATCACTGGGACTTAATGTCCTTGGTGAATATAATTGTGAAATCATGTTAAGCATCTTTACATTTTGACTTACTGAATTCATATCACTTATAATTGGCATTATAAAATTACTCCTTTCCGGTTTCTACCACCCTGTACCGTACGTAACGATTTTTGTGTCCGGCAGCGCTTCCCTGAGAAGCTTCAGTTCCTCCTTGTTCCCTGCAAGGGGTGTATCTGCGATATTCAGGGTTCGCAAGTTTTTCAGGTTCACAAGCTCCCCCGCCTCCGTTACGGCCGTATCAGATAAATCCAGCCATTGTAGGTTTTCCAGCTCCTCTATGCCTTCCACCCCCGCTATGGACGTGCTATTCAGCCATAATAGTTCTAAGCCTTCCAGTTCCACGATGCTTCCCAGCTCCGTTATGTCCGTGCCCGCCAGATGCAGCGCGCACAGATTTTCCAGCTTGCCAATTTCCCCGATGTCTGAGTCTGTCACCCTGCATCCGATTAGCATAAGCGACTGAAGGCTATAGCATGAAAATACAGGAGAGTAATCCAGATTCCCCATGCCATACAATATAAGATCCGTTAGATTTTTCCCATTTTCCAGAAACTCAAGGCTCGAAAGGTTACAGGTTCCGTTCCCATTTCGAATACAAAGGTATTCCAGTTGTCCGCAGCTTTCCAGTATGCCTGCCAGTTCCCTTTCCAGACGGGCTATCCCCTCCTCCCTCAGTATGTCTTCCTCTTTCGGTATCCATATGTAGGAGTTCAATTCCCCCATCTCCAGACGCTTCAAGTTCATGCATCTTTCAATATCACATAGTGTTTCAAAATAAGATGGTAATCCCAAAACCAGTTCCTCAACCTTTGCAAAATCCTCCACCCGGAAATCCTTCGGTTTTTTCCCCGTTCCCGAACTCATTGTGATTGCATTTCCTGCCCTTCTGTCAGCAAACCTTACCCTGTGGGCTTCCTCGTAGGACAAAAAGGTCAGCAGCGCAAGTAACGCTGCCACCATAAAGACCGCCATCGCCTGCAGGCCTTTTTTTCATTCTCACTCATCTTCCCACTCCTTTTCCGCTTCTACCACCATTCACCGTCCGTTACAATTTTTGTGTCCGGCAGCGCCTCCCTGAGAAACTTTAACTCCTCCGCGTTCCCTGCAAGGGGCGTATTTGTAATATCCAAAACTTTTAAGTTTTCCAAATTCACAAGACCACCTGCCTCCGTTATGTCTGTCCCGTCCAAAAACAGGTTCTCCAAATTTTTCAATTCCCCAATGTTTCCAGCCTCCGTTATGTCCGTACCGGAAAGACTCAACCAATGCAGATTTTCCAGCCTGTCAATTTTCTTAATGTCAGAATCTGTCACCCTGCATCTATCAAGTACAAGCGACCATAGGCTTCTGCATGAAAAAACAGGAGAGTAATCCAGTTCCCCTATGTCATACAGTCTAAGTTTTTCCAAACTTTCACCCTTTTCTACAAACCCCAGACTGGAAAGATTGCATGTTCCACATCCGTTGTAAATGATAAGGTCTTCCAATTGCCCACAGCTTTCCAGTATGTCCGCCAGTTCCCTTTCCAGTTGGGCTATCCCTTCCTCCCCCAGTATGTCTTCCTCTTCCGGTATCCAGCCAAGGCTTCCCCTCTCCCCTATTTCCAAATGTGTCAAGTTCATGCACCTCTCAATGTCGGACAGTGTTTCAAAATAAGCTGGTAATCCCAAAACCAGTTCCTCAACCTTTGCAAAATCCTCCACCCGGAAATCCTCCGGCTTTTTTCCCGTTCCTGAACTTTTCGTTATTGCATTTCCTACCCTTCTGTCCGCAAACCTTACCCTGTGGGCTTCCTCGTAGGAAAAAAAGGTCAACAGCGCAAGTAACGCTGCAATCATACAGACCGCCATCGCCTGCAGTCCTTTCTTTTCATTTTTACTCATCTTTCTGCTCCTTGTCCGGCTTTTATCATAATACACCGTTCGTAACGATTTCTGTGTCCGGCAGCGCCTCCCTGAGAAGTTTTAACTCCTCCTCGTTCCCTGCAAGGGGCGTATCTGTGATATACAGTTTTTCCAGGTTTTTCAGGTTCACAAGCTCCCCCGCCTCCGCTATTTCCGTACCGGAAAGACGCAGGACTCTTAAGTTTTCCAGCTTCCCTATACCTTCCACCTCCGCTATGGCCGTATTGCTCAGATATAGCAGTTCTAAGTTTTCCAGCTCCACGATGCTTCCCAGCCCTGTTATGTTCGTACCAGATAAATCCAGCCATTGCAGGTTTTCCAGCTCCTCTATGCCTTCCACCTCTGCTATGGCCGTGCTATTCAGAAATAATAGTTCTAAGCCTTCCAGTTCCACGACGCTTCCCATCTCCGTTATGTCCGTACCGGCCAGATGCAGCGCGCACAAGTTTTCCAGCCTGCCAATTTCCCCGATGTCTGAGTCTGTCACCCTGCATCCGATAAGCATAAGCGACTGAAGGTTGCTGAACGAAAAGACAGGGGAGTAATCCAGGTTTCCCATGCCATACAATATAAGGTCCGTTAGATTTTTCCCATTTTCCAGAAACTCAAGGCTCGAAAGGCTGCAGGTACCGTTTCCGTTGTAGATGTAAAGGCTTTCCAACTGTCCGCAGCTTTCTAGTATGTCCGCCAGTTCCCTTTCCAGACGGGCTATCCCCTCCTCCCCCAGTATGTCTTCCTCTTTCGGTATCCAGCCTCGTTCTCCGCGTACCCCTATTTCCAGACGCTTCAGGTTGACACACCTCTCAATGTCGGACAGTGTTTCCAAAAGAGACGGCCTACCCAAAACCAGTTCCTCAACCTTTGCAAAGTCCTCCACCCGGAAATCCTCCGGTTTTTTCCCCGTTCTCGAATACATTGTGATTGCATTTCCTACCCTTCTGTCCGCAAACCTTACCTTATGGGCTTCCTCGTAGGATAAAAAGGTCAGCAGCGCAAGTAACGCTGCCACCATACAGACCGCCATCGCCTGCAGTCCTTTTTTTTCATTCTCACTCATCTTTCTGCTCCTCCGTTTCCGATGCTTCCCTCATCAGGTATAACATTATCCCCGCCAATAATTCTATCATATTTTATTTCTGCTTCTTTACCTTTACGGCATTCCTCCAGCAGGCTTATGACACTATTAGAGTCTTCCAGCACGTCCTGTATGCTTAATTTTATTGAAAATGCACCACTAATCCCTTCTATTAATTCATCCGTCTTCTCCCCTGGATACGGCCATATGACGGTTTCCCCCTCCAGCCCTGCCGCGTCATACTCCACAAAATTTACCCAGCAGTTAAACTGCGTATAAAAATTCGCTACATTCAGCTTCTCAAACTCCTTTTTGATAAAGTCCGCGTCCGCTTCCTCCTGCGCGGATTCCTGCGCCGCTTCCGCACTGAAAAGCATCACGTCCCCCAGCAAAGGAATGAAGCCCGCCGCCTTTTCCAACATTTTGCTCCCCGCACTCCGGGCAAGGCTTCCTGCCA
>CAJTMB010000005.1:50810-121052 GCA_910577105.1 uncultured Lachnospiraceae bacterium | reverse complement strand
ATTCACATATCTTATATCAGATTTTTGAGTTTACACAAAACTTGAAACGGTCTCGTTTCTCCATTTCCAGTTGTTTTTGTAACTCAGCAATTTGGATTTCTTTTTGTTGCACACTTTCTATGAGTTGTATAAGAGCATCATCCCTTGCTTCGATGACCCGTATGTATTTTTCAAATTCTGTTTCCAAAATAGGTTCTGTCATTTCGATTACCTCCTTTAGAAATTCTTTGTCTTTATAAAAAACACGTATCATGGATTTTTGCAAAAGGGAGAGAATAATATCGTGGTTTTTCTGACTTAAAAAGCCATTTGAAACTTCTTCCTTTAAAATGAGTATAATATGACGGTAAAAAGAAGTCAACTCTTCTTTATTCAGTTTATCCGATATTTTGGAAGAACCGGTATTTTTACGAAAACGCAGGGGGAGGAAGGGTATCAGTATATTCAGGTGTTTTTGTCTGATATCTTCTAAAGAATAGGACTGGACTTTTAATACCGGAACATGGTAATCATAAGAACTTCCGTCCGGAAAATGAATTTTGCAATTTAGATACTCCGGCGTATTTTTATTATCTTGTAAATAGAGTACGGCCGAATAGGGAAAGTTAAGCATAATCTCTTCTTTGCCGGTCTGAAGATAGCTTAGTGAAAGATGCATGTCGTACTCTAACATACGAAGCACCATACTGCCGTCGTGCTGTATTTCACATTCAAAGTGATAAATATCTTTTTTTGCAACCAGAAGAGAAACGTCCGCGCGGATGGAATGTATTTCTTTTGTACCGCTCTGCTCTACGGAAAATTCCGTGGACAGAGGCTTAATGGTGGTTCCCGGTGGATATTCGCGGCCGTATAGTTCTTTGATTAAAGGAAATAACTGTTCAGACATTACATAAGCTTCTTTTTTAAATATTTCATCAAATAACTGTGCTTCTGTGGAGATTTTTTTGGGCAGCCCATCCAGGGCTTCTATTTCCAAAATAAGCCGGTGTAGGTCACGATGTTTCAGTTTTTGGGTCATAGGCAGAAATCCTCCTTTATAGATAAACGGATGTGAAAAACAGTGGAATTTTGACCGTCTTATCATACGGTTGCTTTTCATAAATGGCGCTTGTGTTTCATATTGGGGATAGCTATAATGATATGCAGGACAATGGAAACAATATATTTTGTTACGGATAGGGAGTAGAATATGCATTTGGGTTTTTCTTACATAGGGCTGCTGTTTTTATTGATGCTGATGATACCGAATCTGGTTTGGACAAAAAATCAGCCCCGGAATTATGATTTGTATGTAAAAAATGAAAATAAATTATTGCTTGCGCTGGAAAGAGCCGGTGAAGCGTTTGTGACATGTATTGCTTTAATCTTTACCGATTTTAATATTCATGGAATTTGAGCATGGTCCGTCATATTGTTTCTGGCTTTTTTCATAATGCTGTTGTATGAGGCGTATTGGATAAGGTATTTTAAAAGCAGTAAGACCATGCAGGACTTTTACAGCAGTTTTTGCGGTATCCCGGTGGCGGGGGCTTCTTTACCGGTAGCGGCATTTTTCCTGTTGGGCATTTACGGGAAAAATCCATTTATGATTTTAGCAGATATTATTTTGGGAATTGCCATATTGGTATCCACATAAATCACAAAAAAGAATTGGAAGGGAAATAAAAATTAATATGGAACAGAATACACTGACGGAAATCATTAAGGACCAGACGGAACGCGCACTGTGGGAAGTGAAAAACGTGACGGATTGTGTGCCGGACGAAATGTGGAACAGGGAATACTGTGAGATGCCTTGCTGGAAGCATATCTATCATATGCTGCATTCGCTGGACTTGTGGTATATTAATCCAAGAGATAAGGACTTTACGGAGCCAGCTATTCATGAAAAGGACTTGAACAATTTGGATGTCGTTTCGGAAAAAGAATTATCCAGAAAAGAAATAGAAGACTATCTGGTGGAAATTACCGCAAAAATAAGGAAATATATTTCACAATTATCTGATGAACAACTGCTGGATAATCCACAGGATTGCGAATATAAGAAATTTACACTGATTTTGGCGCAGTTTCGGCACTTGCACAGTCATATGGGTATGCTTATGGGATTTATTATTGCCGAAACAGGTCTTTGGCCGACTGTACTGGGATTGGAAAGACCTTTTCCGGATGGGGTATACAGTAAATATTTTTAAATGAAAAAGGGAGAAGACCATGTATGACAGCCATGTAATCACTAACCGGGAAAAAGCCCATGAGAGAGTGATATTGAAGGAACTGGACTGGCACAACTATGAAGAGGACTGGCCCGTTATCCGGCGGGAAGCAGTGAGGGGTATTATTTGCAATAAAGAAGGGAAATATGCTTTTGTGCAGAGCAGACTATATGGAGAATGCAAGTTTCCCGGACTCCATACAATATTTTGGTGAAACATTGGAGCGTAAAAAGAATTGTGAAGTGGATGAGAAACGTAATCTGCAAAGGCTGACTGCCAGCGAAAAAAAGCTGGGCTATGAATTAAAGTGGATGTGGTTAGAGGAGGCGCTGTGTCAAATGCGGAAGGTGGAAACAGGGCTGGAGGACTGGCTGTGGAAAATCCCCTGGCTTCGCCGTGACAGTTGCGTTATGGAAATTTTGTTAAACGGCACCAATCAACCAAGGAAGCCGTAAAAGTGGGGAATATTCATATCGCAGGGAAGATTTTTGCCATGAGCGCCTAAAAAAGCGTATGCTTTGTGGCAACCATGGTCGGGGGCAAAGGCAAGGGCAGTGCGGTGTGTGCTCCAATGCATACGGATGGCGGCATGGATTGCCATAAAAGTGTCAATGTTTTCGCGAAGCGCCCTCAATGCACGATTTCCTTCAGGGGTATGGCGGTGCATATGATAGTCGTAATCCCCGTTGTACAGTACAATACAGTCGTACTTGTCATCGGCAATCAATTCCAGCGCTTTTTGGTTGCAGGCCTCCTTGCGAGGATAAATATAATAGTCAATTTCACGTTCCAAAAAGATTTTGGAAATACTGTCGCCCTCGGTAGAAACGATGGCGGCTTTTTTTCCGGCTTCTGCCAGCAAATCAAATAAGGTAGCTACCTTTAAGACGGGCTTCTCATATTTTAATATGCCGTGGTCCGCGGGCAGAAGGCCGCTGTACATGGAGCCGAAGCAGACCGGCGTCACGGGAGGAACGACGGAAAGCATATTGAGCCTTAAATCCGTCAGTTTTTTCATTTCCGTAAAATAATCCGTATATTTTTCATATATCCACATGGCTATGGCGTCCGGATTGAAAAGAAAAACCCTGTCGCAGGCAGGCGCGCCTTCCAAAGGGGAAAAGCGCTCCCCTGCCGTTTTAAGAACCTGCTCTATCAAAGGAGCCATCTCTGTCGGTGCGGTAATGCCAAGCAGGGACAGAACGGTGGAAGCCGTGCGCGTAATACAGATTTCATGAAAGGGTAAATTGTCTTGTTTATTTTTTTTATTCATCTTAAGCAGTCCTTTCCGAAGGATGGAGCGCAGTCAAATATGGATTTCAGGAGACCTTTAGCAGGGAACCGATGGTGGAAACAAGGGAACCTGCAATTACCAGAATCTGAAAAGGAAGTGTGCCGAGTTTTCCGCATATCGGGCTTTCCCCGGTATGTTTTCTGGAACGGTTGTATGCAATAATAATGCCGATTCCCGTCAGCACCTGTACTATGCCGGCAAGTCTTGTGAAGCCCACAAAGCTTTGAATGCCGATTAAGGCAATGACAAGGCAGGGCAGTGACGCCGTAAGCCAGCTGATTTTGAGTCCCCAGCCTGTCTGTTCCCGGACGATATCCCGAAGGTTCAGGGTATTGGCCCAAAAAGAGGTGGACAGGGCGAGCAGGGAAAACAGATAGCCGATAATGCTGACCCAGCCTCCCAAATGTGCGGACAAGTCTACCAGGGCGCCGTTTTCCGAGATATTGCTTCCGGCGCCTAAAAGCGTCATAAAAGTAATGAGCAGAATCAAAACCACATTAATGCCCGTTCCGGCGGCGATAGAACCGCGCACTTTTTTCCTGTCACCGTTCAAGCCTTTTACCACCTGCGGGACGGACATCACCGCGGACAGGGAAAAGGCAACCATGCCGTAAAGGGCCAGCACGTGATTGGCCGATACAAAAGCGGCGGGCAGGGGGCTCATTTCGGACAGGAGCGTTGCGATAAAGAGAATGCCGATTACACCTACCATGGAACAGACGGCAATTTTTTCACAGATTCCCACAAGCTTCATGCCCACATAGACAACGGCGGCAGCCAGAATATAATATAAAATCATACCGGCTATGGATGGGAGTCCGAACCATGAGTAAAAAACGGCGGCAGCGCCGGAAATAAAGCCGCTGACATTGACTATAACGGAAAAGCCTAAAAGGGCAAATGCAAACCATGTTGCAAACTTCTTTAATTTTCCCGTGAAAAGCTCTTTCTCAAAACATTTGATAAACTGGGCGCCGTCGTTGTTGTAGGATAATTCCGCAATCATAAAATGCATAATAAGGTTTATGGAGTATGCGACCGCTACAATCCATAAAAAGTCATACCATCTGTTACGGGATGCCAGAAACGGGACTGCCAGCACGCCGGAGCCGACGCCGTGTCCTACGATAATACTGGTGGCTTCCAGAAAAGTAAGCCGGGATTCGCTTTTCATTTCTTTCATGTGAGTTTCCTTTCTGAAGCGGCGCGGTAAGCTGCGCAATGTATTCATGTTGTATAAGTGTATTGTAATATAAAACCATACATTTGTCATGGTAATATTGGACTTTAATCACTGTATAAGCCTGCCGGAATCTGATAAGATAATTGCAGAAAGATAACGGAAGGGGATTTGTGTCTGCGCGTTGCCTGCACAAGCCCGATTTACACAAAAAAGCAGCGCAGAGGTGAGGAACGAAATGAATGAATTTGTAAAAATAAAAAACCTGGTAAAGAATTATGGGGATGTGTGTGCGGTGGATAATCTAAGCTTTTCCATAAAGGAAGGGGAAATATTCGGGCTGCTTGGACCAAATGGCGCCGGAAAATCCACGACAATAAATATTGTGACAACTCTGTCAGAATATAATAAGGGGCTGGTTGAGGTAGGCGGGCTTGATTCCGTCAAAAACAGGGAGGCTATGAAAAAATTAATAGGGGTGGTGCCGCAGGATATAGCGCTGCATCCGTTTTTAAGCGCATATGAAAATGTATGCTTCTTTGCCTCTCTTTACGGACTGGGCAAAAGGGAACTGAAAGAAGCGGCAAAGAGGGCATTGGATTTTGTAGGGCTGTCCGATAAGGCGGGGCTTCGCATGAACCGCATGTCGGGAGGCATGAAGAGAAGACTGAACATTGCCTGCGGTATCGCTCATTCTCCTAAACTGATAGTCATGGATGAACCGACAGTGGGAGTGGACGCCATGTCCCGGGATTTGATTCTTCATTCCATACAGGTGCTGAGCAGGGAAGGGGCAACCGTTTTGTATACTTCCCATTACATGCAGGAGGTTGAGGAAATCTGCGACCGCATTGCGATTATTGACAAAGGCAGAATGATAGCCTGCGGGACAAAAAAAGAGCTGGTAAATCTGGTGACGGACAGAAAAGAGTATGAAGCGGAAGTAAAACTGCCTGCTGATTTTGATAAAGCCGCTTTTTGTAAAGAAGTCCTTTCTTTGCCGGATGTTAAAAATGTATCATTGGCGGAGACGGAGAAGAAGCCGGTGATTGTAGTTGCGACCGGTCTGGAATTTGACGCTCTGATACAGATTATTCAAATTTTACAAAAACACAAAGTTCATATACAATCCATTAATTCCCGGATACCCAGTTTGGATTCCATGTTTTTGACATTGACCGGCCATGACATGCAGACTGAAAACCATGCCGGATGACAGAAGGAAAGGGACATGCAGATTTTTTTATCCGTTTTCAGAGAATTTAAAAGACAAAAAGTAAATCTGTTTTTTTGTGCAGTCTTTCCGGCCGTACTGGTATTTCTTCTGGGAACGCTTCTGGAACAATGGAATATTTCGGATTATGAGGTTCCCGACATACGGGTAGCCTATTTGGCAAAAGATGAGGATACGGCCTTTATTCAATATATGGAAACACTTGAAGAACAGGGCATATTGACAGCGGAAAGGGTGGAAGATGTGAGCGAAGAGACGGTAATGCCGGACGGGGAATTTGCAGCCGTGATAGAGTACGATGCGCCGGACCGTCAGATTATCCTGCATCAAAGCCCCGATGAGGTAATAAACAGGGCTCTTCATATTATGCTGCAGGGCTACGCTTCCATGGAAAATACCGCGACGGTGTGTTATCAAAATGGTGCGCTGCCGGACATGTCACTTTCGAATAATGAGGAACAATATGTAATCCCGAAAAAGCTTGGGATGGAACGCAGCATGATTGATTATTACGCCGTTGCCATGCTGGTAATGATATTATTTATGGGGGGCGGCATTAGCGGCAGTACAATGTTTTATGAATACAGACAGGGCGGTCTTTTTAACCGGGTGGTGGTAAGCCCTGCCAATAAGATAAAAGTTTTTTTATGGATGCTGTTGGGTAATCTTCCGATGACAGCTATTGAAATTGGTACAATTATGTTCTGCAGTACATTCCTTTTTGGAGCCCGCTATTGCAATAGCTTCACAGATAATCTGATATTGATAGTGTACTTTTTTGTGGCTGCGTTGATGATAAACGCTTTTGGGGCTATTGTAGGACTGCTTGTCAATTTTAACCCAACGGCAATTATGATGCCCTTATGCTGGATTATGTTATTTTTGGGGGGAAGTTTCTCCAAGGAAATTTTTATAGACGGAGTATCCAACCGGATGCCGGCGTGGATAATCCAGCAGGCGGCCTTTGACCTTACTCTGTTTGGAAATTATGACAGGGTAATATGGACGGGAGGATGGATGTTTTTATGCTTCTTTCTGTTCCTTTTTCTGGGAGCGGTACTGTTTTGTAAAAGAAAAGAAAAATAGCGGCAATGTAGGAAAGGCAGGTGTATCAGGTTGAACAAATTATATTTAATTATAAAAAACGGCATCCGGAGGAGCGTTATTTTGATTCCGGCGGCCATCTTAATAACGGCAATCATGACCATTGTCTATATGGGCGGGCGTACGAGCCAAACTTATGGGGTAGGAGAGATTCCCATTGGAATCATTGACAGGGATAAAAGCCTGTTATCCGCAGACATGCAGAAGTTTTTGGAAGGAGAACTGGGGATGCGGGTGGAATCCGCGGATAACACACAATCCTATGAGGAAAACATGGATTTCATGACCAACAGGCTTTTGGACGCCAAGATAGCGGTTCTTGTGGAAATCCCGGAGGGCTTGCAGGACAAAATGCTTGCCGGACAAGAGGTAAAACTGGAAATGCTTTCCTTGAATGATTATGCAAATGAAGCTTACATGGAAAGTTATATAAACAACTATATGCAAAGAACGGCGCTTCTGGCACAGGCGGCAAAGGGAGATGCGGCATTGTTTGAAAGTCTTTTGCATGAAGCATCAACAGACGGGATGACGGTAATTGCACAGGAGAAAACCGGGGTAAATGCAAAAAAGGGAATGGATGAGAGGGGATTGTCCCTGATGGTGGGATTCTTTACCTTTGTGGGATTTGGTTATCCTATGTTTATGGGAATGTTGCTTTTAGAAGACAAGAAAAACGGTACCTTTAACCGCATTCGTGCGTCCAGCGTGAAACCGGCAGTATATATCGGCGGTATTTCCCTGTCCAATCTGGCCGTTTCTGCCCTTGTGATACTGGGAATCCTGGCTATGCTGACGGTATCCGGGATGGAGAGCAATGTCTCATACGGAATGATGCTCTTTCTGCTGATAAACTATACCCTGTACTGCATCGGATTTAACCTGCTTGCCGCATTTTTGTCCAAGAGCAGTTTTGCCTTTTTGACGGTAGGAGTTGCCTATATAAGTATCGGCAATATTCTGGGCGGGGCCTACTTCCCGCTTGGTGAAAATATACTGAGCAGGCTTTCCGTGCTGGTGCCTCAATATTTTATGCTCAATACCATACGTGGCCTAGCAGAAGACGCCTCCTACCGCTATGGCATCAATGTCTGCGTGCTAATCCTTATGACAGTCCTGATGTTTCTCATGGCGGCGGTTGCTTACACACGGCGGGAAAATACACATATACAGGGATAAAAATGTGTGGTAGAGTAAAGAGGAGGTTTCCGTATTTTGCACGGGCAGCGGCGCGGGGATGCATTTGTTCCAACAGGACGCGTTCTCACTCGGGTAAAAACACAGCGGTACATAAGATACCAAAGTACGGTATCTAAGTACCGGTGTTTTTACACGGTCCTTTATGGAATCAAATGCATCCCCGCGCCGCTGCCCGTGCAAAATACGGAAAGGAAAGGGGATTTTATGAACGGCAGTTACGACTATCTGGCAGGAAAGCTGCTGGCAGTTTTTGTCACTGTATTTCTGTTTTTTGATACAGCGGATACCGGTATTTTTGCTATAAGGATGCTGGTATTTGGCTGTCTTTTTGCGTTACAGCTTCTGTTTTCCTCAATGAAAATGGGAAGAGGCAGGAAATGGGTCCTGATTTGTCAGACCGTTTCTTTGTGCTGGGCTTTTGTGGCGGGAATGGAACAGACCTTTTTGATAGTTGTTGTAATTGCCATGGAACTGCTGGATGAGTTGATAAAGGGCGTCCTTTTTTATGAAACCGGCTGTGTGCTGTTTCTCTTGCTTGCTTTTATTTATCGTCCGTCAAATATTTTGCTGCTTTTTTCGGCGGTATTTGTAATATTTCTTGCGCTTATCCGTTATATGGTACAGCAAAGGGAGGCATTGCGGCAGGCCGGTATGGAGCAGAAAGAGACGCTTGCCGAAATGCAGAATAAGCTGACGGATATGAGGTCTTTTGTGAGAACGATACAGGAAACGGCGGCAATGGAGGAAAGAAACCGGTTTGCGGCGAGGATTCATGATAAACTTGGGCATAATATTTCCGGCAGTATCATTTTGCTGGAGGCAGCATCGCTTATGCTGAAGGAAATGCCGGGAGAAGAGGAAAGCGTCCGAAAAAATATAGGTCTGGTAACGGAAAACCTTCGAAGGGGCGTGGAGGATATCAGAGCCGCCCTTAGACAGGAGCGGCCGGAGAGGGAGCAGATGGGGCTTCGGAAAACAGAGAAGGCGTTGGAAGAATTTCAAATGATTTACGGAAAAAAAACAAGGCTGGAAACCGAGGGGGAATTGGAAAAAATCAGTGCGGCAGTCTGGACCTGTATACAGCAGAATCTGGAGGAAGCATTGACCAACATGCTGAAACATTCTGACGGAACAGAATTTCTGCTGCAAATATGTGTCATGAACAGGGCGGTCCGCGTAGTGTATGCAGACAATGGCAGATGCAGGGAAGAAATAAAACCCGGAATGGGACTGGAAGCCATGGAGGAACGGACAGCGGCATTGGGAGGAACCCTTCTTTTTACAGGAGGGTGCGGTGGTTTTCAGATTACGACATTGTTTTTATAGGAGGATGTTGCTATTATGATTAAGGTGGTAATTGCAGATGATGATGCCATAGTCAGGGAAGGTTTGAAGCTTATGCTATCCATGCAGCAGGACATGCAGCTTGTGGGAGTTGCGGAAAACGGAAAAGAAGCGGTTGTCCTTTGCCGGGAGCAGAAACCGGAGGTGGCGCTTTTGGATATCCGTATGCCCGAAACAGACGGAATAGCGGCAGCAGAAATTATTCTACAGGAAAAGCTGGCGCAGCCATTGCTGCTTACCACGTTTGACGAGGAGGATTTTATAGTCAAAGCGCTTGCCATCGGAGTGTCGGGATATATTTTGAAAAATTCACCGTCAGAACGGATAATGAATGCCATCAGGGCTGTGGCGGCAGGCGCCGCCGTGTTTCAACAGGACATTCTGGAATGCGTGCAGGGAAGACTGGAAACCCGAAAAAGCAGTGGGGAAGCTTTTTTTGCTAACCTTTCCAAAAGGGAAATGGAAGTGGTAAAACTGATAGCGGAAGGATGTTCCAATCAGGAAATTGCGGATAAGCTTTATTTATCAAACGGTACGGTCCGAAACCATGTAAGTCTGATATTGGAGAAGGCGGGTTTAGAGCACCGGACCCAGATAGCCGTACAATACCTGAACAGTAAAAAAAGCATCTGAAAACGGATATGATGATTGGCAAAAGTTGAAGAAGGAGGAAGTATTGTGAAGAGCAGTTGTGAAATGTGCGCAAATTATGAATACGACGAAGAGGAGGAATACTATACCTGTGCCGTAAATTTGGATGAGGATGAGATGTATCGTTTTTTGACCGGAGGATGTGGCGAATGTCCTTATTTTTCGTTAAATGATGAATACGCCGTTGTGAAACATCAGATGTAAGGAAAGGGAAAACATATGAAATATATAAAGCAGCTTACGATTATTCTTGTGGTTTCCCTGATTGCCGAGTTAATGGAATACCTGATTCCCCTGCCCGTATCCGCCAGTGTGTACGGGCTTGTGCTTATGCTTCTGGGACTTGTCCTGCACATTATTCCGTTGCATAAAGTTGAGGGGGCGGCTGATTTTCTGGTGGAAAATATGTCGTTGATGTTTGTACCGCCTGTAGTAGGCATTATGGCCTGTATGGAAGAATTAAAGCAAATGGCCCTTCCATTGGTAATAGCTTGTTTTGTCACAACGGTAATTATCATGGGAGCCGCCGGCAGGGTAACCCAGTTCATTGTCGGGAAACGGAGGAAAAATTGAAAGAGTTTATAACCCAGTCGGTTTATTTTGGCGTGGTAATCAGTTTTATCGGCTATGAAATCGGCCTGTTTCTAAAGAAAAAGTGGAAAATGGCGTTGCTTAATCCGCTATTAATTGCAGCAGTTTTTGTCATTGGCATATTGCTTGTTTTTGATGTGGATTACGAATCCTATCATAATGGTGCAAAATATATCAGTTATTTTCTGACGCCTGCCACCGTCAGTCTGGCTGTTCCCTTGTACCGACAGCTTTCCGTATTAAAAAAATATCCCCTTGCCGTTCTGGGAGGTATTGCCGCCGGTGTACTTACCACGATGGTCTGCATTTATCTTCTTGCACTAGGTCTGCATCTGACCCATGAACAGTATGTAACGCTTTTGCCCAAATCCATTACAACGGCGATTGGCATGGGAATATCGGAAAAAACAGGGGGTATTGTTACGATTACGGTTGTGGCAATCTGTATCACGGGAATTGTGGGTAATATGCTGGCCCAGACAGTTTTAAAATTGTTTCATATTCATAACCCCATTGCAAAGGGAATTGCCATTGGCACATCGGCACACGCGCTGGGAACAGCTAAGGCAATGGAAATGGGGGAGGTGGAAGGCGCCATGAGCAGCCTTGCCATTGTAGTATCCGGAATTATGACGGTAGTGTCAATATCCATTTTTTCAAAATTTATATAAAATTTTGCCGAATAGAAAATGCCCCTGCTCCAAATAATAAATCTGTAAAAATAAAAAAGGAGGCAGTGACATGTCAAATATTTCAGAGTTGGAATTACAAAATTTAAGACATTTAATTGGCGGTTATGATACGACGCATTGCAAAATGCAGGAATATGCAAAATGTGCCAGCGACACACAGGTAAAACAGTTTTTTGAAAAAGGCGCAAAATCCGCCATGGAGAACAAACAGCAGCTTATGAAATTTTTACAGTAAAAGGCAGGAGGTAAAACAGCATGGATATGCAGGAAAAAACAATGGTAGCAGATACCCTGACAGGTATTAACGGGGAACTTTTAAGGTATGCGGAGATGATTCCCCAGACGGAAAACCAGGAATTGAAAAGCGTTTTGAAACAGTTCAGGACTACCTGCGAGCAGTCCCAGGAAGAACTTTACAAAATCGCAAGGGAAAAATCCTATTATGTACCCGCCCAGAAAGCAACCCAGGAAGAAATTTCCCATGTAAAAGGTTTATTTACTTCCGGAACACTGTAATAGCGTGAAAAGAAGTTCTAACTGCCTTTGGCAGTTTTCGCTCACAGCAGAGGCTGTTTCGCGGAGAACTTTTATGTTTCACGCCAGAATTGCAGTGATGCTGTGGCATAGGGTGTTGCAGAAAAAAGGAACAGCCTGCTGTCGTAATGACGGCGGGCTGCTTAATTGTCAGGATTCGGGAATACAAATCTTTTCAAGTGTAATGTTGTGTGTTATAATGCAAAAGTAGCAATCGAAATATTATTCAGGTAATCAAATGATTGCAGGGAGGACTGTGGAATGTTTCCATACTTTTTTTCGGACAACCGTCCAATTATCGCATTTATAGGAATTATGGCAGCTTTTGGGATTACCTGTATTATGTTGAGCAAATGCAGTAATTACCTTCCCAAAGACCTTGGCAGGGAGTTTGCGGTGGACGGAAAGAAATCGGCGGGCAAGCCCAGGGGGGCAGGACTGATTTTTATTCTGGTATTTACGGTGTCTGCTTTGCTGTTTTCGGATTTGAGTATGGAATTATGCATTTATTTTATGCTTGTGGTAATAGAGATGCTGACCGGATTTTTTGATGATACCGCAGAAAAGCCTTGGGGCGAATTAAAAAAGGGCCTTTTGGATTTGGCGGTTGCCATAGCGGTGTCGGTCACTTACTTACAGCATAATTCTTCCGTAATTGAGTTTGCCGGAAAGAGTGTTACGCTTCATCCTGTGGTTTTTGCATTGTGTGCGACTGTGCTTGTGTGGGTATCCATTAATGTAACAAACTGCTCCGACGGCGTGGATGGTTTGTCGGGAACCTTGACAATCATTACTCTGGCAACCATTTACCTACTCAATCAGATGAAGAAAACGGGCGGTGATTTTTCATTTCCTATCTTACTCTTTATTGTATGCCTGCTCGGATATCTCTGGTATAATGCTACCCCCAGCAGGCTGTTGATGGGAGATGCAGGTTCCCGTGCCATGGGTGTATTTATCAGTATCGCCATATTAAAGTCAGGCAGCCCTCTTTTATACATTCCTGTTGCCTTTGTCCTTATCATGGATGGTGGACTGGGTCTTCTTAAAGTCTCACTGATTCGGGCATTTAAGATTCATATTTTAAAAAATACATTGACGCCTTTGCATGACCATGTGCGCAAAAAACTGGGATGGTCCAATACACAGACGGTATTCCGATTTGCCATTGTGCAGGTAGTGGTATCAGTTGCGACTGTTTATATGCTGATATTATAGAGAAAATACTTGACAAAATATAGGATGCCACATATACTTTGATTGTCAAACTATTTTAATAAAGGAGAATTACTATGTTGGAGAGAGTAAAAAAAATCATTCAGGAACAGTTAAACCTTGATGGCGTTGAAATTACCGAAAGTTCCTCTTTTAAGGATGACTTAGGTGCGGATTCCTTGGATTTGTTTGAACTGGTAATGGCACTGGAGGAGGAATTTGACACGGAGATACCTTCTGAGGACTTGGAAAAGATTGCTACCGTGGGTGATGTAATAGAATATTTGAAAGCGAAAGACGTAGCGTAAAAAATGTCTGTTACGCAGACACTTTTCATACTTGAAGCTATAGTTCCATGGGATTATGAGTCGCAGTGAAACTGCGGCATGGAGGTTGGATTGATGAATACAAGAGTAACCGGGCTGCTTGGCATTAAGTATCCCATTATTCAGGGAGGCATGGCCTGGGTGGCTGAGTACCATCTGGCAGCAGCGGTATCCGAGGCGGGCGGCTTAGGGCTTATCGGGGCAGCAAGTGCGCCGCCCGAGGTAGTGCGTGAACAGATTCAAAAAGTAAAAGAATTGACAGATAAGCCGTTTGGCGTGAATGTCATGTTGATGAATCCCAATGCAGAAGAAGTTGCAAAAATTGTGGTAGAAGAAGATGTAAAAGTGGTGACTACCGGTGCAGGCAATCCTGCTAAGTATATGGAACTGTGGAAGCGTGCAGGCGTTAAGGTAATTCCCGTCGTAGCAAGTGTGGCGCTGGCAAGGCTGATGGAGCGGTCGGGAGCGGATGCCGTTGTGGCAGAAGGCATGGAAGCGGGCGGACATATCGGTGCGGCTACTACCATGACGCTGGTGCCGCAGGTTGTGGATGCGGTAGGTATTCCGGTAATCGCTGCCGGGGGGATTGCGGACGGCAGAGGTGTGGCCGCTGCCATGATGCTGGGAGCGGAAGGGGTGCAGATGGGCACCAGATTCTGCGTGGCGGCTGAGGCGATTACACATGCCAATTACAAAGAAAAGATAATTAAGGCTAAGGACATTGACTCCGAAGTCACGGGTATGAGCCACGGACATCCCATTCGTCAGCTTCGGAACAGAATGACAAGGGAATACCTTAAGCTGGAAAAAGAAGGCGCACCCTTTGAGGAACTGGAGCAGCTTACGCTTGGTTCCCTTAGAAAAGCGGTTATGGAAGGCGATGTGGTAAACGGTACCGTGATGGCAGGGCAGATAGCCGGGATGATTACAAAAGAACAGACATGTGAGGAAATGATAAAGGAAATTATGGATGGGGCGGAGAAATTATTACATAGATGACGAAATAGCATGAAAAGAAATTCTAACTGTAAAACTGTTTTATATTTTGAAACTCAAACTATTTGGAGGAAATGATGGGAAAGACAGCTTTTATTTTTCCGGGACAGGGTTCGCAGTATGTGGGTATGGGCAAGGACTTTTATGACAGCATTCCTGCCTGTAAAGCAGTCTATGAGGCGGCGCAAGCTGCTACAGGACTTGATATGAAGGCACTTTGCTTTGAGGAGAATGAAAAGATTCATATAACGGAGTACACACAGATAGCCATGCTGGCTACTGAAATTGCCATATTAAAGGCCGTGGAGGAAAAGGGTATCTTTCCGGATGTCACTGCGGGCTTAAGTCTGGGGGAATACGGTGCTTTATATACGGCCGGTGTTATGGAACTGGAAGATATTTTCCGTGTAATCAGGAAAAGGGGTATTTATATGCAGGAAGCGGTACCTGAAGGTGGGGCAATGACGGCAGTGCTGGGGGCGGAAACGGAGGACATTGAGAGCATTTGTAAAAAGGTTTCAGGGCAGGTCGGCATTGCCAATTATAATTGTCCCGGCCAGATTGTCATTACCGGTGAAATCAAGGCGGTCAAAGAGGCGGAAGAAAAACTGATGCAGTCAGGGGCAAAGAGGTGCATTTCGTTAAAGGTCAGCGGGCCTTTTCACTCCCCGATGCTTAAAGAGGCGGGAAAAAAGCTGTGTAAAGAGCTTGACACCGTACAATTACAGGAAATAAAGACGCCGTACCTCACGAATGTTACTGCAGATTATGTAGAGGATTGCAGCGAGGTGAAGGACCTTCTTGAAAAACAGGTATCCTCCCCCGTACGCTGGCAGCAGTCGGTAGAAAGAATGATTGCAGACGGCGTAGATAAATTTATTGAAATCGGCCCCGGAAAAACATTGACGGGATTTGTGAGGAAAATTAACAAAAGTGTTACAGCAATAAATATAGAAAAGCTGGAAGATTTGGAAAAATTGGACGGATTGCAACAAAACTGACAGATGTGTCAAGAGATTGCAAATCCTGATTTAAAGAAGGAGAAATACATGTTAAAAGGAAAAGTTGCACTGGTAACGGGAGCCAGCCGGGGAATTGGACGGGAAATTGCCTTAACACTAGCGGGATACGGCGCTGCAGTTATTGTCAATTATAACGGTTCAAAGGAAAAAGCCGGGGAGGTGGTTGCGCAGATTGTATCAATGGGCGGAAGCGCTATTGCCATACAAGGTTCTGTTTCGGATTATGATGCCTGTGGAACCATGATTGTGCAGGCAATGGAAACATATGGTCATTTGGATATACTGGTTAACAATGCCGGCATTACAAAGGATAATCTGTTAATGAAAATTTCAGAGGAAGATTTTGATTCTGTTTTGGATACAAATTTAAAGGGTACTTTTAACTGCATAAAACATATTTATCGTCCTTTTTTAAAACAAAAAAGCGGCAGAATTATAAATATGACATCTGTGACAGGTCTTCTGGGCAATGCGGGACAGGCAAATTATGCGGCAAGCAAAGCCGGTGTAATCGGTTTGACAAAAAGTGTTGCAAGGGAACTGGCGAGCAGAGGCATTACCGTTAACGCGGTAGCCCCGGGATTCATTGACACAGACATGACGAAAGCCATGAGCGATACTGCAAAACAGGCAGTTCTGGGTCAGATTCCGTTAGGAAAAGCAGGTACGCCGAAGGATATTGCCGAAACAGTAGCCTTTCTGGCAAGCGATAAAGCAGCATACATTACGGGACAGGTCATTTCCGTGGATGGCGGTATGCATATGTAAATTTTTATATTTCCGCATATTGAACAGCGGCGGTTTGAGGGCGCATTTGTTCCAACAGGACACGTTCTCACTCCGGTAAAAACACAGCGGCACGTAGGATGTCAAAGAACGACATCCAAATGCCGGTGTTTTTACAGGGTCCTTTATGGAATCAAATGCGCCCTCAAACCGCCGCTGTCCAATATGCAAAAATGGGGGAATTGAAACATATCGGAAGGAGAAGTAGAATGAGCAGAAGAGTAGTGGTGACAGGCATGGGAGCAATTACGCCTATCGGTCTGTCGGTCTCAGAGTTTTGGGAAAATGTAAAGGCTGGCAAAACGGGATTTGCCCCGATTACCAGGTTCGATGCCACAGGGTACAAATGTCATCTGGCGGCAGAGGTAAAGGGATTTGAAGGAAAAGATTATATGGATTTTAAGGCGGCAAAGCGGATGGAGCTGTTTTGCCAGTATGCAGTGGCGGCGGCAAAGGAAGCCATATCGGATGCAGGACTTGATTTGGAAAAAGAGGATGCTTTCAAGGCAGGTGTTTCCATAGGCTCCGGTATCGGTTCCCTGCAGGCAATGGAGCGGGAACATGCTAAACTTCTGGAAAAAGGACCTTCCAGGATAAATCCTTTGTTTGTTCCCATGATGATTGGCAATATGGCATCCGGCAATGTGTCCATCCAGTTTGGACTGAAAGGCAAAAGCATCAATGTGGTTACAGCATGTGCAACCGGAACCAATTCCATCGGGGAGGCTTTTCGCTCCATTCAGTATGGTGATGCGGATATCATGGTGGCGGGAGGCACGGAGAGCAGCATTACACCTGTAGGTATTGCAGGTTTTACTGCATTGACGGCGCTCAGTACCTCCAATGACCCGGCGCGCTGTTCCATTCCTTTTGACAAAGAAAGGAATGGTTTTGTGATGGGAGAGGGTTCGGCTGTTGTGGTATTGGAGGAATTATCCCACGCAGAAAAACGGGGAGCAAGGATTTATGCGGAAGTAATTGGATATGGCTGTACTTCGGATGCCTATCATATTACTTCGCCGGCAGAAGACGGCGCAGGTGCTGCTAAGGCAATGGAGTATGCAATTGCGGATGCCGGTATTGATAAAGCGGAAATTACCTACATCAATGCCCATGGAACGGGGACGCACCACAATGACTTATTTGAAACAAGGGCAATTAAGCTTTTGTTTGGGGAACATGCCCGCAATTTAAAGGTTAACTCTACCAAGTCACTTGTGGGTCATCTTCTGGGGGCAGCCGGTGCACTGGAATTTGTTACCTGTGTAAAGGAATTGGAAGAAAACTTTATTCACAAGACAGCGGGGTATCAGGTTCCTGATGAAGAATGTGATTTGGATTATTGTAAAGAGCCTGTAGAAGAAACACTACGGTATGCTCTTTCCAATTCACTGGGCTTTGGCGGGCACAATGCCAGCATTATTGTAAAAAAATGGGACTATTAACACCGGTTTACTCCGGGGGAAAGGCAGAGGTATACAGATGTCAATATTAAATACACAGCAGATAATGGAGATTATTCCGCACAGGGCGCCTTTTTTGCTGGTAGACACAATAGAGGAATTGACGGCAGGAGTAAAAGCAGTAGGGAAAAAATGCGTTACGTTTAATGAACCGTTTTTTGCCGGACATTTTCCGCAGGAGCCTATTATGCCGGGAGTGCTTGTGGTGGAAGCGCTGGCACAGACCGGTGCAGTGGCGATGCTGAGCCTGCCCGAAAACAAGGGCAGGCTCGCCTTGTTTGGCGGCATCAGGGATGCCAGATTTAAAGGAAAAGTAGTTCCGGGGGATGTGCTGATGCTGGAAACGGTTATTACTAAGACCAAGGGACCGGTGGGATACGGTGACGGAAGGGCTTTTGTTGACGGTAAGCTGGTTGCCAGTGCAAACCTTTCTTTCATGCTTACATAAAAGCCATAAAGGCGGGTAACATGCGTAACAGAAATGAGGATAAATATGACAATTAAAATAGCAGGAACCGGAAGCTGTCTTCCCGGGACGGTGGTGACAAATGATGACCTTGCTGCTGTCATGGAAACTTCTGATGAATGGATTAGCAGCAGGACGGGAATCAGGGAACGAAGGCTGGCAAAGGATGAAACAACGACAGGGATGGCGTTGGAGGCATCGTTACAGGCGCTTGCAGATGCGGGACTTTCGGCAAAAGATTTGGATTTGATAATTGTGGGAAGTATTACGGGAGATTTTGTGACGCCTTCGACAGCCTGTGAATTGCAGGCGGCATTGGGGGCAGACAAGGCTGTTGCCTTTGATATCAATGCGGCATGCTCGGGATTCATGTTTGCATTAAATACAGCATATGCCTATCTGCAGAGCGGAATGTATGAAACAGCACTGGTGGTTGGCGCCGAAACTCTGTCCAAAATGATGGATTGGACGGACAGAAGTACATGTGTACTATTTGGTGATGGAGCAGGCGCAGCAGTTGTGCAAAGAAGCAGTCAGGGAATATTTGTCTTTGAACAAGGTTCAGACGGCAAGAGAGGGCAGGCGATTTTCTGCAGGAACAGACCTTGCAGTAATTTTCTTGTTCAGAGGGATTTTGTGCAGGACTTTATCCATATGAATGGTCAGGAGGTTTATAAATTTGCAGTGGGTACAGTGCCTGCATCTATAAACCGTGTTCTGGAAAAAGCAAAGATTGAGGCAAAACAGATAGATTATTTTATTTTGCATCAGGCAAATCTTCGGATTTTGCAGGCAGTTGCAAAAAGGCTGAAAGCGGAAGAAAATAAATTTCCCATCAGTCTGGACCATTGCGGCAATATTTCAGCAGCCAGCGTTCCGATTCTTTTGGATGAAATGAATAAGAAAGGAGCGTTAAAACGCGGGGATTTACTGGTTCTTTCCGGCTTTGGCGCAGGGCTCACCTGGGGGACTGCGGTATTGGAATGGTAATGTAATATATATTTTGACAAAAATTGATTATAAACTTTATGAATTTATACTATATTAATAAATCAGATAAGTTTGTTATACTATTACATAGGGAACATTTACCGGTTACAACAATGCCGTACGCGTGGAAAGAAGTGAAAAATTGGGAAAAAAGTATTCAGATGGACAGCCGTACAAAGTGATTGCGTTTTGCGTGTCTTGTTTTTCAAGTGACGAACAGCAGCGCCTGATAAAGAAAATAGTGTGCGAATGTAGGAAGCATTGCTGTAAAGCAGTATTTTTTTCCACATTGACGGATTTTTCCTACGGGGATATCAATGATGCCGGAGAAAAAAAGATATTTCAGACTGTCAGTGCCGGATGTTACGATGCTATCGTTATAATGGCTGAGTCTTTCAAGCAGGATGAGGAACAGATTGCTTTTGCAAAAAGAGCGGAGGAAGCGAAGGTTCCCGTTATAGTTGTCAATAAGCATATGGAATACGGGATTCAGGTTTCCTTTGACTACAAAGGAATTTTCCGTAAAATTGTAAAGCATATGGTGGAGGACCATGGTTACCGGACCATAAACTTTATGGGAGGTGTGCCGGGAATCAGCTATGCCGAAGACAGGCTGGAGGCATTTAGGGAAGTGCTTGCTGAAAACGGAATTTTGTATGAGCCTGAGAGAGTATTTTACGGTTATTTTTTGGAGGAGCCCACAAAGAAGGCAATGCAGGACATGTTTGAAAGCGGACTTTCACTGCCGGAGGCCATTATCTGTGCAAATGACAATATGGCCTTCAGTGTGTGCAGGTTTCTTCAGGAAAGAGGTTACAGAGTGCCGGAGGATATTGCCGTAAGCGGATTTGATGCGGTCAGCTTTGCCAGATACAACAGTCCCAGCCTGACAACGGGTGGCAGTAGTATGGATGAATGCCTGCAGGTAATTTTTGAAATAATTGACGGGCATAACCCGGATAAATGGATAAACAGTGAAATATGCATTTCCGGAGAGATACAGATGGGACATTCCTGTGGTTGTCCCGAACCGGGAAATGTATATGTGGTTTCTGAGTTGATGCAGCTTCGGGAAGAGTTTAGGAAAGAAAGCAGATACCAATGGGATATGAACCAGATGGTTGCCAATTATGGCAATGCGGAAAACTTGAAGGAAGTGATTTATGCTATACCTGAGTATATGAAAAGTCTCAGGTATAAGGATTTTTGGTTCTGTGCCAATGAAAATCTTGTGGAAGAGGCAGAGTTGATTCAACGCCGTCATTCGGGCAAATATATAGATGAGGAATGTACTTATACGAAAGTAATGAATGTGCTGCATTATCACTATAAGGAGCAGGAAACAGCGGTGGATTTTGGGCAGCAGATTTCTTTTGGGGAACTTATTCCTGACAGACAGGTGCAGTTTGCTGAGAATGACTATTTTCTGGTGGTAACGGTTCATATGAAAGGAATGACAGCAGGGTATGCCGTTATCTCTTTTGATTTGGATTCGTTCTGGTCTGCACAATATGCGTCTTTTATTACCAGCTTCCGCTATCTTCTGGAGATGCAGAAAACCCAGATGAAACTGATGCGGGTCTACATGTGCGACCCGCTGACCAATCTTTATAACAGAAACGGTTTTTACCAGAAAATCCAGACGGTGATGCAGGCGGCAAAAAATCTGGATATGTCAGTAATTTCGCTTGATATGGACAGATTGAAAAAAATAAATGATACATACGGGCATGCGGAGGGTGATAAGGCCCTTGTTGCCCTGGCGGATATAATAAGGGCATCCACGTCCGGGGAAATAGCGGCCAGAATCGGCGGTGATGAGTTTCTGATTGTCTTTACAGGATTGGATATCGGGGAACATACAGAGGAAATGGTACGGCGGATTAAGCAGGGAATCTGGGATTACAATCAAAGAAGCGGGAAGGAATATGAACTTCACGCAAGCATCGGGGCATACACCAACCGTATCGGAAACCACAATCTGGACTTTTTTCTTAAAAAAGCGGATGATTTGATGTATGAAAGAAAGTATCTGCACAGGGAAAAAAGGGGAGATATTTAAGAGATAGGCTTCATATATATGTTAGTAAACAAACGGATGTATGGAGCAGAAGAATGTTAAATTATATCTGGGCGTTTATGATACTTGTGGGAGTGGTATATGCAGCTTTCACCGGAAATATGGAAGCCGTATCTGAAGCAGCCCTGAGTTCAGCCGGGGAGGCGGTATCTCTCTGCATTACAATGGCGGGAGTGATGGCTCTCTGGATGGGGCTTATGAAAATTGCAGAAAGTGCAGGGTTGATTACCAGACTTGCGTCGGGTATTCAGCCCTTTTTGTCATTTATGTTCCCACATATCCCACGTGGTCATACGTCAAGGGAATACATTGCGACAAATTTTATAGCGAACATCCTGGGGCTTGGATGGGCCTGTACTCCCGCAGGACTGAAAGCCATGGAAGAATTGGCGAAGCTGGAGGTCGAGAGAGGAAATCCGGCGTATCGGGAAAAGGAAAACAAAGACATGCGCATTGCGAGTAACGAAATGTGCACATTTTTGATATTAAACACTTCTTCCTTACAGTTAATTCCTGTCAATATGATTGTATATAGGACACAGTACGGCAGCGCCAATCCTGCTGCAGTCATTGCACCGGCAATTATTGCCACATTGTTTTCCACGGTGGTGGCAATTGTATATTGTAAGTTGATGGACAGGAGGTAAATGTGTATGGCAAACATATTGGCAAATTTTTCCAATATTATTATCCCCGTTCTCATTTTTTACATAGTGGCATATGGGCTGATAAATAAAATAAAGGTTTATGAAGAATTTATCGGCGGAGCAAAGGAAGGATTAAAGACTGTAATCGGCATTCTGCCGACTCTGGTAGGACTGATGGTGGGAGTGGGGGTTCTCCGTGCGTCAGGCTTTATGGAATTTTTGGGGGGAATGCTGGGAAAACTGACGGAAAAAATCGGAATCCCTGCGGATATTGTGCCGCTTACGCTGGTAAAAATGTTTTCTTCTTCAGCGGCAACGGGACTGGTGCTGGATATATTTAAGACGCATGGAACAGACTCGTATATCGGTATGCTGACCTCCATCCTGATGAGCTGTACGGAAACCATTTTCTACACAATGTCGGTTTATTTCCTGGCTGCCAGGGTAACAAAAACCCGGTATACGCTTGCCGGAGCCCTTATTTCCATGGCAGCAGGTCTTTTTGCCAGCGTTATACTGGCAGGAATCATAGTAGGCGGTTAAGCGGTTACTGCTTTTTTCCGCACACCCGCACTAACGCTTCATGCATAGCTGCCATGAGAATGAGCAACAGAAGCAGGTAAACGGGGAACAGCGCCACATGGATATGGTTGGCAATCAGTCCGAACAACGGAGGCATCAGGCAGGTGCCCACATAAGCGCAGGCCATCTGTACGCCGATAATGGCCTGTGATTTGTCTGCTCCAAAATGTTCCGGCGTGGAATGGATGATGCAGGGATAAACGGGGGCACACCCCAGCCCGATAAGAACCAGTCCAACCGGCGCAGCCATTCCGCCGAAGGGCAGTAACAAAACAACAATACCCACAAGAATAATGGACAGGCCAAGACGAATCATGCTCACGTCGCTTAATTTAATTGTCAGAAAGCCACTGAGCGCCCGGCCGACTGTAATGCCGATATAAAACAGGGCGGCAAATTCGGCGGCTGTTTCGGCGGACAAGCCCCTGTGAAGCACCAAATAGCTGCTCGCCCACAGACCGGCGGTCTGTTCCAGTGCGCAGTAAGCAAAAAAAGTAATCATGACTGATTTGGCTCCGGGGATGGCGGCTATCTGTCTAAGGGTCAAAGGCTTTGCTTCTTTTTGTGCTGCATCTTCCGTACTGCTTCGCTTTTTCCAAAGAGGCAGGCTGAAAAAGAGCACAACCGTAAGGGCTATCTGTAAAAATGCAATGTAGCGGTATCCCATTTGCCAGCCTTTTGCATGAGTCAGGGCATATCCCATAATGTAAGGTCCTATGGAGGCGCCAACTCCCCACATGCAGTGCAGCCAGCTCATGTGCCGGCTTGCATAGTGCAGCGCTACATAATTGTTGAGGGATGCATCCACGCTTCCTGCCCCGAGACCGTAAGGAACTGCCCACAGGCAAAGCATCCAGAAAGAAGGGCTGACGGAAAAGCCAAACAGTGCAATGGCGGTCATCGCCACGCTGATGGCTGTCACTTTTCCGGTTCCCAGCGTGCGGGTAAGCCTGTCGCTTTGCAGGCTGGAAACCACAGTTCCCACGGCAATAATCGTGGAAAGGATACCTGCATAGGAAACGGGAACCCCGAACGCACCGTACATGGATGGCCATGCGGAACCAAGCAGGGAATCGGGAAGCCCAAGGCTGATAAAGGATAAATAAATGATGGCTAAAAGTAAGTGTATCATTTGGCAAATCTCCTTAAGTTCTGATATAATGGATTATACTTTTAAATGAGGAAATTGTATAGAGGAAGATATGAAAACATTAATTATAAATGGTTCACCACGAATGAATGGTGATACAGAAAGCCTGATTGCCTTAATAGTAAAAAGTAATATAGGAGACTGCAAAGTTTTAAATGCATACAGGTGTAATATTTCACCCTGCATGGACTGTCGATACTGTTGGGAAAATCGTGGTTGCGCAATTAGAGACGAAATGCAGGAGGTATATGATTATATTGGGGTATGTGACAACATATTAATTGCTTCTCCCATATATTTCTCAGAATTGACAGGAAAAATATTGGATTTCGGGAGCCGACTGCAAACTTATTTTTGTGGCAGACTTTTTAGACAGGAAGAGGTCATTAAAAAAACAAAAAAGGGAGCGGTTATTTTGGTCGGCGGGGGCGATGGCACCATGGATAAGGCTTATGAAACGGCATGTACGCTCTTGCATCATATGAATTGTCATAATATACATAAATTGGTATCTTCGCATAACACTAACAAAAGACCTGCAATTGAAGATGAACAGACACTTATGGGAATACAAAGTATTGTAAGATTTTTTGGTGAAAAAGAAACGTTTGAAAAGCCTTTATATCAGACCGAAAGTGCGCAGGATAAAAAGCCAAAGTGTGATGGTAACAGAGCTTAAAAAAGTGGTTGCAACCACTACGCTTGAGGTCAGAGTGCCGTCATGCCCCATGTTTTTTGCCATGATATAGCAGCTTACCGTGGTGGGTGCTCCCAGCATTATCAGTAGAGCCACCATTTTTTCATCCCTGAAACCGAACGTGGCGGCAAGGGGCAGAAAAAGCAGGGGCAAAAGCAGCAGTTTTATAAACGAAGAAATGATGGTAGGTTTAATCTGTTTTAACGCTTTCTTTCCTTCAAAGCCCGCACCAAGACCAATCAGGGCGAGAGGTGTCGCCAATGAGGAAACGCTTTCCAGAGTTTTGTTCAGGATAAAAGGGAAACGGATGCCGGACAAAGAAAATACCATGCCCAAGAGAATACCCAGTATAATGGGATTGGTAAGGATGCCCTTTATGGATTTTAAAAGGGCCTTTTTTCCGGATGTTTCTCCCAAGGGTTTGGTAAAAGACAAAATCAGCACGGCGGCAATGTTATACAGCGGGACGGTTCCGATTATCATAAGCGGCGCCATACCGGCATTGCCGTAAATATTCTGGATAAAGGCAACACCCAGAACAGCGGCGCTGCCCCTGAAAGAGGCCTGCACAAATTCCCCGGTATGGGATTTGTCCTTATAAAGAAGAGCGGATAACAGCCAGATGGCGGCGATACAGAAAAGCGTGACAAAAAAGCAGTACAGCACATAACTTGTATCCCAGACCTCGTAAAAGTCAGACTTTGCAATGTCCTGAAAAAGTAATACGGGTAAGGTTATCTTAAAGTTAAATGAATTTAGCGTGTTGACAAACGGTTCATCGACAACTTTGAAAAACCTCAGCAGGTATCCCAGCACCATAAGCAAAAAAACAGGGACAGTGGCATTCAGACTGAAAATCAGGTTTTCCATAAAAAAGTTCACATCCTTCTCATGTTTTGTACGAAAATATTACCGGCACGTTTGCCAACAATACAGTATAGGACCGATGAGGGGATTTGTCAATCAGCAAACCATTGCTTTTTTCACTGCATCGAAGTGCCCACTTCAATCAGGTTCCCGTCCAAATCATAAAAACGGATTACTTTTTGTCCCCAATCAGGGGTCATAAGCTTGTTGACGTATTGGATGGAAGGATATAGCCGTTCCAGTTTCTGAATAAACGATTCTATATCTTTCTCTTCAAAATATAATTCGCAGGAATTACTTTTTGTAAGAATATTTTTTCCGAGAAATTCTTTCCAGATTTTTTCTTCCTGAAGCACAAGACCCTCTGTTAAAATAAGGTTGCCGTTATTATCCAATACCACGTCCAGACCAAATAAGTCATGGTAAAATTGTTTTGATTTTCAATATCTTTCACGACAATCAATATATTTTTCAATTTCATCCGGATTTATCTCCTTATCACTTTTACTGCTCCGATTGTATCATAGGGGGAAATACATTTCAAATCTGCTTAGCTGTAAGTTCGAATAATAATCTTCTCAGCTTTAATGAGGATAGTATATGATGGGATGATGCAAACTCTCATTTTGTTCTCCGCCTTATCTTCTGCTACCCAAGCCATAGACGCAGCAGACTGTGTTTGTCAATATATCTAAAATAGAGATTGGTTAGATAGGCGAACCGCCATGGAATCCTTTTTTCAAAAATGAAATGCGTTTGTCAATATTGCAAATTGCTATTTTGGTATTAATGGCAGAGTCATATCCATGAATCGTTCCCTTTGTTTCCTTTGTTTCAACATTTGTCCCTGCTTCTCTTAATTTCTTCCCATAGTTTATGCCTTCATTATGCAAACAATCATACTCCGCGGTTTCAATATAGGTGTCCGGAATGATTTGAGGCAAACTACTATGCATAGGAGAGACATCATACAAACATTCAGCCTTTGGGTTCTTGCAATAATAGAGCCACATTCGTCGGTTGTTTTTGGTGTTCCCAAGCAAAGTCTCCGGTCAGCAACACCTTCTTTAAAAGGAACGAATCAGACCAACTATTGACCCCGGAATGATATTACAGTATAATACATGCAGTTTATAGTGACAGCGGTTTCATTGCCACCGGGTAATGAAAGAAAACGCCGGGCTTTCCATCGTTAGGTCTTAGAAGATGGAAAGAGCCGGCGTTTTATAAGTTATATATCCACACTTAAGCCGCCAAAGGAGGGATTAAAATGAACAGTCATTCTAAGTTTGCAGAATTTATGAAATACAGCGCTTTCAATATTATGGGCATGTTAGGTCTGTCATGTTATATCCTTGCAGATACCTATTTTGTGTCAAAGGGGCTGGGTACAAAAGGACTTACAGCGCTTAATCTGGCAATTCCCGTGTATAGTTTTATCCATGGAAGCGGCCTGATGCTGGGAATGGGGGGCGCAACAAGATATTCTGTTTTCAGGGAACGGAAAGCAGGACAAGGTGTGGACGGCATTTTTATGAATACCGTCTATCTGTCAGTGGCAATATCCATGCTGTTTCTTTTGACGGGCGTATTTTTTTCTGACGGGCTTACTGTACTTTTGGGAGCGGATGCAGAGGTGGAGGTTATGACAAAAACCTATCTGAAAGTCATTTTGTTATTTGCTCCGGCATTTATGATGAATGATGTTTTGGTATGCTTTGTCAGAAATGATAAAAATCCGCGTCTGTCCATGATTTCCATGCTTGTGGGGAGCCTTTGCAATATTGTGCTGGATTATGTCTTTATCTTTCCTCTGGGCATGGGAATCCTGGGGGCTGTACTGGCAACAGGGGCAGCGCCTGTCATCAGTATGCTGCTTTTATCCCTGCATTGGAAAAAGAAGAAAAACGGTATTCATTTTAAATGGCAAAAGCCGGAACTTTCCGATATGTTTTCCGGAATCCCGCTGGGTTTTCCGTCGTTGGTGGCGGAAGTGTCTTCCGGCATTGTCATGATAGTGTATAATATCATTCTATTAAAAATTGCCCAAAATACCGGTGTTGCCGCATATGGTGTGGTTGCCAATCTTTCACTTGTTGTAATGGCGGTTTACACCGGTCTGGCGCAGGGTATGCAGCCTGTCATCAGCAGTGATTTTGGCAGGCGGGATGCAAAAAGCATTCGTAAGGTTGTGCGCTATGGCATGACAGTCATGCTGATTCTGTCAGCGGTGATTTATCTGACCATGTGTGGTTTTGCCTCCGAAATTGCCGGGATATTTAACAGCGGAAACGATGCAGGCTTGCAAAGCATGGCGGTGCAGGGAATCCGTCTGTATTTTACGGCGGTTCCTTTTGCCGGTTTCAATATTGTCATTGCCGCTGTCTTTACCTCGACGCAAAAGGTCATACCGGCACATTTGATTTCTTTGCTGAGAGGCTTTATACTGATTATACCGTTGGCGGTTTTGTTGTCGCGGTTATGGGGAATATACGGTATCTGGCTGACCTTTCCTGTAACGGAAGGGATTGCCGCCGTTTTGGGCATAGTGATTTATATGAAAAAAAAATCGGGAGAATTGTTATGTGCAAAGGAAGACAAATAAGAAGGCAGGGGAACATCTGGGAACAGTTATCGGGCTTATGGAAAAGGGCATCGGTTATTGTGCGCAGGATATGAAAAAACTGCTTTTCATGGAAACAATGCTGGCAAATGTGTGGTGCATGGAGGATAAAAGAGAAAATCAATGCGCACAATCAGGAGCCGGCAGAAGAAATTCCCGTAATATCCCCACAATACAAATAAAAGTGCACCTCCATAAGAAATATGATATAATAGCCGCAAAGGAAAAACAAGCGACAGTGAAGCAGCATTTGTTTTTCCTGCGGCATTCATAACGGATTGGAGTTTACATGCAGGATAAAACGATAGCAATAATAATAATTTGCCTGTCCGTCGTTATTATATTGACGGTCATATGGCTTATGCGGAAAAAAGGGCGCAGGCGTCCCCTTATAGTGGATGAAATGGAAGGACATGATTTTGAATATTACTGCGCCGATTTACTAAAGGAAAGAGGATTTCTGGACGTGGAAGTGACAAAGGGCAGCGGTGATTTCGGTGTGGACATACTTGCGGAAAAAGACGGAGTGACCTACGCCATCCAGTGTAAATGCTACAGTTCCCCGGTGGGGGTGGCGGCAGTGCAGGAAGCTTATGCAGGAAGGGATTATTATGACAGGATGGTTGGGGCAGTGCTTACAAACCAGTACTTTACCGCCGCTGCCGTGGAAGCCGCCCAAAAACTCAAAATCCTCTTATGGGACCGAGGATATATGGAAGAACTGATGAGAGAATGAAAACAGGTCCCATTGGGACCGGGGATATATGGAAGAACTGATGAGGGAATGAAAACAGGTCCCATTGGGACCGGGGATATATGGAAGAATTGATGAGAGAATGAAAGCAGGTGGGTAAGATATGAATATACAAGGGATGTTGAACGAGGTGCTTGTACGGTTGTTCCGCAACATCAACGCAATCGAAGAGAACATCGTGAAGCAGAGCGGATATCAGAACATGACAATAAATGACATGCATGTCATAGAGGCAATAGGCACGGAAGAATCCAAAAATATGACGGCAGTTGCCCATGCCCTTATGGTTACCACCGGGACACTGACGATTTCCGTAAACAGTCTGGTGAAAAAGGGATTTGTGGAGCGCACACGCAGTGAGAAAGACAGACGGGTGGTTCTGGTATCCCTTACGGAAAAAGGAAGGAAGGCATATGCAGAGCACCAGAAATTCCATGAAGACATGGTAAAGGCTGTGATGGAGGAATTGAATGGGGAGGAACAGGAGGTTCTGGGAAGGGCGCTTGTACGACTGAACCGTTTCTTCCGGGAGGAGCAGGCCAGAGGGCTGGCGTCCCGGAAGAAAACGGATGGATAGAGACAGTGTCAATACGAGTCCAGTGCTTCGGTCAGGGTGGTAAAGTCGGAGGGGCCCCTGTCTAAAAAGAAGGAGTGAAAGCGCAAATCACTGTATTCTTCTCCCCATTTTTCGCGTGCTGTTTCTTTCAGACGGAGAATTTCCAGATAACCGAGATAATATTTTAAATAATTGGCAGGTTCTTCCGCGATGTAATTGTATACATTGCGTGTAGTGTCCGCATCGGTGATGCCAAAAGTGGAAAGCACCTGATGCACCTGTTCATAAGACGCCCCATCATAATGGATGGATAAATCCAGCAGGGCATACAGGCATAGCTGCACATTGCGGTTATGCTTTTCTAAGGTATAGGCAAAGGCAATGTCGGCATTGCCCTGTTCGACAGCAAGCTGGGCGGCGTAATCATAGGACATAAATTCAACATAGACGGCCCAGCCTTCCACATACCCGCCATACCATAATATCTGCCGTACGGGGCTGTCGTTTTTCCTTTGCAGGTTAAGCTGGTTGTAAACGGATTGGTAGAGGTGGCCGGGGTAACCTTCATGCGCAAGGGTGGTATAAAGTTCCAGCCCGTCTGGCGTAGATTTTTCATTGATATAAATTACATTATTTTGCGTGTCGTCTAAAGGCGGCGTCAGATAAAAGGCAGGTGCGCAGTATTCCTGCAGGCTGGGAGAAACGGTTTTGACGGAAAGCGCAGGAAGGCGGGCGCCGGAGATATTACTCCCGGGAAAATCCGGAAAGTCCTCTGACATCCTTGCCTGCAGGTCGGCCAGCATTTCATCCGCTGTCTGAAGGAAAAAGCTGTTTTGTGTGATTGACTGCATCCAAACGTTTGCAGCGTCTTCCCGGGACATTAGCAGATTTCGCAATTCCTGATATTCCGCATCAAACTGGGGATATAAAATGGCTTTTATGGACTCAATGGAAAGGGAGGAGCCGGTGTTTTTCCTTACCAGCCATACATAATAGTCTTTGCCCAGCGGTGTGGAACAAAGTCCGGCGGGCAGAGAAGTACCATCCCCCATAAGCAGAAAAAGGCCGTCCGCCAAAGATTCATAGGCAGGCTGCATAACGGTAGAGAGCAGCCGGTTGTTTTCTGCTTCATATTTTTGCGCTGCTTCTTCTGTTATAAGATTTTGTTTTAAAAGACCTTGCAGCCGCTCAGTAAATGTAGTCTGTAAAAAATGAGTGCCTGCGGTCAGTTCCTCTTTGGAAAGGATGGTATAACACTGGTCACGAACCTGCTGCAGGGAAGAATCCGACTGCAAAAGGCCGGCTGCCGCTTTTTCCTGTTCATAGGTAAGAAGCGCTGCAAAATAGTCGTCCGTCTGTTCTAAAAGCGCAAGGTAGTCTTCCAAGTCCTGCACGGAGCGGAAAGTATATTCGGCCAGCAGAATGGGAAGCTGCGACTGCATTCCGGAAGATGGCGAAAGAGGTTCGTCATAATAAGGAAAAAGGTTTCCTTCCCTTGTATGTGTCAAAAATCTATACAAAAGAGTATAAGTATACTGCTGGTTTTCATTCAGTTTATTATAATCCAGATTAGCCAGTCTTGAAATATAATTATCAAGTTCCGCTTCCGAATCCGACTTGCCGGCAGTCGTGTAGCAGGGAAGAACGGGAGTATGGTGTTCAATACCGTAGTTTTCCGGGTATGCCAGCGTATAATGCAGGTTTAAGGTATTGCCCTCCAGTTCTTCCTGAAAAATGGTCATGGAAAGAGAATCAAATTCTTTCGCATCGCTGCCCGAACGAAACAGAAAAACGGTGAGGAAAAGCAATGCGGGAATCAGGAAAAACAGGGGGATTGTTTTTTTGGAAAATCTAAAATGAGGCATAAAAGGGTCCTGTATGTTTTTTAATTATATATATGCAGGAAGCAGGGAGGTTTATGTTGCCGATATTTTGCATTTTGCATTGCGGCTGCCCCGGCAGGCATTTGTTCCAACGGGACGCGCTTCCGCTCGGGTAAAAACGCAGTGGTACGTAGGATGCTACAGAACAGCATCCAAGTACCAGCGTTTTTACACGGTCCCTTATGGAATCAAATGCCTGCCGGGGCAGCCGCAATGCAAAATGCATCGTTTTATCTATGGACGGAAAGGAAAAAATATGCTAGAGTATAAGCGAAAAAAGTTGTTATCGGTATGTCAGAAATCAAAACAGCGAAAAGATTGGCAGAAGTGAGGAGAAAACATGAAAAATACAGAGCTGCAAAAAATTGCAAATAAAGTCCGTAAGGGCATTATTTCCGCAGTTTACAGTGCAAAGGCAGGACATCCCGGCGGTTCTTTATCAGCGGCAGACATGTTCACCTTTCTTTATTTTGAAGAAATGAATGTAAATCCTGAAAATCCTGATATGGAAAACAGGGACAGATTTGTACTTTCCAAAGGGCACACGGCGCCCGGATTGTATGCGGCACTTGCCTACAGAGGGTTTTTCCCCATAGAAGATTTGAATACTTTAAGGCATTTAGGCTCTTACCTTCAAGGTCATCCCTGCATCAACATACCCGGTGTGGACATGTCCTCAGGTTCACTGGGACAGGGAGTTTCCACCGCAGTGGGCATGGCACTGGCAGCAAAAATGGACAACAAAGACTTTCGTACATACACTCTTTTGGGGGATGGCGAGATTCAGGAAGGACAGGTCTGGGAGGCCGCCATGTTTGCGGGGCACAGGAAGCTTGACAACCTTTGCATGATTGTGGATAACAACAATTTGCAGATTGACGGGCCTGTGGACGAAGTCTGCTCTCCTTATCCTATCGACAAAAAATTTGAGGCGTTTAACTTTCATGTCATCAATATTGATGCCCACGATTTTGACCAGATAAGAAACGCTTTTTGTGAAGCAAGAAAAACAAAAGGAAAACCGACCTGCATTGTAATGCACAGCATCAAAGGAAAAGGGGTATCTTTTATGGAAAATAATGCCGGATGGCATGGGAAGGCCCCCAATGATGAAGAGTATAAAACGGCTATGGCAGACCTTGTAAAAGAAGGGGAAGAACTGGAAAAGGCAGGTGAGGAATAATGGCAGAAACAGGGGTAAAAAAGATTGCAACCAGGGAAAGCTATGGAAACATGCTGAAGGAACTGGCGGAAGAATATCCTAATCTTGTGGTTTTGGATGCAGACCTTGCGGCAGCCACCAAAACAGATATTTTCAGGAAGGCATATCCCGAAAGGCATATTGACTGCGGCATTGCAGAAAGCAACATGGTCGGAATCGCGGCAGGACTGGCAGCGGCTGGCAAAATTCCGTTTGTAAGCTCCTTTGCCATGTTTGTAGCAGGGCGCGCGTTTGAGCAGGTCCGCAACTCGGTGGGCTATCCGCACCTGAATGTAAAAATAGGCGCCACCCATGCAGGAATCACAGTGGGAGAAGATGGTGCAACGCACCAGTGCAACGAAGATTTGGCGTTGATGAGGACGATTCCCGGCATGGTGGTGATGTGTCCTTCCGATGATGTGGAGGCTCGTGCCGCCGTTCGTGCGGCGATGGAATATGAAGGACCTGTGTATCTGCGTTTCGGACGCTCGGCAGTACCGGTTATCAATGACAGGCCGGACTTTCATTTTGAAATCGGCAAAGGCACCGTGCTGAAAGAGGGAACGGACGTCACGATTGCGGCAACGGGGATTTGCGTGGATTCTGCGCTGGGAGCAGCGGCAATGCTTGAAAGCGAGGGCATAAATGCCCAGGTGGTAAATATCTGTACCATTAAGCCGCTGGACGAAGAACTGATAGTAAGCTGTGCGAAAAAAACAGGCAGAATCGTGACGGTGGAAGAGCATTCCGTCATCGGCGGTCTGGGAAGCGCGGTGTGCGAAGCGCTCTGCAAGGAATATCCCGTACCGGTATGCAGACTTGGAATACAGGATGTATTCGGAGAGTCCGGACCGGCGGCGGTTCTTGTGGAAAAATACGGTCTGGATGCGAAAGGCGTCAGTCAGTCTGTAAAAAAATTTCTTCAAAAATAAAGAAAACCATAAATAGCCTCCTTTTTGACGTATCTCTTTTAACAGGGAACAAAAAAGGGAGGTTTTTTTATGGGAAAAAGAGGATGGACAGCGTTTGTCTGCGCCTGTATGCTGGCAGGAATTACCGGCTGCGGGGATAAGGAGACGGAACCGGTATATCCCGCTTCACAGGCGGCACAGGATTATGAGGAACCGGAACAGAAGGTCTTTTTGCCAAAGGAGGCCCTAAGCGCCGGTATTAACAACTTTGCCTTTCAAATGTATGATGAGCTCGGGCAGCAGGAAAATATATTTTTTTCGCCATACAGTCTGTGCAGCGCCCTGTCCCTTTTGGATGTGGGCGCGGATTCCGAAACAAAAGAAGAACTGGAAGAATTGCTGGGAATCACAGACCTGGACGCATGGAACAGAGAAATAAAAGACTATCTGGAAAAGCAGTGGACGGACGACACATTTGTCATAACTGCAAATGCCATCTGGATGGACGGAGAAAAAGAATTTGCGCCAAATATAGAAGCCGATTTTCTGAAGCCCGCAGGATACTATTATCATTGTGAATTGTTTGAGGCGGATTTCAGAAACAATCCCGCGGATGCGATAAACCAGATAAACGGCTGGACTGAAAAAAATACAAGGGGAATGATTCCGGAAATTGTCAATACAATACCAAACAATACGGTAATGGCACTGCTGAACGCCGTTTATTTTGAAGGGAAATGGGAAACGCCATTTCAGAAAGAAAATTCGTTTGAAGAAATCTTTCATGGGACGCAGGAAGACAGCCCGGTGGAAATGATGCACCAGTACCGGGAAAATTATGCTTATGTGGAAAGCGGGGAAATAAAGGGAATAGCCCTTCCTTATATGGGTGAAAATGTAGTTATGAAAGTGTTTCTGCCGACAGACGAGGGAGACGATATCATAGCTTTGTTTTCCGCCCTGTCCCATGATGAAAGGGAAGCGCTGCTGGACAGTCTGGATGATGCGGAAGCAAAAAAGATAAGCAGGCTGGCAATGCCGAAGTTTTCCATGGATAGAAGCATGGAAGGACTGATGGAACTTTTGCAGGATATGGGAATGCAGGCGGCTTTTCGCGAGGACGCTGATTTTGACAAAATCGGCTTGGGTTTGTATGTGTCCCAAATAGTACACAAAGCCAAAATAGAAGTGGATGAGGAAGGAAGCAGGGCGGCCGCCGCAACGGCTGTGATGATGAATGACTGCGCTGCGCTTATTGAGAAAGAAACCATAGAATTTGTTGTGGATAAGCCGTTTGTTTTTGTGCTTCAGGATACGGAAACCGGAATTATTCTTTTTATGGGCAGGGTAAATAACCTGTAACATTAGAAAACACTTCATTTTTATAAAAAATTTTGTGAAAAATGCGTGAAAGGGCTACCTTTTCTTTGGGATATAGATTATAATGATAAAGCATGCGGCATGGGACAAGATGATAGAAAGAGTGCCGTCATGAGAAAAAGGAAGGAGATATCCCAATGTCAGAAAAAGAGACATCACAGAAGATTGTGACAAAGTACGATAGAAAAGTTCAGAGGAGAAAAGAGGAAGAGTTAAAAGAGCAGAGACAGAAAAAGATAAACAGAGTGATTGGCATTGCGATTCTGGCTGTTATCATTATTGCCCTGGCAAGCATTCCCGTAAGAAAATATATTGCAACCCATTCTACTTACATCACAGTGGGGGGCGATGAAATAACCAGAGCAGAATTTGATTATTATTATAATCTTGCAAAGAATGAATACTTAAACACTTACGGAAGCATCATGTCCTACATGGGACTTAATGTAAACAGTGATTTTTCCACCCAGCGTTACAGTGAGACCATGACCTGGCAGGATTATTTTGAACAGCTTGCCGTGGACGCCATCAAGCAGAATAAGGCATTGCTTGCCGAAGCCAAGGCAGCAGGGTTTACTTATGACGTATCCAAAGAGTACGAGGCATTTGCACGTTCGCTGGAAAACGGGGCTGCCGAGTCAGGAGAGTCCCTGGGAAGATATTATAAAATAAACTTTGGCAGATATGCGACGGTAAGCAGCATTCGTCCTTATGTGGAAGAAGGATATCTGGCAGCGGCATATTACAATGCCGTTTCTGAGCAGAAGGGCGCATCCGACGAAGAAATCAAGGCATATTATGATGAGAATAAAGCGGAATATGACAGTGTGGATTTCCTGCTCACGGAGATTGAAGCACAGATACCGGAAGCAAAGACAGTGACGGATGAAGCCGGAAATGAAAGTACGGCGGAGCCGACGGAAGAAGAAATCCGGGCAGCCATGGACGCTGCAAAGGAGAAGGCGGAAGAAGCGCTTCTGGTTATTGAGACAGAAGGCGCTGAGAAAACAGGAATCCAGAAATCCAGTATTCCCATTGCCTACAACGGCTGGCTTTTTGACGAAGCAAGAAAAGAAGGCGACACAACGATTGCCGAGGATACGGAAGCCCATAAATATTATGTGGTTCTGTTTAAAAACAGATATTTGGATGAAACTCCCACGGCGACTGTCCGTACGATTGTAACGTCAGCCGGCAACAGCGAAGCAATCCTTGCCGAGTGGGAAGCTGCAGGCGGTACGGAAGATGCCTTTATCAGCCTGGTAGGAGAATACAGTGAAGATTCTTATACCAACAAAAACGGAGGTCTGTATAAGGAACTGGGACAAGCAAATACAGAAAGCGCCCTGAACACATGGATATTTGACGATTCGAGAAAACCGGGTGATGTGACTACCATTGCGGAAGATATTTACACATACATTGTTTATTATGTGGAGGAGAGCCGTCCCACATGGCAGGCAAAGATTGCCAGCACGCTTTTAAGTGATGTCATGGAAGAATACCTTGAGGAAATCAAAGGTAAGTGTGAGGTATCAGACCCTAAGGGCCATCTTGCTTATTTAAAGGCGGAGAGCACCAATAACACTGTGGCAGGTACGGACGAAACCGAATCCACACCTGTGGAAACAGAAACAGAGTAAGCCGGTAAGGATAAAAGCTGCACGGAACAGACGTTTTTGTGCAGCTTTTTTATACTGTTATATGGAATGGAGGTTTTATGGGCATGTCTGATGCAGAACAGAATAAGCAGTCTGACTTTATGATAGAAAAAATAAAAGAAAGACCTGTTAATAAGAAAAAACTGTTGCGCAGGACGATAACGACAGCGGCAATGGCAGTTATATTCGGCTTGATAGCATGTCTTACCTTTTTAATTCTTGAGCCGCTTTTCAGCAACTGGCTGTACCCGGAAGAGGAACCTCAGGCAGTGGTTTTTCCCGAAGAGTCCAATGAAGTTTCCCCGGAAGACATGCTGGTGGAGGAGGAAGTCTCCTCCCTGCAGGAAGCAGTAGAGTCTGTCATTCTGGAGGATGAGCAGATTCAGAAGATTCTGGAAAATATTCAGCTGGATAAGGAACATTATATGCAGATGTATCATGCGCTCCTTTCTTATACGGCGGAATTGTCCTCTTCCATGGTAACGGTTACCGGAGTGGCTTCGGATGTGGACTGGCTGAACGATACTTATGAAAGCACAGGCCAGACATATGGAGTGATTGTTGCCAGCAACGGAAAGGAATACCTGATATTAACAGACAGAAATACGGTTATGCAGGCAGAAAGAATTACTGTAACATTTGGCATTGACACAAAGGTTGAGGCATCATTGAAACAGATGGACAGTCAAACGGGTCTTGCAGTGGTATCCGTGTCGCTTGCCCAGGTGCCGGAGGAAATAAAAGACGGAATAACCATAGCATCGCTGGGCTCATCTAATACCAGAAACCTTGTGGGTATGCCGGTGGTAGCGATGGGATGTCCCATGGGTATAGTGGGCTCTGTTGAGTATGGAATAGTGGCGGCAGCGGGAAGCCCGTTGAGCAAGGTGGATGCCAACTACAAACTTTTGACGACTGATATCTATGGCAGTCCGGGTTCTGTGGGAGTGCTCTTTAATATGCAGGGGCAGATTGTAGGCATTATCACGCCAAACAGGTTGAGTTCCGATATGAAAAATGCGGTCACTGCTATTGGCATTTCGGAGCTGAGAAAACTGATTGAAAATATGACTAACGGAAAAGAACCGGTTTATCTCGGAGTCAGTGGGATGGATGTCACGGAAAAAGCAAACCAGGAAACGGGAGTGCCATTTGGGGCGTATGTAAAAGAGGTGGCAATGGATTCTCCCGCCATGCTGGCTGGTATCCAGAGGGGGGATGTGATTGTGGCGATTGAACAGGAAGAAATCAATAATTTCAGTAGTTATACTGCAGCGCTTATGAAACTGGAAGCAGGAGAGACTGCCACGGTAGTCGTGCAGAGGCCGGTACAGGACAGCTACAAGGAAATGGAAATGGAAATCACATTGGGAACAACAGAATAAAGAAGGCGACGTTGGATTTAGTGATAGGATGGAGGAACGCATGAAATACATTAAAGATTATAAAGAAGGCGACCGGATTTTTGATATTTATCTCTGTAAGCACAAGCAGTCTGCGGTGACAAAGAACGGAAAGCCCTATGAAAATGTGATATTGCAGGACAAAACGGGTACGATGGATGCAAAAGTATGGGACCCCAACAGTGCAGGGATTGAAGAATATGACACACTGGATTATATAGAAGTATACGGTGAGGTGAACAATTTTCAGGGCGCTTTGCAGGCAAATATCAAAAGAATCCGTGTATGCAGGGAAGGGGAATATGACCCGGCAGATTATCTGCCTGTCAGCAGCAAAGATAACGATGCCATGTATCAGGAATTGTTAGGCATTATAGAATCCATTGAAAATACATATATGAAACGGCTTTTGCAGGCGTTTTTTACGGAGGATGAAGGATTTATCAAAAAATTCAGAAAATCTTCCGCTGCCAAAACCATGCATCATGGTTTTGTAGGGGGTCTTTTGGAGCATACGCTGGGTGTAACAAAACTGTGCGACTATCTGTGTAAGTCCTTTCCTCTGATGAAAAGAGATTTGCTTTTGCCTGCCGCTATGTTTCACGACATCGGGAAGGTGAAGGAAATATCGCTCTTTCCGGAAAATGATTATACGGATGACGGACAGCTTTTAGGCCATATTATCATGGGGTGTGAGATGCTGGAGGAAAAGATACGCGATATTCCCGGTTTTCCGGCAGTGCTGGCTTCGGAGTTAAAGCACTGTATTTTATCGCATCACGGAGAATATGAGTACGGTTCTCCAAAGAAACCGGCTCTGATAGAAGCGGTGGCTTTGAATATGGCGGATAATACCGACGCCAAACTGGAAATGATGACGGAAATCTTAGGCAGCAGCGCTGATGCCGGCTGGCTGGGGTATAACCGTGTATTTGAAACCAATCTCAGAAACAGCAGAATGGAATAATGTTATAGCTTTGGAGAGGCATTGGAATACGGATGGAATACAAAAAAAATGATGTGATAAAGGTAACCATTGAAGACATGGGCACAGCAGGGGAAGGTATCGGAAAAATAAACGGATTCCCATTGTTTGTCAAGGACGCCGTAATCGGCGATACGGTGGAAGCCAAAATTACAAAAGTGAAAAAAAATTATGCTTATGCCAGATTAGAGAAGGTGCTTGCGCCTTCTCCTTTTCGCGTGGAGCCTGTCTGTGCCTGCCACAGACAGTGCGGCGGCTGCCAGCTTCAGTCGATGGACTATGAAAAGCAGCTTTTGTTTAAACAGGACAAAGTGAAGAATCATCTGGTAAGGCTGGGCGGCTTTGCCGAAGAGGAAGTAAAAAGGGTGTTGGAGCCGGTGGTGGGCATGGAGTCGCCGTACCGTTACCGCAATAAGGCCCAGTATCCGATTGGAAAGGACAGGGAAGGAAATCCCGCAGCCGGGTTTTATGCCGGCAGGACGCATTCCATTATAGCCAATACGGACTGCTTTTTAGGCAGGGAAGAAAACAGGGAAATACTGGAAACCATACTAACTTACATGAAAGAATTTCATGTGCCGCCATACGAGGAAGAAAACGGGACAGGACTGGTGCGCCATGTCCTGATACGCACTGCCTTTGCAACCGGACAGATTATGGTGTGCCTTGTTTTGAACGGACATAAGAAACCGGACGGATATCTGCCACATCAGGAGGAACTGCTGAAAAGACTGTCCCAAATCGACAATATGACAAGTGTGTCGGTAAGCATAAACACGGAAAAAACCAATGTCATTATGGGAAAAGAAGTCCGCACCATATGGGGAAAGGACACCATTCGGGACTGTATCCGCGTCCGGGACATGGAAAAAGAAGATATGCCGTTTACAGGTGAAAAACTGGAATTTGCCATCTCTCCGTTGTCTTTTTATCAGGTAAACCCTTTGCAGACAGAAAAATTATACAGTCTGGCACTGCAGTATGCAGGTCTTACCGGCAAAGAAACGGTTTGGGATTTGTATTGTGGCATCGGTACGATTTCCCTGTTTCTGGCAACGAGGGCAGGGCAGGTTTACGGTGTGGAGGTCTTACCGCAGGCCATCGAAGACGCCCGGGCAAATGCAGAGCGTAACCACATAGAAAATGCAGCGTTTTTTACAGGTAAGGCGGAGGAAGTCCTGCCGGAATTTTATGAGAAGCACCGGCATGAAAAGGAAAGCGATAGTATGGCGCGCCCGGATGTCATTGTTGTGGACCCGCCCCGCAAGGGCTGTGACGAAAAATGCCTGAAGGTTATGCTGGAAATGGCGCCTGAAAGGATTGTTTATGTCAGTTGCGATTCGGCGACCCTTGCCCGGGATTTGCGTATTCTTTGTGACGGCGGTTATGAGCTTAGGAGGGTGCGTCCGGTGGACCAGTTTGGGCATACGGTGCATGTGGAGACGGTTGTACTTTTGTCCTACAACAGCAGAAGATTTTTAAAGGAAAAGAGAACTAAGCGTTTCGAAAAGATTATAATGTGATTGCAGGAGAAGTAATGGAGAAAATAATTAAAGATACAATTCATGCTAATGGAATAGATATTAGAATTTATACGCAGGATTTTGAAAATGAATTTATTTCATTGACGGATATTGCCCGGTATAAGAGCGATGACCCAACGGCGGTTATTCAAAACTGGATGAGAAATCGGGATGTGATAGAATTTCTGGGACTTTGGGAAAGACTACATAATTCAGGTTTTAAACCCCTCGAATTCGAGGGGTTTAAAAAGCAGGCAGGTGCCAATGCCTTTACAATGTCGCCTAAGAAATGGATAGAAGCGACAAATGCTATCGGTATTGTTTCAAAAGCAGGACGCTACGGAGGAACATATGCCCATAGCGATATTGCCATGTCTTTCGCAACTTGGATTTCTCCTGAGTTTCAGCTGTATATTATGAAAGATTATAGGCGTTTAAAGACAGACGAAAACAGTCGGTTGTCTTTGGGGTGGAATTTGAATAGAGAAATTTCTAAGTTGAATTACAGGATACATACAGATGCAATTAAAGAAAATCTAATTCCACCAGAATTAACACCTGAACAGGTTGCGTGCACCTATGCTAATGAAGCAGATATGTTAAATGTTGTTTTATTTGGAAAGACAGCGAAACAATGGAAAGATGAAAATCCAATGGAAAAAGGTAATATGCGGGATGTGGCAACACTGAATCAATTATTAGTGCTTGCGAATTTAGAAAGTTATAATGCAGTTCTGATTAATCAGGGAAAGAAACAAAAGGAAAGAATGGAGTTGCTTCGTCAATTGGCGGTACAGCAGTTGCAGACGTTAGAAACTGTAAGTTTAAATAATTTACCAAGATTAGGAGTGGATTTGCATAAGGGATAGATAATAACAGAATGAATGTTTTCTTTTTCAAAGGAAACGAAGGTGAATGGTGATGTATTATGAAATATGAACTTTTCTTTTTAAACAATATGCATGATTCTATGGAAATGGTAAATGCAGAATTGGATCCATTTTTGGATTTATCTAGACAGGGTGTTTTTGATAAATTATGTGTGAAGCATATCATATTGAATTTAGCAAATTGTCTGGAGTTACTTGTTAAGTATAGATTGGAACAGGAACACTGGACGCTCATTTTTTCTGATTTGAATAAAGCTAAGTATTCGGATTATTTAGAGGGTGACTATATAAGTGTGGATGTTAAGTCGGGAATTTCTAGGTTAAAAAATATATGTGAAATGAAATATGTTTTTACTTCCAGTATACATATTTATCAATATAGAAATCGTCTAATGCATTATACACTGATTAGTACTTTTGAACAAATAATAGAAGATGTGGCTAATGCAATGGAAGAAATTGCAGAGTTTGTAGAAAAAGAAGTTTTTGAGGATTTGCCCGAAGAAGCTCAAAAAGATTTTCAATCTTCAATAGCTGATTATAGAAAATATGCGGTAATTTTAAAAGAATTCAAAATATAAGATTGTATTTAAGTTTTGTGGGAAAAGGTAATACCGTTGATACTGTATGTTTATCATCCAACTACCGATATATCTTATCAAAAATTCTCCGCACTTTAAAGTTGCGCAATTCCCCAAAAAAGCGCATACAGATTGGTTGCAGTCTGCCATGGAAAACACTATACTGATAATGCGGCGCTGCACAAGAGAATAAAAGGAGAATATTTATATGAGCTTCGGAAAAAATTTGCAGTTTTTAAGACATCTGAGAGGAAATATGACGCAGGAAGATTTGGCTGAAAAAATGAATCTCAGCCGTCAGACCATATCAAAATGGGAACTGGATGCAACGCAGCCTGAAATGGACAAGGCGATAGAGCTTTGCAAGCTTTTCAACTGCTCGCTGGACAACTTATTTCGCGATAATATGGTTGTTTGTAGCGAGGCATACACAAATTTACGTGTAGAGACCGTCCCTGCCTTCCGCTATATCAAACATGCCGTTATAAGTTCCGAACCGGAGGGGGACGCAATCGACAGAGTATCTTCTATTGCCCGTAAATGCGGCGTGGATAACCCTCGTGTCATAGGCTGGGATTTTCCAAACGTGTCACAGGAGCAGATTAATGTTTTCAATATGCATGGCTATGAAGCAGCATGGATACTGCCGGATGGGATTGTTCCGCCTGACATTGCAGTACACGAGCAGGGCGACCACAAGTATGCTGCGATACACGTTGAATCCCCCTTTGAAAATCCTTTTGTGACTATTCCCAACGCATATAAAACTCTTATGGAATATATGCGCGTAAATGGTCTGGAACACACGGAAAAGGATGTTATTCCCTGCTTTGAAACGGATGGGGAGAGCATGGATATTTATATTGCCTGCAAGTAGCATATACTGTATCACAAGAATGGGCACCTTCTGAATTATGCAGGAGGCGCCTTTTTTCATTCCTGCATTGCTTCTTTCCATCAGCTACATATCTGTCAGTTTTCAAACTCTGCACCGTGGTCATATGCCCCCACGAGCGGACTGTTTAAAACTCTGAATTTTCTCTCCAGCTTCCAGATTGTGCAGAGTTCATTAAAATATTTGTCCGGTTCCAACATCCATTCCGCCAACCGGTCCAACTCCTGCAATTCCTTTTCCGTCAACTTGTCAAGCCTGCCGTCCAGATATGCAGGTATAAAACTGTAAGTCAACTCTTGATTCATAAGCGCGTGGAAATCGTAAACCAGATAGCGGACCAGAGCCGGAAGAGAGCAGGTTCCCAGTCCGTCCGCATACAGATACTGTTTGCCGTCTGTCTCTCCGCTTCTCACGGAAAGATAGGCTTCAGCCGCCCAGTCGAAGCTTTTTGCAGGTATATCATATTGAGAGAGAGGCATGCCTCCTTCCTCGTAAAAACCATCCGCATCAAAGGTAACCCAGCGGCTCTCTATTTCATTGTAATATTGATTTATCCAATGGTCCATGCTGACGCCTTCTTTGAAATAAGGCGCAAATCCGGCACGGCTTCTCGCCGGAATCCCCTTCGCCTTCAGAATTGTGCTCATCAGCACGGACACGTAGCGGCACGTTACCACAATCTTGTTTTCTACCTTCCGGTCCTTCACAAAACCGCGCTCATCCATCCGAAACAGTTTCGCGGTCAGAGCCGGAGCCGTCAAAAGCACATCATCCTCACATCTCATCCGATACCATGGATACCGGTTCATATCTCCGTACAAAAGAGCCGCGTTCGCATTGGTGTTTCCTTCTTTCAAGGTTACCCTGTGTATCACCTGACTGCATACCAGTCTGCCCAGCGCGGCAATATCATCCGGCAGGGAACGGAAATACTCCTTATAGCCTCCTGCATAAGTGTACGTTCCGGTATTCCTGTAATGTTCCAAAATATGCGCTTCCATAAATGCACCCTCCTAATCATTTGTTTTATGCATTCCAGTATATGATTTCCGAATACACTTTTCCCGACAATAAATGCTGCCTTTTGTCTTTTTTCTTATACGGCATCCCCTGTCATTATTTCTCTTTCCGGTCGGGTTTTTTTAGTGAATTTATATACTACCACAGTAGTATGTTGACAAATGCAAACTACTGTGGTAGTATATAAATACAAACTACTATAGTAGTGCAAATTTTGGACGGCAATATTGCTGAGATGGCAGAATGAGAGGTATTGAGATGGAAATAAAATTATTTGATTCGGAACTGAAAATAATGGATGTACTCTGGCGGGAGGGAGATACCACGGCCAAGCATATTTCAGATGTATTAAAGGAAGAGGTTGGCTGGAATATGAACACCACCTATACCTTGATAAAAAGATGTATTAAAAAAGGCGCCATTGAGCGTTCAGAGCCGAATTTCATGTGCCATGCCCTGATTCCAAAGGAGAAGGTGCAGGAGGCGGAGACGAATGAACTGATTAATAAGGTTTATGACGGTTCCGTGGATAAGCTGTTTGCCGCGCTGCTTGGCAGAAAGAAGCTGTCGGGGGAACAGATTGAGAAGTTGAAACAGCTTGTGGATGACATGGAATAATATGTTGAAAGACATGATAACAAGGATTGATATTATGAAGAATGTGAGGTGAATGGTATGAATTTATTGCAGATGAGTGTTTCAGGCGCTGTTATGATTATAGCTGTTATTGTTGTGCGGGCCCTGACAGTGAACAGGCTGCCAAAAAAAATATTCGTACTGCTCTGGGGAGTTGTGCTGCTGCGTCTGGCGGTTCCTTTTTCCGTACCATCCATGTGGAGCGCATATACATTTGTAAGCAGAAATGCCCCCATACAGGAGGCAATGGCGGATGTTCCCGGGAATGCCGTTATTTTTCCGATGGAAGAGGTGCAGATGAACACAAATCCCGCTCCCGCGGAAAAGGAAGTGAACAACGGACATGGTGTAATGGAATGGAAGGCGCTGTGGCTTGCGGGAACGGCATTGTGCATAATTTTCTTTGCAGTGTCTTATCTGCGCTGTTATTTGGAGTTTCGTACGTCACTGCCCGTCAGGAATGCGTATATTCTCGGGTGGATGAAGGAGCATTCCCTGAAGCGTCCAATCAGAGTCAGGCAGTCGGACAGGATTGCTGCGCCCCTGACTTACGGCATACTGAAGCCGGTGATTTTGATGCCAAAGAAAACCGAATGGGATGACACGCAGCAGTTACAGTATATCCTGCTGCATGAATATATGCACATCCGTCATTTTGACATGGTATGGAAGCTGAGCGCTGCGTTTGTATTGTGTATCCATTGGTTCAATCCCCTGGTTTGGGCAATGTATATTCTGTTTAACAGGGACATTGAACTGTCCTGTGATGAAAGCGTTGTGCGCCGGTTTGGGCAGACTTCAAAATCTACCTATGCGAGAACCCTGCTTTCCATGGAAGAAAAAAGAAGCACATTGATGCCGTTGTGTAATAACTTCAGCAAAAATGCCATTGAAGAAAGGATTACCGCCATCATGAAGACCAGAAAAGTAACAATAGGAATCGTTTTGTTAAGTATAGCTTTGGTGGTTTCCGTTGTTGTACTCTTTGCAACATCAGCCAAGGCAAAAGAAGAACAGATGCTTTATGTAATGGGCAGGCTGTATGTATCCACAGGAGAAAATGTTTCCGATATGGTTGCGAAGGAGGCCGAAGCGTCGGTGCTGGATTCCCCCCATATTGGGTTTATTGCTTCTGCCGTGACGGAGGCGGAAAGACCGGAGGAAGAGTTGCAGTCCAATTTTGGATATATCGGTTCGGAAATCATATTTAACGGCAGTGGTATTGCGGTAAATATGGATGGAAAATGGATTCAGTTTGAAGCGTGGGATAATGCTTCCTTGGGCGCTGCGGACGGTGAAAAGGAGAATAACGGCATAGGTGGAATTTTGAGCGGGGAAGGGGAAATTCCTTCTGTAGTTCAGGATGTCGCCATGAGTCTGGCGGAGCAAAAATTTGAGGGTACAGAAAACGGTGTTTACCGTAATTGGAGAATCACATCGTTGGAGCAAGTCTATACCTATGACGATTTGGATGGCGCGACCCTGCAAATATACTGCATGAACTATGAATTTCTGGCTGCCGACCCCGAAACAGTGGTGCTTGCAGGCGGCATGACCATGGATGCGGATGGCTGGGTAACGCCCGAATATGCCGGCAGCACTTATCTGGTATTTGAACAAGTTGAAGATACCCTTTCCTATCGTGCTTTTCTGATGGAAAACGACTGTTTTCCCGGCGACGAACTATTTACCGCCGATTTGACGCAGATACTGGACAATCCAGAATTTGTGGGAGAAAGGCCTGCGGGAAATGTAAGAGAAAAAACGGCGGTGATTTCGTGTATGCTTGAAGGGATGCTTGAGGAGATGCCTGCCACACTTTATGTGGGAGATGGTTTCTCCATCTATATTCCGGACGACGGATGGCAGATTTATGATAAGACGCTGCAGTCTCCCCACCTGATATCTGCGGTTTATTCTCCCGAAATCAGTTTGGGAGTGGCCCACTATACGGATAAGACTTTGGCAGATGTGGCGGCTGACATGACGGCTGAGGGATATTCCTATGATGAATACAGCAAAAAGCTGCAAAAGTTTGAAGGAGAAGGCGAGGAGCAGCTTTTGCTGGAGGCAAGGGTGTATGGACAGGACAACGATGTATGGGTGGTTTCCACCGGTTTTCCTGCAGCATATGAGTGGGGTTCCAGATTGGACGCTATTGCAGACACCTTTGCTATTACGTTGGATGGCGGACAGAATGCCTTATCTGAGGACTGAAAAGTAAGGAAATTCCGGCTTTGTCAGACTTGGCAGACGCCCGCTGTAGGTGTATACTGATAATATACAGTTATCTTTAAAAACAGAAATGGATTTCAAGTTTATATTCAAGGAGGAGAAAAATATGGGAATTAGTGTAAATCAGGATTACAGCCGGTTTTACAAAGGGACGGAGCAGTTAAAAAGTTATGGCAATGCGGCGTCAAAGAAAGATACTCTGGTGAAATATGAATTTAACACCACGGACGAAAAAGGCAACAAGGTCATGGATAAGATGTCCAAGGAAGAGTCCTTCCGTATCATGAATGACATAGCTTCCCGGTACGGGGACAATGTTATTGTGGAATTTTCCGGCGACGCACTCACGGCGTTGGAGCAGTATGGAAAAGGACTTTTGGGAGAACCTGAAAAAAGGGAGCCCATACCGACGAAGCCTTTGGAAGGAGTCCGCGCATTTACGGACGAGGAGTGGGAAGCAATACAAGAAAAAAGCGCAAGGCTGGGCGACGACATGGTTGCCATTATGCGCGATGTGGATTCAGCTTCCTATAAAGAATACCAGAGAATATCGCAGGAAGGAAATGCGCAAGGCACTAGGGAAGGGATAACGGCGGGGTTTCGGTATTTATATAAATGGATGCAGCAAAAAGCCAATGAGAATCCGAACTGGCTGGAGGAATATAAGGCGGCAAAAAGGACGGGGCAGCATACAGAGGTAAAGAGCAGCGAGTCAAAACTATCTAAAAAGGCGGCGGCTTTTTTGGAAAGACTCAGGAAAACGTATGGCGATTATGACTTTATTGTGGGAAATGCAGGGGACAATTTACGCTCGCTTGTGAAAAACAGCAGTAAAGAATTTTCTGTTATTTTTTCGACAGAAGAGCTTGAAAGAATGGCATCCGACGAAAAATATGCGAATGAAAAGATAAATGCCATGAAAGGTGCAATCAGGATGTCCCGGCAGATAAACGAGCAGTTTGGCTTTGAGGGCGCTTTTGCCGGCAACGGCACCAAAATGACAAAGTTTGGCATTTCTTTTAATGCAGATGGTTCCACCTCATTTTTTGCCGAACTGGAAAATCAAAAAGAACGCCTTGGCAGGCAACAGACAATCGTGCAGGCGGACAGCATAGAAGAACTTTTGGAAAAAATCAGAAAAGTAAGCCGGAATACGGCATATGAAGAAAAAGAGCCTGAGAGCGGCACGAGATTTGATTTCAGCGTTTAGCGGAAACCGGGTTTCGCGAAAATTGATGGATATGGAGATATTGTAATGAACATCCGAAGAAAAATCATTGATTATTCCAGAGGAGATAATCTGGGGCATTTCTGGAAGCTGTACCGGCGGCAGAAAAAGGCAAAAAACGGTATTTTCAGGGATATTCTGACTTTCAGAATGAGCAGGTGCGCCCATAAGCACGGGGGATATATCGGTCCGGATGCAGTTTTTTTGGGCGTGCCGAGGCTGCCCCACGGACTGCACGGGATTTTTGTTTCCAGATATGCAACAATCGGGGAGAACTGCTGGATTTACCAGAATGTAACGATTGGAGAGGTAAACAGGAAGGCGCCGGTAATCGGGGATAACTGCCTGATTGGAGCAGGAGCAATCCTCATCGGCGATATCAGGATTGGCAATAACGTAAAAATCGGTGCAGGGACTGTGGTGAATACGGACGTGCCGGATAACAGCACGGTGGTGTCCCAGCCGATGCGTCTGATTGAAAAAGAATGAATCATGTAGGTTAGAAAGGCTCTGTATACCATACAGGGCCTTTTTTAAAAATAAAAGTCTATTTTTGTGGGACATTTTTAAACTTCCGGACATCTATTGTATGTAATTCGAAATAGGGAGCTCCTGTTTTATTAATTACCGCACCCACAAACGAGGAGATGGTGAAAAGTAAATGAGTGATGAAATTCTGATTCAAAAAGCAAAAATGAAAAATCCCGACGCATTTACGGAATTAATGAAGTCGCAGATGCAAAGCATGTACCGTACGGCAAAAGCCATTCTGATGAATGATGAGGATGTAGCGGACGCCATTCAGAATACGCTGCTTATCTGTTGGGAGAAATTGGGTGACTTAAGAGTGAACAGGTATTTTAAAACCTGGATGACAAAGATTTTGGTCAATAATTGTTATGGAATAATCAGAAGCAACAGCCGGGTTATATATACGGACAAGCTGCCTGAAAGAGTCAGCGAAGAGAGCGTCAGCAATATAGAATGGCAGGAGGCATTGTCATCCATTGACGAAAAGTATCGTATTGTGCTTATTTTATTCTACTCGGAAGGTTTCCGCACAAAAGAAATAGCAAAGGTATTGGGAATTACGGACAGCACAGTGCGGACGAGACTCTCCAGGGGTCGGGAACAATTATCAAAATATTATAAGGGAGGCATAGCGGATGAACAATAAAAAGGAAGATATCTTATATCGGGATTTGGAAATTCCCGAAGTTGTATTGCATAAAGCAAATGAGGCCTTTTCACAGATACACATGGAAGCGGAGGGAGAAAGGAAGATATCCGCAAAAAAAAGAGGGCGCAAATTACGACTGCCCAAGGCGGCTGTGGCTGCCATTATCTGTTGCCTTATATGCGGAACCACCGTTACTGCGATGGAGATTATCAGTTTATACAGACAACGTATGGAAGGCATGGAGAAACAGGAAATAGAAAATTTCTACCAACTGGCAAATGCCGGTGAGACAAACAACCTGAACCGTCCGTTAACGGCGGAAGAAGGAGAACGTTATCAATCCCTGACAGTAGAATACGAAAAGAACGGACGGTTTCCGGAAGGAAGCTTAGCCATCATAGAAGACGCAGATTCTTATAACGGACAGGGGGTGGCGCTTGATGCGTCCACAAGAACAATTTATCTTCCCGAGGAAGCCTTGAGCGATGAAGAACTTTTGGAAATTATAGATTTTAACCATAAATTGGTTTACAGCATCTATGAAACGAATCAAGAGAGAATAGTTGCCCGGGGAGATTGGGAAAGCCGCATGGCGGCAATGACCGATGAGGAAGTCGACAGGATTTACCTGGCCTATTGCTCGTCTAATCTGGATGTGGGAGGAGGATACAGCAGGGAGCTTTGCCAGACGGAAAGTGATAGATACGAAGAACTTAAGAAACGGTATGAGAGCGAAGGTATCTGCTCTGAGCAGGATTTAATCATTATAAAGACATGGGATGAATATACGGGAGCAGGTGTAGCGTTTTGCGAGGAAAACAGCAAGTTCTGCCTTCCGGAGGAGGAGTTGTCCGATGCGGAATTTTTACAGATAATAGATTTTGAACATAAGATTCCATACTGCTTTGACAGAATACTCTATGAAATCCAGATGGGCTTCCGTGAAGGCTATCCTGAAAATTAACGGAGAAATGAAGAAGAGTATGACGGGCAAGTTAAAAATAGGTTTTTCTATACTTACAATATTACTGTTTATGCCGATGTTTTTTATGGGATGCAGCGGACAGGAGGATAAGGAACAAAATTTTCCCGGTGCAGAAGATGCAGCCGTTAAAGAGGAATGTACGGAAAATATGGAAGACATCCCCTATAGTGAAGCGGCTGATGAATTTTTTGGTGAAACAGTAGCGCAGGTGATAGAGGGTGCAGACGGTAGAAAAATATCTATTGATGCACAGGTCTTTGCGGATGGCATCAATCAGGTAAGCTGCTATAAATATGTGCCGGAGCCATTTACGGAGGAGCGCCGGGAGGATTTGCTGAAAATAATGCATCCTGCAGAAACATGGGACGTTATTGAAGCCGTCGAATACAATCAGGAAAAGGATGTATGGGAATTTGTGACACCCAGAGGAGAATCCTGGATATATCAGATTATCCGTTCCGAAATACCGGTGGAAGATATTTTAAATCACAAAGAAACTGCCACAGATATATACTCCGATATCAAACAGATATTTCCCATTGTTGTTCAAGACGATGCAATGGCTGAGATGGATGAGTATACATATACAACCCTTTTGAAGGTGAGAGATATCTCTTCTGCCGAGATAGAACAGCTTGGACTGTACGATATCGGCGCTATAGATAAAAACGGCAGTTATTCATGCGATTTGATACATGTTTGTGAAACGGATGACGGGCAATTTTTTATAAAGGCGGTATTCAGAAAAATAATTGACGGGATGCCCGTGACAGCCTGGCATGATTTCAGTACGGCAACGGGGAAGGACAGTCCGTTTCCTGTAAAAATCTGGGGAAGCTTTTACTCAGAGGAAGAAATCGGATTGGACAAGCCCATTTTATCGGTTCATGAAGCCATAACGGCCATGCAGGAGCAGATAGACCAGATTCCGATACAGGAAAAGTCGTTATCGGTTACCAAAATCAGTCTGGAATACCTGTCGGTTATCTCTTCCGAGGGCGATTTGCTTATTGTACCGGTCTGGAGGTTTTGGGCAGGAGAAGACGAAAAAGAGCAAAGCCAAAGGAGCGAAGAGGTGATTGCCGTCAATGCCATAAGCGGTGAACTGATTTGGGAAAATCGAAAAGCTTTTACAGAATAGTCTGCTTTAATTCCGCATAATAAGACAGATTCCTGTGAAGTGACTTATCAGAAGGATTCTTTGCTTGCTGTAAAATTGGAAAGTTGGAATGAGGAATCTGAAATTGACAGTCTGGAAACGATGCTGGAGGATGGCAGCGAGTTAGTAAGTGATGCCGTGTGGTATTATTTTTAGTATAGTACGGATGCTTTGGGTTATGATATTGTCTTTGACAATGGAGAGACAAAAATTACCATTCCATTTGTAGGATATGCCGCTGATTTACAGGTTGGAGAAGGTGCATATGTGATGTGGATGGTATGTGACAACAGTAAATTTAGCAAGCTTGCCTCTCTGGAAGAAGGAACCATCGAGAAGTATGCCCTAAAAATGGCAGAATCATTGAAAATAAGTGAAGATTAAGTGACTGAAACAACCAGTCGAAAATATGGCGCCATGCAATTATAACAGAAAGGAACCGATTTGTCCCGGTTCCTTTTTTCTGTACGATATAGATAGAAGCGGGAAGAATATCCATAAGTTTTGTAATACGCGATATGTGTCCGCAAAACGGGCGGAAGAAAGCAGGCATGAAAGGCACCAAAATCTGTCTTATTTCAAATGAGATAAAGTGCCGGAAATCAATGGAGTTGCATTGTAACAAAATGATGTTTATGATAGAATGAATTTGTTCGATTGGAAGCCATGGAGAGGCGAAAGGATGGACTTATGAAGAGGAAAACGATAATGACTCTGGCGGGGATTGCAGCAGCGTTACAGACAAAAATGTAGTCTTTCCTTTTCACTGAGCGCCGTATAAGGCATCTGTCCGATGCCTACATAAGCAGCAATCCAAATTATCCATTAACAACGGAAGCTCTGAACATCAGGGGCCGCCATGTCCAGCTGATTGGTAATAATAGCGTTAACTTACATTTTTATAATGGTGGTATTTATGAAACTAATTATCTTTGATGTATACGGAACCTTGATTTCGACAGGAACAGGCTCTCTGGATGTCGTAAAAAGATTTTGGCATTACAAGATAAAGATATCAGCCCGGAAGAGTTTTATTTATCAGTATATTTTGAGGAAAGAACAGTGCGGCAAAGAAGATGCGGTTTTTGCCGGTGACAGTTATGTAGATGATGTCTGCGGTTCCGGTAAAGTTGGAACTAAATCTGTATTAATTGACAGAAAACACTGTTTTTGCAGGGATAATTCCGGTTGCGTTTAAGAAAAGGGAGGCAGAAAACCATGCAGATTCAATGCGATTATTGCGGACAGTTTATAAATGATACGGACAGCGTATGTCCCTATTGCGGCGGAACAAATACCCACCTTAAGCGGACGGCAAATAATGTGCCTGTCACAATAGAAGAATTAAAGGCATTTTGTATATCCCACAATTTGCCGCTGGCACAGATGCGGTTTTTTATAGGAGAGAATTATACCGGTGCAAGGGCATTTGGCATTTATAAAGATGAACAAAGCGGAAATTTTATTGTCTATAAAAATAAAAGCGACGGCAGCCGTGCCGTCCGGTATGAGGGAAAAGACGAAGCCTATGCGGTTAATGAGTTATATCAGAAGATAAAATCAGAGACGACCAATCAAAAGCAGATGCGGGCGGCAAACAGGCCGGTGCAGCCGGTAAGCAGACCGGTGCGCCGGGGAGCCAATACATATCGACATACTTCCAAAAAAACCATTTTCTGGATTGTCATTATTACAATGATAATCTTAAACTTATGCAGTATGTTTAGTCTGTTGCAGGGAAGAATCGGTTATTTTAGCTGTAGTCCTTACAATTGTTATAATAGATACCAACCATTTACAAACAGTAATTGGGACAGTGAAAATAACTGGGGCGATAATTGGGATGATAACGACAACTGGGACGATAACAGCGGATGGGGTAATGATTGGGACGATGATGACGGTTGGAATGACGACAGCGGTTGGGATAATGACTGGGATTCCGACTGGGACTATGGGGGCGACTGGGATTCTGACTGGTCCGATTGGGACAGTGACTGGTAATACTGTGGTTTGCAGCAAGGCTTAAGGAGGGAAGAGCAAAAAGAATACCGAATCAAAAAACATACTGGATAACGTGAAGCTTCCTATGTTCTCAACGGTGAAAGAGTTATTAAACCCTATCAAAAAGAGATTGCGGATTATAAAATTGACCAGGGAAAAATTCTTGTAATGTTGTTTTGTAAGACATAAATACCGGCACTTTTTCCGGACTTTGTGTAAAATTTGTGAAGAGTCGCCATGGCGCAAAAGAATGAATCATTGCGTAAGCGGACATAATACCCCTAAAAGCAAAAGGAGTGACTCTAAAATGATTGAACCGGATACCATAAAACTGCTGCGGGAATGCGACGCCGGCATAAAAATGGGGATAGATTCCATTGAGGATGTTATCAGCTATGTGCATGATGAGACTTTCCGAAAACATCTTGTGGAATGCGAAAATAAGCACGAAAAGCTAAAAGAAGAGATACAAAAGCTTTTGGATAAATACCATGATGAGGGAAAAAATCCAAATCCCATGGCAAAAAGCATGTCGTGGATAAAGACTAATGTTAAATTGGTGATGAATGAATCGGATAAGACCATAGCCAACTTGATGACAGATGGGTGTAACATGGGAGTAAAGTCGCTGAATAAGTATTTAAACCAGTATCAGGCGGCGGATGAAAAGACAAAGGATATCGCAAAGCAGTTGATAAACTTGGAAGAAAAGCTTGTCAGTGATATCCGGCAGTTCCTATAGAACGGGAAGCCACCGGATTATTTATGCTGATTTCTCCATTCTCTGGGAGATAGTCCGTAAATACTTTTAAAAGCACGGGAAAAATGAAGCTGATTTTCATATCCGACAGCGGAACCGATTTCCGCAATGGATAAGGAGGTCAGCTTTAACAGTTCCGTTGCTTTTGCCATCCGGTAGTGCATCAAAAATTCCTGTGGGGAACGGCCTATGGAGCTATGAAAAATTTTCCCAAAATAACTACGGTTGATTCCGCAGACGGAAGCAATTTCTTCGATGGAAATATCGTTTTGAAAATTCTGTTCTATGTAATGAATAGCTTCTTTAATGTAATAATCACTCATTTTGCTGCTTTGGATTAGTCTGGTTGATTTTGATGAGCGGGTAAGATAATCCAGAAAAAGATATAAATGGCCGATGAGATGAAAGGATGATTCATCGGCATGGTGTACAATATATAACATTTCCTCCATCATCTGCCCGCGGAGGTCTTTGGAGTGAGGCCTGTATACAGGAGCGTCTTTTGAAAGTTCTGTCAAGTCGAGAAGTTCTTTTACTTTCAGCCCGTCAAATTCAATCCAGACATATTCCCAGGGAAGCTTTGGGTCGGCATAATAGGTTACAATCTGCTTTGGAAATATTAGAAATCCCTGTCCGCTTTTGATGGAGTAGGTCTGGGTTACGCCGTCAGCATTATCAGCCATAAGTGTGCCGGTACCTGAAATAATGTAATGAAAAAGATAATGGTTCCTGGCCGAAGGACCGAAAGAATGCCCGGGGTCACATTGCTCATAACCATATTGGTACATACCTAAATCGATAAAATTTTCATGGGGAAAAATGTTGAATAAAAGATTACTCATTTCCTGCTCCCTTCAGATAAATATACCTTAATGCGTCATCATGTGATATTATATCATAAAAAATAGCATTGTGGCATAAAAAATAAAAAATACAGCTATTTTCAGGTAGCATTTTGGCATGTTACAATGGATTTAGCAAAAACTGTAAATGTATTTATTGGAAAGGGGCGGATTATATGTGGGAAAGAAAGATTGCCGGAAGATTATTGCTGATTTTGGGAATCGTAACGGCGACGGCAGGGCTTGCAGGCTGTGGAAAAGATACATCTGACGGCAGGATAGAGGTAGAACTGGTGTCATACAAGCCGGAAGCAGTGGAAGCGTTCGAAGAAATTGCAGAGCGTTTTAACGAAACGCATGATGACATCCATCTTACGATTGACTCGCCGAACGAAGCCATGACAATTTTGAAAACAAGGTTTATCCGGGAGGATTATCCTGATATCGTCGGCATCGGCGGGGACATTAACTATTCCAATTTTCTGGATGCGGATTTGTTTATGGATATTTCGGACCTTGCGGAAGTTGAAATGGTGAAACAGTCCTATCTGGACATAAATAAAGAATTGGAATTTATACCCAGGGAGGGAATCTATGCATTGCCTTACGCGGCTAATGCGGCAGGAATCCTTTACAATAAGGCAATGTTTGAGGAACACGGCTGGGAGATACCGGAAACGTGGAGCGAGTTTATCGCACTCTGTGAAGAGATAGAAGCAAGCGGCATACAGCCTTTGTATTTAGGATATAAGGATACATGGACCTGCCTTGCACCGTGGAATGCCCTGGCAGTCGGATTGTCCGATTCGGATACCTGCAATCAGGTGAATCTGGGAAATACCACTTTTGCGGATTCCTACCGTGAAACGGCGGAAAAAACAAGGGCCCTGCTTGCGTATGCGGAAGCCAATCCCTATGCCTACGGCTACAATGATGCATGTACCGCCTTTGCAAGAGGGCAGTCGGCAATGTATCCGATTGGCAGCTATGCAATACCGCAGATTAAATCCGTAAACCCGGATATGGACATTGATTCTTTTGCTTTTCCGGCAAACGAGAATAAGGAGGACAATATTTTAAATTCGGGTATTGATTTACAGTTCTGTGTGATGAAAAACTGCGAGAATAAGGAAGCCGTATATGAGGTGCTGCGTTTTCTCTATGAAGATGAGACAATTCAGGTATACCTCGACAATCAAGGCGGAATTGCCTGTAAGAATGGAGATTTTGCAATTCCGGCCGAATTGGAGGGAATGCGGGAATATATTGAAAATGACAGGATGGCGGATTATCAGGACCATCATTATCCGAGTGAGATGAGCGTTGACGCTATGATTCAGACATTTTTGCTGGATGGCAGCGAAGATTGCGTGGATACTTTTTTGGAGCGGTTTGATGCGGACTGGAAACGCTACAACAGGGACTTGATTCGGAAGGTGCAGCAGTATCAGCAGGATAGGGAGGACGCACAATGAAAATAAAAATGACAAATCGGAGCAAAACATTTTGGGCGATTATCATACCGGTACTGGTTTTATTTTTCACATTCAATACCCTGCCCATGATAAAGGGCATCATATACAGTTTTACCAACTACAGGGGATATGGCTCTTATGATTATGTGGGTTTCCGCAATTATATTGACCTCTTTACGGATGCACGGGTGGGGAAAAGTTATTTGTTTACCTTTAAATACGCATTGGTCGGAACCGTGCTTGTAAATGTATTCAGCTTAATCATGGCAATGGGATTGAACAGCAGAATCCGTTTTAAAAGTGCGCTAAGAGGAATCTATTTTGTACCGAACATTCTGGGCGGTCTGGTCATCGGCTATATTTTTAGTTTTTTCTTTACCTATATTCTTCCGGCAGTGGGAAATATATTTGGAATTGGTTTTCTGCAGAACAGTATCCTTGCCAGTGAGAAATATGCATGGATTGGCGTTCTGGTGGTCGGCGTTTGGCAGGCGGTTGCAATGAACACTATTATTTATATCTCAGGCCTTCAGACGGTTCCACGGGATGTGTACGAGGCATGTATGCTGGATGGGGCAAGCAAGTGGCAGGAATTTTGGAAGGTCACGCTTCCTCTCGTCATGCCATTTGTCACCATAAACCTGGTATTGAGCACAAAGAATTTCCTGATGGTGTTTGACCAGATTATGTCTTTGACAAAGGGTGGTCCTGCGCAGAGCACGGAGTCCATTTCCTACCTGATTTACAGAAACGGTATGGACGGGGGACAATTTGGTTTTCAGAGTGCCAATGCGGTTATTTTCTTCTTTGTGATTGTGGCAATTTCTGTTTTCCAGATGACCGTAATGAATAAAAAGGAGGAACAGTTATGACAAAGAAGGACAGAAAAACCAACTGGGTTCTGACAATTATACTGGTTTTGGGAACCGTTACCGTATTTTTCCCTTTGTATATGGCAATTATTATTGCCTTTAAGCAGCCGAGCGAAATGACAAATGATGTGGCAGGTGCATTATCCCTTCCGGCACGGTGGAGTCTGGATAATTTCAGGCAGGCTATGGAAGTGACTAATTTCTGGCATTCCTTGGGAAACAGTTTGCTGATAACGTTGGCAACCATAGTTCTGGCTATTTTAATCCATTCAATAGCGGGGTATGTCATCGGCAGGGGAATGGCGGAAAAGAAGAGCTTTCGTTTTATTTACCTGTATATTGTCAGCGGTATGTTTGTTCCCTTCTCCATATTGATGATGCCGCTGGTAAAACAGACCGCACAGATGGGACTCGGAAACCGGGTGGGAGTTATATTGCTGTATCTGGTATTTTATATGCCCATGAATGTGCTGCTCTACAGCGGATATCTGAAAAACATTCCAATCGCACTGGAGGAGGCGGCAGGTATAGACGGGGCCACTACATGGAAAACATACTGGAAAATTATTTTTCCGATGATGACGCCCATGCATGCAACGGTTGCAATCCTGACGGCACTGGGAACCTGGAATGACGTAATGACGCCGTTGGTTATCATGTCCGGGACGGGACAGAACACGCTGCCTCTGGCACAGCTTAATTTCCAGACACAGTTCGGTACAAATTATAATTTGGCGTTTGCCTCTTATATTCTGGCATTGATACCAATCCTGTTGTTTTATATTGTTTGCCAGAAGCAGATATTAAATGGTGTTGCCAGTGGGGCAGTGAAGGGATAAGGTGCTTTAAATGAAGCTGAATAACAAAATTATGCTAATCACTTATGCAGACAGCATGGGTAAGGACTTAAAAGAACTGCATACTGTATTAAACACCTATTATCGGGATGCCGTGGGCGGAGTGCATATTCTGCCCTTCTTCCCCTCGTCCGCGGACCGTGGCTTTGCGCCGATGCGGTATGACATGGTGGATGAAAGGTTTGGTGATTTCGGTGATGTGGAGGCAATCGGGAAAGACTACTATCTGATGTTTGACTTTATGGTAAACCATATTTCTGCATCCTCCGAATATTTTCAGGACTTTCTGAAAAGAAAGGAAGCATCCCCTTATAAAGATTTCTTTATCCTATATAAGGAATTTTGGAAGAATAAGGAGCCTTCACAGGAGCAGATTGATAAAATATATAAGAGAAAACCAAGGGCGCCGTATATTGAAGCGGAATTTGGGGACGGCACCAAAGAGAAAATCTGGTGTACTTTCTGTGAGGAACAGATTGATTTGGATGTCACCAAAGAGGCGACCAAAAAGTTTATAGAGGAAACCTTGAAAAATATGTGCGGCAGGGGAGCGTCCGTAATCCGTCTTGATGCTTTTGCTTATGCTGTTAAAAAGGAAAATACAAGCTGCTTTTTTGTTGAGCCGGATATCTGGGAACTTCTTCACGGGATAGAAAGGACAGCGGCCGAAAACGGCGCGGAAATTCTGCCGGAGATACATGAGCATTATACGATTCCCATGAAAATAGCAGAGCAGGGCTTCTGGATATATGATTTTGCGCTGCCGGTTCTGACGCTGCATGCCCTGTACAACCATACAGGGAAATACCTGAAGAGGTGGATGGAAATGTGTCCGATGAAACAGTTTACCACATTGGATACGCATGACGGAATCGGCATTGTGGATGTCAAGGACTTACTGCCCGACGAGGAAATCGAAACAGTAAAGGAACAAATGTATAAGCAGGGTGCAAACGTCAAAAAAATTTACAGCTCCGAGGCATACAACAATCTGGACATTTATCAAGTGAATACCACATATTATTCTGCTTTGGGCAACAATGATGCAGCGTATCTTCTGGCAAGGGCAATTCAGTTTTTTGCACCGGGAATTCCTCAGGTATATTATGTGGGGCTTCTGGCGGGAGAGAATGATATCAGGTTGATGGAGCAGACTAAAAACGGAAGGGACATTAACCGGCATTATTATTCCATGGATGAAATTAAGGAGCAGCAAGAGCGTCCTGTTGTACAAAAGTTAAAGGAACTGATGAAAATCAGGAATGAATGTCCTGCTTTTCATCCGAATGGCAAAATTTTGGTTGATACAAGCGGGGAGAAATTTACTGTAAAGAGGAGCTATGGTACAGACAGTATTACACTTTTTGCAGATTTGGCTACTTATCAGTTTGACATAAAAGAATCTAATGAAAACGGGAGATAACAATATGGCTATTACTGTGGAAAACGGTGTATTTCATATAGAGACTGCAAATACCCTTTATCAGATGAAAGCAGATGCTTTCGGGGTGCTTGTCCACTTATGGTATGGAAACAAAACGGACTATTGTATGGACTATCTTTTGGATTATCCGGATGTCGGATTTGCAGGTAATATCTATGAGGCTGAAAATCAAAGGACTTATTCATTAAATACGCTGCCACTGGAATATGCAACGCACGGAGTGGGAGATTTCCGCGTTCCGGCCATCTCCGTAACGCATGGGGATGGGAGCACCGGCCTGGACCTGAGGTTTTTGGAATACCGTATTGAAAAAGGGAAGTACGGCATACCCGGACTGCCGGCGGTATACGCCGGTAACAGTGAGGCCGAAACCCTGGAGATTGTGTTAAAGGACAAATATTCAGAGGTGGAGGTAAGCTTAAAGTACGGCGTGTTTTGGGAGGAGGACGTAATTACAAGAAGTGTGGTTGTCAGAAATAATGGAAATGCGCCGGTTATCATTAAACGGGTGCACAGCTTATGCATGGATATACCATATGGGGATTGGGAGTGGGTGCATTTTCACGGAAGGCATACCATGGAGAGGCAGGTAGAGAGGGTGCCCCTGATATACGGCATTCAGGAAAGCAGCAGCACGAGGGGTACCTCAAGCCATCAGCAGAATCCGACAGTTTTGTTATGCGAAAAGGACTGTACGGAAACGGCAGGATTTTGTATAGGTGCAGCGTTTATGTACAGCGGTGGGTTCCAGACACAGGTGGAAAAGGACCAGCTGGGGCAGGTACGTCTGGTTATGGGCATAAATCCTGATACCTTTTCATGGCATCTGGATGCAGGAGAATCTTTCCATGCACCGGAAGTAATCCTTTCCTGTTCCGGCAATGGTATGGGAGAGTTGTCGCACCGGTTCCACAATATCATACGCAACAATGTGTGCAGGGGCAAATATAAACTTGCAGACAGACCGGTATTGATTAACAATTGGGAAGCCACCTATTTTGCATTTGATGAAGAAAAAATAGTGAAAATAGCACAACAGGCATCCGAACTGGGCATAGATATGATGGTATTGGATGACGGATGGTTTGGAAAAAGGGATTCCGATACATCGGGGCTGGGAGACTGGTTTGTGAACGAGGCAAAGCTGCAGGGAGGACTTGACAGGCTAATCGGACAAATTAACCGGATGGGCATGAAATTTGGAATATGGTTTGAACCGGAAATGGTTTCCGAGGACAGCGAGCTATACCGGACGCATCCGGAGTGGGCAATGCGTATCCCGGGGAGAGACCCTATGAGAAGCCGGTATCAGCTTGTTCTGGATATGGCAAATCCTGAGGTGGCAGAGTACCTTTACCAGACTGTCAGCAAAATTTTAAGAGATTATAATATAGAATATGTAAAATGGGATATGAACAGAAGCATTTGTGACTGGTATTCAGTGACACTTCCAAAAGAGCGCCAGACAGAAGTGCCGCACAGATATATCCTTGGACTTTATCATTTGCTGGAAAGGCTGACGGATGAATTTCCGGAGGTTCTTTTTGAAGGCTGCAGCGGCGGAGGCGGAAGGTTTGATGCCGGAATGCTTTATTATTGCCCCCAGATATGGTGCAGTGATGGAACGGATGCGCATGAAAGAACCTTTATCCAATATGGAACAAGCTTTTTTTATCCGATTTCAACGGTTGGTTCCCATGTGTCGGCGGTACCGAACCATCAGACGGGCAGGAGTACATCCATCCGGACAAGGGGTACGGTTGCCATGGCAGGCAGCTTTGGCTATGAGTTGGACTTGGATAAATTAACAGCGGAAGAAAAAGAAGAAGTTGCCGGACAGGTGTGCATGTATAAAAAACATCAGGAGCTTATATATAACGGATTGTATTACCGGCTGAGCAACCCATATATGGAGAATCTGTCCGCATGGGCATTTGTATCCGGGGAACAGTCAAAGGTATTGGTCCAGGGAGTGGTATTCAGGGCTGCATCCAATGTACTGCGCACAAGAATCCGGCTTACGGGGTTGGACGAGGAAGCAAAATACCGTATGCTTCAGGATGGCCGTATCTATACGGGAAAGGCATTAATGTCAGGAGGGATTCTTCTGCCCCAGATAGCAGGGGATGACGTTTCCTTTACATTATTTCTGGAAAGGATATAAGTGCAGTGTTGCAGGAGGTATATAAATGAAAAAATATGATGTGGTAGCACTGGGGGAGTTATTAATTGACTTTACTGAAAACGGAGAAAGCACACAAGGAAACAGACTTTTTGAGGCAAACCCGGGCGGTGCGCCCTGCAACGTGCTTGCTATGCTGCAGAAACTGAATTACAGAACCGCTTTTATAGGTAAGGTCGGACAGGATATGTTTGGCATGCTGTTAAAGAATGTGCTGCTGGAGGTGGGGATAGAAACGGCAGGATTATGCTTTGACGGAAGTGTTAATACGACATTGGCATTTGTGCGAAACAATGAGGATGGGGACAGGGACTTTTCCTTTTACCGAAATCCCGGGGCGGATATGATGCTTACGACGGCAGATTTGCAGGAAGAATTACTGTCCGATTGCAGGCTGTTTCATTTCGGTACATTGTCCATGACTTCCGGTGAGGCTGCAAATGCCACGAGGCGGGCAGTGGAACTGGCAAAAAAAGCAGGCGCCCATATATCGTTTGACCCCAATATCAGAAAACCGTTGTGGAATTCCATGGAGGATGCAAAAAAAGCTGTAGAATATGGAATGCAGCAATGCGATATCCTTAAAATCTCCGATGATGAGATTTTGTGGTTTACGGGTATGGATGATTATGAGAAGGCAGCTTCATACCTGTGTGCAAGGTACCAGATTCCGTTGCTGTTTGTGTCATTGGGAGCGGACGGAAGTATGGCATTTTGTAAAGATAATCAGGTATATGCTCCCGCATTCCGTATGAACGGCACGATTGATACAACGGGAGCAGGGGATACCTTTATGGGATGTGTATTAAGCAATGTGTTAGAGCATGGACTGACCTTGTCCGAAGCACAATTAAAGCAGATGCTTATGTTTGCCAATGCTGCTGCTGCCCTTATCACAACACGAAAAGGGGCACTTCGTGTTATGCCCGCAAAGGATGAAATCCTGCATTTGATAAAAAGCAGCAAAAACATTCAATGATAAGCTTTATAAGCTTCCAGTGGGTTGTCATATCCTAGGGCAAACCAACGGTAATTTTCAATATATTCAGGGTAGAGAATCCAGCCGGTGCTGAAGTCTTTGGAGGCCAGGCCTACAAAAACTTCACCGTCACTGTTCCAACAGACGGTCCAGCGGGCTTCCTTGTCTATGTGGGAAACCGGAATCCGGGATATGCCGTCCAAGCCATGGATTTCGTAACCGGCTTCCAGCACGGCATTGGAATCTTTCATGATGTAATCAACAACCTCCAGATTTGGACGACTTGCCTCGGTAATGCTTCCTCCGTCTGCTGCCATAACCTGAATGGCGCTGGCAATTTCCTGCGCATTGGCAACATCTGCCGCTATGCGCGCCCTGTGAACATATTTTACAAACTGGGGAGCCAGAATACCGACAAGAACAAGCATAATGGCAATCACAATAATCAGTTCCACTAATGAAAAACCTTTGTCATAAAGTTTCTTTTTCATTTTTTCTCCTTGTATTGATATCCGGATATTAACGGTTAAAAGTAATTGTAATGCTTTTATTATAATAGGAAGTTGTTTTATAGTCAATAAGTACCAGCAACAAGCAAAACACGCCGGCAGATAAAAAAGTCTGCCGGCGTATTCTACAGCATATTCTGTGCAAGAAGTTATTTAACGTGTCGGAATCCGCAGTACCTGACCAATCTGCAGGATATCGCTGGAGAGATTGTTTAATCTCCGGATGGCATCCACTGTTGTGCCGTATCTCTGTGAGAGCAGCCAGAGAGTGTCCCCTGCCCTTACGGTATATTCTATATAAGGAGAAGCCTGGCTTGCAGGTATCTTCAGTACCTGCCCGATTCGCAGCATGTCACTGGTCAGCCCGTTAAGCCTCTTTATGGCATCCACGGTGGTCTGATATCTCTGGGCAATCAGCCAGAGGCTGTCTCCTGATTTTACCACATACTCGATGGTGCCGGTTTCCGGACCCGGAGAAGGGATATTCTGTTCTATTCCCTGATACGTTTCATACAGGGCATCCCAGGTAAGCCGTCCTACAATGCCGTCCGGGTTCAACTGCATTGCCTGCTGGAAAGCGATGACCGACTGCTTTGTCCCGCTGCCGAAGATGCCGTCCTGTGCGGGGGCGGGAATGCCGGGATAGTACTCTGAGATGACATCCAGCAGGTATTGGAGCGTGATTACGTCAGGCCCTCTTGACCCCTGCCTGAGCGTGGTAGATGGAGGAACCGTTCCAATGCCCAGAGATGTACCTTCGCTGTCCAACTCTGCCAGCCGGGTGACGGCTGTATAAAGGCTGGAAATTTTGTACCATGTGGATTTTCCGACAATACCGTCAGGAGTCAGACTAAATATACTCTGAAATTTGGAAACGGCTGCCCTTGTACTTTCACCGAAGACGCCTGTTTCATCCGTGATAACAGGGATGGCAGGATAATTGCGGCGGATTCTGTTTAGATAAGTCTGTATGGTCTGCACATCAAGTCCTTTACTGCCTGTTCTGAGTGGGGTGCCGGGGTAAGAGGAAGCGACTCCCGTGATAATATCAGTCTGTGCAATCTCTATGTCATTCGGATAATAAGAACGCAGAATCTGTATTGGACTGAGACCGCGGTTGGCAAGTGTTACGGTGCCCCATTGGGACAAACCCTGACAGGTAGAGGTAGTGCCATTGCAGAAAGAGGTAAAATAGGGAGCGTTCTGACCCTGCCTGCGGACATATTCATTAAATATTCTATCCACAATCCTGCTGATGGAATCATAAATCGGACGCCCATAAACGAAAGCCTGGTCGTATGCGGTGCTGTTGGTGATATCAAAGCCGTAGCCCTGGTTCCTGTACCACTCTGTAAAAACCCGGTTTAAGGCAAAAGTGATAATGGCGTAAATATTGGCGGTCAGTGCGGCGTCAGGCCAGGTTGGATACACTTCGCTGCTTGCCACATTCTTTATATAATCGGGAAAAGATACCTGCACATTTGCCGCGGACGAACTGGGGGGACCAAGGTGGACAGTAATGGGGTTGGGAATCACAACCTGCCGTAAGACGTATGGCCTTATGCTGCTGCCCCCTTCCTGATTGCGCGTCTGGGGCATGGCGACAGCCGGGCTGCCGATAAAAATTTCCGTCTGATTGGGACTGCGCTGCATATTCTGCATGGGAATCAGGTTCAGGGGCAGGGTGGCTGTTTCCCCGTCATATATGGGAATGTCCGAGATATAGACAGAGTTAAAACCGGCGGCCTGTGCGAGGACATTGTAACTCACATAGGGGATGCCGGAAAAATACTGGTTCTGTGAAAAACTTTTGTCGACTGTTTCAAGCGGAACAGCCTGTGTTTCACCGCTTTCATCCGTAATCAGTTCATAAATACTGTTGCCTTGGTCATCAAAAATGCTGACCCTTACCCCGGGTATGGGGATGGCGTCATGGGCGGTTCGCGCCTGTGTAATCAAATATCCGATAGCCATAGATTATCTCTCCTTTTTATTTTGGCGTGAGGTGGTTCCTATAGCATATAAATATGAAGATATGGGGATGACAGTGACATTATTGCGATAGGGAGGCCATATATTAAGAATATTTATCATTTTGCCGATATAGACTATAACCCAAAATGGATTTTGGGAATCATTATCAAGGAGGAGAAAAAATGAGTACAGTAATGCAGGCAGAAAGAAACGCACAGGCGGGCGCGGCATATGAAACAACTGCCGCAAAAAAGAAACCGGCAAACTATGGCAGGACCTTAGGTAACCCGGAGTTGAGCGATAAAGCTCAAAAATACTATGAAGAGTTAAAGAAAAAATACTCCAACATGGATTTTGTCCTTGTCAGCAAGGATATGAAAGGGGTTGCCAAAGCGCAGGCGGGAAGCTATGCAAATCCGCACAGGATGGTAGTTTTGATTGACGAAGAAAAGGTAGAAAGAATGGCTTCGGATGAAAACTATCGAAAACAGTATGAAGGTATTATCAGCAGTGCAGCCATAAAGCTTCCCCAGATGCAGAAGCAGCTTGGCGGCAAGAGCGGTGTAAAGGCATTTGGAATGCAGATAAACGATGGCGGCAACGCTTCCTTCTTTGCAGTTGTCGACAAATCCCTTGCAGCACAGAGGGAGCGGATTAAAAAAGGTGCGGCAAGGAAGGCAGCGGAAAGGAAACAGGCCGCCAAAAAAGAAGCAAAACAGGCAGCGGAGGAAAAAAGGGCTGAAGCACGTGCGAAAAAGGCAGAAGAAGAGAAAGATTCGGTTACCGTGACAGCATCCTCCATGGATGAACTGCTTCGCAAGATTGATGATACGATTTATGAGGCAATGAGTGATTCGGTACAGACCGAGTCTGAAAAAATGATAGGACAGCATATTAATTTTTGGGGCTGATGATGCAGGGGGACCTTTGTGACAAAAACATACAATATGGTACAAAGGATAGCCGGTATCTGCATTTTCTGCCTGTGTCTTTTAGGATGCGGGCAGCAAGCAGGACAGGCTGACAAAGCAGGGCAGGCTTTAGTGTCTTATACCGATGCGCTGGGAAGAACGGTGGAATTTACGGCACAGGAAATTTCAGACATTCAATCCGGGAGCCTGCGGGTTGCCATATTGGATGGCAGTTTTGCGGAAATATGGTCCATTGCGGGCGGCAGGCTTGCAGCAGTGACGGAAGATGCCTATGACGATACAAGAATGATTGCCATAGAGGAGGACACCGTACATGTGGGAAACCTGAAAAATCCCAATTTGGAAAGCCTGCTGTCGGCAGACGCCGGGCTTGTGATACTCTCGGCAGACATCGAAGGGCATCTTGCGCTGGAAGAAAAGCTTGCAAATCTGGACATAAAGACAATCTATCATTCTGTGGAAACATTTGATGATTATTTGCAGGTTTTACGGTTTTACACAAGACTGACCGGGCAGGAAGAACGATATGTGCTGTACGGGACAGAGGTGGAAAAAGAAATTGCCGGGCAGACAGCCAGACAGGAGGGGCGGCAGCCGACGGTACTTTTACTCAGGGCATACTCTACGGGAGTAAAAGCAAAAGGCAGTGACAACCTGACAGGCATCATGCTGAAGGATTTGGGATGCGTTAATATTGCCGATGGTGAAAACCGGCTGCTGGAAGATTTGAGTGTGGAAGCTATATTGGAGATGGAACCGGACTATATATTTGTGACAACCATGGGAGACGAAGAGGCAGCGCTTGCAAGCGTGCAGGCTGTGCTTCTGGATAATCCGGCATGGGAAAGCCTGAGTGCGGTGCAAAACGGCCGGTATTATGTGCTTCCGAAAAACAAGTTTCACAATAAGCCGAATCAGCGTTGGGCGGAAAGCTACCGTATACTGGCAGATATTTTATATCCGGAGAATGCGCAATGAAAAGAACAGTCAGCCGGGGCAGGACAGAAAAACGGGACAGGAACAGACGGGCAGAAGCCTGTCTGTTTCTGTTATTTTTCTTTTGCTTCCTTTTGTGCACGGGGCTGGGTTCCGTTCCTCTTTCATTAAAGGAGATAGCAGCGGTTTTGACGGGACAGGGGGAGCAGAGCCATACAAATATCCTGCTCTTTGTCAGATTGCCGAGGGTGGCAGCCTGTGCCCTTGCAGGAGGCGGTCTGGCGGTATCCGGCGTTATCATACAAAATGTGCTTGGCAATCCGCTGGCAGGTCCGAATATTATCGGCGTCAATGCCGGTGCCGGATTTGCAGTGGTATTGTGCAGCGCATTGTTCCCCCTTTCTTACAGGCTGGTTCCCTGTGCGGCATTTATGGGGGCGCTTGCCGCCATGCTTCTCATCTATTTTCTGGCAAGGAAGACGGGAGCATCCCGTGTTACGCTGATATTGGCGGGGGTGTGCGTGAACAGTATGTTCAATTCGGCCTCTGACGTGGTGCATACCTTTGGGGATAACACCCTGACGGGAACATACGGTTTTCGGCTGGGAGGCTTTGGTTTTATCAACGGAAACGTGCTTTTTCCGGCAGGAATAGTGATTTTAGCATGTATATTGGCGGCATGTCTGCTCGCAGATGAACTGGAGGTTTTGTCCCTTGGGGAGCAGGTGGCTTCTTCCGTGGGTATGAATATAAAGATTTTTCGGTTTTTGTTTTTGGTATTGGCTTCGGCGCTTGCGGGTGCTGTAGTCAGCTTTGCGGGACTGCTTGGCTTTGTCGGACTGCTTGCACCCCATATTGCCCGCAGGCTGATTGGGGAGGAATGCCGTCATCTTTTACCGTTTTCCGCCCTGTTTGGCGCTGTTTTTGTCATGCTTTGTGATTTGGCGGCAAGGACGCTTTTTATTCCTTATGAAATTCCTACCGGCATTTTGCTTTCCTTTATCGGCGCGCCATTTTTTTTGTACCTGTTGTTTCGCCAGAAAAGGAGAAGAAGCCATGATTAGGTGTGAAAAGCTTGCAGCGGGCTACGGTGGAAAAGAAGTTCTGCATGAGATAAACTGGGAAGCGGAAAAAGGGAAGTTTACTGCCATTATAGGCCCCAACGGAAGCGGAAAAAGCACGCTGTTAAAGACGATATTGGGACAGACAAAGGTTTTTGGAGGGAATATCCATCTGGAGGGAAAACCGATAAAAGAGTACGATAGCAGGGAACTTGCAAAACAGATAGCCTACCTTCCCCAGCACAGGGATGATACCGGCATTTCTGTCGGCAGACTGGTACTGCACGGCCGCTTTCCCTATATCGCTTTTCCCAGGCATTATACGGATGCGGATGAAGAAAAAGCAGGGCAGGCTTTAAAAAAGATGGGGATTGAGGCACTCAGGCATAATCCTGTATCCGGGCTTTCAGGCGGGGAGAAACAGAAGGCGTATCTTGCCATGGCTCTTGCACAGGACTCCCCCGTGCTTCTTCTGGATGAACCGGCAGCCGGTCTGGATTTATCCTGTCAGCTTTCCCTGATGGCAATGCTAAAAACGTTAAGCAGGGAGGGAAAAACCATTGTTGCGGTTACGCATGACTTAAATTATGCCTTGCAATACGCGGATAAATTGCTCATAATAAATAAAGGCAGGGCAATACAGCACGGTTCTCCCGAAGAAGCACTGGAAACGGGAGTCATGGAAAAGGTGTTTGGCCTTCGCATCAGCAGGATAAAAGACGACAACGGACAGACGCACTACTGCTTTGCTGTTACCTGAATAGTAAAATTATTAAGAAGTATGGAAACGAGGAAAATTATGCAAAATGTGAAGCTTGGAAAAACGGGCCTTATCGTAAGTAAAAACGGTTTTGGCGCACTGCCCATCCAGAGGATTGGGAAAAAAGAAGCAGTTTATCTTTTACAAAAAGCCTTTTACCACGGCATAAATTATTTTGATACCGCAAGATGGTACACGGACAGCGAAGAAAAGCTGGGCGCTGCATTCGCTTACACCCGGGATAAAATCATTATCAGTACCAAGACGGGAGCAGTGGATGCAAAGGGATTCCGGACGGATTTGGAAACCAGCCTGTCCAAATTACAGACGGACTACATAGACATCTACCAGTTCCACAATCCGGCAGCCTGCCCGAAGCCGGGTGACGAATCCGGTCTGTATGAGGCTATGCTTGAGGCAAAACAGCAGGGCAAAATACGCCATATCGGGATAACCAACCACAGGCTTGCCGTTGCAAGGGAGGCGGTGGAATCCGGTCTTTACGAAACGCTGCAATTTCCCTTCAGCTATCTGGCAAGCGGGGCGGATTTGGAACTGGTAGAGTCGTGCAGGAAAGCAAATATGGGATTTATCGCCATGAAGGCGCTTTCCGGCGGACTTTTGACGGATTCCGCCGCTGCCTATGCATATCTGGCACAGTTTGACAATGTGGCGCCAATTTGGGGCATACAGCGGGAAAGTGAACTGGATGAATTTCTTTCCTATCAGGAGACGCCGTCCGTATTGACAGAAGAAATAGCGGCAAAAATAGGAAAAGACAAAGAACAGCTCTGCGGTGATTTTTGCAGGGGCTGCGGCTACTGTATGCCGTGTCCGGCGGGCATAGAAATCAACAACTGCGCAAGAATGAGCCTTCTTCTTCGCCGCGCGCCCAAGGAAGCCTATCTGACCGGGGAATGGCAGGAGAAAATGAAAAAGATAGAAGACTGCCTGCACTGCGGCAAGTGCATGGGCAAATGCCCGTATGGCCTGCATACGCCCGAATTGCTGGAAAAAAATTATGAGGATTATAAAACGTTTCTTTAAAGGATTGTAAAACTTCATGCTGTTGTCATTGTGCCCATTGTATATCCCAACACAGGCACGCTCTCGCTTCTGGAATATACAATGGGCACAATTCGGAGGCAGCAAGGGAGAGTTTTGCAATTAGCTAAAAATTTTAATGGAGGAAAAGGTATGCCGTTTATTGACGCAAAGATTTCAGAAAAAGTGAATGAGGAGAAAAAAGAGGCAATCAAAGCAAAACTCGGAAAGGCTATTGAACTGATACCCGGAAAATCGGAAGGCTGGCTGATGGTAGGTCTGGAAGACGAGTACTGTCTTTATTTCAGGGGCAATCAGGACGGACCGACGGCTTTTGTAAAGGTAGATTTGTTCGGGAGAGAAAACAGCGCCGCATTTGAGAAGCTGACAGGTGAAATCAGCGATATATTAAACAGTGAGCTTTCCATTCCCAAGGACCGAATTTATATTTCTTATCAGACAACGGGGTATTGGGGCTGGAACGGAAGTAATTTATAAGTTTGCATATAAAAACGGTTCCTAAACATTCCGGAACCGTTTTTATAAAATAAATTTCGGGCAAAATCTATTTTATAATTTTTTATAAAATAAA
>CAJTMB010000005.1:0-50710 GCA_910577105.1 uncultured Lachnospiraceae bacterium | reverse complement strand
TTTTTATAAAATAAATTTCGGGCAAAATCTATTTTATAATTTTTTATAAAATAAAAAACTTCAAAAATTTATTATATAAATATTTTTAAGTAGTTAAAGAGTACGAAAATTCTATTCCTGGAGTAACCGGTTAATTCATGTATTACATGGGCATCATAGAGTTTTTTGATAATATTATCAATAGTGCCTTGAGATAATCCGGTAATTTCCACAAGCTGTTTCGTATTTAAAATGGGATTGTCAAAAAAAGCATATAATATTTTATGTATATTTTCAGGACGGCCGCCTAATGATAAACAAAGATTTTCTGTTTTGCGAACATATTCTGTCACGGCCTTAAATTTTATCTTTCCTGATTTGGCTGTAAATATTACGGCCTGTAAAAAGAATTTTATCCATCCTATTAAGTCATTTTTAACACGTACATTGTTCAATGCATTGTAATATTCCGTTCTATGTTGTTCAAAGTAATCAGATATATAGAAACAAGGTTTTGACAAAATCCCCTTATTTAACAGGTATAAAGGAATAATCAGACGACCGATTCTCCCGTTCCCGTCTAAAAAGGGATGAATTGTTTCAAACTGATAATGTAATATGGCAATTTTAATAAGATGTGGAACATTACAAGTATCATTGTTAATAAATTTCTCAAAGTCTGAAAGCAAATCGGGAAGGTCAATAATACATGGAGGCACATAAACTGCATCTGAAGGTTTCGAGCCGCCAATCCAATTTTGGGATTTACGAAATTCTCCCGGTGTCTTATATTTACCTCGCACATCTTGGAGCAGTAACTGATGAATTTCACAAATCAGCCTGTTACAGAGGGGAAAGTCATCCTGCATAATTCTTGCAATTCCAAAATTCAGAGCATTTATGTAATTATGTACTTCCAAATAATCATTTCTTTTTTCGGGAGCGATATCTTCCATCTGCATCAAATCTTCTTCAATACTGGTTTTGGTCCCTTCTATCTTGTTGGACTTGTTTGCTTCGGTTTTTATGTGCATTTCAATATAAATGTCAACATTGGGAATAAGGTCGGAAAACGCGTTTAAACTGCCAAGTTCGCTGCTGGCCTGCTCCAATAAAACATTTAATTCAGGGTCTGTCCACCTCCAGGAATGGTTAATTAAAGTGGGTAAAAACGTATAGTAATCATTCTGAGAACGCTTAACACCGGATTTAAAAGAATTAATGTCCATAAAACAGCAGCCTCCTTACTCCGTTGCATAAATATATTTCTTTGATTTTACTACACGAAAAAGCAAGATGCAAGAAATCTTCCAAAGTGATATAATATTCCTTAAACAGAACTAAAAAGGAGATTTTATGTTTATAATAGGAGCACACATGTCGATTGCAAAGGGATATGCGCATATGGGGAGGGAAACCCTGTCCATTGGAGCCAATGCCCTGCAGTTTTTTGCCAGGAATCCAAGGGGAGCAAAGGCCAGGGCCGTTGATGAAAAGGATATGGAGGTCTTTGCAGGGCTGTTTCGGCCGGACGGTTTACAATGTGCGGTGGCGCATGCGCCTTATACCATGAATGCCTGCTCAAACGATGCACATCTGCGCGGGCTGGCTGTGGAGATGATGGCGGGGGATTTGAAAATCATGGAGTATTTTCCGGGAAACTTTTATAATTTTCATCCGGGAAGCCATGTGGGTCAGGGTGTGGAAACGGCGGTAGAGCAGATTGCGGATGCGCTGAACAAAGTGCTGTATCCCGAAATGCATACCACAGTGCTTTTGGAAACCATGGCGGGAAAGGGCACTGAGGTGGGAAGAAACTTTGAGGAACTGAAAAAGATTATCGACAGGGTGGAATGCAGGGATAAAATCGGCGTCTGTATGGATTCTTGCCATGTGTGGGACGCGGGCTATGATATTGCAGACAGTCTGGACGCTGTATTGAAGGAATTTGACGTCATCATAGGTCTTGACAGGCTGAAAGCTTTTCATCTGAATGACAGTCTTCATGAACGGGGAAGCCATAAGGACAGACATGCCCTCTTAGGAGAGGGGAAAATCGGAATGGAGGCGCTTCTTACCATGGTAAGGCACCCGGCCCTCCGGGATTTGCCTTTTTTGCTGGAAACCCCGACTGATACAAAAGGTCATGAAGCGGAAATAAAGAAAATCAAGGAATATAGAAAAAAGGCGCTTTGAAACGGAGGAAAACATGGGAAAGTGGAGTACATTTTTCGGCAAAAAGAAAAACAGCCCTAAGACCGGTGAAGATAACGGTTTTGAGGACAGCGAAGACAGGAAAGCGGCACAGCAGCCTGCGGAGCAGGTGAAAGAAGAAAAGGCTGACACCAAAAAGGACGGGGCAGAAAATGGAGATACGGAAAAGAGGGACGCGGGAAAACCGCTTCAGAATTTCCGGCTGAAGGTGCTGCTGCGGGATATGCGGGAAAACAGGACGGAAACAGGCATGAACATGCTGTTTGAGGAAATTGTGATGAAGGCGCGTTTCCTGTCGGTCATAGCCTTGACCGAACAGCCTGAGAGAAGAGAAGACGGCACCGCCATTATCCGAAAGGACACAAAAATAAAGATACCCATGATAACCAGTCAAAGCGGCGGGAATTTTTATCCTGTATTTACAGACCATGAAGAGCTTGCAAAGTGGGAACAGATGGTAAAGCCCGATACCCTGGTTCTTAGTTTTGACGAGTACACAGCGCTTGTTTTGGAAAATGAGAAGGCTATGGGCATTGTGATAAATCCCTTTTCCGACAATTTTGTCTTAGACAGGAAAATGTTAGTCCATTTAAAGACACAGAAGAATTTGCGTGTAAAAGGTGTTTCCCAAAGCCGCATTACCAAGGATACAAAGGTGATGGTGGGGGAACCCAAAGAATACCCGGCGGCAATGGCGGAGGCTATGCGTGAGCATATGCGTAAAGTACCGGCAGTAAAACGTGCATGGCTCAGGCTTATGGTCAGGGACAATGTGCAAAGTTTCTTGGTGATTGTGGAATTTGAGGGAAACAGGGATGAGATATTCGGGGGGATTGCCGCTGTGGCAAGACCTTATTTGCAAGACATGTATCTGGATATGATACCGTTTGGGGAGGGATTTGGCGAGAGGGCTGTGGAAGGTGTGGAACCTTTTTACCGGAGGCTGTGATAGAATTTCCAGCCATTTCAAAATGTTTTTTTCTCCGAACCATGGTATCATGGAATTAGGGAAGGGTGGGGTGCGGTTTGGAGGATGTAAGGAGAAAAAGGCGGCGGATAATATATGGCGTGCTGGCAGGGGCGGCCGTGCTTTTAAATGTGGCGGCATGGAATTTGCCCATGTTCAGTGACTGGTACATAGCGCATATTTTTCCGGTCTGGGTCAATACATACGGCAGGTTCAACGGAATATTTCCGTTTTCCGTGGGAGAGTTTCTGCTTGGTCTGGGCGTCCTGCTTACGCTGGCGGCGGTTTTGCTGGCATTGGCGCTTTTCATATGCTTTCTGATACCTGTTTACCGCAGGAAGAAGGAGAAAAAGCTTTTTATTTGTGCGGGGGCATTTTACCGTATCTATGCATGGATTCTTTTAGGCGTATGCCTTGTTATGACATTAAACTGTTCTCTTCTTTATCACGGCTCCACTTTTAACGAGAAATACTTTGGAAAGATAGACAGGGAATACACTCTGGAGGAACTTACAGCGCTCAGAAATTTTGTGGTGGAAAAATGCAACGAATTGTCTTTGCAGATGCAGAGGGATGAAAATGGGGATATTCTTTATGATGGGGACATGAAACAGGAAGCTATAATTTGTATGCAGGCGCTGGGGGAAATATACGATGGGCTGGGCGGATTTTATCCTAAGACAAAGCCGCTGTTAAATTCGGATTTTATGTGCCAGCAGTATATGCAGGGGTATTATTTTCCGTTTTCCATGGAAGCCAATTACAATGACGTCATGTATATCATGAACAAACCGGCAACCATGTGCCATGAACTGGCGCATTTGAAAGGTTACATTTATGAAGATGAAGCAAATTTTATCGGTTTTCTTGCGTGTATTTCGTCAGAGGATATTTTGTTTCAATACAGTGGTTACTTAAGTGTCCTGTACTACATAAACAATGATTTTTATGATGCGGTGGGAGGGGATTTGGAGCGTTATTATGCGGAAGTACAGATACTGCCGCAGGTATACACGGACAATATTTTTGTGAAAGAGGAGGAATGGGAAAGGATTAACGGAAAGGCCATTATAGATACGGAAGTGGTGGAAGCTGTATCGGACAGCTTTACGGAAACCTCATTAAAGTTAAACGGGGTGGAGGACGGCATGGTAAGTTACAGCCGTGTGGTAAAACTTCTTTTACAATATTACGAAGGCAGGCTGGATTAGCCTGCCTTTTCTTTGATTTCAGGGTTCTGTTATTTTCTGCCGTCCCAGCAGTATGTGCATAGCTTGCATTTGTCGATGCCCACTGAATCCAGCATATCATCCAGACGGTTAAACCGAAGGGAGGTAAAGTGCAGTTCCTTGCGGATTTCTTCCACCATGCGCTCGTATTTCTCGGAATCCGGGTCAGCATATTCCTGTAATACCTCATCTGTGACATTGCCGTTTTCCAGCCGTGCGATAATGCGCCTTGTAATCAAGTCCATTTCTGAGGTGGAACGTGAGAAATTCAGGTATTTGCATCCGTAAAGCAGGGGCGGGCAGGCAGGACGGATGTGTACTTCTTTTGCGCCGCTTTGGTACAAAAATTCCGTGGTTTCCCTTAGCTGTGTGCCCCTGACAATGGAATCGTCAATAAGCAGAAGGCTTTTATCGCGGATAAGTTCATCCACTGCAAGCAGTTTCATCTTGGCAATCAGGTTCCGCTGGCTCTGCATGGTGGGCATAAAGGAACGGGGCCAGGTAGGGGTATATTTGATAAAGGGTCTTGAAAAAGGAATGCCAGACTCATTGGCGTAACCGATGGCATGGGCGATGCCGGAGTCAGGAACACCGGCTACGGTGTCGGGCCGGACATTATCTCTCTGCGCCATTTTGGCGCCGCAGTTGTAGCGCATCTGCTCCACGCTGCATCCCTCATAGGAACTGGAGGGATAACCGTAATACACCCACAAAAAGGTACAGATTTTCATGTCAGTGCCAGGGTTTACCAGGGTGATGCAGTTTTTGTCGGTCATAACGGCAATTTCCCCCGGTCCCAGTTCCTTGTAATCCGCATATCCGAGATTCTTATAGGCAAAATTTTCAAAGGAAACACAGAACGCATTTTCCTTGCGCCCGATAACGACGGGGGTGCGGCCGTACTTGTCACGCGCCACGTAAATGCCGGCGGCATTCATCAGCAAAAGGGAGAGGGAACCGTCTATCTGCTCCAGGGCATAGCTGATTCCTTCAATCAAGTTGTCCTTCTGGTTAATCAGGGAGGCAACCAGTTCGGTGGCATTGATGTCCCCACCGCTCATTTCCAGAAAATGGGAATGCCCGTTTTCAAACAGCATCTGCGTCAACTCCGCCACGTTGTTGATTTTGCTCACCGCTGTCAGGGCATAAGTGCCGTGATGGGAGCGTACAATTAAAGGCTGGGGCTCATAGTCGGAAATGCAGCCAATGCCGAAGTGTCCTGACATTTCCTGCACATCTTTGTCAAACTTGGTTCTGAAAGGCGCATTTTCAATATTGTGGATGGAACGGTTAAAACCGTCCTTTCCATATACGGCCATGCCGCCGCGTCTGGTTCCCAAGTGGGAATGGTAGTCTATTCCGAAGTATAAATCAAATACACAGTCCTGCTGGGAGGCAACGCCAAAAAAACCACTCATATAGTATCCTCGATTCTTTTTCTTTTTTTTTCTACAGTTTCTATCATAACTTGTTTTTATTCTCTTAACAAGATGGAATCTTTATAGTAATATAAAATTAACGAATGACTGTAGGATAAGAGGTCTTATGAATGGAGAAAGAATAGTATTTTTATTATGGTTTGCAGCGATGTTACTGTGGCATCGTTATGCACCGGTGCTTACGCCGTATATAAGAAATCTGATAAGTATTGTGATGGTTTTTGCAGCACTGTGCCTGTTTTTTGCAATTTTTAAGTACTGGAAAATTGTTGTTATCCTGTTTGGGGTTACGGTAGGAATGTTTTTTTTGGCGGAGAAGTATCCTAAAAATCCGGAAAAGCATTTTTACTGGCGGCAAAGGGTCACTTTTTTGCAGGACTTGTTTGTTATGGAAGGCAGTTTGTTGGTGGTATTTGAAATTTTTATGCTGATTTATTAAAGGAAAGGACATATGAAAAGGCTTTTGAAAAGGACTTATGTGATTGCCGCCGTATTGGCGCTGGCGTTTTTTCTGGCATCCTGCGGCGCAGGGGCGGAAGGGCTTCCTGATGCGGGTATGCAGTCAGATAAAAGGGGAGCGGCGAGGAAAGGACAGGCCTTTAGATATGCGGGCATGGGAAGGGTCCCTTTTTTTACGGATGATTCGGGAAGCTGGTTACAGGAAGCGGACGGGTATCTGTATGGAAGCGCTGACGGTAAAATTTGCAGGTATGATAAAGAAACGCTGGAAAAGGAAATATTGTTTGAAACACAAACGGACCATATTTTTAAGTTTTGCATAGACAATGGCTGTATCTATTTTACGGACAGGCCGCACACAAGCTCTTTGACAGACAGGGATACCCTGCTTTACAGAATGAATTGTGACGGCACAAAGCTTACGGTGCTGGCAGATGATATTCCCAATGCTACGGAATATTTTGATACTTACCAGCCCAGGGTCTTTGACGACATTGTTTATCTGACTTATTACAGGGAGCAGAGATTCTACCGTCTGTCGGATTCGGGCGATGGATTGCAGGAGCTTGCCATAGAGGATACGGTTTACGGGAAGCTGCCCACAGCCAATACGTTTGCCTTATACCCGTTGGAATACTGCCTGAAAAATTATGGATATGTGTTTACGTGGAATGTAAATAAAAACTTACAGCAGATACTGTTTACGGGGGAAGGCGTGGAAAAGCAAAGGCAGATTGGGCTTCCTGCAAGGGATGGGTATGTGCTGACAAATGACGCCCTGTATTGTGCGGATAAAGAAGAAAATAAGTGGTATCGTGTGTGGCTGGACGATATGGATTACCCGGAAGTCTTTATGGAAGCGGAGATTCTTGACGATGCAGTCACAAGCTGGGACGAAACAGGCATTTATTTTCTGAATATGGAATATTCTGATGACGGGAGAAAACTGGTTGATGTTAAGAAAGCTGATTGGGAGGGGAATCTGACTACCCTGTTAAGCGGATATAATATAGGGCTGGGTGGTTATTGGCCAAACAGAGTTTTTGTCGCGGACAATTATCTGTATTACAAGGAGTCTGCTGACGCGGGCATCAGGATTGTGAGAGTACCGCTCTTTGGAGAAAAACAGCCGGAAGTGGTGGATATCGATATCTGCGACGTAGAAGAGTCGGCCGATATCAGCTATCAGGAGACAGAAGAGCGGACGTTTGAGATAGATAAGTATGCAGGATTTGACGTCAGCTTTACGAAGCTGTTCCTCAACGGGGAAACAGAAGGGGAGGAAAGGATAAATCGCTATTTAAATAAGATATACGGAGAGGCCGAAAAATTAATTGAAGAAGATACGGAGTTTGTAAAATCCTGGAGTGAGGAACGTAAAGAATGGAATGAGGAAAATAGCGTTGAGGAAGAATATGAATATAATCATCTCTCGATACGTGCCGCCGTAAGTTATCTGGATGAAAAGTACATTGGTATATTTGTGGCATATGAAGATTACTTTTGGCCGGGCGCACACGGTATGCACTGGTCCGATGAATACGTTTTTGACAGGGAAACCGGGGAAAGGATTTCCATTACGGATATTGTGAACAATACGGAAGAGGAAATTTTTGAGATTGTCAATGCTTATGTAATCAAAGACCGTGGGTGGGGACTGGATGAGTATGAGTGGATAGAGAAGGAGTCTGTATTCGAGCAGGACCGTTTTTTCCTGACGAAGGAAGGCATCGGTATCCATTATGATGTGTATGAAATAGGCTGCTATGCGGAAGGCGCCGTAGATTATATCATTCCGTTTGATGAGTTTGATATGAAGTAAAATGAGGAGCCCAGCATACCGGAAAACCGGCATGCTGGGCTCAGGGTATTAAGACAACAGAGCGCGAGACGGGAATCGAACCCGCGACCCCCTCCTTGGCAAGGAGGTGCTCCACCGCTGAGCCACTCGCGCGTATCTACATGTCAACATGCATCTCTGCATGAGAGCGGGTGATGGGAATCGAACCCACGTATCCAGCTTGGAAGGCTGGTGTTCTACCATTGAACTACACCCGCAAAAAAACTTCACATCACAACATTCGTTATTTTACCCAAAACAACCAAAGTTGTCAAGGGGTTGAAAGAAAAAAAATTATTTTGCCCATATATACAGAATTTATCTTCCGTGTTATACTATGCAGGTAACCGCGTCTGTATATTCAAAGAAGGGGAGTGTGCTGTATGGAGGTCAGGATTGGAATAGATATTGGCAGCAGTACCACAAAAATAGTGGCTTTTGAGAAAGAGTGTATGTTAGAGCCTATGGTAGTCAGGGCGGACAGTCAGGTTGCTTCCCTTTATGGCGCTTTTGGCAGATATCTTTATGAGAATGGTCTGGAACTTTCCGATGTGGCGGCTGTTTACATTACCGGCGTGGGGAGTAAATTTGTCGACAAACCGGTTTATGGCTGCCCCACCTATAAAATTGATGAGTTTGAGGCTACAGGAACGGGCGGTTATTATTTAACGGATAAAAAAGAGGTTATTGTGGTGAGTATGGGAACCGGAAGCTTTTTTGTGAAGGTCACCGAACAGGAGATGAAGCACATTGGCGGTGTGGGGCTGGGCGGAGGAACTATCTGCGGTCTTTCTTCCATTATGCTAAATACAGATGATATTCATGAAATTGCTGCAATGTCAAGAAGAGGGGATGTTGCCAGAATAGATTTGCGGATTGGTGATTTGGCAAGGGAAAAGCTGCCGGGGCTTAATCTGGATGTGACTGCTTCCAACTTTGGGAAGGCGGATGCCCAGTCGAAGCAGGAAGATATTGCGGCGGGCATTGTCCATATGGTGATAGAAAATATCTGTCAGTCGGCAATCTTAGCGTCGGTCAATACCGGAATCAAAGATTATATCCTGATTGGGGGACTGACAAAGTTCTTTGAGTGCAGGCAGATTATCGGAGCATTCCGAAGCCTTTGGGATGTGGAAATCAGTATACCGGAGTATTCCGATTATGCGACAGCCATCGGCGCAGTGATTGCGGCGAATCAGGCGCAGGAAATCAAGTAAGCGTATGATTGCAAGATAAGGAATAGGCATGTATCATCTTTGGATGCATACATGCCTTTTATATACGGAAACGAAGCTGCACGGAGAGTTTCTCTCAAAATTGTAGAGAGGCGAAAAATATGGTATAATGACATGAAACTGCTTTATGCGCAAAAGGCGGTGAAAAATGAGGATGAAAATGAAACAGTTCCGAAAAGGAAAAGGGTGGTTCCTGGTTTTGATTTTATCAAGTTTTCTTTGCGGCTGCGGAGACAATGCGGAGACGGGAGTGCCTGTGGACGGACCGCTCTGGAGTATGGGAATGGAAGAAACGTCAGACGGCATAATTCTGTCAGAAGATAAAGAATCATATTGGGAAGAGGCGGGAAGTGACCTGCAAGAGGAGGATGCCCGGCCGGAAACGCCGGTTTTGCAAGAAGATGGCGGTGATGTCACTATTTTGGTTTCGGCAGCAGGTGATGTTACGCTGGGCAATCATCAGGAGCAGGAATATGCAAGTTCTTTCAGGCAAATGTATGACAAGGAAGGAGAAGCTTATTTTTTAAAAAATGTAAATCACTTTTTGGGCAAGGATGACATGACTATTGTGAATTTTGAGGGTGTTCTGACCCTTTCTGAGGAAATGCAGCCCAAGGACTATAATATGAAAGGTGACCCTTCGTATATCGGGATTCTTACTCAGGGAAGCGTGGAAGCGGTCAGTTTTGGCAATAACCACAGGTTGGATTATCTGATACAGGGAAGTAATGACACGGTGGATGCGTTTGAGGAAGCGGGTATTGCCTATGCCTATGACAATATTACGGGTTTTTATGAAACAAAGGGCATCCGCATCGGATTTGTGTCCGTAAACGAGGCAAGTCAGGGGGCGGCTGTTGAAAAATATCTCGAGGAGGGCATCAAAAAACTGAGGATGGAAGAGGATGCCGATTTGGTGATTGCATGCTGCCACTGGGGAACGGAAAAAGACAATTATCCGGAGGAATACCAGCAGACATTGGGGAGAAAGTGTATTGACTGGGGTGCGGATTTGGTTTTGGGCTCCCATCCGCATGTTTTGCAGGGCATAGAAGTTTATGAAGGGAAGTTTATCGTATACAGCCTTGCCAATTTCTGTTTTGGAGGCAACAGAAACCCGGCAGATAAAGATACCATGATTTTTCAGCAGACCTTTACGTTTCGTGAAGGCATAAAGCAGGAGGATATGGTGGCGAGGGTAATTCCCTGCTCAGTAAGTTCTGTGGAAAGCAAAAACGACTTTTGTCCTACGCCGGCGGAGGGAGAGGATTTTGAGAGGATTCTGGGACGTATCAATGCTTACAGTGCCGAATACGGAGTCAGTTTTGACGAAAAAGGATATTATAAGGTAAAATAAAACGAAAAAAGAAAGGCAGGATGGAAATGGAAAAAAGAAAAATGGAAAAAACGGGTGTGGAAACTTCCTTGCTGGGATTCGGATGCATGCGATTTCCCGTCACGAATGAGGGAAAGATTGATGAGCCGATGGCGCAAAAGATGCTGGATACAGCGATTGCGGCGGGTGTAAATTACATAGACACGGCTTATCCTTATCATAACGGGGAGAGTGAACCTTTTGTGGGGCGGGCTTTAAAAAAATACGACAGACAGTCTTTTTATCTGGCTACCAAACTGCCTGTCTGGCTGGTTCATTCTGTAGAAGATGCCAACAGGATATTTGAAGAGCAGTTGGAAAGGCTGCAGACGGATTATGTTGATTTCTACCTTTTGCACGCCTTGAATAAATCTTCATGGGAAGCGGCGGTAAAAAACGGAATTGTGGAGTATTGTCAAAAACTGAAGGCAGAAGGACGCATTAAATATCTGGGATTTTCGTTTCATGATTCTTATGAAGTGTTTGAGGAGATTTTGTGCGCCAGGGACTGGGATTTTTGCCAGATTCAGTTGAATTACATGGATGCCAATGAACAGGCCGGATTGGAGGGATACAGGCTTGCCGAAAAAATGGGCGTGCCTCTTGTGATTATGGAACCGGTGAAAGGAGGCTCCCTGGCTGTCTTTGCGGATGATATCACAGAAAAGTTCAGGTCGCTTGATGCAAATGCAAGCACTGCTTCCTATGCTCTTCGCTGGGTGGGCAGCCTGCCGGGAGTGAATGTTGTCTTAAGCGGTATGTCAAGCATGGAACAGGTGGAGGATAACCTGCATATTTTCGGCAGCTTTAAACCCATTTCCGATACGGAAAAGCGGACTATTGAAGAGATTGTGGAGATATTGAACAGCAGGATACAAAACGGCTGCACAGGATGCCGTTATTGTATGCCCTGTCCGGCAGGTGTGAACATTCCGGCTAATTTCAAGGCATGGAACACTTATCATATGTACCAGAACTATAACGTGGCAAGGTGGCAGTGGGAAACGGAAATCGGAGAAAAAGGACAGGCAAAAAACTGTATTAAGTGCGGAAAGTGTGAGGCACATTGCCCGCAGAAGCTGTCTATCAGGGAAGACTTGGAAAAGGTGCAGAAAGATTTGGACAAAAAAGAAATGCTTTTATAAAAAGCCGCAGGTAAAGACCTATTCCAATTCTGTTTTTTCTGCATATGATAGAAAAACAGTAGTTTGGAGAAAATGAAATATGGCTTTATGCAGAACAATTATGCACGTAGTCCAGCCCAACGACACTTTTTACAGGCTGGCACAGAAGTACAAAACAACGGTTCCTGATATCATCATGAGAAACCCGGGTGTCAACCCTTACAATATGCAGGTAGGCACCCGGCTTAATATCTGTGCGGGGCAGGAGCAGGAGTCGCCGTGGAAGGACGAACTGGAACTGAACAATGACATGCGGCAGGCATGGACGCAGCATGCTTTCTGGATGCAGATTTATCAGAACAGTCTGTTTAATTCCCTGGAGGATACAGATGCTGTCCAAAGACGTCTGATGCAGAATCCGGAGGATATTGCCAGTGTGTTTGACAAGTTCTATTCGCGTGCGATGGTAAACCAGCTGACACAGCTTCTGGAAGAGCATATCCGTCTTGCAGGGGAAGTTATGACAGCCATGCGTGACGGTGAAACACAGAATGCAGACCAGCTGGAAAGGCAGTGGTACCAGAATGCAGAAAATATTGCGAGACTTTTGAGCAATGCCAATTCCGAATACAGTTATGAAGAACTGCTGCGTATGCTTACCAGACATCTGGATATGCTGAAACGCCAGATGACGGCCGGCTTAAACAAAGAGTTTGAAAATGAAATAGACTTGTTTGATGAAAATGAAAACCAGCTCATGGAACTTGCGGATTATCTGACAGAGGGACTGCTGGCTCAGTTTTACCGTTCATAAGTAAAAGAAAAGAGGCGGAGGGCAAGCTTGCGGGCCTGCTCTCCCCGCAAAAAGGAGAAACATGCAATTTTTACTGGTGGCCCTCAATGCAAAATACATACATTCCAATCCGGCGGTATACAGTCTGAAGCGTTTTACGGGAAAGGATTCTGCCCATGTACAGATTGCGGAATATACCATCAACCACCGTATGGAGGAGATTCTGGAGGACATATACAGCAGAAGGCCGGACGTTATAGCTTTTTCATGCTATATCTGGAACTGGGAAATGATACAAAAAATAACGGTGGAACTGCACAAACTGCTTCCGAAGCTGCCCATCTGGCTGGGCGGACCGGAGGTTTCTTTTGATGCGGCAAAAATATTGGACAAGCATCCGCAGCTTTCAGGCATTATGGCAGGGGAAGGGGAAGCGGTTTTTTCGGAACTGCTGTCATATTATCTGTATCAGGACAGACCGCTTCGGGAAATAGCGGGGCTGGTGCTGAGGGACGGACCCACAGGGGAGAGGAAGCCGCTTGATATGTCGGCAATCCCTTTTTTGTATGATAATGCAGCGGATTTTCAGAACAGGATACTCTATTATGAATCCCAGAGAGGATGCCCATTCAGGTGCAGCTACTGCCTTTCTTCCATAGATAAAACAGTGAGGTTGCGTGACATAAGTGTCGTAAAGCAGGAACTGCAGTTTTTCCTTGATAATAAGGTGAAACAGGTTAAATTTGTAGACAGGACATTTAACTGCAGTCATGAACATGCCGTGGAAATCTGGAGGTACATTCTGGAACATGACAATGGTGTCACGAATTTTCATTTTGAGATAGCAGGAGACATGATAGGGGATGAAGAAGCAGCGCTGCTTGCCCGTATGCGTCCCGGTCTGGTTCAGCTGGAAATCGGCGTACAGACCACAAATAAGAGGACATTACAGGAAATAAGAAGGAAAACGGATTTCACAAAGCTGAAAGCAGCGGTGGAAACCATCAGGAAGGCGGGCAATATCCACCAGCATCTGGATTTGATAGCAGGACTTCCCTATGAGGATTATGAAAGCTTTGGCAGGTCTTTCGATGAAGTGTTTTCATTGGAGCCCAATCAGTTGCAGCTGGGTTTTTTAAAGGTGCTGAAAGGCTCTTACATGCATGAGATGGCAGAAGAGTATGGCCTTGTGTATACACAGGAGCCGCCCTATGAAGTGCTTTTTACAAAATGGCTGAATTATGATGAAGTGCGCCGCTTAAAACGGATAGAGGAAATGGTGGAAATATACTATAACAGCAATCAGTTTACACATACGCTGGCTTTTTTGCAGGGGGCGTTTCAAAGCCCCTTTGCCATGTTTGAGGCGCTGGCCCGGTTTTATAAAGAAAAAGGTTTTTTTGCACAGGCGCCCGCAAGGATTTATCGTTATCAGGCGCTGTTACAATTTGCGAAAGAGCATGACGTGGAAAATTTCCCCGTATACAGAGAACTGCTCGTTTTTGACTTGTATTTGAGGGAAAAGGTCAAAAGCCGTCCCGACTTTGCCAAGGAATTGGGGGAGAACAAAAAAGATATTATGGAATTTTACAGGTATGAGGAAAAAAACAGATATTTCCTGCCCGGTTACCGGGAATATGACAGCAGGCAGCTGTCCCGCATGACGCACATGGAGCCGTTTTCCTATCCTGTGTGGGCTATGAAAAGAGGAACGGAGAGCGCGATGGATGGGGCATATATTTTGTTTGACTATGAAAACCGCAATCCCCTTACCCATGAGGCAGGGATTATCATGCTCAATCAATCCGAATGGCAGCGGGAGGGCTGTGGAAAATGACATATGGGACGAGGACGGAAAGCTATGTCTGTGTGGATTTGGAAACCACCGGGCTGAATCCGAAAACGGATAAAATCATAGAAGTGGGCGCAGTGAAAGTGGAAAACGGCAGAATAGTCCGTGTGTTTGAAACACTTGTAAACCCGGGGAGGCCGATTCCCGAAAATGTCAGGCAGTTAACGGACATTTGCACCGCCCGGCTGCAAAATGCGCCAAAGATAGAGGAGGTGCTGCCGGATTTGCTGGATTTTCTGGGGGATTCGGTTTTGCTTGGGCATCAGGTGTTGTTTGACTATTCTTTTATAAAAAAGGAGGCAGTCAACCATAAAAAATCCTTTGAAAAAACGGGAATAGATACGTTAAGGATTGCACGGAAATTTCTGCCGGATTTAGAGAGCAGAAGCCTTGGTTTTTTGTGCAGGCACTATGCCATACCGCACAGGCCGCACCGGGCCCTGCAGGACGCGCAGGCTGCATGTGCGCTGTATGACAGGCTGTGGGAAGAATTTGGCGAAGCGGAGGATGCGGTGAAACTGTTTACGCCAAAACCACTATTGTATCAGGCAAAAAGAGAGACTCCCATAACTCCGTCCCAAAAAGAACGGTTATATAAATTGCTTGTCAGGCATAAACTGAATATAGAATACAATCTGGATGCGCTTACACGGAGTGAAGCCAGCCGCTATACGGACCGGATTCTTGCAAAGTACGGACGATAGCGTTTTTCATGGAGGAACGCAGACTGCCGGCCGTTTCGATGAGGGCTGCTTTTTTGGAGGCATCTCCGTATTTGTCATAAATATCGGCAAGAAGGTAATACGTGTGGCTGACATCTGTCTGTGTTGATACGGCAAATTCCAGAACCGTGCGTGCTTCTTCCTCGTATCCGGAAAGATACAGGACTTCCGCCCAATCCTGCAGCGTCCGGACCAGAAGGGTATAATTCTGGTCGTATTCCGTCAGGAGGGTGATATTGGCAGTACCGTATTCCAATTTTAAATCAGTATTGGTATAGCCGGTTAAATTTAGAATTTTCCCGGAGGACAGGCTGGCAAGCAGGTCATGGCATTCAGCTACATTTGGATTATCCTTCAGGATTTCCATGGGAAGGCTGTCAAAAGGAATTGTAATAAAGGGAAGATGTTCGAGAGGTTTCTTCCGGGTATTGTTGGCCTTTGCTTCCCGCTCCCAGAATTCTTTGATGGATTTTTCTTCCATTCGCCTGTGCTTGCGGGTTACATATGCAATCATCAGGCAGAACACGATAAAACTGGACAAAAATGATGTTATCATATATAATATCCTTTCAGTAGATTTTAATTATTCCAATAAAAAGCATTGCTTAGGAGATTGCCATGATAAATATGCATAACAGGAAAACGCAGAGAATTGTTTCGGGAATTATTATCCTGTTCTTGATTCTCGCCATGATTATTCCCATGCTGCTTGGCATGTGATTTGTTTAAGAGTACCATATTTTTTTGACAAATTCAATCTGTGAGGCTTTGGAGGAGCGCAATCAATTTATGAAAAGAATGATACAAAAAGTGATGTTGCTTTCCTGCATGGCGGCAGTTTTGCTGCTGTGTCCCATGGAGGCAAAAGCAAAAAGTGCAGACACAATGAAAGAAGGCGTATATGCAGGCGAACTCTCCCTGGCGGGAATGACCGCGGAGGAGGCTTCTGCTGCCGTGGAAGAATATGTGGACTCCCTGAAAAATGTGGAGGTTGTCCTGATAGTCGGAGGAGATGAAGAGGTTGTTGTATCGGCAGGGGATTTTGGAATCAGCTGGAGCAACCGTAATATTATAGAAGAAGCCATAAAGCTTGGCACACAGGGAAATATTGTGCAGCGCTATAAAGCATTAAAAGATTTGGAACACGAAAACAAAATCTTTGCAATTGAACTGGATTTTGATGTTGCGGCAATAGACAGTATCCTGGCAGAGCGGTGTACACAGTTTGACAGGGAAGCAGTGGATGCCACCCTTGTATTGGAGGAGGGAGTATTCCGGGTTGTCGGAGGACAGACGGGATATCTTCTGGATGTAGAAACTTCCATTGACACCATCTATGAGTATCTGACCGGGGACTGGAACCGCGAAGCCTGCTCCATCAATCTGGATGTTTCGGTTACGGAACCCCGCGGAAGCGAAGAAGAGCTTATGCAGGTAAAGGATGTGCTGGGTACCTATACAACATCGTTTTCCTCATCCGGTCAGAGCAGAAGCGCCAATGTGACAAACGGATGCAATCTGATTAACGGAACAATACTGTATCCGGGAGATGAATTTTCCACCTATGAAGCGGTGTCCCCTTTTACAGAGAAAAATGGATATTATATGGCGGGGTCTTACTTAAACGGCAAGGTAGTGGATTCCCTGGGCGGTGGCATCTGTCAGGTTTCCACGACACTTTACAATGCCGTGCTGTTATCTGAACTGGATGTTACGGAAAGATATAATCATTCCATGATTGTAACTTATGTGGAGCCTTCTGCGGATGCAGCGATTGCGGAGTCCTCAGGAAAGGATTTTAAATTTGTAAACAATACGGGACACCCTATCTATATAGAAGGTCATGTTTCTACGGATAAGAAAATCACTTTTACGATATACGGTGTGGAGACGAGGCCGGAGAGTCATACGGTGGAATATGTCAGTGAAGTATTGGAAGTCATCAGTCCGACCACAGAAGTGCTTTATCCTGATGTTACGCAGCCCATCGGCTATGTAAGCGTGACCGGTGCGCATATCGGCTATAAAGCGAGATTGTGGAAAATTGTGAAAGAAAACGGGGAAGAGGTCAGCCGCGAGATAGTCAATACAAGCAGTTATAAGATGGTGCCGAGAAGTGCGGTGGTCGGTGTGTCCACGCCGGATGTCAATGCTTACAATGAAATTATGGCGGCAATCGGAACAAACAGCATAGACCATGTGAAAAATGTAGCCGCAATGCTGACGGCTCCGCCCCCGGCGGAACAGCCGCCGCAATAAGGACGGTAAAAGGAAAAACGGGATGAAAGTCGGTAAAATATCAGAAAGCGTTTTAAAACGCTCCGTGATAAAATATATTAAAAGTAAAAATGATAATATAAAAAGTGGTGCAGGGTCAGACTGCGCCATTTTTTCATGTGGCGGTGCATTTTTTACACAGTCAGTCCATAGCTTTGCCTTAAAAGAACCGGCAGAAATCCTTTTTGCGGTTATGAAAGCCGCCAACAATGCCGCCTGTGGAGGCGCAGTCCCCGTGATGGCAACGGTTGCCCTGCTTCTGCCTAAGGAAACGGAAGAAAAAATGCTGCAGGAAATCATGAAAGAAGCGGATAAGGCGGCTGATGCGCTGCAAATGCAGATAGCGGGAGGGCATACGGAAGTTTCGGAATCAGTTTCCGGGGTAATGGCTGTCGTAACGGTAACAGGCATTTCCGGGGAAGATGTTTTGTTTCCCGGCGGCGCCAAAGCCGGACAGGATGTAGTTGCCAGCAAATGGATAGGTTTGGAGGGCACGGCGCTTCTGGCACGGCGACATGGGGACAGGCTGGCAGAAAGAATCCCGTATCACATGGTAAAAGAAGCAGAAGAGTTTGCATCATACCTATCCGTACTGCCGGAGGCCGCCATAGCGGCAAAGTCCAATGTGAGCGCGATGCATGATGTTTCCGGAGGCGGTATCTTTGCCGCGTTATGGGAACTGGCGGAAAGCGCTGGCGTTGGACTGACAATAGACTTGAAAAAGATTCCCGTCAGGCAGGAAACCATAGAGGTATGTGAAGTTTTTGGCATAAGCCCCTATGAACTGCTTTCCGGCGGCTGCCTGCTCATGACGTCAGACAATGGTGAAAGTCTGGTGCAGGCTTTGGACGCGGTACATATTCCGGCAGCGGTAATCGGCAAAGTGACAAACAGCCATGACAGGATTGTGGTAAATGAGGAAGAAAGACGTTTTCTGGAAAGGCCCCAAACGGATGCCATCATAAAAATATAAAGGAGAATGTAAAATGAGAGAAGAGTTATTGCGTATTATTGAGAAAAACAGCCGCATGAATTTAAAAGAACTGGCGGTGATACTGGGAGTGGAAGAGATTGATGTGGTAAATGAACTTGCCGCATTGGAAAGCGAGGGAATTATCTGCGGCTACCACACCATGATTAACTGGGAACTGACCAGTCTGGAAAAAGTAAATGCCCTGATTGAAGTGCGGATTACCCCCCAGAGAGGACAGGGTTTCGACAATATTGCAGAGCGCATCTATAAATATCCCGAGGTACATTCTGTATACCTGATTTCGGGTGGATATGACCTTCTGGTATCGCTGGAAGGAAAATCCCTGAAAGAGATTTCCAACTTTGTGTCGGATAAGCTGTCCACCCTGGATAATGTACTGAGTACGGCGACCCACTTCGTATTGAAAAAATATAAAGACCACGGCACCATTCTGACGAAAAAATTTGAAGACGAAAGAGAGCTGATTACACCATGAGAAATCCACTTGCAGACCAGGTTGTCGAAATCAAACCCTCCGGCATCCGTAAGTTTTTTGATATAGTCAGTGAAAGAAAGGATATTATTTCCTTAGGCGTCGGGGAACCCGATTTTGCCACTCCCTGGCATATACGCGACGAGGGCATTTATTCCTTGGAGAGAGGACACACAAAATATACGTCAAATGCGGGACTGATGGCCCTCAGGGAGGAAATCGGACGGTATCTTTACCGGACGCAGGGGGTACGCTACCATGCGGGCAAGGAAGTGCTTGTCACAGTGGGAGGTTCCGAGGCGATTGACATCGCAATGCGTGCCATGATTAATCCCGGATGCGGTGAGGAAGTGCTGATACCCCAGCCCAGCTATGTATCTTATGAGCCGTGCGCAGTCCTTGCCGGGGCAAAGCCGGTGATTATTCCTTTAAAGGCGGAAAATGAATTTCGCCTGACGGCGGAAGAACTGTCCGAAGCCATTACCGAGAACACAAAGATACTGGTATTGCCTTTTCCCAACAATCCCACCGGCGCCATTATGGAAAAAGAAGATTTGGAAGCTGTTGCAAAGATTGTGCTTGAAAAGGATATTTTTGTCATTTCCGATGAAATATACGGTGAACTGACTTATAAAGGTAAGCATGTGTCCATCGTAAGCATTCCCGGTATGCAGGAGAGAACCGTGCTTATCAACGGCTTCTCCAAGGCATACGCCATGACGGGATGGCGTATGGGATATGCATGCGGTCCTGCAAATGTTATTGAACAGATGACGAAGATTCATCAGTTTGCCATCATGTGTGCGCCGACCACCGGACAATATGCAGGAATTGAGGCGCTCAAAAACGGTGACGAGGATGTTCTGGAGATGCGTACGGCATATAACCAGAGAAGGCGGTATCTGATGCACTCGTTCAAAGAGATGGGACTGGAATGCTTTGAGCCGTTCGGCGCTTTTTATGTATTTCCCTGCATCAAGGAGTTTGGTATGACAAGTGAGGAGTTTGCAACCCGTTTTCTGGATGAAGAGAACGTGGCGGCCGTGCCGGGAGATGCCTTTGGAGAAAGCGGGGAAGGCTTTCTGCGCATTTCCTATGCTTATTCCTTAGACAAACTGCGGGTTGCCATGGAGAGGCTTTCCAGGTTTATCACAAAACTGCGGGAAGAACAGAAAAAGTAGACGGACGGATACGATATGCACATTGTACTTCATCAGCCGGAGATACCGGCAAATACGGGAAACATCGGGCGGACCTGTGTGGCGACAGGCACTTCCCTGCATCTGATTGAGCCATTGGGTTTTCATCTGGATGAAAAGTCCATAAAGAGGGCAGGGATGGATTACTGGGAACAGCTCAACCTGACCCGTTACATAAATTATCAGGAATTTACAGACTGTCATCCGGGGGCAAAAGTCTGGATGGCAACCACAAAGGCCAAATACTCCTATGCGGAAGTTGCCTATGGACCGGATGATTTTATTATGTTTGGTAAGGAAAGCGCAGGAATACCGGAAGAAATATTGGTAGAAAATGAGGATTCCTGTATCCGCATTCCCATGCTGCCTGCCATCCGCTCTTTAAACCTGTCCAATGCCGTTGCCATTGTGCTTTATGAGGCGCTGCGGCAGAACGGTTTTTCCATGATGCAGAAAGAAGGCGGGCTTCATCACCTGCATTGGCGGTAAAGGATTAATTTTTCCTAAGCGAATATTAAGAAAGCATTAAAAAAATTTCCCTGAAAATCTGATATAATACCTGTTGTTGCAAAAGATTTTCGGGAAAGAAGAATATACCAATGCATGAGGGACAAAGGGAAAAAGAGTTACAATTGGAACTGACAAAGCTGCGGAACCCATATCTGGCGGAACAGTTCGGAAACAGGCGGGTGGCGGCGCAGGGTGCGAGGAGCCCACACGCCGGAAACAGGCAGACGGCGTCAAGGGGTGCGGGAACCGGGACGGCAGTGGGAAACCCATATGGCGCATCCGGAGAGGAATATACAGATACAGCATATCGAAAGAAAGAGGCGCAAAGAAAGCAGCAGAGGCGGGTAATGCTCGCACGGCAGCAACAGAAGAAAAAAAGGCAGCAGAGAACCGTAACAATCCTTTTTACCATGCTTGCTTTAACAGCAGCATTTTACTGGCTGGTGGCCCTGTTTCTGAAAGATGGGGGAGAATCCAAGCGGCCGCTTCCGAAAAAAGAGGATATTACAGCGCCGGTGATGAATGAAACCGTGCAGCATCCTGAGTGGACAACGGACTATCTGACCCCCAATGAATACTCCCGTCCCGGTGACGCACTGGAGGAAGTGAATAGTATTTTTGTCCATTACACAGCCAATCCGGGTACCAGTGCGGCTAATAACAGAAGTTATTTTGAACAGCTTAAGGATACGCACGAACGTTCCGCAAGCGCGCATTTTATTATAGGTTACGACGGGGAAATCATCCAGTGCATCCCGCTCAATGAAATTGCATATGGTGTGCAGACCAGAAATTTTGATTCCATTTCCATTGAATGCTGTTATCTTGATGAGGAAGATTCGTCTTTTACCAAAGAAACCCATGATGCCCTGGTAGAACTTCTCGCATATCTGCTGCAGACATATCACTTGTCCCAAGAAGATATTTTGAGACACTATGACTGCGGCGGCAAACTCTGCCCGCTTTACTATGTGGAAAATGAAAATGCATGGGAAGCATTAAAACAGGAGGTAGCGCAAAAACTCGATTGACATAGCCTGCGTGAAATAGTATGTTAGAATCATAGACAAAGGAGGCAGGCAAATGAGATTTATAAAAGAATTAAAATGGCAGTCCATTTTGTATCATATTTTGTATATACTGATGGGCGCAGTACTGCTTATATTCCCGGAGACTACGGCAAGAACAATCTGTTATGCTACAGGCGGCGCCGCCGTTGTGGCAGGAATGACAGCCGTCTGTATTTATCTGTTCCGTGATGTGTCAAAAAACACTTACAGAAATGATTTTGTGAGCGGACTGGTTTCCGTGCTTTTGGGAGTTTTCCTGTTTTACAAGGCGGATTTGGTAATATCTCTGATACCCTTTCTTTTAGGGATTGCCGTTATCATAAGCGGTTTTATTAAATTACAGAACTGCATCGACGTGCGGCGTATGGGATACGGAAACGGCATTGTGCTGTTTTTACTTTCCCTGGTTAATATTGTATTGGGGATTATATTGCTGGTGAATCCTTTCGGAACAGCAATTTTGCTGTTCAGGCTGATTGGCGTGGGACTGATATTCAGCGGGGCAACGGATTTGGCAGCTGTCCTGTATATGTCTAAAAAGATTGATAATTATATAGAAGATATGCAGGTGTTAAACGGGCAGGCAAAGGAGGAAGAAGAAAGATGAATATATTATCTCCTTCCATTCTGTCGGCGGATTTTACAAGACTCGGAGAACAGATACATGCACTGGATGAGGCGGGTGCACAATACATGCATATCGATGTCATGGACGGGCTTTTTGTACCGTCCATTTCCTATGGAATGCCTGTTATCAAGTCTATCAGGAAGATTACCGCAAAAGTATTTGACGTACATCTGATGATTGACAGGCCGGAGCGATATATCCGCGAATTTGCCGACTGCGGCGCGGATGTTATAACTTTTCATATAGAAGCCACGGACAAGGCAGGAGAAATCATTACGGAAATACATCAAAGAGGAATGAAAGCCGGCATAGCCATTAAACCGGGTACGCCGGTGGAAACGCTTTCCCCTTATATGGAAGAAGCGGACATGTTTCTTGTCATGACGGTGGAACCGGGATTTGGCGGACAGGCTTATATAGAAGCCTGCACGGAAAAGATAAGGGCAGTCCGTAAAATGGTCCGGGAGTCCGGGAAAAAAATCGATATTCAGGCAGACGGAGGCATTAACAGGAGCAATTTAGAAAGCGTGCTGGCGGCAGGCGCCAATGTCATTGTAGCAGGTTCGGCAGTTTTCCACGGTAATATTAAGGACAATACAGCCGGATTTTTGGAGGTTATTTCTAAATTTAACGAAAATTAGCAGGTTATTTAACAGAATTGTTGTAAATAAAGTGAAAGAGTGTTATAATTTCCCTATGTTTTGCGGATTTGGCATGGGCCATTTCCCGTGACGCAGACGACTATGATGGAGGGAAAAAACATGGAGAAATTCTTCAAACTCAAAGAGAACAACACGACAGTCAGAACAGAGATTGCTGCCGGACTGACAACCTTCTTTGCGCTGGCTTACATTATTTTTGTAAACCCGAACCAGGTTGCAGCCGGAGGCGCAGGCGGCTGGCTTGTGGGCGCAGGGGCAGATGCTTCGGTTCTGGGACAGATATGGAATGCGGTATATATTGCATCTATTCTGGCAGCCATTATCGGTACCCTGTTGATGGCGTTTCTTGCTAAACTGCCTTATGCACAGGCGTGCGGAATGGGACTTAACGCATTCTTCTGTACCTGCTTTGTATCGGGCGCATTTTTTAACGGCGTTGATGTGCTTGACGGTTATCATTCCGGTCTTGTTATCATTTTCATTTCCGGTATTATTTTCCTGCTGCTTTCCGTAACGGGCCTTCGCAGTTATATTGCAAAAGCCATGCCGGACTGCTTAAAGAAAGCAATTCCTGCCGGTATCGGTCTTTTCATTGCCTTTATCGGTTTCCAGAATGCAGGCATTATCCAGGCAAACCAGTACACGCTGGTACAGTTTGTGGATATCAAGGGTGCAATTGCAAACGGTACTTTTAAAGAAACAGCGCTTCCTGCCCTTATTGCATTGCTGGGACTGCTTATCATCGGCGTGCTTGGCAAGCTGAAGGTAAAAGGTAACGTTATCATCGGTATTATAGCTTCAACGGTTCTTTATTATATCCTTTCCGGCACAGTGCCTAATTTTGATATCAGCAGTGTCGGACAATCCTTTAAGGATTTTGGAAAAGTTGGCATTACAGGTATTTTCAGCGCCACTGCATGGAGCAATGCTTTCGGCGGCGCACATATTGGCGGTATCTTCAATGCAATTATGCTGATTATCACTTTCTGTCTGGTAGATATGTTTGATACACTCGGAACCCTTTACGGCACTGCTTCTCAGGCGAATATGCTGGATGAAAAGGGTGACCCCATCCGTGTAAACCAGGCTATGCTCAGTGACTCCATTGCAACCGTTTCCGGTGCAGTGCTCGGAACTTCCACCTGTACTACTTTTGTGGAATCTTCCGCAGGTGTTGCAGAAGGCGGTCGGACAGGCCTCACCAGTGTAGTTACGGCTATCTGCCTTGGCATCTGTCTTTTCCTCACCCCGCTTGCAAACATTGTGCCTTCTGCTGCAACGGCATCCGCATTGATTTATGTAGGCGTGCTGATGTTAAAGAGTTTTGCCAAAGTGGACATGGATGACCTTCGCTCCGCACTTCCGGCATTTGTCGCACTTATCATGATGCCGATGACTTACTCCATTGCAAACGGTATCGGACTTGGCGCCATCACTTATGTCATTATGACGCTCTGCACAGGCAAATACAAGAAGAATGATATTGTTGTTACGGTAATAGCATTGCTGTTTACACTGAAATTTATCTTTGTTACCATGTAGACACCAAAGTTAAGGTAGATTTGTATGGAATTACAGATTTTACATGCGATACAGGAACTGCACACGGATTTGCTGGATTCAATTATGATTTTGTTGTCCACCTTGGGAAATGCCGGACTGATTTGGATATTTCTGAGTATTGTACTGGTTTTTCCAAAGAGAACCAGGCGTTGCGGTTTCACCATGATGGGCGCTATGGCGTTGTCTTTCCTGCTGGGAAATCTTTTGCTGAAAAATCTGATTGCAAGGCCCCGCCCCTGTGCGGTAGATACGTCCGTAAGGCTTTTGATTCCGTTTCCGGGTGAATATTCTTTTCCCTCCGGGCACAGCTTAAATGGCTTTACGGCGGCAACGGTCATTTTTCTGTACTTTAAAAAAGCAGGTGCATTTGCACTTTTGCTTGCGGCATCCATAGCATTTTCCAGACTGTACCTGTTTGTGCATTATCCGACGGATATTTTCGGAGGAATGATACTCGGTATATTGGATGCGGCGTTCATTTTTTGGATAGTGAAAAAAGTAATACAAAGAAGGGAAGGGAGGCTTTAAGCCTCCTTTCTTTTTTACTAAAATTTTGAAACTTTATTAAAAAAACGCTTACCCATATGGAAAAAAGATATTGTTATACTAAAGCTATCATACAAAATGGGGAGGCAGATGCCAAAATGAAAAAGATATGTAAAAAAAGACAAGTGCTGGCAGGGAAAAAAATACTTGCCATAACGCTGGCAGCGGGAATTGCGGCAGGGCTGGCTGCATGCGGCGATACTGCCAAAGAGCCGCAGGATACCGGGGCAAATCAGGAAACGCAATTACAGACAGATACACCGGATGAAACAGATACCTTTGTGGATAATCCGGATAAATCCGATGAAGGCTATGTTCTGGTCTGGAATGACGAGTTTGACGGAGACAGTCTGGATACCACAAAATGGGATTACCAGTACGGAACAGGCTCCCAGTACGGACTGGACGGATGGGGCAATTCCGAACTGCAGTACTATACAGACAGGACCGAAAATGTACGTGTCGAGGACGGCAAACTGATAATTACGGCAATTAAAGAGGAAGAAAAATATGAAGGAATGCCTTATACCTCCGGCCGTATCAGAACCATGACGAATGAAGACGAAGCGATTTTTTCCACCACTTACGGCTGGGTGGAAGCCCGGATTAAGATGCCTTCGGGAGAAGGCTTATGGCCGGCTTTCTGGATGCTGCCTGTAGATGAAGATATTTACGGCGGATGGGCGGCTTCCGGTGAAATTGATATTATGGAAGCCCGCGGCAGGCTGCCGGAGCGTGCGGGCGGAACCGCACACTACGGAAAAGTATGGCCGAACAATGTGTATAAGGGAGAAGATTATGTATTTCCCGAAGGAACGGATATCACGGATTACCATGTCTATGCGCTGGAGTGGGAGCCGACCGCACTTCGCTGGTATGTGGACGGCGAGTGCTTTTACACACTGGACAAGTGGTACAGTCAGGGAAAAGCCAGTGGAGCAGAGTACACATTTCCTGCACCTTATGATGTTCCGTTTTACATTTTGTTAAATCTTGCGGTAGGTGGTACTTTTGATTCGGAAGCAAATCTTGAAAATGCAGAATACCCCGCGACAATGGAGGTGGATTTTGTAAGGGTTTACCACAAAGAAGAGGGGTATGAAACAGAAGAATTACAGGAAGGTATAGTGATAGATACCAGGGACACGGAAGGGTTTGCCGCATATGCGGAAAGCTACGCCGACGGAGAGTTCATAGTTGACAAAGAACTTTCCACTATGAATACGGAGGCAATCAGAAACACAGACACCGGTGTCGTGGCAGACAGCAAGGATTGGCAGTTTGCGGTAGGAAATTTTGGCGGGGCGGCGACGGCTGAAGTGGAGGAGCTTGAGGAGGGCAATTTTGCCAGAATAGACATCACAAGCGGAGGAGACCAGACTTATGCGGTGCAGCTGATACAGCATCTGCCGGTGATAGAAGGATACACCTATCAGGTGAGTTTTGATGCAAAGGCTTCGGAGAACAGAAGCATAGTGGTTTCACCAAGCGGTGATGGTGATAACAGCTGGGTGAAGTATTCTACCAAGGAGTTTGCCATCGGAACAGAACTGGAAAATTACAGTTTTATGTTTAAAATGAACAGCGGTACAGACCCGACAGCCCGTCTGGAGTTTAACCTTGGTCTTAACACGGGAAGCATCTGGATTGGAAATGTCAGTGTTTTACTGGTTCAGACAGAAGGCGGTGTGGATAATGACATGAAAAAAACACCGCTGTTTGGCGGCAGCATTGTCTACAACGGCACTTTTGACCAGGGAGTAAAGAGATTGGCTTTCTGGCACACGGAAAACATGGATGTTTCAATCCCGGATTATGTTACTTTGGCAGATGGAACAAAGGATTACAGCAGAATGGCGGAACTTACTGCTACAGGAGAGAATGCCCGGCTTTACCAGAAAGGAATACCTCTTTACAGTGGTGCAAATTATTACGTGCGTTTTGATTTGCTGGGCGAAACCGATACAGAAGTGGCTTTTACGGTTATCGGCTCTGACGGTAAGATATATCTGGAAGATACTTGTGCATATACGGCATCTAACGGTATGGAGCGTTTTGAACTTTTGTTTTCCGTTCCGGAAGGGGCAGGAGATGATACGGCAGAATTTACGATAATTTTGCCGGAGGGGGCAAGCATTAAAATTGATAACATTAAAATGAGCAGGCATATGAGAAACGAATCATAATGGATTATAATCAAAAGGGACACTTCCAAATAGCAGGTGTCCCTTTTGTTATGCAACTTTTGGGGAGTAGGGTTGACAGATGTGTCTATTCATGATAGACTTATATTGTCTATAATGAATAGACAATATTTTTGCACAGGATACGGAATCTGCAAGGGTATGGAAAGGAATTTATGGAAGAATACACATTGGGCAATATTGAAGGAAAATTTGCGGACATCATCTGGTCCCATGCGCCGTTGTCCACGGCAGAACTGATTAAGTATTGTGAAAATGAACTCGGGTGGAAACGTACCACCACTTATACAGTTCTAAAAAAACTGAGCGACAGGGGCATCTTTGAAAACCAAAGCGGGACTGTACGGGTACTGCTTACCAAAGAGGAATTTCTGGCAAGGCAGAGCGAGCGGTATGTGGAGCATTCTTTTGGGGGCTCCCTTCCGGGATTTCTGGCTGCCTTCACCTCCCGTAGGAGTCTGAGTGAGAAGGAAATTAAGGAACTGCAAAATATTATTGACAGAAGCAGATAGGAGGTGCGTATATGGAGGCATTTTTTATTTCCCTGCTGAACAGGAGTTATGAGGCGGCAATCGTTATCTGCTTTATTATGGCGGCAAGGCTTTTGTTTTGTCTTTTCCGTGTTCCCCGAAAGGATACCTGTATGTTGTGGGCGATTCCGCTTTTCAGGATGGTTTTTCCATTTTCCATAGAGAGTGTGTTGAGCATGTTTCCTCAAAAGGAGCCGTTGCTGCCGCCGGATATCGGCTATATGGCGGAGCCTAAGATTGCCACGGGCAGCGCCTATGTGGATGTGCTCGTCAGTCAGGCACTGCCGGCGGCTACGCCCGAAGCAAGCGTCAATCCCATGCAGGTGTGGCTGTTTGTAATACGCCTTATCTGGCTTGCAGGAGTAACGGCGTGTCTGGTATACAGTATGGTTTCTTATTTTTGCCTGAAACGGAATCTGCGGTGCAGCATCTGTCTAAAGGACAATATTTTTCTGGCGGACTATATCGGCACGCCCTTTGTACTTGGTATCCTGCGTCCGCGGATTTATCTGCCGTCTTCGCTGGAGGCTGCTGACAGGGAGTATGTGCTTGCGCATGAACGGATGCATATAAAGAGAGGGGACCATCTCTATAAAATGTCCGCTTTTCTGATTACGGTATTGCATTGGTTTAATCCGCTTGCCTGGGCGGCGTTTGCGATGCTTGGCAGGGATATGGAAGCGGCGTGCGACGAAGCGGTCATGAAAAAGCTTGGAGAAGGATGCAGGAAGGATTATGCAAGGATATTGCTTGACTGCGCCGTGGACAAAAGGCTTAAGGGCGTACCGTTGGCCTTTTCGGAGGGCAGTCCCAAGGAAAGAATCCGGCATGTCCTGCGTTACAAAAAACCGCTTTTGGGGTTGTCGGTTTTTGCGGCAGCAGTCGTCATCCTGCTTGCGGCAGGGCTTATCAGCAATCCGCCGTCAACGGATAAAGAAAACGAGGAGGATATGCAGGTGAAGGACGGAGTTTATCTGCTGGAAAATTCCGATTTTCAGAAAATTGTCATTGACGGGGAAACCATGTCGTTTTCTTACAGTCTGATAAGCAGCCGTCTTCCTTACGGGAATTATGCGATAGAGAGTGATATCCTGACCCTGACTTCCATGGGAGGTTATCAATACCGTTTCAGAATAGAAGACGACGCCTTGATATTTATTCAGGAAGGCTCGGAAAAATTGGTGGGCAGCGGGATTAATGAAATACCGGATGTGGTTGACGGTTCTGTTTTCCGATTAAGCACACAGACAGAACCGGAGGAAGTGACGCCGCCATCAGAGACGGAAGGAGGATGGGAGAAAACCGTTGAAATTGCACAGCCTGCCTTGATGGTTGACATGCCGATAGGATCGGATAACATGATTCTGGATTATGCGGACGGCCGGATTATGATTTTTCATGGATATTTTGGGTTATTTGTATGCGATACCCAATCACGTTCCATTATCGGTGCGGTGGATTTGAAGGCAATCGGGTGTGACGCCACACAGGGCGATAATTATTGCGAGGTTTCTGTTGCAAAGGATGGCAGCAAAGTATACCTTGCGCCTTTGTCCGGCAACAGCATGTATGTTTATGATGTTTCAACTCAAAGCCTTGTGTTAAAGCCCCAAGACCTAACCGGAGTCGAACTGTTTGAAGATTTTGTCAGTCAAAGTGAGTTTTTGGAGGAATATGCAGGCTTTCGTTCAGACAGGCGTGCGGTCATTCCAAAAGATGACGGAAGCGTCAGATATGGATACCTTTCTTCCATGGAGGGTACAGTAGGAGATATCTGTTATGAAGAAATAGGATACAAAGGGGAAAATGAATATGAATATAAGACTTACCCGATTTTTGCCGATGTTTTTTTGTCCTCGTCCACATTTGCCATGATAGCAGTGGAAGCGACGGATACGGGAATTGTTTTTGAAATTTTTAACAATTCCGGCAATGAGTTATCTTTTTCGGATGATTTTAAGCTGCAAAGATGGGAGGACAATAACTGGGTGGATGTGCCCTATATTATTGATAACGGGGCGTTTAACCAGCCGGCCTATCCGGTGGAGGCAGGCGGCTACAGGAAAGCGGAAAATAACTGGGAATGGCTGTACGGTAAACTGCCAAAAGGAGTCTATCTGTTCAGTAAGCCGGTTTTTGTGGAAAATGAAGAGGGAATTACCGAGAGGTTTTCCCTGGGGGTGAGTTTTTCCCTTCCGGCGGATGCTGAATAAAAAGGATTACTTAACTAAAAAAATGTAAAATATACTTGACATTTAATGTAAAGCATACTATACTTCAAAAGTAAAGTATGCTTTACTTGTTTGTTAAGTGTTGAAAATTGCCTTGAAAAGAAGTATGATGGCAGGGCAGGAAAGGGAGGGCGTGTGCAGAACAGGATTCAGGAATTGCGCAAGGAACTGCGGGTGACACAGAACGAACTGGCGGACGCGGTTAATGTAAGCCGCCAGACGATTATCTCACTGGAAAACGGCAGGTACAATGCTTCCCTTGTACTGGCACATAAAATTGCACAGTTTTTCGGCGTGCGCATAGAGGAGATTTTTATTTTTGACGGGGAGGATGAAAATTTATGGTAGGACTGTTCTGTGATAACAACAAGGCAAAAAACAATGAAGAGTTTCGGATTGTCCTGCGAAAAAGGCAGAACAGGGTCTGGTTTTTGTTTGGAGTGGGACTGCTTACCATTGCAGCCAGCATCCTTTTGATGCTTTGGCTGGGAGAAGAGGCGGACGATTACCGGTCAGGTGTTTTTATGGGCATCGGTTTCGGACTTTGCGGCGGCTCCCTGACTGCCGTATTCAGAATGCGCAGAATATTAGGGAGTGAGGAAAAACTAAAGGAGCAGCGCTTAAAGGAAGTGGATGAGCGGAATGTGGAAATTCGCAATCTTGCATTGCAGGCAACGGCGAAGGTTGTGCTGGCCGTGCTTTATGTGCTGATGATTATCGGCAGCTTATTTATTGAAGAACTGATATATGTATGCTGTATACTGATATGTATATTTTTCTTTTGTTACCTGGCGTTTATAAAGTATTTCGATAAAATCAGATAAATTAAAGATGCTCATGCCGCACAGCGGCGGAAAGAGAGGAGATTATGGAAGAAATTTTACAGGTGCAGGGCTTGAAAAAAACATTTAAGCTTTCTGCAAAGCAGCAAAAAATCGAAAAGACAAGCGAAAAGCAGAAGGTTGCCGTGGATGATTTATCCTTTACGGCATACAGGGGAGAGGTGTTCGGGCTTCTGGGACCCAACGGCGCCGGCAAGACCACAACGCTTCGGATGCTTGCCACACTGATTAAGCCGGATGAAGGCGACGCCGTTCTGGATGGGGCAAGCATTGTAAAAAACCCGGAGGAGGTCCGCAGCAAAATCGGATTTCTGACCAGCGAACTGAAGCTGGAGGAGTTTTTTACGCCCAATTACTTATTTGATTTTTTTGCCGATTTACACGGCGTGCCTGCAGAGGAGAAGAATGTCCGCAAAAAGGATTTGTTTGAACGCTTCGGCATTGATAAATTTGCGGAGGTGAAGGTGGGAAACCTTTCCACAGGTATGAAGCAGAAGGCTTCCCTGGTAATCTCCATGGTGCATGACCCGGATATCATCATATTTGACGAGCCGACAAACGGACTGGATGTGCTGACCGCAAAGGTGGTAACGGATTTTCTGGTGGATTTGAAGGAACAGGGCAAAACCATTATTGTTTCCACACATATTTTCAGCCTGATTGAGAAAATATGCGACCGGGTAGGCATTATCATAAACGGTCGGATGGTGTGTTGTGATTCACTTGCCGCCATTACGGACGGAAAGAGCTTAGAGGACAGATTTTTTGAAATATACGAGGAAAAGGTGGGAAGTATCGCATGAAAAAAGATATGTTGACAATAATTAGAAAAGAGTTTGCCCGGTTTTTTAAGGACAAAAGAATGATTTTTACCACGGTGCTGATGCCCGGTCTGCTTATCTACCTGATTTATTCCTTTATGGGCCAGGGTATGATGAAAGAATTTATGACGGATGACGAGTACGTGGCAAAGGCATATGTGCAGAATATGCCCAAGGAACTTTCTCCTATGTTTGATGAGGTTTCAGCAGAGTGGACTTCGGTTTCCGAATCGGAACTGGATGATATAAAAGGTTTGATACAGGAAAAAGAAGCGGATGTGCTGGTGGTATTCCCTGAAGATTTTATTGCCAAGGTAGATGCCTATGATGTGGCAGGCGGGCAGAGCGCTCCCAATGTGGAAATCTATTATAACTCCACAGAATCGGAATCTCAGAAAATACACAGTATCCTTACGGAAATTCTCAATAGTTATGAGGCTTCCATGGCTAATAAGCTGGATATCAATGCCGGTGATGCAAGTTATGACCTTGCGTCGAAAAAGGATGTAACAGGGCAGATGTTTGCCATGCTGCTGCCGATGCTTTTAATGTCCTTTATGTTCAGTGGCTGTATCTCCGTGGCGCCGGAATCCATTGCCGGAGAAAAAGAAAGGGGCACGATTGCCACCCTGCTTGTGACGCCGATGAAGAGAAGCGCCCTTGCATTGGGCAAGATTATCAGCTTAAGCTGTATAGCCCTTCTGGCAGGTGTTTCCAGCTTTGCAGGCACCATGCTTTCCCTGCCCAAGCTGATGGGAGGAGAACGATCCGGCATGGATACATCGGTATACGTCATATCCGATTACCTGCTGCTTTTGGGTGTTATCCTGACAACCGTGCTGGTAATGGTTTCTCTGATTTCCATTATTTCGGCCTTTGCAAAGAGCATCAAGGAAGCAGGCACGATGGTTTCCCCGCTTATGATTCTTGTAATGCTGGTTGGACTGTCCCCCATGTTTGGCGGCGACGCGGAAAAGAGCTTAGGCGTGTTCTGCGTTCCCATTTACAACAGCGTACAGTGTATGCATGCCATATTCTCTTTCACCTACCAGCCCGTGCAGGTGGTGGTAACCATAATTGTGAACGTGGTATTTGCAGGCCTGATGGCATGGGTGCTTACCCGTATGTTTAACAGCGAAAAGGTAATGTTCTCCAAATAATTTGACAACATATCCGGTTTGTGTTAATCTATCAGACATAAAAAGTAAAAGCGACGAAAAAGAGAGTACTTTTGCAGAGACTTTACAGAGAGCCCTCCGGATTCCGGCAGCAGATTCGTGCCGGCGGATGCTGAGAGGAGGGAAGCCTTGGCAGAAGGAACATGGCTTTGGAGCAGTGCACCGAACCGCTTTGGGCGGTAAGGCTGCAACAGGTCCGCCTGTTATAGCGGGAGGGTGTTTGCAGGCACCCGCAGAGGTTTTTTCCGTGAGGAAAGAGCAAAAAGAAGTGGTAACACGGCATTTGGCCCGTCTTCTTGCACATATTTGTGTGGGAAGGCGGGTTTTTTGGTGCAGGGAAAGGAAGCAAAATGAGCAAAGGAAAGTATTACATCACTACGGCTATTGCCTATACATCAGGCAAGCCGCATATCGGAAACAACTATGAAATTGTGCTGGCGGACAGCATAGCCAGGTATAAAAGGGCGCAGGGCTATGATGTGTTCTTCCAGACCGGAACGGATGAACATGGACAGAAAATCGAAATGAAGGCGGAGGAGGCAGGCGTTACCCCCAAGGAATTTGTGGATAATATTGCCGGTACCATAAGGCAGCTTTGCGATTTGCTGAATATTTCTTATGACAATTTTATCCGGACAACCGATGAAAATCATGAAAAACAGGTACAGAAAATTTTTAAGAAGCTGTATGAACAGGGAGATATTTACAAAGGGGAATATGAAGGCCTTTACTGTACGCCCTGTGAATCTTTCTGGACGGAATCGCAGCTGGCAGACGGCAAATGCCCCGATTGCGGCAGGGAAGTGAAACCGGCGAAGGAAGAAGCCTATTTTTTCAAAATGAGCAAGTATGCGGATAAGCTGATTGCGCATATCAATGCCCATCCTGAGTTTATACAGCCCGTATCCCGTAAGAACGAAATGATGAACAATTTCCTTCTGCCGGGGTTACAGGACTTGTGCGTGTCCAGAACCTCCGTCAAATGGGGGATTCCCGTGGATTTTGATGATAAGCATGTAATTTATATCTGGCTGGATGCGCTGAGCAATTATATTACCGGCATTGGTTATGACGCGGACGGCAACAGTACGGAGCAGTATAAGAAGCTGTGGCCCGCAGACCTCCATCTGATTGGAAAGGACATTGTCCGTTTCCATACCATTTACTGGCCCATATTCCTGATGGCGCTGGGAGAGCCCCTGCCCGGGCAGGTTTTCGGCCATCCATGGCTGATGATGAACGGCGGCAAGATGAGCAAGTCCAAAGGAAATATCATCTATGTGGATGATTTGGTAGATTTCTTTGGCGTGGACGCAGTGCGGTACTATATGCTGCACGAGATGCCTTATGAAAATGACGGAAATGCCACATGGGAGTTGATTGCAGAGAGGACTAACACGGATTTGGCAAATACGTTGGGCAATCTGGTAAACCGCACCATTTCCATGAGTAACAAATATTTTGGGGGAGTTGTGGCGGACAAGGGCGCTGTGTGCGCTGCAACAGATGATGATTTAAAGGCAACGGCCATCGGAGCATTGGAAAAAGTAGAAGCAAAGATGGCGACGCTTCGGGTAGCGGACGCGCTTACGGAAATCTTTGCGGTATTTAAACGCTGCAATAAGTATATAGACGAAACAGAACCCTGGGTGCTGGCGAAGGACGAATCAAAGGCAGACCGCCTTTCCACCGTTCTTTATAATTTGGTGGAGGGCATCGTAATCGGCGCTTCCCTGCTTAAGCCCTTTATGCCTGAAACAGCCGAAAAAATTGCACGTCAGCTAAATACCTCCCTGCGTGGATTTGAGGAGCTTAGGACGTTCGGGTTGTATCCGGGCGGCGGCAAAGTTACCGGGGAGCCGGAGATTTTGTTTGCCCGTGTGGACAAAAAGGAAGTGGAGAAGCGGGAAGAGGAACTCATGGCAGCTATGGCGGCAGCAAAGGAAGAAGAAGGAAATAAAGAAAATGACAGTAATGTCATAGATTTGGAAACCAAACCGGAAATCACTTATGATGACTTTGCAAAGCTACAGTTTCAGGTAGGGGAAATCATTTCCTGCGAGGCCGTTCCAAAGTCCAAAAAGCTATTGTGCAGTCAGGTAAAAATCGGCAGTCAGGTGAAACAGATTGTTTCCGGTATCAAGGCACATTACTCACCGGAAGAGATGGTGGGCAAAAAGGTGATGGTGCTGGTGAATCTAAAGCCCGCGACGCTGGCAGGGGTGGTGTCGGAGGGAATGCTTCTCTGCGCAGAAGATGATAAAGGAAACCTTGCATTGATGACTCCGGAAAAAAATATGCCTGCCGGAGCGGAAATTTGTTAAAAAACAATAAAATAATAAAGAAATGTTTTAAAAACATCCATAAAACTATATAATTATCAAGATAAGTGTTGTATAATGAATGCATGGTCCCGGCGGCCATGCATTTTTATAAAGAAAGCGTACCGGAGGATGGCGATGAAAAAAGAAGAATTTTATTTTGATTCCAGGGATAACAGCTCCAGGATACACGCCGTAAGGTGGACTCCCGACAGTGAAAATGTGGTGGCGGTGGTACAGATTATACACGGTATGGCGGAATATGCGGAGAGATACGAAGAATTTGCAAATTTTCTGACGGAGAGAAATTTCGTGGTTACGGGTGAGGACCATCTGGGACATGGAAAGAGCGTCGGGGAAGGAGAACTGCAAGGGTATTTTTGTGAACAGGACCCTGCCACGGTGGTGGTGAGGGATGTGCACAGATTAAAAAAGATGACGCAGGAATTATACCCGGGAGTGCCGTATTTTATATTGGGACACAGTATGGGTTCCTTTATTTTGAGAAATTACATTTGCAGGTATGGCACCGGTATCGACGGAGCCCTTATTTTGGGAACCGGTATGCAGCCGGACGCGCTTCTCGCGGTTGCCAAAGCCACGGCTGCCCTTCAGAGGGCGTTTAAAGGGCCAAAGCATGTGAGCCGTTTTATAGATAAAGCAGCCTTCGGAGGCTACAACAAGCATATCAAGGACGCCAAAACAGATTTTGACTGGCTGAGCCGGGATGGGGAAAAGGTTGCGGACTACATTGCAGACAAGGATTGCGGCTTCGTGTTCACCGTCAATGGATTTCAGACTTCGTTTGCACTGATATCCAGATGCAAGAAGAAAGAGAATCTGGATAGTATTCCCAAAAACCTGCCCGTTTTCATGGCATCCGGTGAGGAGGACCCGGTGGGTGATTATGGGAAAGGCGTGAAAAAGGCATATCAGGCGCTTTTGGATGCGGGCCTTGAAAATATAGAATTGAAATTATATCCCGAAGACAGGCATGAGCTTTTAAATGAACTTGACAGAGGACAGGTTATGGAAGATATCGGGGACTGGCTTGCAAAACACCTTGTCAGCCGTGGTTAAATTTGATATGATTGAAAAGAAAATCAGATGGCTTGTAAAAGCTTTTTCTGAGTGACGGGAGTTTACAAGATGATATCATATGATATACGATGGGCGACTTGTGAGGACTGGAAGCCGACCATGGAGATGGTCTGGAAAACTTTTATGAAGTTTGAAGCCGGTGACTATACGAGTGAGGGAATTGCCAATTTCCATGAATTTATTACCAACGGGATGATATACCATCTGTTTCTGGAAGGCAGGTATCCCATGCTTGTGGTTTTGGACGGTGAGAAAATCATAGGACAGATTTCTTCCAGAAACGGAAACCGGATTTCCCTGCTTTTTGTGGATGAAGCATACCACAGGCAGGGTATTGGGACAGAGTTGATTCATAGAATGTCAAAATACTTAAAAGAGGAAAAAAAACAGCAGTCTGTTTCCGTTATGGCAGCGCCCTACGCGGTGGACTTTTACGGCAGGCTGGGGTTTAGTGCCTTATCAGGGGAAGAGGCATTTTCCGGTATCCGTGTGACACCCATGGAAAAATCCCTGTAAGGCAAATTATCAACTGACAGAACAAAGGAGTTATGCATGGGTAAATTGTTTGACCTTGACAGCCCTGTGATGAGGGCCCTTAACAGAGTTACGGATTTGCTGTGGCTGAATTTTCTGGTGCTGATTTGCTGTCTGCCGGTTATTACGGCAGGAGCGGCATTTACAGCGGCACACTATGTCTGCCTGAAGATGTGCCGTGATGAGGAAAGTTACATTACCAGGGAGTATTTTAAGTCATTTAAGCTGAATTTCAAACAGTCCACGCTTATCTGGCTTTTAGTGCTTCTTGTTACGTTTATTTTAGGGGCCGATTATTATATTATCAAGAATGTTGACTTAAACATTCCCAAAATACTGCAGGGTGTCATGGTGGCTGCCGGGGTTTTGTTTTTGTTTATGTCGCTGTGGGTTTTCGCGGTACAGTCCAGATTTGAGAACAAAGTTTTCAGGACGATGAAGAATGCCCTGTCCTTAAGCATAGCACAGCTTCCCAGAACATTTTTAATGATTATTTTACACTTGCTTCCTATAGTCTGTCTGCTGATTTACAGAATCATGCCTTTGTTTTTCTTTTTTGGTTTTTCAGTTCCGATATTTTTCAGCGCAAAGCTGTACAATAAAATGTTTAAAAAACTGGAAGACAAAATTTTGGAACATGCATCGGCAGAGGAAGGGGAAGAAAGCGGTGAAACGGAAAAAGTATTCAGTGATAAACCTTTGATTGAAGAAAATGCAGAGAAGCAACAATAGTTGCATGTGTAACATGCAAATGGGGGAATGATGAAGACAAAGCGTTTAAATGATAATGTAAAGCCATGGTTTTTATCAATTGTCATATTACTGCTGGTGATTATTGTATTGTTTCTGCACTTTTTTGTGACGAGCAGGCAAAAAGAGCAGACCGAGGTACAGGATAAAATCATTACAGTGGTTCAGGGATATGCGGCTGATGTGGCACAAAGACTGAACGGCATACAAAAGAGTGTGGAAGCGATTACTTCCTACATGGAAAAGATACCGGAGAGCCAGATTGACAACAGCGCCGTAATCGCGTCCGTCTGCGAAAATCTTGGCGTTTATGATGCTGTGATATGCGGTATCGACGGTAAGGGCATAAACGGGAACGGCATGCCTGTAGACTTGAACGGGACGGATTATTTTGATAAGATTTTTGTGGAAGATAACAAGGTATTTTATGTGGAGGATGACGGGATAAGCCATAAAAGCGCAATTGTAATTGTGAGTCCTGTTGTGGTGCAGAACAATATAGTAAAATATGTTATTTGTTTTTACGACACTGCCAACTTTGAAACCCTTGTCAAAAGAGTGGACTTTAGTTCCCTGACGTTTTATATGTTGGTAGACACAAACGGACAGGTGGTGGCAATTGCCGGCAACACGGATGGTGTCCTGTGCCAGAACACATCGGATTACTTTTCCTTTTTGAAACAAGTAGGGGATAATAAACGCGATGCCGAGAGAATGTATACGCGGATGCTGAACGGTAATTCGGATATCGGTTATTTTGCAAGCCGTTCTGAGCAGAGGTGCATTGTTTATGTTCCGGTGGGGATTGGAAGATTTTATCTGTTTGCAGGCATTCCCCGAAACTTTGTGGATAAGGAAGTGAAGAGGGAGTGGTCAGCCAGCGGTTCCATGATGTGGCGTTGTGGTATTGCATTCCTGATATTTGTAGCCATATTAATTATCATGAATGGCATGGATAAAAAGAAAGAAAAAGAAAAAAGCAGGCAGCTTGCCAACAAAGCGGATACGGATTTACTGACTGATTTATACAATAAGGTTGCCACCGAGAGAAAAATAAAAGAATATATTGCGGAGCATCCCGATGAAATAGGATTGATGTTTGTACTGGATATAGATAATTTTAAGAAAATCAATGATACCATGGGCCATGCTTTTGGCGATGAAGTGCTCCGTACCCTTGGGGTCAGGATTAAGGCTGAGTTTAGAAGCAGTGACATTGTGGGGCGGACCGGCGGCGATGAGTTTACTATCTTTTTGCGTAACATGAAGGGAGATGCCGTCATTAAGTCGGAAGCACAGCGCGTGGAGCGTTTCTTTAAGAATTTCCAGGCAGGAGAATACGTGAAGTATTCGGCTACTGCCAGTATCGGTGCAGCGGTTTATCCGACAGATGCAAAGAACTTTGAAGCGTTGTATAAGGCGGCTGACCAGGCATTGTATGTTGCAAAGAAACGTGGCAAAAATCAGCTGGCATTTTATGGAGAAGAAGCATAAAAAAGGCAAAAGATGTTTTATTACAGGCAGTATTTATGCAATATTTTGTTCAATATGCACATGATAGGAAATCATTTTTGGTCAACTTGTCGGAAATAGGTCAAAAGTAACTGTAAAATAAGCAAATATTACAATCTATGCAAAAAACTTTGTGTATTTATGTTATAGCGGTATATGAAATTTTTCGCTATACTTAATGCAGATGAAATGGTACGCAGGTACCTTTTATAGTAAAGAAAGGAGTCATAACAATGGCAAGTTTATCTTTAAAAAATATCTGCAAAGTGTATCCCAACGGGTTTGAGGCAGTAAAAGACTTCAACCTTGAAATCGCAGACCAGGAATTTATTATTTTCGTAGGTCCTTCCGGATGTGGTAAATCTACCACCCTTCGTATGATTGCAGGTCTGGAAGACATTTCCTCCGGTGAATTGAAAATCGGTGACAGAGTGGTAAATGATGTAGAGCCTAAGGACAGAGACATTGCAATGGTATTCCAGAACTACGCTCTGTATCCTCATATGTCTGTTTATGACAACATGGCTTTTGGTCTTAAGTTAAGAAAAGTACCGAAAGATGAAATTGATAAGATGGTAAAAGATGCAGCTAAGATTCTTGATTTAACACCCCTTCTTGACAGAAAGCCGAAGGCTCTTTCCGGTGGACAAAGACAGCGTGTTGCCATGGGTCGTGCGATTGTTCGTAATCCTAAGGTATTCCTGATGGATGAGCCTCTTTCCAATCTGGATGCTAAATTGCGTGTACAGATGCGTATCGAAATTGCAAAACTGCATCAGAGATTAGGCACCACCATTATTTACGTTACACATGACCAGACAGAGGCTATGACCCTGGGTACCAGAATCGTTGTTATGAAAGACGGCGTTATCCAGCAGGTTGATACACCTCAGAATCTGTATGAGAAACCCGGCAACTTGTTTGTAGCAGGTTTCATGGGTTCCCCTCAGATGAACTTCCTGGATGCAACTGTTGAAGTGGCAAATGATGTTGCTAACCTGAAGATTGCAGGTCACAGCATTCCGCTTCCTCCTTCCAAATCCAAGAAGTTGATTGACGGCGGTTATGATGGAAAGGTTGTTACATTTGGTATCCGCCCTGAGGACGTTTATGATTCCCAGATGTATATTGAAGCTTCTCCCAGCAGCGTATTTGAATCTACCGTAAAAGTTTACGAATTGCTCGGTGCAGAAGTGTACTTATACTTTGACCTTGAGGAGTTCCCTTTGACAGCAAGAGTTGATTCCCGTACCACTGCAAGACCTGGTGACACCATCAAGTTTGCACTGGATGTAGAGAAGATTCATGTATTTGATAAGGAAACCGAGCAGGTTATTACCAACTAGTGATGAGTTAATGAGAGGGATGCTTCCGCATCCCTCTTTTTTCAAGATTACCCTGTAGGACAGGCACGATTACGGTGCCGGTTTTATTACAATTTCAATAGCTATAGTTTCCTTTGAGGAGTGCTTTTATGTTACAAAGGTATTTGAAACGAGTTAAAATTCCGGCAATGCTTGTTATCCTGTTTGCCATGATGCAAAGTGCATTGGGTTCCGGACTGGCATTGGTTTTTCAAAAAGCAGTTGATTATGCAGAAGGGATAAAGGAGCATACGGTTTCTTGGAAAGTATTCTGCTACTTTATCCTGTTTATGTTTGGATATATAGTAATTCTTACGCTGGCTGATTTTTTTAGAAGATATTTTAGAAGCGGACTGATTGTTAAAGTTGACCGGGAGGTAAATCTTGATTACTTACATAAAGTCTTGAATCAGGAGGTAAAAGATTATAACAGGCATGATTCTGCCTATTATTTGTCACGTTTTACAAACGACCTTCCAAGTCTGGTCAACGATTATATTTTTGAGTTTTTTAATCTGGCATTGTATTTTTTTCAAACACTTTTTACTATTATTGTGGCATTTTGCGTCAACTGGAAAATTGCAATTATTTTGGTGGCATTATCTTTTGTGATTATGCTGTACACAACCGTTTTTGAAAAAAGGTTTTCTCAGATTAAAGTCAAAACTTCTGAAAAAAATACCGGTTACGTTACAGATTTAAAATACCTTCTTCAAGGGTTTTTAGAGATTAAAACAAATAATGCCGGTGAAAGATTTTTATATAAAATATCAAATTCCCTTGAGGAAAGAAACCGACAAAAAAGGAGATGGTGGAACTTAGAGGCAATTTATAGTCCCGTTGCAGCATTTTTGACAAATATGTTAACATTTAGTTCCATTGTTCTGGCGTGTATTTTATATATACATGGCAATTTAAACACAGGACTTTTTGTTGCAGCAGTTTATCTGAGTGGACATATATTTAATCCCATTTCGAATTTTTTTGAGCAGATAACTTATCTGAAGTCAAATAAACAGCTGGTGGAGCAGGTTTATCAAGATTTTGAAGAATGTAAGAAAAAGCCCTTGAAAAAAATTGATACGATTCAGTCTATTCAATTTGACCATGTCAGTTTTTCTTATGAAGATAAAAAAATATTTGTAAATGCTTCTTTTGAGATAAAGAAAGGGAAAAAGTATTTAATTATTGGGGAAAGCGGAATCGGAAAATCAACGTTGCTAAAGATTATCATGGGATTTTGCGACTATACCGGGCAGATTATGGTCAATGGTGTGGATTTATTGGATATTGACAGAAACAGTTGGAATGAACTAGTATCCTATGTTCCTCAAGATTCCTATATTTTCAAGGATACAATCAGAAATAATATTGATTTGCAGGGACAGCATAGTGATGATGATATTATGAGGGTCTGTGAAAAAACCCGGCTATTTCGCACAATAGATAAGGAGCGGCTAAATGAGGAAGTTTCAGAAGAAATAAATGAAGTAAGTGGCGGAGAAAAGCAGAAGATTGCGTTGGCAAGGAGTATTCTGAAAAATCCGCAATTGCTCTTGTTGGATGAAGTTACGGCATCGTTAGATAAAGAAAGCGCAATGGATATAGAAAAAACCATTCTCTCCGTAGAGGGAGCGACAGTTATGTATATATGCCATAAAGTTTCAGATTCTCTGGCAAAGTCTTTTGATTATGTAGTTGAAATATGTAACAATACCGTTGTTATCAGAGAAGATTGGCTATGATATAATCAGTCTGATAAATTGGTATTTATGAAATTTTGTGCATCTTTCAAAAAGAGATTTTCCTTTTTTATCAAGTCTTCTGCAAAATCAATTCCTGTGTAGGTGCTTCCCTCGGGAAGATATGGAAGCAGCAACAACCCCAAAAATCCATATCTACATCCGCAGTCCAATACAGAAATTGGTTAATCAATCTTCCAAACCTGTGATATAAGAAAGCGGGCATAGTCATCATTCCAATAACTCTTCGCGTTCTCAAAAGGTATTCCGGCTTTTGGTTCCAAAATTCTTTTGTGGCTGTTTTTCTGGAATATATGTCTCACCGTCAAGCGGTTTTAATCCTAACAATAGGTCTGTTGATACTTAAAAATAATCTGCAAGTAATGGAAGTATGGTTATATCCGGCATATTAACTCCGGTCTCCCATTTGCTGATAGTTTGAAATAATACCCCTATGCTGTCTGCCAATTCCTGCTGTGTCACCTTTGTCTTTTTACGCAAGTCGGCAATACGCAATGATACTTTATTCATTTGTAAAACCTCCTGTAATCAAAGGGTAGTGTCTGGAAAGTGCTTCCTTTTATTAAATTATATCAGAAATTGGAGATTTTGTTTTTTTTTAAAACGGTGAATATTTTCGCTTGCAGGTTGAAATATTTGATTTTATTATCTATCTGGTTGCATAAACATAACGTGGTATTATACTATTAGTGGTGAGTACTACCACAAAGTGGACTGCTAAAAGCGTTAGCAACTCTAATGGAGATATTACTCAAATGGCTATGTGGAAACGCATTGCCATTTTTTATTAGGAAATATATGCAGACGGATTTTAAATTATACAAGGTGGATATGAAATATATTCAAGAGAAAAAGGAAAACATCAGATATTACAAGAAACTATGTGCTCAAGAGTTGGAATGGTGTCAGACAAATAATGAACCATTTGCAGGCAGAAACCGTTGTCTGGATTTATGTAAATTAGAAGCAGAACACAAATAAAGCTTAGAGTAAAGTACTCAGATTTGCTGGACAACGTTGTCGGCAGAAGTGGATATGGCACTGGAGGGGTACAAATTTAAGAGGCCCACAACAAGGGCATCCGTACATGGTACCGCCAAAGGCTGGGATTCCGCAGTGAATCATTTTTCTATCGTTTTCGACAAAGGCTTATCATGTATGAAGAAGATAATTGATTCTTCATAATGGTCAGCAAAAATATTCTGTAGTATGTTAATCTTCTAAAGATTATTCTTTCCTAAAACCAATATTTTGTCAAATTTATATTATGTGACAGTTTTGTTATAGTTAAATTAAAATTAACAAGATATATTTATATATATTATAAGCTTATAAATTTTAGACTAATTGTGGCTTTTGTTCAGTAGGAGAAGATAAGATGAAAGTTGCAACGTACATTTCTTGGCAGCATATCGGAGATTATATTTATATTATCAATGAACTTAATAAAACAGTAATTAAGTTTGAAGATGTTTCAATAATAATATGGGAAAATTTGATTTGTCATAAAACGCCAGAAGAAATTGCGCAGATAATTATTAACGAGTATGATGTTGAACAAGAAGAAGTAGAAGAAGATATAATTGAGTTTATAAATGATTCCATAAAAAATGGAGTACTTATTGGAGAGAAGTAAATGGAAAATGTAATGGAGGAGATTTATCAAATTGCGCATGATAAGAATACCCTTTTAAGTTTAATGATAGAACTTTTAACTGAATGCAATGAAAAATGTGTTCATTGTTATATTCCTAAACATAATACAAAAGGGTTAAGTCTAGATAAATTAAAAGATATAATTGTTCAATTTAGGAAGTTAGGTGGTCTAAACTTAAGCCTTACCGGTGGGGAAATCTTTTTAAGAAATGATATTTTTAAAATTATTTCTTTTGCAAGAGAAAATTATCTAAGAGTTTTCCTTTTAACAAATGCATCACTAATTTCAGAAGACGTTGCTAGGAAATTAAAAAATCTATATATTGCTGAACTATCAGTAAGTGTGTATTCTTTAGTGCCAGAAATACATGATAGTATAACAGGTGTTAAAGGTTCACTTGAATCTACGTTGCGTGGTTTAAGTTTTGCAAAGAAATATGAAATACCTGTGACAGTAAAGACACCAATAATGGAAATAAATAAAAATAGTTTTCTTAATATAAAAAAATATTGTGATGAAAATAACTTTGCTTTTATGGCTTCTGCTATTATATTTGCTAAAAGTAACGGAGACATGAAAGTTAAAAGTCTTACTGTTAATGATAAAGATTTAATACCGATTTACAATGATATTAAAGAATATGAACCTAAAGGAAAAAGAAATGATTTTGAGGAAGCCTGTGGAAGTCTAAGATATATGTTAGCAATTAATGCAGAGGGGGATGTTTTTCCATGCAATTCCTTTCTGTATAAAGTAGGAAATGTTGAAAAAGATAGCTTACAAGAAATCTGGTTTTCTGAAAAATTAAAATCCATTCAAAATATAAAAAAATCAGAGTTAATAAAATGCAAAGATTGTGAAATAAAAGAAAAGTGTAGTAGATGCCCAGGATTGGCATTATTAGAAGATGGAGATATTTGGGGATGTTCGTCAACTGCTAGAAAGTTTGCAGAAATAAGATTATAATTTTTAAATTATAAAATAAAGAAAAGGAGGAAATTAGAATGAAAAAAAAATCTTATAAGAAACCTATGGCTATTAGTGTGATTTCTTTGCAAGAAACTAGCTCGTGTAATCAGGGAACATGTAACGGGAAGTAGACGATAGCATAGACACATTGCCGTACACGCGACAATGTGTCTATATTATTTAAAAAAGGATATCAATAATGAAAAGATATTTTAAAAATATTTGGAAAGAAATCTTTATAAGACTTTTTTTCCATGTAATCTATATCACTGCCATAGCAGCGCTTCCCTACATTATCAAGAACATGATTGACTGCGGTTTTCTTAACGGCTGGTATGATGTTGTTAAGTGGGTGGCGGTTTTTATTGCTTTTATCATTGTGGGAATGGCGGCACAATACATAACCCAGAAGGGAGCATGGAAGCTGGACAAAAAGCTTTATGAAAATATCAGGCAGGATTTTTTCGGAACGCTTTTAACCCAATCTCCCGAAAAATTCCAATCTAAGGAAATCGGGGAATATGCTTCCATGATGAGCAACGATATTGCCGGCTGTGAAGAGTATGTCGAATACATTATGGAGATATGCGAGTCTGTTATCGGATTAATTGTATATGCCGCTTACATTTTTAACTTGGATATCAGAATCGCGTGTATTATCTACATTACGGCAATCTTAACATTGTTCCTGCCTCGAATTACAGGACATAAATTGTCTTTAAAAAAGCAGGCATTGTTGAAAAAAACAGGAGTGTATACAAATACGGTATTTGACTTGTTGAGCGGCATTTCTTTTGTAAATCATTTTACTTATGAAAAGGTTGCTGCAAGACATAGAACTTCCCTGCAAGAGATGGAAGATTCCAGATATGAATACGGTAAGTTTAAAACTTTTACAAACGTGTTAAACGGAAGTGTAATGTATATTATTAATATTGCGGCGTTTGCAATTATTGCCGTGCTTTTATGTGCGGGAAGCATTACGGCAGGAATTGCTACGGCAACCATTTCTTATATTCAGGATTTCATGTTTCCGCTCAGAACAATAGTAGATTCCATCAGCAATGTTAAGTCGGTGCGGGGGGTGAAAAATAAGATTATTGGGATGATAGAAGGACGGAGAGAAATAGGATATGAAAAAATTGGATTTGAGAACGCCATCCGGTTGCGCCATGTAAACAAGAGGTATGATGACTTTTCCGTTAAAGATTTTTCTTATACATTTGAAAAAGGGAAAAAATATGCGATTATCGGACCCAGTGGAACCGGTAAAAGTACGCTGGTCAAAATGATAGCACAGAAGATAAAGCAGGATTCAGGAGAAATATATATTGACGACAGAATGGCAGAATATGACCTGTGCGGTGAACTCATTTTTTTTGTTGGGCAAAATTCTCATATCTATTCGGAAAACTATCTGGATAATGTGACAATGTTTGGAAGCTACGAATATAAAAAGGCTTTAAAGGATTATATTCCCAAGGAGAAATATGACTTGTTAATGCAGGCAGAAAATTGTACCACACTAAGCGGAGGTGAAAAACAACTTATCGTGTTGGAAAGGGCGCTGTTATCGGGAAGGGAAATATTAATTTTGGACGAGCCGTTTTCGGCACTGAATCATGAACTGGATTTGCAGGTAAATAAAAAACTTTTGGAGAGTGATAAAACAATCATAATGGTTACGCATAACGAAAAAGGCGAATATTTGAAAGGGTTTGATTGTGTAATAAGAATGTAAGTGGCTTTGTATTTGAGTTTCCACATTCTGCATGGCGGCGGTCAGGGCAGGCAGTTGATTCCATAAAGGACCCTGTAAAAACACCGGCATTTGGAGGTTGTTTTATAACCTCCTATGTGCCGCTGTGTTTTTACCGGAGTGAGAACGTGTCCTGTTGGAACAACTACCTGCCCCGGCCGCCGCCATGCAGAATGTGGAAACTCATGTACTTTTTATTCTTGCAGAGGGAATTAAAATAAGATATCATAAATACAGGCAAAGTAATGGAGGACATTATGATATCAAGTCAGATTATTCAAACAAGCATTGAAGAATTAAAAGCAATTACAAAAGTCGATTTTGGCGTTTACGATACAAGCGGCAATCTGGTGGCAAGCACTATGGATATGGAAAAGGTGGATGCCGGTCTGGTGCTTGGCTTTGCCAAGTCCCCGGCAGATAGCCAGATTATCGGCGCTCAACATCTTTTGAAGGTTTTGGATGAAGGGGAAGTCCTCTATATTCTTGTGGCAAGAGGGCTTAACGACGATGTTTATATGGTGGGCAAAATTGCGGTGTGCCAGCTTCAAAACCTGATAATTGCATATAAAGAGAGGTATGACAGGAATAACTTTTTCCAAAACCTTTTGCTGGATAATCTTTTATTGGTGGATATCTATAATCGGGCAAAAAAACTGCATATCGAGGTATCTGCTCCAAGGGCGGTTTTTTTGATTGAAGCCCGGCAGGAAAAAGACGGCATTGCCACAGAACTTTTGAAGGGAATGTTTTTAAGCCAGAGCGGGGACTATATCACGGCTGTGGATGAAAGCAGTATTATCCTTATCAAATCTCTGGAGGGAGCCTGCACGCAGGCGGTATTGGAGCATATAGCCAATACGATTTTGGACATGCTGAACACCGAGGCAATGTTGAGTGCTAAGGTAGCATACGGTACAGTGGTAAAAGAACTGAAAGATGTCTCCAAATCTTATAAAGAAGCTAAGATGGCATTGGATGTCGGGAAAATATTTTATGCGGAAAAAAATGTGGCAGCATACAGCACTTTGGGGATAGGACGGCTCATATACCAGTTACCCGTTAATCTGTGCCGTATTTTCATACAGGAAATCTTCGGAGACGATATCCCTGAAGAATTGGATGATGAAATGCTGACAACTATAAACAAGTTCTTTGAAAACAACCTGAATGTATCGGAAACATCAAGGCAGCTTTTTGTTCATAGGAACACATTGGTATACAGAATTGAAAAGCTTCAGAAAAGCACGGGACTCGACATCAGGACTTTTGATGATGCACTGACCTTTAAGATTGCTTTGATGGTAGTGAATTATATGAAATATCTAGATGCAGAAAAACATAGTTAAAGGACATCGGAATATATAAAGCTTTCCCCGAATATAATGGTATAAATCATTTTGAAACAGCGGGGGACTTTATAATGAAAGAGGACAAGGTATTTTATGATAAGAAAATAGCATATCTCGACTATTATGAGAGAGGGGAAAAAATAAAAAACGGTGGCTTTGTAAAATGGGAGGCCAAGGGAGATAGCAGCAGGGTACAGGTACATATCAGGGGGCTTTATGCAACGGATACCCTTCAGGGAGAAATACGGATTCTTTCAGCCGGAGAAAGTTTTGCGGCAGATAATCTGTTGTTAAACTATGGGACAGGGGATTATGCCTCCATTTGGAAAAATGATAATCTGGCGGAAACAGGCATTGCCTATAAGGAATGTGACGGTATTATAGTCAGATTGTCGGAGAATCGCGTGCTAAAAGGGCAATGGAGGGAAAGCGTAAAAAAACCCGTGCAGCAGGAGACGCTTACAGATGAGAAGTCGGAGGTTTTGGACGATGGTATGGCTGTTTCCGAAAGTAACATGAAATCAGGCCGGGAAACAATTGATTTTCATAAGGATGGAATGCCGGCAGATGCTGATTCTTTAGGGGAAACATCAGAGATATTGGATTCTGGCACAGATATGGAGTTTAAAGAGGCAGCATCCTCCAATACGGAGGAGGAGCCGTACAGTGAAACGATATCTCAGAGTGTGGAGGAATCGGACGAGAAGGCCGCATTTTACAGTGAGGAAACGGAGCAAGATAAAGAAACGGCATTCGGTGCTGAGGAAACGGAGCAAGGTAAAGAAATGGCATCCGGTGCTGAGGAAACGGAGCAAGGTAAAGAAACGGCATCCGGTGATGCAGAAACAGAACCGTACAGAGAAGCGGTTTCTGCAGATGCCAAGGCGATGTCAAAGGAAGAATCATCAGATGTTTTTGCGGAAGCTGTCATGGAAAAAACAGAGGCGCTGCCTTTGCCTGAGCAGCCGTCAGAAACCGCATTAAATTCCGTGACGAAAGAGCAGGTAATACTGTCGGGTGATAAGTGGGAACAACTAAATAAGCAGTATCCGAGAATTCATCCTTTTGGTGACTCGAGGGAATATTTGTCCATTACACCGAGAGATTTTGTGATTTTATCAAGAAAATACCAGAACCTTGTGCAAAACAGCTTTTTGCTGCATGGATATTATAATTATGGGCATGTCATATTAACCAGATTAAAAGAACGGAATGAAGATTGCTTTTATCTGGGAGTTCCGGGGGTATATTTCGACCGCGAGAAACAGGCGGCGCTTATGTTCGGATTTGAAGGATTTGAAGCCGGGTGTGAACATATATCCGAAGGAGGATTTGGATATTATATGAAGCGGGTTGAAATATAATATGACATTTGTGTCAATAAAGTCAAACGCCGGTATAGTCAAAAGGTGGGATAAAGCTTTCAGATGCGGTATCACCTTCTTGAAAATATCCGTTTTCTACGCCAAGTGATATACAGTAGTCTGCCAGTGCATGATATTCTTTGCGGGATACACGCCTGCTCAGTTCGGGCATATCCGCAAAGACATGCATAGGGGTGTATTGATTCATGATGCTGATATAGATATTATGGCGGTAAGTTTCAAAAAGATAGGTAATTACTCTTTTGGAATCCGCCAGGTGTCTGGGCATCATAAGATGGCGTACGATAAGCCCCTTTTTCATGAGCCCTGTTTTGGAGTCCATAACAGGAGGACCAACCTGCCGGAACATTTCGGCTATTGCGGTACAGGCTGTTTCAAAATAGTCGGGTGCATTGGAATAACGGGCGGACAGCCGGGAAGAAACATATTTGAAATCGGGCAGGTAGATATCGACCAGTCCTTCTATGAGGCGGAGTGTATCCGCCTTTTCGTATCCACCGGTATTGTATACAACGGGTATGGAAAGCCCTTCGTATTTTGCCTGCCTTAGCGCAGGTATAATCTGATGTATAAAGTGGGTGGGCGTAATCAGGTTAATATTGCATGCCCCTTTCTCCTGAAGTTCCAAGAAAATATCCGTCAGACGTTCGGGGGATATTACTTTGCCGCAGGCACCGGTTGCAATGTCTGCGTTTTGACAAAAGATACATTGGAGTGGACATCCGCTGAAAAAAACTGCACCGGAACCGTTCCCGGCGCAGATACATGGTTCCTCCCACATGTGCAGGGCTGCCCTTGCTATCCTTATTTCATTCGTTTCTCCGCAATATCCTTTTTGGTTTGAAGCCCTGTCGGCATTACATTCCCTAGGACATAACATACATCCCATATAGACCTCCATCAAAGAGAAACCGTATATTTTTACTTGGGAGGACACTTCTATGCGATACCTATGTATCAACTCCGCCAGGCACCCTTGCGGCACATCGACGGTTCTGCTTAGTGCTGCTGTGTTCCCACCCTGACACGGTTCGCAGATGTCCATTGCGCAAGACCCGAACTTCATCATTGATACAAAAGGCCAGCCATAGAAGCGCCCACCCAAAGACAAATATACGGCTTCTACAGTATAGCGGTTTTGCCGTGTGGTGTCAACCCTTTGTTCCTTAGTGTATTTACATGATGTTTAAATTTATAAACCAAGTGCAGAGTTTAAATTTATAAACCAAGTGCAGCTAGGGTAAAGTTTTTGTAGGAAAATAAAATAAATAGAAAGCACCTGATTCCT
>CAJTMB010000004.1 GCA_910577105.1 uncultured Lachnospiraceae bacterium | reverse complement strand
TCAGGTGTTAAAGGATTATCTGCGGTCAGTGTAACATATGTTTGACAAACCTACATTTTTATTTCCTGCATTTCCGCATTTTGCTGACTGCTGATTTCTTCTTCTATTCGTTTTTTTACTTCATCTGCTATTTCACTTGTCTTCATATCTTTATAATCATTATAATATAACGGAGGGAGATATGTTAGTTTCACTTTCACTTTCTTAATTGATTTTTCATCAAAGGGTTTAAAAGAATCAATCAAAGCACAGGGTACAATAGGACATTTGGCTTTTGTAGCGCTTTTAAAACTTCCCCCCTTAAAATCCAAAAGTTTATTCCCCAGCCTGCTTCTGGTTCCTTCCGGAAAAATCAAGAAATTTTTTCCGTTTTTTACTTCTTCCGCTACTTGGTTTATTACTTTCATCGATTGCCTGATGTCTTCCCTGTCAATGGCAATCACTCCAAGGGCGTCTCCCACCTGTTTCAGCAAAAATACATTTCGTGCCTCCTTTTTGGTTATATATGAGAATGGCCTTGGACAAGAATCTAAAAATACCAATCCATCAAAAAGGCCCTGATGGTTCGAGAAAAAAATAAATCCGTCTTCCTTCGGAATATTTTCTAACCCTTTCGTCTCTATTATTACCCTTCCTGCATGGTTAGCTCTTTTTGTAACTTTCTTTATATAGGCAAAAGACTCTTCAAACGAAACTTTTTTATCCTTTCCGCACCTCCAGATACGATATACATAATAAGGTGCGATATAAAACAAACGCAATACCATCAGAATAATTCTTCTCATGTTTACCCCATTTCTACGCTGCTTTGCTGCACAAAGCCAAGCAAGACTTAAGAATTTATGTCAGGCAGCACACAGACATAAATTACACTTCATTTACAGCAAATTCTTTTACAGCTGTTTCATACAAGTTATTTCCCGACGCATCCGCCACCACAATAACCGGAAAATCAACTACTTCCAGCCTATGGATTGCCTCTGTTCCCAAATCTTCATATGCTACGACTTCCGCCTTTTGAATTGCTTTTGACAAAAGCGCTCCTGCTCCTCCGACTGCCGCAAAATAAACTCCGCCGTTTCTGACAACGGCATCCAGTACTTCTTTGGAACGCTTTCCTTTTCCTATCATTCCTTTTAAACCTAAGTCCAGCAATCCGGGTGCATATTTATCCATCCGGCTGGCTGTTGTAGGTCCGGCCGAACCAATAGGCCTGCCTTCTCTTGCGGGAGACGGCCCCATATAATAAATTATATTATCGTTTAAATCAATCGGCAAATTATTTCCTGCGTCGAGCGTTTCCTGCATTCGTTTATGCGCCGCATCCCGTGCGGTATAAATTGTTCCCGTAATATAAACATAATCCCCAACGGATAATGTTTTCGATTTTTCACCGGTTAACGGTGTATGTATTCGCTTAATCATCCTTATACCCAAGTCTTTCGCTTTTTTAGATAGTTCTTACCACATGGCGGTTTACATGACAACAAATGTTTACGGCTACCGGCAAACCCGCAATATGCGTAGGATAGGTTTCAATATTTACTGCCAGGGCTGTTGTGGTACCGCCAAGACCCGCCGGTCCGATACCCAATCCATTTATTTTATTAAGGAGTTCTTCCTCCATTTCACTCACATAAGCAATCGACGAATGACTATTTACAGGTCTCGTCAATGCCTTTTTAGCCATAAGAGCACATTTTTCAAAAGTGCCGCCAATGCCTACCCCGATTACCATGGGAGGACATGCATTAGGTCCGGCATCTTTAACTGCCGTTAAAATTGCTCTTTTTACACCTTCCGCCCCATCCGCCGGTTTTAACATAAATATTCTGCTCATATTTTCACTGCCGAATCCTTTTGGTGCGACAGTTATCGTAACCAAGTCTCCTTCTACTATGTCATAATGAACAACAGCAGGTGTATTGTCACCTGTATTTTCCCTGATTAACGGGTCCTTTACCACAGACTTCCTTAAGAATCCTTCTTCATATCCTTGCCGCACACCCTCATTTACAGCCTTAGTCAGGGACCCGCCTTCAAAATATACTCCCTGACCTACTTCAAGAAATACAACAGCCATGCCGGTGTCCTGACAAATAGGAATCCTCTCTTCGCTCGCAATTTGCAGGTTTTCTTGCAATTGGGCAAGAATTTGGCATCCCAGAGGCGATTTTTCTGTCTTGCCTGCATGTTTCATTGCATTATCCATATCTTCAGAGAGGAAATAATTTGCCTCTATGCACATTTCCTTAATATTTTGGGTAATATCTTTTACATTTATCGTTCTCATTTATTTCACTCCAAGACCCACAGACTTATTCCGTAATCAGGTTTTTAATCTCTTCCAGCTCATCTTGTGTAACAGTACCCGGTTTCAACGTGATATGCTGCCCGTCTTCTTGATATCTGGGAATCAAATGTAAGTGAAAATGCATTTCTGTCTGACCGGCTGTTTCACCATTATTCTGTAACAGATTAAAACCGTCTGCCTTCAGCTTTTGAATCATCCTTGCCGACATCTTTTTCGCAAGGAGCATTGCTTTGGCCGCCTTTTCATCCGGCAATTCAAATAAGTTTGCATGATGCTCTTTTGGAAGAATCAACGCATGGCCTTTTGTAACCGGGCTCAAATCAAGTATCACCCGAAATTGTTCATCTTCATACAAAGTTTTTGAAGGAATTTCCCCGTTTGCAACTTTACAAAAAATACAATCTTCTTTTCTCATGCCAACCTCCATGGTTCTGTTCTGCAGAATTTTTAATCTCACGGAGCTAATGCTCCGATGAAGAATACCCGTATTTTGGGCATTCTTTGGTGTGAAGTTTTAGAAGTTCTTTGTAAACCAGCCTTTGCTGTCTATTTTTCTACAAAGTTAAATATCTGGTCCAAGGTTCTAAGTATCTTAAAATCACCCTTCATTTTCATATCGCCTGACATAAACGCCCTCTGAAAAGTCATACGCCCGTAAAGAATATCATTCATAATATTCTTTTCCATATGAATTTCCACGTCTGCATTCAATTCATTATCATAGGAACAGATTAAGTCCGATACATTTACTTTCAGCGATAACGGTTCCTTTTTATTTCCGATAAATATTTTGTAATTTGCCTTAAATCCCGGCTGTGGCTTAAATGCATTTTTAAAACGCTCTAAATATTCTTCTTCCAGACCTGAGTCTTCCATCATATCCTTAAACAAATTCGTCAGTTCCTGAATATCTTCTTTTTGCCTTTGCACATAACTGTCATCCGATGCATAGCGCGAAAGCTGTTCTGATTCCTGCGGCGTCAAGTCTATATTTTTCGTACTCGATACCATATTTTTAACTGCCTGATTGCTAGCCGGGAAGCAGGCCATTTTCTGATTTATGGTGCGGTACATGTTTTCTGCTTTTTTTTCTATTAAGGTTATATAATTTTTATTCATCTCCAGCTGTGCAGTGTCTGCAATATATCCGCATATTCCGCTACACGGAAGGCCTCCGAGTATTTCCCACGCAGTCGTCAGATTCAGTTTTCCTTCCCGCTCACCGTATGTGGTAGCCATGACAATCGGGCACATATATATTTTTGCAATTTTTTCTTTATCTGCATACAGCCAGCATGCATCCAGAAACTGCTGCATATAACCGCCTATCCCATACCACTCCACTGTAGTTGCAAGAATAATGCCGTCTGCATTTTTCAGGGTCTGGGGCAACGTTGTAATATTGTTTTTCAGTTCAAACAAATTAAACCTTTCCACCGTGACATGAAGTTCTTCCAATACTTCCTGCATCTTTCCTATTACAAATAAAGTTGGGTCATCTATCAGGCCTCTCCCACCGTAATAAATATTGATTACCATATTCTCTGCTCCCATCTGTCACTATGGACATGCTTATTTCATTTATCTTTCCGCATTCTTTTCAAAAAGCACATTCCCAGGGCTAATAAAAATCCTACCGCAAATCCTCCTATATGGGCTGCGTTATCAATATTTTTTGACTGAAATCCACTGTATAAGGAGTATGCTACGACTAATATTATCCTTTGCCATGTAACATTTTCCAATTCCCTGGTCCAGGCAAACGACATGGCCAACAGCACTCCAACCAGACCAAATACTGCCCCGCTTGCGCCTATGGAACCGACATACCACTCATCGGCATATAACTTATATGCCAATGATACAGCCTGACCGCCCAGACCTGACAATATATATAGAATAAGGAATCTTAAATGGCCTGTTTCTTTTTCCAGCATTGCACCTAATCCGGCTAAAAGCAGCATATTGTTTATCAAATGGCTTATATCCGCATGTAAAAACATTGCCATTATCATACGGTATAACTGATGTTTCCCTAAAAAGGCGGCCGGACTGAATTCACCTATATTATATAACAAATCACCTGTAAATGTACATATTAGAAATAGTATCACGTTCATTATAACCAAAATGCCCGTTATATATGGCGCATCTTTGATTCTTCCATATACTCTGTCCACATCTTTCTCCTGTCATGCAGCTTGTTACAGATATATAAAAGGGTAACATCTATTACTTCTTCTGTCAACGATAGGTAAAACTTAGTTTTCCGAGTTTTATTTCATCTTCTGATAGGATTTCCACTTTTTCATACGGACGCAGGCGTACCCCGTTTTTGAAAGTCCCGTTTGTTGCATTCAAATCCTCCAGATAAACCTGCCCGTCCTGCTCCGTTAATCTTGCATGCATTCTGCTGATGGATGAATCCTGTAATATTACATCTGCTTTGTCACCCTTTTTTCCGATAACTATCGGTAGTTGTTGCAGGCAAATTACTTTTCTGTTTTGTTTTCCGTTTCCGTATAATTTTCTCTCTTCAAGTTCAGGCTTTACTTCCATATAAGTTGTTTTTCCGTTTACTCCCGGTTCTTCTGTTATTTTTTCTGCTTTGTATTCCCATTGCTCCATAGCCAGACTGAGTTTATTTTCTCCTTTAAAGTATCTGTTCTTGCCGAATATGGAAGCTATGTCTTTTCTTTTTCCTTTTTCGGAACAAAAGACTTTCTCTTCCTGTTCCGCGGCTTGCGCTATATTTTCATAATTATTGCCGTTTTGGCTTTCCGGTTTTTCATTCTGATACTTTTCCCATAAAGAAAGAAATGTTTCTACCGAAAATTTTTCCTTTGCCTTTTCCCAGACAGAATATATATCATATACTTTTTCTATTGTATCCTCCTCTTCCTCGTTTACATTTTCCGTTAAAAAAGATAAAAATGTTTCCATGCTGAATTTGTTTTTTTCTGTATAATATGGATAGTACATAAAGTAAAATTTGCCCGATTCAAAGTCCAAAAAGATACAATCCGGTCTTAGCAGCAGACAGCGACTGTCCAAAAGATACTCTTCCAATGACCATAATACTACCCTAAGGCCTGCCACCAGACTTTCCATCCACTTTTCCCCTATTTTTTCCTTCATAAACCATTTGGAAAGACTCTGCATCGAAGAAATCTCATAATATATGCTTCGCTCTCCATTGGATGTATATATGTTGAATGGCAATAATCCTTCCACCTTTTTGTTTTCCAATATCTTATACTGATATCTTTGCATGTTATTCACACCATTTTCTAATTTTGTCCTGATATAATTACGGTTAAAGCTATTCGTGTATTCTATCTGCATCGTCGTTCTCCTCTTCATCGGTTTCCTTTTTTCTATCTGTGTTTTCGTTTATCCGGCGGCACATCCTGATAAAAACAACAGGATTTAAACATTTGCTTTGCGCCTGTTCCTTTATTTCCCATCCTACTGCTCCTGTAAAAGCTTTCATTCCATGAAAGGGTACCTTTACAAACCCTTTCATGGAAACATTTACACTGCCCTGTATTGTAACCTCCTGACTGCACTCTGTGGCTATGTATTTTTCTTTCCCATAGTTTTCCAGCATATGATAGCTTGTATTGTACACTTCCTGATTGCTTTCACGATAAATACTGCTGCCTGCAAGTGCAGCCCGATATGCATCCTGCTTCATCAAACACCTGTCGTATTGAAAAAAACCGATATAAATAATACTGATACAGACAAACAGCGCCATTGGCATAATAAGAGTAGCTTCCACTGTCATGTATTCATCTGACGTAATTAATCTTTTTATCAATTCTTTTTCCTCAACATATAAACAGGATTATCCTTGCTGCCAATAAAAAAGGCACAAATGGAATCCGGGTCTGTTTGTCTGCTTTCCCTATCATCACCAAAACCACTGCAAAAAGCGACTGCAAAAATAATCCCACACAAAAAATCAACAAAACCTTACCAATCCCCTCTAAAGCCCCTATGAGCATCAATATGATTCCATCCCCGAAACCGATTTTTCTTTCTGTCAGATACGCCAATACCATCAGACCTGCACCCGGAACAATTGCTATCAGAAAAAGCAGGAATGCCTTTAAAAATCCCTGATTTACAATATTAATAACCATTTCAATAAATGCCCATATGGCACCCATGGATAAAATTGTGACAGGAACTTTTTTCCACCTGATATCGTATATGCTGCTTCCCAGCAAAAGTCCCATTGTGCCAATACATCCAAACATATATTACCTCCCGCATCTTTCACATAATTTGTATAATTTTTCCGCCTCCGAACGCTGTATTGTCGTGACAGTTCTTTTCAGTCCGCTGCACGCCAGCTCTTGATGATACCGTTCTCCGGCTTCAGCCACATAATAACTGTTTTGCACTCCAGTTACACACAATTCACATGGAAGATACCGGCTGCCAAAAGCATTTCTGAGCGTATCCACCTGCCAGGCCCCACACTCCGTTACCGATAACCTGATATGGGTGCAATCCCTGCTTAAATGATATACTTTTGCATTCTGCGCTATATACACATAGGAATCTTTCTCATTTTCTCCACTTACATCATAACCTGTCCATGCCCTGCCGTAATACCTGTTATAAAATCTCGCCGGATAATATCCCGCTATTTTGATAAAAGGCGATACTTGATATGTCAAAACCAAATCAATTACATCATTTTCCTGCAACACGGAAGTGCTTAAATAAGAAATGCCTTCTTTTCCGTATGTCAACGGTGAGTTGTCTAAATATTCTTCACCGGCAAAGCCTTCCAACTGCTGTTTTACATATAAATACGAGAAAGCTGCATTTTCAACAAAGGCCTCCAGCCCGGTATCCTCTTCCTCCTGCACAATGCTATCATATGCATACGCATAGACGGATAATTCCCGCCCCACCTCCCGAAGTGCAGCCAAAAGAGTACTGTGCAGGTTATATATTTCAATTATCCAAAGAAAATTCAGAAAAAAGAATAAGAATACCGGCAGGACAATGGCAGCCTCAACTGTCATACTGCCACTGTTTCTGCCTTCTTTGCCATTTTTAAAAAGAGAGAGCACGGAAATCCCCTTTATGAAATACTTTTTGTATGTTGGTTGATAAAAATCCAATTGAGAGGAGTTAGAGACGGTTGGGGTGAGTCTCCATATTGCATGTCGTTGTAAAGAAGGTTGTGTTGTGCTTATTTTTAGTTTGTTGACTGTTTTCATAAAGGGGACATCCCTGCTCTCTTTTTTCTTTAATAGCCGTAGCATCTGAATATGTCGTACTTTTTACCATCTGTGCTGCCAAATTGTATGGCTGCCCCAATGCTGTCAGCACAGCCATCCATTCTGAAACATTCATTACCTTTGGTCTGTCGGATATCCATTTCCATAATATCCATAAGCCGGAACGTTGTCGTTACTTTGTCCTGAAAGCATAGCAGAATCCGAAGATAGTCCTCATAGAGCAATCCTTCTTCTTTTTTCCCTTCGCTCTGCTTTGCCTGCCCGATACTTCCCTCAAACGCGAGCGCTTCTTCTATTTCACAGTACCATTCTTTTCCGTTCTTAAGCAGGGGAACCCTGCCGCCTTGCAAAAGTTTAGCCACATCAGATATGCTTTCCACCATTGCCCATGCCAAAATGATGACAGCCTGAAATAAAGGCGCCAGTTCCGGCAGGGCAAATAAAGCGGCAAGTGCAGTACCGGCAGCCTCCGTCAACTGCATCCTTTCTTCATCAGAAATCAAATACAGTACATTTGCAACTGCCCTGATGCTTAAAATCTGGTAAACCACATTTTTTAAATTTTCAGTATCCGTATCTTTTCCGGAAAGAATATATTCCGTCTGATACTGAAGATACCCGTTTTCTTTTTCCATGCCGTAATGCCCTGTATAAGCGAGTATGTATTCCTGAAAAATCAGTTGTTCCCAGAAACCGTCCGCAAACGTGACTGCAGGATTCATTCCCGTGCCTGCAAGCGTTGTTTTGGATGAAATATATGTTGTCAAATCCGCCGTTTGGGTTGACAGCGAACTATAGTCTTTTACAACAAGGCTTAATATGCCCGCATCCCACAGGGAAAGTACTTTTGCACCCGGATTTTTCCAATCTGCCGCCGCTTCCTTTGATAATGATTCATTATTCCACTCTTCTAATGCAGCAGACGCATTCCTGCACTCCGCCAGAATATCCCTTGTATTCAAATCATATTCTTTAACTGTGTTCATCCAGTTTTCTATTTGTTTTAGATAGCTTATTCCTACACGCTGATATATCACTTCCACTGCCTGGCGCCTAAGTACTGCCCCATTCTCATCCGATGCAACGGAAAGATTGGTGATTGTAACGTCATTCACCTTAAGTTTAACGGGATTGTGATAGAGAAACGATAAAAACAAATCTTCTCCGCTCAAATTCCGCTCCAAATAATCTTTTAAATGCATTTCCGTCGTTTTGTAAGAAGCGTTTTCTGTTCCATAGGATGTGTCTATAAAAAACAAATCATATTGATTCATCAACTCCCTGTGATATTCTGCAAGAATATTATTCATGCCGATATCTGTCACACATTCCACTTCCATACACCTTGTATTTTCCCTCGCCCCTAAAACCAAAACAAGACACAGGGAAATCATGACGGACAATGTCAGGGACAAAAAGACGGTGAGGTAGCCATCCATTGTTATCCTTTTATTTTCCTTCCCCATAGTGTTTTCGTACCTCTATAGCTTACCTGTCTGCGTGGTTATCTTTGTAAACAGGCTTTGCACAATCAAGGTAATCTGGTCTTTAAACAAAATAACAAGACCGACCAGAACCACGATAATTAAAATAACTTCCACCGTTCCCATACCCGTGTTTTCTTTGAGGAAACTTTCTAAATTATGTTGTTTTCCCGTTGTATAATTTTTTCTTTTCATTGTATTCTCCCTTCAAAATATTTTTATTTGCATGATGTAGGACAGGCTCAGAAAAGTTCACTCCGGTTAAAAGGATAAAAACGCCGGCACCATGATTAATACCATAACCATTCCCATAATCAGCATCATTGGCAATAATAATTTTGTTTCCATTTCTTCTCCGTCTTTTTTCTTTTCCGCTGCATGTTCTTCCAATGCCGCTAGTGCCTCCTGCCTCAACTGCAGCAGAAGTGCAGTGTTTCCCTTTTTCAGGTTTTGCACCAATAACGTTGTCATCCTGATAAACTTTTGCCTCCTTATCCGCTTTCCAAAACGTTCATATGCTTCCGCTTCTGCAATTCCGCTTTCCATTTCCCTGCATGTCAAAAGCATTTCCCGATACACAGGATTTACCTCTTTTCTTATTTCATTTAGTTTGTTTCCTTCTTTTGCAATTTTTTCCCATGCAGCTTTCGTGTTCATTCCTGCTCCAAGATAAAGGGTAAATTTACTGATAATTGCCGGATACTCCTCTTCCATCCGTTTGTTTTTTACCTGAACCCTCTTCTGCACTTCTCTGCCCGATAAGACATATGCAGCCAATGCAGCGCCCAATCCTAAGATAAAAACCGTTATACTTTTATCCTCTTGTTTTTCTCTCCAAATCACCTGTTCATCATCAATTCTCTGCGGAAGACTGACTTTATCATCGGCAGAGCTTTCTTCTTCAGACTTTTGCAATACAGCGGTAACAGAATCAAAAAATGTATGTTCTTTTTCCGGCGGACAGATTTTTGCATAAAAAACATGTTCTTTTATGAAGTCATGGTATTCTATTTTTAATTTAACGGGAATGAATGTGCCTGACCCTTCCTCGTTACTGTCATAATATACTTTACCGTCTCCGGCTACCTGCAAACCACCGCTTTCCCAAGACAGTAAAAAAGGATAACCTTTGACTTTGTCCATAAAATATAAATTTTTGGTGACATTGTCCCAGGAATCGTTTTCTCCCAATGCTTCCCTTCCTGCCAGTTCCAGCACTTCTTCACACATGGATTCCAGTTCTTCTTCCAGATACCTTTGCTCCTCTACAATCAGACTGGATTCTACTTCTTCCCCGTCTTCTTTTTTCACAATAAGGTGTACTTCCTTACTGCCTTCTCCCTTATCTTTCCTGAAAATATACCTGCCGTCCACAAGATTGCTGTCTTTTCCGTTACCTATCCACAAAAACAAGGCTATTACATCTCCCGCAAACAAAATGATAATGGATATCTTGATTTTTCTGACACCATATTTCCATTTTAAATAGCCTGCATTTTCTTCCGGGTCCAGTTGTACAAGATTGCCGGTTATTGCGGCACTCGTCTTCCCGCATACCGGAAACAGGGAATAAAGCAATGCCGCCATCTTATCAAAACATTGTCCCACAGCAAAAACTTTTTTACCGTTTTCCGGCATATCCGGAACCTGACTGTTTCTTGCCCTTATCATGAAAATAATAAACAAAGCTAAAATTGCAATATATATCATTTTTTCATTCCTTTCCTTACAAAATGGAAGTACATATCTTTTTTGACAAAAAATACGCAAGTACATATACGAAAAGACACCCCGTCATAATAACCGTTCCGGTAAAATTGTGATATAAAACATCAAAGAAGCCTTTATTTCCTGCCTCTATGTAGCAAACCAGTGCAAAAGGAATGATATACATAATTCTTTGCTCAAACAGTCTTCCGCTAACCGCCGCCTGTATTTCTTGTTTTAAAGCTATTTTATCTCCAATAAGTCCTGCTGAAGATTGTATAATTTCCGGCAGGCTGCCCCCGTTTACCCTTGCAATGGAAAACACTTCTCCAAATTCCCTGACATTTCCATTGCAGCTCCGATTTCCAAATTCGCACAAAAGTATTTCTAACGGAACATTATTGTGAAGCCCCTTTTTCATCCTGATTAGTTCTTTACCCATAAGGCCATCTGTCCCATACAGGGAATGCATGTCCTGTATGCACTCTAAAAATGCATTTTCGACAGAATAACCGGCCCTTAAATTGGCAGCTGCAAAAAGAATACAATCCTTAAATTCCGCTTCCAGTTTTTGTTTTCTTTTTTCACCTTTTTTCTTTTGGGAAATAAGATACAGATATACGCCGACAGGCCATAAGATGAACACTGCAAAGAAACTGCGATAAAAAAACAGCGAGAAGAACAAAACAATTATAATACTGAAAATGATATAAAGCAGTTTGGTTTTTCCGGAAAAATAATAAGCTTCATAAATTGGGATTCCTCTTTTCCTGCTTATAAAAAAATAACGTTTTAGACTGTTATAACGCAAAACCTGCTGCCTTAAGCTTTGCATCATGTTTAATCACCCCCTTTTTTTCCAGCCTGCCGATAACTTTTTCTCCTTTTCCTTTTCCGTCTTCTTCAAACCGGTAAAGGGTATGCAATCGAATTTCTCCGTTGACATATTCATCCACCTCAACAATTTCCAGTACCTTCCGGCTTTTATCACGCATTCTTCCCAAATGGATGATAATATCTATTGCAGATGCAATCTGCTGCTTTATGGCCTCCATGGGCAAATCCATCCCCATTAATATCATGGTCTGCAACCTTATCAGCATATCTGATGCGCTGTTTGCATGACCTGTTGACATGGAGCCGTCATGACCCGTATTAAATGCCGTCATCATATCCACTGCTTCTTCTCCCCTGACTTCTCCGACGATTATTCTGTCCGGCCGCATACGCAAAGACGCCCTTATCAAATCCCTGATGGATATGGCTTTGCATCCTTCCACATTTTCATTCCGGGTTTCCATTCTGACCAGATTGGGGATTCCCTGCAATTGCAGCTCCGCGCTGTCCTCAATTGTAATAATCCGTTCCTCCGAAGGGATAAATCCGGACAGCGCATTTAAAAATGTCGTTTTTCCAGACCCTGTCCCACCACTGATAAAAATGTTATAACCCGCCCTGACTAATAATTTTAATTCTTCTGCTGCTTCCCGGCTGATACTGTTCCATGCTGCCATCTGTTCCATGGTAATGGCATTTTGGGGAAACCGGCGGATTGTTACAATAGGACCATTGATGGCAACAGGCGCCAATACCACATTGACCCTGCTTCCATCCTTTAATCTGGCATCCACAATGGGGGAGGCTTCATTGACGGACCTGTTACAGTCAGACACCATTTTTTGAATTATATGCAAAAACTTTTCCCCGGAAACAGAATATTCTGTCAATTGTTTTATGCGTCCCTCCTTCTCTACAAAAAGAGAACCCGGCCCGTTTATCATAATTTCAGTGATGCTTTCATCTTCCAGAAGCGTCTGCAAAAAATCAAGACGTCTCAGCGCATGGAAAATATGCTGTTTTAATTCCTGCCGTTGCTCCACGGTATAAACGCGAAGTGATTCTTCCTGCAAAAAAAGATTGTCTATCAGTTCTTTTACTTCGTCATCAGAAGAGTCCTTTGAATAATCCAGTTTTTTCAACAGGCGCTGCTCCAGCTTTTCTTTTACTATGCTTACCGTATGTTTCATATTTTCCTTTCTGATTCTGATTACTTTATCTGTAAATCATCCATTATCAGTTTTTTTACAAACTCTGCCAATTCTCCCCTGCAGTACTGCTCTATTCTCTCCGGCAGACGGGTAAACTGCGGCAGTTTTTGCATACTGGTTTTCTCCAGGACATCTTCATACTCATAAGCGCGCAGGAGTTCTTCATATTGTGCCAGTTTTCCCCTTGCATGTTCGTCCTCCCTGATTATTGTATAAATCTTGTCACACATGCGCAGCAATTCAAAAGTCCCCTGAATGCTTTCACTTAAATCCAATATAATGTAGTCGTAGCCTCCTTCCTCTGCAATTTTCCAGATTAGCTTTTTCCACTCTTTTGACTGCACATATATGAGATTTTGTCCTGCGTAGGCAGGCGGAATATAATAGAGCTGCCCGATACGGAGTGTCATGGATTGTAAGTGACAGTAAAATTTTTCCTCCTGTTCATGGCAAAAATATAATAATGCTGCCAAATCTCCCCGTATATTCTGTTCCAGCAGTTGATTCCATCCTGCATAATGCTCAAAACTGATATATAATGTCTTTTTTTGACTTGAAAGCGCCTGTCCAAGCGTCAATGCGAAAGATGTCTGCAGACAACGCCTGACCGGTGAATAAAAACCTACTATAACTGCTTTTTTTCTTGTGCGCAGTTTCTTTTCGTCACCCGTAAGCATGTCCGCATAACTGTCAAGCAGTTCCTGCCAGACAAATTCAGCCTTCTGATACTTGTCAATGTTTCTGACATTATCCCCTCTGATGACTCCGCTTTCATTGAGCAATAATGTCCTTCCTGTCTTTAGCTGGGAAACTTCATAAGAAAAATCCGATTCTGCAACCATCAGAAGTTCAATCCGCTCATTTTTGCCAAACTCCAGCAGCTTTTCCACCTGTGTGTATGTGTGAAGTTCAAACGGTATCTCTTCTTTTTGCCGTAAGAAAGCAGACAGATTATCTAAATAATCCTTTTCACTGTCACATAAAGCCAGTATTCTTTTTTTCAAACACATCCTCCTTGTACTTTTTGCTTTTTGGTAAACTGGGATGATGCACCCCGAATATGAAACTTGGCGTTTCATTTATTTGAAGAAAGAACTGTAACAGAACGTTACAAGTTGTAAAGTGAATTATAACCACATATTTTGTGTTTGTCCAGCACAAAATGAAAGAAAATAAATTTTTGGTAATTATTACAAATTTTTATAAAAATAAATGCCGTAAAGCATTGCAAGTCCAGGAAAACCAAGGATTCCAGATGTCAAAACAGTTACCGGATTTAACCCCACTCCACTTGTCATCCCAAATTTTTGCAAACTGGAATTTATCAAAAAAATGGCCAATGTTCCCAAAACCATACGCAAGACAAAATTCAACAGCCACTCTGTCCGCTTACGCATTGCCCCAATCAAAAGAACTCCCGCACAAATACCGACTATCCATAAAATTCCCGTATTCTGATTCATATTTTCAAGTCCAAAAAGGTCTTTTTCTAATGTATGCCCGTACTTTTTTAATTATGCACTCTTTGGCGCATTTTTACCAAAATAGGTAAAATTAGGAATATTCCGGCCAAATCCGGCTATACTTTACTATCAGATAAAATGAATGTGATAAAAGGAGTGTAGTCTTTTATGAAGGTATTATTTCGTCAGGAGCGGGTAGAAAACATACCCATAGAAGAAGATTTTAATTGTCCCACATTACAGGAAAACATAGCAAAAACCCGTTATGCACTGGAAAACGCATACGCGGGTTTTGACAACGCAACCGACCCTGATTTAATTGACTGCTATATATATGAGGTCAATGCACTCCTGAAAAGATATAAATATCTTACAGACCTTGCCGAAAAAGAGCGCCAGACCGTTCCGGAATTATGCCCGGAATCCCCGATTCGTGCCTTGTTCAGCCATGTTTTCGGATAGTCTGTTTTTACCGTAAGTCAGACCGGCATATACTGTCTGGGAGTTTTGCATGACAGGCGCGGAAGTATCCTGCTTTGCAAGTTCCCGATACGCTGAAAGAAGATTTTCTATTACCCGGCGGACATTGGAAAGGGGTTCTGTTTCTTTTCTAATGTCCGCTTTGATAAGTTCCCGATTGCAATACATATAAAGGGAAAACAACCTGACTGCCAATTCATAATCCAAATTGAGGGATGCCTGCAATTCGTCAAGGCATCCTTTCACTTTGCGAAGCGCTTCCCTGTACTCCTGAACTTCTGATTGTTCATGCGCGTTTTTAGCTTCATCAAGATAAGCAAGGAGCATTTCATATAAAATCACAATCATTTCCGTCTTGTTTGCCTGTGTGATACGCAGTGTAAACTGCTGTTTACATTCCTTCGTCATCTCAATCTCCAATTTTATTTTTTATCGGTTTTCTGATGCTACTGTAACAACTGCAAGGCTTGTGACGGCCTCTCATTTGCCTGTGCCAGCATGGAGGTTCCTGCCTGTGTCAAAATCTGGTATGTGGTATACTTTGTCATCTCCTCAGCCATATCCACATCCATAATTCTGGAATAGGCCGCCGTCATATTCTCACTGGTGATATCCAGTGTACTGATTGTAGACTCCAGTCTGTTCTGATATGCACCCAGACGGCTGCGGACAGAAGAAACATATCCAATTGCATCACCCATTCTGGAGAGGGCATCGGCTGCCCCGTCTACCGTTGAAACATCGATTCCCTCAATGCCCATATTTTTTAATTTGATTTTAGGTATTCTTACTTCCAATACCTGCCCTTCATTGGAACCGATTTGCAGACGCATCGCGCCGATACCGGTTACGTCTACGTTTAACGGGCCGATGTTGGTATCACCTTTTTTTGCAACCTCGTTCAAATCCAGACGCATTTCAAACCCAAGGCTTCCCGCAAGAGTCACTTCATTGTCCTTGATTTCCTTCACAGTGACACCGGCAGGAAAATTTGCCCCGAATGTCGGTACAAAAGAGTTGATTTCCCCTGTCTGGGCATCATAACCTATGGCTGCGTCAGTAATGGTATACACCTTTGATGCAACCTCGTCGGAATAGTAACTTACCGTCACATCTTCCACATCCGTGTAGGCTTTTAAGTCAAACTCACCGTTCATAAGTTTCTGGCTGTTAAATTCTATGGTATCAGAAACCCTCTCAATTTCATCACAAAGCTCACTGATTTCTTCCTGTACCAATTCCCTGTCACCATCAGACATGGTTTCTGTTTTGGCCTTTACCGTCAGTTCATTGATACGCTGCAACATGCTGTGGACTTCGGATAACGCGCCGTCAACCGTCTCAATTACGGAAATACCGTCACCGGCGTTCTGGTTTGCCTTGGAAAGTCCTTCCAACTGCGCATTCATTCTTTTTGCCATGGCAAGACCGGCCGGATTATCCTTTGCTTTGTTTATTTTAAGTCCGGAAGATAATCTTTCCAGAGACTTTGACAATAAATCATCATTGTTTGCAAGTGCATTGTTTGATATCATTGCCGATACGTTGTAGTTAATCTTCATATTTTCCTCTCATTCTGCCGCTCAAACGACTGTCAATGGGTTAAACTGATAAGGCTTGTTTTATAGCCCCGATTACCATGCCTGCTACATGATATAATTCTCTTGTTTCTGTTTCCGGTTTGCTGCTGCCTTCTGCGGCGTTAACCGGCTTTCCGTCAATCACCTGCAAATTACCGGGTTGTAATCCTGATTCCCGTAAACGGGAGGAAAATACATCCACGGTCCGGTGCATTAACTCCGTTACATCACTGCCGCTGCCTGTAAAATATCCGGAAACATTTCCGTTTTCCATAAAGAACTCTCCGGATAAATATCCATATCCGACCGTATCCACACCTACAAAGACCTTGCCGCTGTCTTCACCGGAATGAACCAGTTTCAGATGTATGGCTGTGAGGTCCCCGTCAATTATCTGGGGCAGTTCATACTCCTGTTCTTTTACAGCCTGCATCTTCTGCAGGTGGAGTTGTTTGCAGACAAGTTGTAAGGCCCTTACATCCAGACTCTCCGTTCCGGCTTCAAACGTCAATGCCTTTGCCATGCTCTCGCTGCGCTCCATCAACTCTGTGTATGCATTCTGGAAACTTTCCTTATCGGTATATACGGAATCATTCTCTTCCACAAATCCGGTGTCCTCCAGAATATCGGTAAGGCTCTCTTTATTCAGCACTTTTCCTTCTGCCGCCTTTTCTCCTGCTTCTGCAAGCCGCTTAAAAGGCTGGGCGTCTTTCTTCCTCATGGCATCTGCCGCAAACAAATTATCAATTGTAACCGGCTGCTCCAGTTTCTGAAGAATACGGACTGCTTCATCACCCACTTCATTAATCTTTCTGACTTCCTCCAAAAGCGTTTGATTATATGCAGTTTCTATCTGCGCGTCGATGGAAATTCCTCTCTCCACTGCTTCTTTCAGGCTTCCGTAATTTTCATCCATCGTAATGTTCACGCCTTTTACTTTCCCGCTCCTTACGGCAGAAAGCAAATTGTTGAAGGTAATCTCTGCCTGACTGTTTATCAGACTGCCTATAACGGCGCCATCGGACTTTTCAATCTGCTTTAACAGCCTGTAAATCCCTATAAACGACTCTTTTTCCTCTTCCGAAATCTCTTTATTCTGCTCCAGATGATAAAGGAAGCGGCTGTATTTTTCACTCTCTTCCGAAAAATCATCCCTATTCGACAAATACTCCGAAAGTTCTTCCATGGAGGTCTTTAGCGGATTGATTCCTTCGCGAATCATGTCAAGTACTGCCGGAGGCGTCATCTTCTTAACAACGGATGCCACTGTTTTTTCCGCTTCTTTTACTGCCAGAAGATTCTCTTCCGTAAGCTCCATGTGGTTGTAGCTTAAGCTTCTGACCGCCTTGCGGTTTTCTTCCGTAAGTTCCAGACCCATGTTTTCCAATAAGGCGTCCACATTGCGGAACGCTTTTTTGATATTGTCACCCATGTCGGCCCGCGGTGCGGTCATCATGGTTTCATACGCTTCCCCGGCCTGCCTGTAAGCGTCCCGAAGCGCCTGCCCTGTTTCATATATGGCGTCCACGGTAAGTATCTGGCCCAGAGATAAAAGCCGGCCCAGTGTGTTTGCGGGCAGATAAGGCAATTCCCTCGTCTTTTGCACGGTTTCCCTGTAAAGGTCAGCAGGGTTAACAGCCATAGTCCCTGCCTCGGCCTGTTTGCTTTCCAGTTCTTTCAGGGCATTTATCATTTCTTCCATTGGAGCCGTGTCTATGGAAAATCCGCTTTTAAGCAGTTTCACATTGGCTTCCACAGTCATGTGAAGGCGAATTTCTTCTAACTGCCGTCTCGCCCTTATGTTTTCGGGCAAGGGTTCCGCTGCCAAAACCGCGCTGTATTTTCTTTCATAATCTTCAAAACAGTCAACAGCCTTTCGGTAAACGCTTCTGCCATCGGCAAGGTTTGCTTCTCCTGCTTTTCTTCCCTCTGCCAACGCTCCGGCTATGGACTCCAACAGTTTTTCTCCTGATACCGGTAATGTTACCTCTTTTATTTCCTCCATCAGACGAAAGCTTTTCTCCGTAAGGGGAATCCCTTTTTCCACCAGCCACATACCATCCTGCATGGTTTCATCCGTAATCGGAAATCCGGCTTTTTCAATTACTTTTCCTATTTGGTCCTGCAGCTTTGCCATATCTGCATCCGATGCTTTTTGTCCATAATAGCCGGGGAGTTCTTCTCTGAAATAACCTCTTCCCTGCCGTCCGGCATCCCTGGCACCGGCATGTTCTGCCAGATACAGATTGTCAATTTCCGGCTCCATTCCGTTGGTTACCATATATTTGACGGCACCCTCAGGAAGTTCGGCAAGTTCCTGTCCCCTGTTATAGGCTTCCACTGCCTGCGAGACATTCTCCTGCGTAACCGGGATATCCTCTTTGGAAAAGGCGCTTAACAGGCTGTCTGCCATCGTCTCGCTTCCGGTAATCTGCACAAGGACATCCTTGTCAATACTGTCGGTATAACCCACAATATCCACACCAGCCTTTATAAGCTGTGCCTTTATGGTATCAACAATGGTTACTGCCGTTTCTATATCTATATCCGTCGGATTGCAGCCATCTTTCATCAATCTGGCAAAATCCTCATCGGACATAGAATTGGACATCACTGTCATATAGTCACGAAACAGGGAAACATCCATACTCCCTGCCGCCTGCATCACTTCCTCTGCCGTCCTTCCATGGACGCCCCGGTCTTCAAAAAGACCATACGCAGCGTTATCCGTAACTACTCCAGAAATGTCCAATGCGTAACCGCTCTCCGACTTCTTTACATCGGTTGCTGCGGCGCGATATTCGGTTGTAACCCTGTCTACATTTGAAGATGGGATATTAGATATATGCATGTCTTTCCATTCCTCTCTATGCAGCATGTGAACTTCTTTCACACGAAAAGGTGAACGTATCCTTACGCTCACCTTTTATTTCGTCATGGATTCTCTTTTTCTTAACCCTCTAAAAAACAAATACCGCTGCCATATAAGGCGCCAAATCAAAGGTAATGGAATAATCCTTGTAATTTGCCGGGCTCTTCTTTGCCTCCAGCACTGCCGGTATGGTACATCCATTCCCTCCGAAACATTTGTCATCACTGTTTAGTACAAGCTTATACTTTCTTTTGGCAGGCACTCCTACCTTATAATTTTCCCACAACATGGGCGTCATGTTCAGCACAAAGAGCAGATTATTTCTTCCTGTTGCAGACTTTCTGTAAAAACTATAAGTACTTCTCTCTGCATCATCCGCATTCAGCCACTCAAATCCCTTCCAACTGTTATCAAAAGTATACAGACAGGGATATTTCCTATATAAGGCAAGCAATTCACCGACATACGCCTTTAATCCGCTGTTTAACGGCTCTTCCAACAGAAACCAGTCCAGTTCCCTTGCCTCGCTCCATTCCCTTTCCTGTCCGAAATCCTGTCCCATAAACAGCAATTTTTTGCCTGCATGGCCAAACATATATGTATACCCCACTCTCAGATTGGCATACTTATCGGTGTGATAACCGGGCATTTTGTTAACCATGGAACATTTCAGATGTACGACTTCATCATGGGAAAGAGGCAGTATGTAATTTTCACTTTCGTTGTAACTCATGGCAAACGTCATGGCATAGTGATTGTCTTTTCTGAAATAAGGGTCAAGCTTCATATATTCACAAAAATCATGCATCCATCCCATATTCCACTTGAAAGTAAAACCAAGTCCGTCCGACCCGATACTGCTAGTCACCTGCGGCCATGCGGTGGACTCTTCGGCAATAGTCAGAAATCCCGGGTAGGTTCCCCTAACCACAGAGTTCATATGCTTAAAGAACTCAATGGCTTCCAGATTCTTATTTCCTCCAAACTTGTTGGGACACCACTGCCCGTCCTTTTTTCCATAATCCAGATACAGCATGGAAGCGACCGCATCCACCCTGATACCGTCAACATGAAATTCTCTGAGCCAGAACAATACGTTTGCTATCAGGAAGTTCTTCACTTCCGTCTTCCCATAATTGAATATCTTCGTTCCCCACTCCGGATGCTCTCCCAGCCTTGGGTCCGGATGTTCAAAAATACATTGTCCGTCAAAGCATCCAAGCCCATGGGCGTCCGTGGCAAAATGGGCAGGCACCCAGTCCAGAATCACGCCGACATTGATTTTATGCAGGCGGTTCACCAGGTACATAAAATCCTTTGGCGTGCCGTACCGTGCAGTGGGTGCATAGTAACCTGTTACCTGATAACCCCACGAACCGTCAAAAGGATGTTCCGCAATTCCCATCAACTCCACATGTGTATATTTCATTTCTTTTAAATATGCAACCAGTCTGTCGGCAAACTGTCTGTAATTATAAAATCCGTCCGGCGTGCCATCCGGATGTTTCATCCATGAACCGATATGGCATTCATATATGGCAATCGGCTCCTTCTGTATATCCGCTTTATCTCTTTTTGCAAGCCATTTTTCATCCTCCCATACAAATCCATTTAAATCGGCTACCTTGGAGGCCGTTCCGGGACGCATTTCCGCATAATTTGCAAAGGGGTCAGCTTTATAAAGTTTCTGTCCGGTATGGGTCGTAATCAAAAACTTATACATACAGTTTTCTTCCACGCCGGGAACAAAAAGAGAATAAATGCCTCCCGGTCCCAGCTTATTCATGGAATGGCTGTTTTCATCCCATCCGTTAAATTCCCCGATAACATGCACTGCTGCCGCATTTGGCGCCCAAACCGCAAAGAAAACACCCTCGACACCGTCTTCCTCAGATAAGTGCGCTCCCAGCTTTTTATAAATATCATAATGCGTTCCCTGTGCAAATAAGTATTGGTCCGCTTCGGAAATCACTACGGTTTTCCTTTTTGCGGCTGTCTGACTGCTCTTTTCCATAATACTCCTCCACACTAAATAAAATCTTTTTCCCTCAAAATAATCATATCTTCTTCATCATACCGTTTCGCAACCAGAATGTCAAAGAAATGTCCCATGGTTTTTTTGTTGGCATGCCTGATGGCTTCATCCAGAATTTCTTTCACTTCCGACATAGTCACCGCATGGTCGCTTGTCTGTCTTTCTGCAATACGCGTATGCAGGGCAAGTACGCCCAACTCATCTATGCTGTATTCCCGGTCTTTGGCGTACTTTTTACCAAAAGCAACCAGTGTATCATTATCAAGCGCTTCAATGTCTATCCTGATGTTAAAAAAACGGGGGAGCGATGGGTTCTCATTCAGAAACTTGTTCATCGGCTTTCTCAAGTCTTCCAGAATCACAATAAGTCCACTGTGCTCCTGCTCCAACGCCTTTAACATTTTTTCTATGGTACTCTTTTTCAGACCAGCTGCCTTTTGAATAATCAAAGCCCCGTTTATCAGTTTGGAGAACGGCTGCTCCACCCCTTTCCTGTTCAGGGAATCCGCGGAGATTTTTGCTATCTTACCGGAAAAATTACTGTCGGTCTGCTGTACTTCCTTAATCAGATTTCTTGCAAGGGTCATGGTATCCATGCCCTCTTCGCCCGTAATAATTACATTGCCGGTGTAAGCTGCCAGACTAATATTATCGATGGCATATACAATCTGTTCCTTTGTATTTTTACTCTGTATATATGCACCAAAAAGTTGTCTTTCTTCCTGAGAAAGCGGACGTACTTTTGCCTTTTTCTCAACGACATCACTTGTGCCTTTTTTTGATTCTTTTTTGGTGTCTTTTTCTAAATTACCGGGTTCTTCTTTTTCCTCCTCAATTTCATCAGATTCTTCACTTATTTCATCGGTTTCCTCAAAGTCCTCTTCGGTTTCGTCGGTTTCCTCAGTTTCTTCAAAACCTTCTTCGGTTTCGTCAGTTCCCTCAAAGCCTTCTTCGGTTTCGTCAGTTCCCTCAAAGCCCTCTTCGGTTTCGTCAGTTTCCTCAAAGTCCTCTTCGGTTTCGTCAGTTTCCTCAAAGTCCTCTTCGGTTTCGCCGGTTTCCTCAAAGTCCTCTTCGGTTTCGTCTGCCTCCTCAAAATTCTCTTCGGTTTCATCCGATTCCTCAAACTCTTCCGCTATTTCAACCATTTCTTCGCAGCCTTCGTCACTGTTCTGTTCTATTTCTTCTATTTCTTCTAATTCTTCAACACCCTCCGAATCACTGACCTCTGAAGAAATGCTCCCTTTCTCCAGCTGTTCCAAAAGACCATCCCTTGTTGCTGCCTCAAATTCGGTAAACATAGCTCCTGTCTGCTGCATGACACGCTTGCGCACCGCTTCCATGCGTTTTTGCTCGCTGTCCTTTTTCATTTTCTCCCATTCTACCAAAACATCTTCCAGTCGAATTTGACCGGTTATCTGCTTTTCTACCTGTTCCGAATCAGGCATAATCATACTTATCTGACCGTCATATTCCATGCCGAGAATTTTTTCAAAACCGGAAGGCTTCTCGTCCAACCGCTTTTCTATCATTCCCTTTTGCGATTCTGCAGGTACGGATTTCTCTTCTTTTTCCTCTGTTTCTTTTCGTTCCGACGCAAGTGACTCTTGTTTCATTTCTTGCAGAATCCGACTGGCAGTAGTGTCGAGCTCTCCGGTCTCGCCAAAGAAAACTTCCTCCACTTTTGTTTCTTCCGGTTCCACCGGTTCTTCTTCGCTTTCTTCATCCGGAAGGTCTATAATTCCGGTATCCGAGTTTAAAAGAGGCGCCATAATAGCCTGCATGACAGGGTCCATATTCTGGGTTTCTTCCTCTTCATTTCCTTCATTATCTGCGCTTTGATTCTCTGCAAAAGGTTCATCCTCAAAGGAAACATCCTGCTTTCCAAATGATGTTTTTTCAACGGCAGGCCCTTCCCAGAGTTCTTTCATATTCTGGGCCAGTTCCTTTTGCATATTAATAGTGTCATACTGCCCCACATTCATAAGTTTCACTTGGATATCCAGTTCTTTTTGCGGAATCTCCTTTGTAGGTGCATCAGCCAAATCCTGCATAAACTGTTCTGTTTCGGAATACTGCTCCGTCTCCTCCATAACAGGCATGCTAATGCCTTTTGCCTCATTATATTTTACCTGTTGGTCGTAATTTAAAGGCTCGTGCAGCATTTTAAGTTCCATGGCTTTTAAAACATATTTGCCCTCACCGAACCAGACTATCAGCTCATCACACTCTTCCACACATTTCGTGGCAAGTCCTATCCTATGATACAGATATGCCAGTTCATATGCCCACTTCTCACTGTAATCTTTTGACTTAAGTTCCTCCAGTACTTCTATTCGCTCTTCTATGCTGACGTCCTGCGCCTCATACAATTTATATTGCAGAACATAACGTCCGCTGTCCCGTGGCGCTACCTGCACAAACTCTTTGTAATATTCCACCGCCTGCACAAACTCACCCATTTTAATGGAAAGTTCACATAGGGAATATACAATAGACCGTCCTCCCGGATGCCTGTCATATGCCAATAACAGCATATCCCTCGCATCTTCAAAACGACGGTTTATTTTATATAAATCACTGATGGTACACAGCATCATAACACTTTTCACGCGGCGCCAGTCTATTGTATCTGCAATAGTAGCGGCCTCTACATATTCCCCTCTTGCAATTAATGACTTTATTTCTTCTGACCTGATTTTATATTCGTATTTGTCCACGACAACTGCCTCTCCTAAACGACTTTGTTAGTGAAAGCGTAAAATAACCCACTTTTTACTTTTTCAGTTTATCATAATCAGTCATATAATGTCAAAAAAATATCGAGGAAAATGCACAAAAAATACAAGATATTGTGCTTTTCCTCGATATTAGCTTACTATATGTCGTAATTTAGTGTATTAAGGCATTACTTCTTCCTGCTGTACCCTGTTAAATTCCAGCGGATACGCAACACCAGGGAAGATTTCTACCCCTTCCATACCTGCCGGTGCATCAATTTTAAGCGTATCACCCGTTATAGTGTATAAATCATAGTTGTAACTGTTCCCGTTCCAGCAAATCTTATTGCCGTCCAGTGTATAGCTGCCTGAGCTTATCATCTCCTCCAATAAGTAATCCGCGTCCAGATAATAACCCATCATTTCACGGAGATATTCTTCCATGCTGCTGCCAAAAGAATCCTCAACCAGTTCATCCGCTTCACTTCTGCTGATACCCTGTGATTCAAATACTTCATACATCATTTCTATGCTATATTCAACGAAACTATCCAACCACTGGTCAAAGTTTTCTTTAAAAGAGTCCTCGTCCACATACATTTTATAATAGCCGTCCTGCGTAAACTCCATCATCATGCTAATCACAAAACTGCCATCAAAATCTTCAAATCCTTCACCCAGTTCACCGGCAAGGTAGGGACCCATTTCAATTTGCATATTCCAGATTCCGGAAAGTTCTTCCATCCCCTGCGCTGCCAAAGCTGCAGCCTGAGCCGCCGCCTGTTCCTCTGCGTCTGCAATTGCCTGTTCCACATCCTCTAATTTGTCGGAAAGTTCAGCGTCATCATAAAGTTCGCCCAACGCATTCTCCAACACATACTTGGCCATATCATAATCTTCCATGTCCATATAACTTTGCGCATCGTCTAAAGCTTCCTGACGGTAAAGACCCTTTACTTCTTCAATGGCAGCCTGTGCTTTATCATAATAGAGAGCATCTTCTTCCACAACCTCTTCATAACACGTCCATGCGGATAAGTAATCTCCTGCTTCCTTATAATCTTCCGCTGCTTCATATCCGCTTCGGCCAATCATGATATAATCCACCAAATCTATTATTTTCTCCAGCCGGCCATCCTTTTTTAAAATGGAAACCTCCAGTTCATTCAATATATCTTTGGCTTCTTCATAATCTATTGCTTCATTTATGTATTTGTCTTTTATCTGCTCTGCGTAATCCCTTGCAAGAGTTTCAACAGCTTCAATGTCCTTTTCACTCTTTACTTTCTCAAACAACTCTGTCGCCGTATAAACATCCCCTGAAGCAAATGCACTTTCAATTTTTTTCACGGGATTGTTGCCCAGTAACAAGAATGCAACCACTCCACCTCCGGCAAGCAAAAGTACAATAAGCACAATAATTATAATCAGTCCTGCTTTTCCTTTTTTCTTATTCTGAACCGGCGGCGGTACTGCTGCCGGCTGCCAGTTTTGCGCAGGCATTCCTGTCTGCTGCCAGCCCTGTACGGCTCCGGCCTGTGGCACTCCCTGCATGGGCGATGGCGGCTGCTGCCAACCCTGTGCAGCCCCGGCCTGTGGCATTTCCTGCATAGGTGTTCCCGGCTGCTGCCAACCCTGTGCAGCCCCGGCCTGCGGCATTTCCTGTATAGGCGTTCCCGGCTGCTGCCAACCCTGTGAAACCCCGGCCTGCGGCATTTCCTGCATAGGTGTCTCTACAGATACATCCTGTGCAAATGTTGCTGCCACTTCTTCTGCAGGCGCTGCTTCCACGGGCGCTGCCGTTATGGGATGCTCCTCTGTGGGAACTGCTTCCACGGGAGTTTGTACTGCAGACGGCTCCTCTGTGGATACTGTTTCCACAGGCATTTCTGTTACAGGCGGCACTGCCATAGGTGTACCACAAAATGCACAAAACTTTGAGCCTTCTTTATTCTCTTTACCACAATTAACACATATCATCATATTCTTAACCTTTCATTATGAAAAACTGCAAATACAGTTTTAGTTTACTTTGTTCAATGTAAGAGGATACTCCAAACCCGATGCCAAATTAGTCTTTTCCGCACCTTTGGGAAAGTCCAGCTTCAGGGTATCTCCGGTTATTGTAAAAACATCATACTTGTTTTTATCTATTTCTCCTCCGTTTGCCATATAAAGCTTATTGCCTTTTGTTTCATAAATTCCGTTTGTTTCAACGGATTCAATAAATGAATCTATATTAAAAAGAAGGTCTATCTGCTGGCGCATCATTTCCTGGACAGTCATTCCATATTCTTCATTTATCAGGGCATCCGCTGTTTCCCTGTCCACACCCGATTCCGTTTCAAACATTTCATAAGTCTTCTCTACTGCATAATCACATAAATCATCTATCCAGTTATTTATGTTCGACCTGAATTTTTCTTCGTCTAAGTACATTTTAAATGTACCATCTTCATTAAAATCGAATAGCAGTAACACAACCAGAGAACTGTCAAAGTCCGCAAACTCATCACCCATCTCATCTGCCATCAATTCACTCATGTCCCATTCTATTTCCCATGTCCCCACAATGCTTTTGCCGGAACCGTTTCCACATCCACACAGGGATAATGTGAACACAATTACCATTATTACCGCCATTACCTTACTTATTTTTTTCATTTACTTCCTCCAAACTTTTACGAAAAAATATACAGCTTCATTTTTATTATAGTTGGCACATATTTCACCTGTCAATTCTTTTCCTCAGTAAAGTACTAAAATACTAATTCATTTTGCTTTTTCCAGCAATTCTGCCAAATCCGCAAACTGTTGCAGGGTAAGCGCCTCCCCCCTGACAGCAGGCGGCAATTGCAGTTTTTCCAATGCGGACACCACCTGCTCTCTTGACAATGAGAGGTTTTGTGCATTGGAAAGTCCGTTTGCAAGTGTCTTGCGCCGCTGATTAAAAGAAGCTCTTATCAGAGAAAACAAAAAAGCCTCGTCTTTCACTTTAACAGGAGGTTCTTCGTAACGTGTCAACTTGATGACAGCGCTTCCTACACCCGGTCTCGGAATAAAGCAGTTTGGCGGTACGGTTGCGACGACTTCCGGCTTTGCATAGTACTGCACTGCCAAAGACAATGCTCCGTAATCCTTCGTTCCCGGTCCTACCTGCATCCTGTCGGCCACTTCTTTCTGCACCATCACCGTAATGCTTTTTAACGGCACTTTTCCCTCAAACAATCCCATAATAATAGGCGTTGTGATGTAATAAGGAAGATTTGCCACTATTTTAACCGGTCTTCCCTGATTCTTTTCTTCCACTATTTTAGTCAAATCCACTTTCATGATATCTTCGTTTATAATCGAGACATTTTGATATCCAGAAAGGGTTTCTTCCAAAATAGGAATCAGGTTTTTATCTATCTCCACCGCTACAACCTCTCCGGCGCGTTCTGCCAGATATTGGGTCATGGTTCCGATACCCGGTCCTATTTCCACAACGCAATCATCTTTTGTAACTTCGGCAGCATCCATAATTTTTTCAAGCACATGGGTATCCACCAAAAAATTTTGTCCCCACTTCTTCTGAAAATTAAAATGATATTTTTGCAAAATCCCAATGGTATTCTGCGGTATTCCCAGTGTAGCCATCCTGTCCTCCTTATGTAATCTGCCTTATTCTAAATATTTATCCTTCAAATACTTTCTTTTTTCGTCTGTAAGCCCCATCTCCTCTCTTAAAAAAACATCTGTGCTGCCATGTTCCTGCTCCATCGTTTCAAAAATTACTTCTGCATAGCTTCTGTCCACAGTGAATAAAAGTCTGATTGCTTCAAGCTCTTTTCTGTCTGGTTGCTTACAGATATCCGGACGGCTCATCAAATCGCTCATAAGCTTATCCACTTCCTCTTTGTTAAAATCATTTACTTTCATGTAATCTGCAATAATCTGTTCCCTCGGAACAGAAAGCGCTGATAAAAGCAGAATTGTGCCGACGCCTACTCTGTCCTTTCCGGCAGTGCAATGCCAAAGGACGACGCCTTCCTTATGGTTGAGCAGAATGTCAAAAAATTTTCTGTACTGGCATCTGGAATACGGGTTGGTAATCAGATTTTTATACATTTCATTCATGTACCCCAAAGGTGTCCCCCCGGTCATTTGTATTTTGGCTATAACCTCTTTTACAACGGTATTGCCATCCCCTGTTCCTTCCTTTTCCCTGGTAATGCCTAAGGTTTCCTCCTCCAGTATCGGATTATTTATATAAGTAATACCTTTCATGTCAGGGTCCGGTTTCAAATTTTTTTCCGCTTCCGTCCTGAAATCCACAATGGTTTTTAAATTATACTCTGAAAGAAGAATTTTCCTGTCCTCTTTTGTCGATGAAAAAAGTGCCCCGCTCCTGATAAGCCTGTGCGCCTTTATATGCCTGCCATCTTCAGACCGGATTCCTCCCAGGTCCCTTGTATTGCACAATCCCTGCAACAAAATCCGGTTAATGCATTGCAATTCGCCCGCATCAGGTTTTTCTTCCATCCCGATAAGCATTTCTTTTACTTCATACAAGTTTTCACATTTTGCAAAAAGCAGCTTTTCTATTTCAGGGGTAGGCGCAATCATATCCGGCACCATTATGGGTTTCAGTCCTGCCTGATATGCCGAACGCAGGCCATTAGGGGAGTCCTCGATGGCAATCACATTTTTGGGGGAAACCGAAAGCCTGCTGCACGCCAACAAATAAATATCGGGGTTTGGTTTGCTGTGTTCAACCATATCCCCGCCGATAATCTCTTCAAAATAATGCGTCAGCCCCGCCTTTTCCAAGTGTCCCAAAACACCTTTCCTGCTTGTGGAAGATGCCAACGCTATTTTGTACCCTGCCGACTGCAGATATTCCAGAATGTCCGTTACGCCGGGCTTTAAAGGAAGTCCTCCTGTTTCCAGTTTTTTATGAAAACGCGTTACGCTGGCGCTATGAAACTCTTCATATGGAAATTCTTTGCCGTATTCGCGTTCAAAAAAAGCCCGGGTATCCGTACGGTTTAACCCGATGCATCCGATAACTGCTTTCTCTATATCATCAATCTTTCTCGCAGCCGCCTCTTCCCGCCACGCTTCCATGCACAGACGCTCCGTATCAAACAATACACCGTCCATATCAAATACAACCGCTTCCAATCCATCCACCATCCGGCAATTCTCCTTAACCACTCTTTATCTTTGATTATATAATGACCTGCCCCGATTAAAATGTCAAGCACCCATAGTTTGAGTTTCCGTATTTTACACGGCGCCCATTGGAGCAGGCATTTGTTCCAACAGGACACGTTCTCACTCCGGTAAAAACACAATGGTACATAGGATGCTACACGACAGCATCCAAGTACCAGTGTTTTTACAGGGTCCTTTATGGAATCAAATGCCTGCTCCAATGGGCGCCGTGTAAAATACGGAAACTCAATCCCATAGTGCTGTTCATACCACAATATGCCATGTTAAAGTGTTATTTTTTTTCTACCTGCATACGACAAAATGTGCTATCATATACTTAACAAAAAATTAGGGAAATATCCCAAACGAAAAGGAGAAAAATTATGGATTTATTACTGAAGGCCCTTCCCATTGCGATTGCCGTTATTTTCTTTCTTATCATCTTTATTACAGGATACGTCAAAGCTTCACCTGATACGGCATATATTATTTCCGGCCTGCGCAAACGTCCTAAAATACTGATTGGACGCGCCGGTGTCAAAATTCCTTTTCTTGAAAAAAAGGATGAGTTAAACTTACAGCTGATTCCCATTGACGTTAAAACTTCCAGCGCGGTACCCACCGCTGATTACATTAACATACGGGTAGATGCCGCCGTCAATGTAAAAATCAGTACAATACCCGAAAATTTGAGCCTTGCCGCACAAAACTTCCTGAACAGGAAAACCGACTACATAGCGCAGGTTGCCAGAGAGGTGCTGGAAGGCAATATGCGTGAAATTGTAGGTAAGATGAATTTGGAAGAGATGGTAAGCGACCGCCAGAAATTTGCGTCCCTTGTTAAGGAAAATGCGGAACCAGACCTGGCAGCCATGGGACTGGATATCGTTAGCTTTAACGTGCAGAACTTTGTGGATTCCAACGGTGTCATTGAAAACCTCGGCGTTGACAATATTGTAAAAATCCAGAAAAACGCTGCCATTTCCCGTGCGGAAAGCGAAAAAGAAATTGCAAAAGCACAGGCAAATGCACAGAGGGAAGCAAATGAAGCACAAATTGCCGCACAGACGGACATTGCACAGAAAAACAACGAACTGGCAATTACACAGGCGGAATTGAAACGTGTTTCCGATGCGAAAAAAGCTGAGGCGGATGCCGCATACCAGATTCAGCAGGAGGAACAGCGAAAAACCATTGAAATTACCACTGCCAACGCCAACATAGCAAAACAGGAAAAGGAAATCCTCTTAAAGCAGAAAGAAGCAGAGGTTATGGAGCAGGCCCTGGATGCTCAGGTTAAGAAAAAGGCGGAAGCGGATAAATTTGCCAAACAACAGTCTGCCGATGCAGAACTTTATCAGCGCCAGCGTGAAGCGGAAGCCAAAAAGTATGAATTGCTGCAACAGTCCGAAGCATTAAAAATTCAAGCCGAAGCGCAAAAATACGCAAAGGAACAGGAAGCGGAAGGTATCCGCATCAAAGGTCTTGCAGAGGCGGAAGCCATTCAGGCAAAGGCAGTTGCGGAAGCGGAAGGTATTGAAAAGAAAGCAGAAGCTATGGCAAAGATGGGCGAAGCCGCTGTTTTGGAGATGTACTTCAAAGCCCTGCCCGACGTGGTGAGAAATGCTGCCGAACCGCTTGCAAAAGTGGATAAGATTACCATGTACGGTGACGGTAACTCCACTAAACTGATGAAAGATGTCATGAATACCTTAAACCAGGTGACCGACGGCCTGAAAGAATCCACCGGTGTTGATTTGAACGCAGTTCTTTCCGGTTTCCTCGGAGGCAATTTAGCCGGCAGGATGGGCGGCGCAAAAGCAGCTTTTCGCGAGGAAGGAAATGAAACTGACTTTACCTGATGATTATCTTGTAATTATTGTAAAAAGGGTACGCTGCGCGTGCCCTTTTTTTTAAACCATGTCCTTCTTTTTTTCCACCCTTCCCTGCACAAATACCGCTATCAAGCCTACTGCAAAAACACTAATTCCGACTGCCGGGGCGATGAACAAAGGTTTATGAATCTCCCCAAACTTAAAAAGAAGAAAACCTCCATATAAAATGCTGAAAACCACCACCGGAAGCTGCCATGCAATCGCGCTTACATGGCTGGACAAATAACTTGTTATGACAAACACCATCATGGAAAGCCCCACGGATGCCAGTGTTGCAAACAGCAAAGCTGATATGGTATAGCTTCCAAGCGTCCATGGCAGCCAGCCGATAAAACCGCTTGCAAAGCCGGATATCGGACAGTCCCAGAATACAAACACCCTGTCCTGTTTTGCACAGACAGCATACAAAATGCATACCAGAATTGCAATGACAAGAACTGTTCCAACAACTGCCGCCAGCCTGTTTCGGTAATAAGACCTCCCCTTCCTAAAACTGCACTGTAATGCCGGCATACGGCTTCTGTTCTCGGATACCATGTACGGCATCACAAAGAAAGTCGCGCCAAGCATTATGAAAACGGTAAAATAACGCAGTAAAGCAAAATTGTACTCTACCACATTTCTCGGGCACGGGCTGTATACTTCTTCTTGGTTCCGCATCTCCACCCTTGCGCTTGCCGAAGCCGTCAATTCTTCATACCTGACATCCCCCCGGATTGCCTCCCGTTCATAAGAGTCTATAAAATAATCCCATATGTCAAAAAAAATTAACCTCTCCATTTCCGCTGATACAACGTCCGGCGATACTTTATCATGTAATTGAAACCACAACCTGTTCTCTTCCTCCAAGGTGAATCTTCCCTTCCCTATTCCATCCAGAAGCTCCCGCAAAGAATATATATGCAATGATGTATACTCCGTATTTCCTGCAATGAAATTATCCGTTTCTCCCGGTTCATATACCGGTTTCTGCGCCTTTAACATTGTAAATTCATCCGGTAAAAGCGTCAGTCCGTATCGTTCCTTTATCTCCTCTGCCAAATCGGCCTCCATTTGCCAGCTTCCATTGTACATCACTACATATGGTTTTATTACCAGTAAATAATACAGCACGAAAAAAGCAAGCAATATTAATATTTTCTTGAAAGAAATTATTTTTTTCAATTCCAGCATTTTATTTTTCCTCCCAGTTTTATTTCATATGCAGGGCTTTAAATATCCTCCGTCAGAAAATGCTTATAATGCCTCACCAGAAGCCAAAGCAGCAGCGTCCCCCAGCACAGAACAAAAGCCGTTTCATAGTACCTGACGGATAAAAAGCCCGCTCCGCTTGCAAACCAGCGTCCTGCCTTTTTTATAAAATCCACCGGCTGAAAACGAAGGATAAAAAACAGAACGGAATCTCTCGGAAATATTTCCGTTATTGTTGCTGCCGATGCACAGCAGAATGCCAGTTTAAAGAAAGCCGGCACCGTTTTGTGAACTTTTCCCAAAGAGATTGCGGCTGTCATGCCGAAAAACAGCGTTACTGCCACGGACAAAATCACCTGCAGCAGCATATAAACCCCAAGACTCACAGAAAAACGGCAGATAACCGGGTAAAAGGAATCCAGCATCATCATGCTGCCTACCTTTACCTGCCACAGACTTCCCATGCGAAACACTGCTTCCGCAAAAAACAAAGTGATTCCCCAAAGTAATATGGAAAACATCACTATGGAAAAAAGCGCGCTCTCCGTTTGAAAGCGGTTTAATTTTCTTCCTGCTTTTGTCGTATAGACAATTTCCTTTAACCTGTTATCATAAGGTGCGTTGACACAGCAAAACATAAGCAAAATTCCCGCAAGAGACGCTTCCACCGTACAAGCTATGGGCAGCAGACGGGTAAATAATTCAAAATATCCGTTCGTACAAGGGACAAACAAGGAGGATGCCGTGCCGTTTTCCCTGTCACGTACCAGCAGTTCCTCCAGCGTCCTGCCGACGTTTCCGGCAAGCTGCGCCGCCTTTCCCGAAAGCTTAAATTCTTCTATAAACAGGCTTGCATAATCTGCACCGCAAAGCTGTTTTTCCATCATGGGTATTGCCTCTACAAGACTTCGCACGCCTACAATGGCGCCTGCCGGCTCTTCCCTTTTTAACACCAAGATAATTTCTTCCCTGTTTTCATCCGTAACAAAGTGTATACCACTGTTTTTTAACTCTGCCGCCGCTTTCACCATGGACGCCTGTGTCCTGTAATTTGCAATTATCCAGAGGTTAACTGCCACAGACCCTGCAAATAAAACCCAGAAAAGGCGGCTTGTAAGAATCCTTTTTACCTCTTCCTTCCTGCAATCCATTTTTATACCCCTCTTATTCTTTATATAAATACAGGAAAACGTCCTCCAGACCCGGGCTTACCGGACGCCAACCGTCTTTTGCCTCACGGCTGATAAAACGGACTATAATATCGTTTCCTTCCCTGCGCCGGGATACCACCTGAAAACGGTTCTCCCACTCCAAAAGCGCTTTCTCCTCCACTGTTGTTTCAAATATGCAGCCTTCCAGTTTTTTGCAGATATTTTCCGCTGTGTCATTGCAGTACACTTTTTTATCTTTTATTAGGACAACATGGTTAGCGATAAATTCCACATCAGAGACAATGTGCGTGGATATCAGAACTGTTTTGTCCTTTGACAAAGAGGTAAGTATTTTGCGGAAACGCATACGCTCCTTCGGGTCCAGCCCTGCCGTCGGTTCATCCAGTACCAGTATCTGCGGGTCATTCAATAAAGCCTGTGCAATTCCCACCCGCTGTATCATACCGCCGGAGAATTTCTTCATTTTTTTCTTTTTCTGTGCCGTAAGTCCGACCAAATCCAGCATTTGCCCGATTTTTTCCTGTAACTTTCTTTTTTCCATTCCCTTTAATACACCAATGTAATATAGATATTTTTCCGGTGTGTAATCCCGGTAATATCCAAAGTCCTGCGGCAGAAATCCCAGTTTTTCCCGATAAAGGCCATCTAATTTCCTGATATCCACACCGTCATAAAGAATCTTTCCCTCCGTAGGAAACAGCAAAGTCGTTATCAGCTTTAAAAGCGTGGTTTTACCGGCGCCGTTGGGTGCAAGCAACCCATAAATGCCGTTTTCAAATTCCAGATTAATATGTTCAAGGGCGACAAAATTCTGATACTGTTTAGTAACATCTTGTATTTGTAACATTTGTATACTCCTTCCTGAACTTGGGGGCCGTCAGCGTCATAAGCTGCCTTACATGCAGGCAGATACCGCAAATGCCTGTGGCAATAAACAAAAACACCGGCATTCCCTGTAAAAGTCTTCCGTAGGCTGCGGGCTGCACAAGCAAAATAGCCAAATTTGCCAAAAACCATATGGCACAGCCGCCGGCTGCTCCCCGGATTTTCCTGCCCAATAAAAGCCCTCCGGCAAACAGCAGGGAAAATACCATAAGGGAACTGAAGGAAACCGCAAACAGTCTGATGCCGTCCGCTTTATAACGCAGGGCGAGCGCAAGCACATATATACCGTTAAAGAGAAATCCCATAAAGCATTCTCCGAACATCCGTGCCGCAAGCACATGGAAAAATGTGTATTTACAAGACATCTGAAGCTCAAAAGAGCCACTTTCCCGTTCTTTCATCCATGAAAGCAAAAAAATACCCACATACAGCAGTGGGGCGCTGAAAAAAGCCGCCGCGTAAACACCTTCTCCCATATAAAGCATGACATGCAGTATCAGATATGCCAAAAGGACTGCCGCCGCAAAGGATATAGTGATAATACCCGCCATGCCTGCATACAACTGTTTCAATCCGATACCGGTAAATATGCTTCTGATAAATCCGGCAAAATCCGGCTCTAACGTCTCCGATAGTAATCGTTCGGCTGCACATGCTATTCTTTCTTTTTCCTCAGCCTTATGAAAAATACTCTCCAAAAGGTCCGCTTCCTCTTGACTCATCTGCCTTCCCTCCTTTTTTTCAACGTTGTTCTGGCGCGGTGTATTGCACTTTTTATCTGCCTTACGTTTTTTTGCATGGCATCCGCAATTTCCTGATAACTCATTCCCTCCGTTACATACAATAAAAGGGCTTTTTTTTGTTCCGGCGGAAGCGCCGCAATCCACTCTGCCATTTCGTTTTTTTGTTCTTTTTTTAGAAAAACGGCTTCCGGCGAATCCTCCGATACGCTCCCATCCATCTCCATAATCTCAGAGACAGCTATCTCTTTCCCGGTTTTTCTCCTGTAATCAATTAATTTGTGCTTTAACACCGCATAAAGATAGGTTCGAAAGGAAAAGTCATAACGATAGCGCCGCCTTGACGCCCAGATATCCGCAAAACAGTCCTGCGCAATGTCCTGTGCCGCTTCCGGGTCTTGCAGCCTGCCTGACAGAAAGCATAGGGCTTCCTTGTAATAACGCAATACCAATGCGGCAAATGCGTCCCTGTCGTCTTCTGCCGCAAGCCGCATCAAATCGTTATCGGTTTTATCCCATAGCTTAAGTTCCACTCCCCTCTCCTTTCTCTTCTGAAAACCTTCTCTATGGTATCTCGCTGTTTAGTTGGAAAAGTTACTTTGAAAAAAGCAGAAATGTATAATAGATTAATAATATTGAAATTCTTCTATAAAATGAATTACGTTATAAAGTACCAGAATATCCATGTTTCCTTCCGTATCATAGGTTTCGAGCATGGAAAACAAAGAACCTTTATAGTATCTAAGGTCCAGCATATAAATGGTCTCATAATGTTCTGTCAGAAACGGAATCAGACAGTTGGCGTAGGAGTCTTTCATGACAAAAAGACTTTTTCCCTCCGCCTCCGGTGAGGGATTTTCTCTTTCTATCCGTATAAACGAATGGTTGTCATCCAGAAAATACCCGTATTGGTTTTTTGTTTCCAGGTGCTTTTCTTCATAAAGGGAATTTTTGTACTCTTCTGAAAAATCATAATACACCTTTATATCTGCATTCTGCTCCGGCCGGAAAATGTAAGCTTCTATTGTATCCGGCTTTACCAAGAGATTGGTTTTGGAATGCAGGGTACCGAAAAAGTCTTCCGAAACGGTTTCCGTGTTGTATGACACAGGCGTCATGTCCATTTCTTCCGCCCATTCCAGATAAGCGTAATAAGCGCCCAGAGTAGTCCAATGATGGTCGGTTCCATAGTATATATATTCCTTTTTATGGCTGTTTAGCGTATTTGTTACACTTATGACATAATTGTCATTTATTGTTGCGGATACTTTCTCCATAAACTCTGCTTGTGCGAAGTAAGGGGCATTATCCGGCAACTTCTCGGGATAGATATTATCCGCAGTCGGAACAAGCATAATGCGCAGTGTTCCATTTGTATCCGACAAACTTGCTGTGGATTTGTTTTCCCACCAGTCTGACAGCTTTTTTAAAAGCAGTAATCTCTTTTCCACCAGTTCCCCATCTATATCCTTTGGAGCGTGTTTTTCAATAAGGGTTCCATCCTGAGCCAGATAGACGCCGTTCACTTCTTTTTTTCCCAAAGTCAAATCCGTTATGGTTTTTATAAATATCCAGTTATCACGGCCCACAAACTGGTCCGTCACATAGGTTTCATATTCTTCTGTGTAGCTTCCGTTTAAAAGCGTTTTTACACTAAATTCCGGCTTTGATGCCAGCACACGGTTTTCATATGCGGAAAACAGGCGGTCGGGCGTACAGATGTCCGCAATCGCCAGCCCGAGTAAAAGTCCGCCCAATATAATAAGCCTTATCATTGCTTCCTTAGAAATTTTCACGGTAACCTCCTTCATTCCGGCTATTTTTGCCGTCAAAAGCGAAAATATAAAAAGGGATTGTAAGACGCATCCACTATGTTTGCAATGGATAACAACAAAACTGCTGCCAGAAGCAAGATTTCAAGCAATGTCCTGCCAAAAGTCTTTTCCTTTTTGTTTTTCTTTACCACCAATGCCCCGATACAGAGTATAACAAATAATATCCAATAATTGCTAAACATATACAATGTTTCCGTACTGATAAACGAAGCTTCCCCAAATCCAAGCATGGCTTTTAAAAACAAGGCTATTTTGCCCGGTTGCTCCAGGGAGAAAAAGCACCAGCCGACTAACACCACCAGCATGGCATAGAGCCAGCCCACAAATTTCGGCGCTTTGGAAAGCAGCTTTCCCAAAAACAGCTTTTCCATAATCAGAAACAGTGCAAACCACATGCCCCAAAGCAAAAAATTCCATCCTGCCCCGTGCCAGACTCCGGTCAGGGACCATACAATCAGGATATTTACAAGCTGTCTCTTTAATCCCCGTCTGTTTCCGCCAAGCGGGATGTAGACATATTCTTTAAACCAACTGCTTAAGGTCATATGCCAGCGCCGCCAAAAATCGGTAATGCTGACAGCCCTGTACGGATAATTGAAATTTTCCGGAAAGTGAAACCCTAATATGCGTCCCAATCCTATTGCCATGTCGGAATACCCGGAAAAATCAAAATAAATCTGAAATGCATACGCCAGTATCCCCATCCATGCCATCGTCATGGTAAGTTCTTCTTTTCCTACATTGGTTATCTCTGTAAAAAGCAGACCTATATTATTTGCCAGCAGCACTTTTTTGCCAAGTCCGATTGTAAAACGGGAAGCTCCCGCTGCCATATCGTCCCATGTGGCATGTCTGTCCCGCAATTCATCCGCTATCGTTTTGTATTTTACAATCGGTCCTGCTATCAGTTGGGGAAACATTGCCACAAACACTCCAAAATCCAGCAGGTTGTGCTGGGCTTTCACTTCTCCCCGGTAAACGTCAATCGTATATGACATTGTCTGAAAGGTATAAAATGAGATGCCGATTGGCAAGGGCAGTCCAAGACCACTGTATTTAAAAAATCCCAAAAGGCCCAGATTGATGATAACGGAAGAGACCAGAAAAGCTTTTGCCGCCGGTTTATCCCTAAACTTTTCAATTAACAGACCATGAATATAATCGGACAAGGTGGAAAACAGCATTAAGACCACATACACCGGTTCCCCCCATGCATAAAAAATAAGGCTCCCAAAAAAGAGAATGAGATTCCTCATTCTCTTTGGGGCCAGAAAATAGCATATGAAAAACAACGGTAAAAACCGGAACAAAAACAGTACAGTGGAAAAAACCATTATTTTTACCTACCCTGTATATTATTTTGAAAGTGCAATACGGATTGCTTCCAGCGCTTTTTCATTTTCCTCCTGGCACTTTTCAATCACCACATCCTCTCCCTGTTCCATAAGGTCCGTGGTATCTGCGCCAAGCTGTACAAAACATACATAATTCTCAAAGGTTTCTATTCTGGACGCCTGAATCTTGCCTAGATTCATGGGATACTGCATGGTGTCGTTCACCAGATTGTCACGGTAAGCGTTAAGGGCATCCTCCACTGCGCCCACCTGTCCTTCTTTTGCCTTTACGATAATCAAGGTATCTACATTTGTCCCAATCATAGGTGTTTCAGCAAGAAATTCCTCATACATGTCACTGGTAACACCATAAAAGTCTTCAAATATTTCTTTTTCCATCATCGTATCCGGCCAGTAATTTTCTCCGATTACCTCCACTACGGCATCTCTTAAATCCTGCATACTGACCTCATTGCTACTATCGGTTTCCGTATCCTGACCTCCGTTTACCGTAGGATTCGTGGTGCTTTCCGTCTGATTTGCAGTACTATCCTGTGGCTTCGTTTCTTCACCATCACTCTTTTTTCCACAGGAAGTCAGTATAAAAATACATACCAGTCCTAACAATAATATTGTTTTTTTCATAATTTTCCTCCTTACATACCGACCTGACTTGGTTTATATTTTACCAGTATTCCCCTATTTTTGCAATCACATACCAAATAATCGTACTTTTCTGATTGCATGTAAAGGTTACTCCATGCTATACTCTCCATTATCAGTACAATAATATGGAGCGTGTAGTCATGAGTATTCTAAATGTGGAAAATTTAACCCATGGTTTTGGTGACCGTGCCATTTTTAATAATGTTTCTTTCAGACTTCTCAAAGGCGAGCATATAGGGCTTGTTGGGGCAAACGGAGAAGGAAAATCTACATTCATGAACATTATTACCGGAAAATTAACGCCTGACGAAGGAAAAATAGAATGGGCCAAAAATGTACGCGTGGGCTATCTTGACCAACACACCGTGCTTGAAAAAGGTATGACCATCCGGCAGGTACTTTCGTCCGCATTTGATTTCCTGTACGAAATGGAAACCAAAATGAATGAAATCTGTGAAAAAATGGGAGACGCTTCCCCCGAAGAACTGGAATCGTACATGGAAGAACTGGGCACCATTCAGGATTTGCTCACTATGCATGATTTTTATATGATAGAACCCAAAGTAGAAGAGGTTGCCCGTGCCCTGGGACTTTTGGACTTGGGCCTGGACAAGGATGTTACCGATTTGAGCGGCGGACAGCGCACCAAAGTCCTTTTGGGAAAATTACTTTTGGAGAAGCCCGATATCCTGCTGTTGGATGAGCCTACCAACTATCTGGACGCAGAACATATCAACTGGTTAAAACGCTACCTGACGGAATATGAAAATGCTTTTATCCTGATTTCCCATGATATCCCATTTTTAAACAGTGTCATCAACCTGATTTATCACATGGACAATCAGGAATTGAACCGTTATGTAGGTGACTATGATAAATTTCAGGAAGTCTACGCCATGAAAAAAGCACAATTGGAAGCAGCCTATAACAGGCAGCAGAAAGAAATAGCGGATTTAAAAGACTTTGTGGCCAGAAACAAGGCCCGCGTATCTACCCGCAACATGGCAATGTCCCGGCAGAAAAAGCTGGACAAAATGGATATCATTGAGCTTGCCGCCGAAAAGCCCAAACCGGAGTTTTATTTTAAGGAAGCCCGTACACCGGAACGTTATATTTTTCAGACAAAGAATCTTGTGATAGGATATGGGGAGCCTCTCTCCACGCCACTTACCCTTTCCATGGAAAGGGGACAGAAAATTGCCCTGACCGGCGCAAACGGCATAGGCAAAACCACCCTGTTAAAAAGTATCCTGGGTTTGATTCCCCCCATTTCAGGCACAGTGGAACAGGGCGATTATCTGAGTATCGGCTACTATGAGCAGGAAATGCCCCCGAATATAGAAACCACCTGTATAGAAGAAATCTGGAAAGAGTACCCTGCCATGAGCCAGTATGAAGTGCGCTCGGCGCTCGCCAAATGCGGACTCACAACCAAACATATTGAAAGCAAGGTTAAAGTGTTGAGCGGGGGAGAGCAGGCAAAAGTAAGACTTTGCAAGTTGCTCAACAGGGAAACCAATATTCTGCTTTTGGACGAGCCTACCAACCACTTGGATGTAGACGCCAAAGCAGAACTGAAACGCGCTCTTACCTCTTATAAAGGCAGCGTCCTGATAGTCTGCCATGAGCCGGATTTTTATGAAGGGTTTGCAAGTGATGTCTGGGACTGCAGCCAGTGGACCACCAAAATAATTTAAAAAAAGTGTTGTGGTTATTATATCCACAACACTTTATCTTTTTATTCTTCTACTGATTGGCCTTCGGATTGAGGGTCCGCATTTTCCAATATTTCCTGTGCTTTATCCGCTGTCTTCTTAATATCCAGCTCCTCACTGATGACATAATATGCCTGCGAAGTTTTCTTTCCGTCTTCACTTTGACAGCCGGTTAACATTACAGCCAAAAAAACCGTAACAGCACCCGATACAAATATGCGTTTTTTATATTTTTCCTTCATCATTTCTCTACCCCCGCATATCGTAATCCGCGCTTGCGATACTGCACCGATAAAGTCTTCCCTCAATCAGAATCCTGTGTAACCGCTTGACTAAACAGCATTCTATCAAATCTATTGTAACATTATTCAAGGTAGGAAACCACTTAAGAATTTCTTAAAATTTTTAATAATTTCGTAACACTTCGACATTTTTCGTCATCACTTCAGTACTTGATAAGCAATATATTTTGACAAATTAAAGCTTCTGATACCCATTCTGTCATAGGATTCATAGATTCGGCCTAAGTAATAATATCCCCAACTGTCTTCTTCATCCCGCCAACCGCCGTAAAGGTCATAATAGGAGGAATAAGCGCCTGCGCCTTCTTCCCATCTCTGCCGTTCCTTCACTGCTTCTGCCGCGTCTTCCATGGCAAAGCCTTCCTCCGCCAAATACTCTGCCAAAGCCGGGGCTGCGTCCGCCGACAATCTGGAAAGGTATCCAAAATCCTGATAGGCATCCGCATCAAAAAATGCATTTTTATTGTCGCCCATATTGGCCACGTTAAACCTTGCAATCCAATAATCCGGGCGTGCAAAGGCAAGCAGCAGATAACAGACAGTCACCACAATCATGCTATACTTAAAGAGTGGAAATTCTTTTACAAATATGCTGAGAATCACACCGGTAAGCAATATAAACAGCACCAGAAGAGACCATAGCACAAAAATCCGTAAAAACGTAAAGTAATAATGCTTGATATACAATACCATCCTGTAAGCCGAAGAAGCAATCATAATATATGTGCATCCGGACATAACTGCCAGAATTACTTTCAGCCAAATATTTTCTTTAAAAAATGCGTGTCCTGCCAGTACCAGCACCAGATTCAGCACGCAAATCAACAAAAGCTGGAAGAAGCCTTCCCTCGCATATTCGGCATAGCTGAATTTGGTCAGGTCTATATTGCCAAAAAACAGGCAGACTATCTGCACCCCGCAAAACACTGCATAAAGGAGCGTTATCGGCAGGGTCACCGTAATGGCAATCAAAGATTCCATCTGTATTTTTTTCCGGCTTTCTTCGGAAAATTCCTTTTTGCACAAATAGGACATGATACAATATGCCATAAAAAACATAAATATTGTCATGGCGGATATTCCGATGATATTTCCAATATCCAGCTTATCCACTATCTGTATCGTCATATTATTAAATACTTTATCGGCGCTCATCAGCATCAGCCACACAAACGCCAATAGCGGTATGCTGAAGCATAATCCGATAATGATATAGAATAGTACGCCCTTGCCCTTTTTTCCCCTGCTTTTCCGATAACCTGCAAAATCAAGGAAAGGTCTGGCAATTTCACCGATACTTCCGAAAACCGCTGCTATCACATATCCTGCATACCTACCGAACGTCCAGTTTTTATCCATATAAAACTGGTGCAGCAGAAAACTGATGGTAAGTACCCATATGCCTGTTTTGTTCATGGCAATTATTTTATAATCCGCCGTACAGAAAGTGGACAGTCCCAAAAGAAGAATGCTAACCATGTAAAAGATGCTGTCTTTTTTTAAGGAAATCCCCAGTTTTTTCATACAGAAGCAGTAAAACCAAAGACTTCCTGCGAGAAAAAAAGGGTATGTGATGCCGCTTCCGTTCTTATACATACATAATGTATAAAAACATGCATACAAAAAACTGGCAAGCCCTAAAATCCCAAAGTTCCCCTTCAGGCATTTTGTCTGCTCCGTATCCGGCCTCTTTACCGGGATATACGGACGCGGCGCATACTGCTGATAATAAACCGGCCGGGGCATATTTGGCTGGGGCATGGACGACTGCGGTATATTCACCTGTTGTGTGCCCGCCTGCTGCGGCATATTCACCTGTTGCGTGCCCGCTTGTTGTATATTTTGCTGCGGCATGTTTGACGGATAACCATTATTGTTATTGTCCATCTGTTTTTTCCTCGCTTTCTTCTTCATCTTCCACATATTCTATTATCTCTCCCGGTTGGCACGAAAGAGCCTTGCAAATCGCTTCCAGAGTCGAAAAGCGGATTGCTTTTGCTTTGTTATTTTTCAATATGGATAGGTTTGCCAGCGTAATATCTACCTCTCCTGCAAGCTCCGTCAACCCTTTTTTGCGCTGTGCCATAACCACATCCAGATTGATTCTTATCGCCATATGGCACCTCCTTATATAGTCAAATCATTTTCTTCTTTATATTTGACCGCCCTGTCAAAAACAAACGCCAATACCTTACTGAAAAGCCCAGCAATGATAAAGACCAGAATCACTACCAGCATTGCAATTGTCAAATAAATAAGCGTCCGTGCCATGGAAACGAGGGCAATCATAAAGCTGTACGTCCCCATCCTCTGCAGACTTACGACGTTGTCGTATACAAAGCAATCGTCGGCCAGCACAGTACGGAAAATTTTCCTTAATTCACCTAAAATAGCAATGCCAAGGATACCCAGAACAAAATATATTATCACCATTTCAGCATAATGCGCTTCTATCTCGGGTAAATAATTGCCTGCCCATTTTAAAGAGAACGGCAGAGTCAATATGACGAGAATCCCTCCAAAAAACATGAAATCCAGTAAATATTTTGTTATCCGGATAATATTTTCTTTTTTCAACGGTACGCCTCCCTTGCAACATTTTTCTTAATATAGCATGACATTTTTCGATTGTCAATATAAATTTATCGAAAATCAATAATTTTTTATTGTTTTGCATTTTCTCTTTCTTATTCTTACATGAAATGATAAAGCTGTTCCCCGTTTCTCCAGGTAATCTCTTCCACCAGAGAAGCCGGCACCTGCTTTATTTCAGCAATTTTTTCTATTATATACGGAATGTTTAAAGACGAATTTCTCTTTCCCCTGTAAGGTTCCGGCGCCAGATAGGGACTGTCCGTTTCCAGCACAATACGCTCCAACGGAATATAGTCCACCGCTTCCTTCAGTTTTTTTGCATTTTTAAAAGTGATTACGCCCCCAATACCGATATAAAATCCCATATCCAGAAATACCGCCGCTGTTTCTTTTGTATAGGAAAAGCAATGAATGACGCCCCCGATTTCTTCTGCATGCTGCGCCTTCATGATTTCCATGGTATCTTTTGCCGCATCCCTGGAATGAATGACTACGGGAAGCTTTAGCTGTCTTGCCAGTTCCAGTTGCCGGATAAACCATTTTTTTTGAATCTCCCTGCCCGGTTCGGGCCAGTAGTAGTCAAGGCCTATTTCTCCCACCGCCACACATTTCGGATGTGTAAGATTTTCCCGTAACCAACTGTAAGTATTTTCGTCCATTTCACCTGTTTCACTCGGGTGGATTCCCAATGCGCCAAAAACATGCGGGTATTTCTCCATCAATTCCATAGTTTTTTTACAGGAAGAAAGGCTTGCTCCTATATTTACAATCCTTCCGATTCCGTTTTCGGAAGCAGACAGCAGCAGCTCATCACAATCCCCTGCAAAGGCATCGTCATCATAATGTGCATGTGTTTCAAAAATCATATTGTAATCCTCCTATATAAAAAAAGCACCAACCCCCGGGATAACCCCGAAAATCGGTACTCCGTGCGCCGCCAGGGGCTCGAACCCTGGACACCCTGATTAAGAGTCAGGTGCTCTACCAACTGAGCTAGCGGCGCAAAATATGTCTTTTTACAACGCAAAAATTATTATATTATATTGCTTACAAATTGGCAAGTACTTTTTATAAAAAAATTAATTTTTTCTGAATTTTTGTCGCAGACCCCTTTTCCGGCCATTACTTTTCCTGTATCAGACTTCTTCCACATTCTTTGCAATAACCGTACAACTCCAGTTTATGCCCTGTTACTTTAAAATCCCCCATATCCTTTTCCAGATGGAGGTGCTCAAAAGGACAGGCACGAAGCGCCACACGCTTATGGCATAACAGGCAGACCGCATAATGGGTATGTCCCCCTTTGCTCCACTCATACAACACCGTGCCGTCACCCATGTATGTGCTCTTCTCTACAAATCCGGCTTTTTCAAACATGGCAAGAATACGGTAAATGGTGGATACGGCATAATTTACCTCCTCTTCTCTTTTCAGAATACGGTTGTAGATTTGCACTGCACTGAGCGGCTCTTTCGCTTCCACAAGTACCTTACAGACATCTTTACGTTGTCTGGTCCACTTTATTCCTTTGGGGTAAATGATATCCTTTGTTTCCATGTTTCCTCCATGTGTATACAATCCGCCCAGTTAAACAGTGATGTGAAACAGTTCCAGCAGCATTCCTGTCAGAACACCGATAGCATACAAAAGCAGCACAATTTTCACATTTTCCGCTTTATTCCTGTTTACTCTAAACAATACCAGAATGCCAACGCCTGCGCCTGCCAGAAGCCCTGACATGCAGGCAGCAAAGCTCATGGCTCCGCCCAGGTAAAGCCGGGTCAGGACTACGGAGGAAGCGCAGTTTGGTATCAGTCCAATCAGGGCTGCCAGCAATTCCCCGACAAACGGCCTGTTTAATATCAGCCCGGCCAAAGCATCCTCCCCTAAAAAGAAAAGAATCATATTCAAAAGAAAGGATATTAGCACAATAAACAGCGTAATTTTTACCGTATGGACAAAAGCCGATTTTACAACTCCCGTGTTTTCCCCACAATGGCAATGGTCATGTTCGCAAATCTCATGAATATGGTCCTGTCCGTCCGGTTTTGGGCGCATTATTAAGTCTATTACAAACCCTGCCGCAATTCCAATCAATGCTTTCATGGCAAGAATTTTTAAAATAGGGGAAAAACCCACCGAGTCTGCTTCTGAAATCAGAATGGGAAGCATTTCATCCGATGTTGAAAGATAAATGGCAACCAGCGTACCCAATGTAATCACCCTGCCCGCATACAGATTGGAAGCTGCTGCTGAGAAACCGCACTGGGGCGCCGCACCCAGTATGCCGCCAAACAGCGGACCAAGCCGCCCTCCTTTTTGTATAACGTCTTTTACTTTTCCCGCAGTCTTGTGCTCTAAGCACTCCATAATGAGATAAGTCAGAAACAGAAAAGGAATCAGTTTTACACTATCTATTACAGTATCCAAAATGACATCCAGCATGTGTATACCCCCACACTTCGCAAACCTGCGACGCAATTACATAGATTTATACTAATTTGCAAATGCAACTTATTTGCATTTAGAACTATATCACAAATTGCCGGGATGTCAACATAAAAATAAGCAAAAGCTATATTTAATTTTCATTCTGTAATCCCCATTATCATTTGCTACCTCTGTCTTTTCTTTTCAGACCTTGACTTTTTACATATTCCTTTAGAACCAAATTTATATATTGAGAAAATGAACGGTCATCCTGCTCTGCCAAATCTTTAATAATCTCAATCAAATCTGTGTCGAGAGTAATGCTTACTTTGGTTTTTAACGGCTTCATTAGCACATCTCCTTTTTTCCTACAATATAGCAAATTGTGTTATACATTCTTGACTGCTCGCTTAAAGTAGGATAAAGTAGGATTTATAAAATATATACCGAGGAGATATTAAAATGAAAAAAAAACTCATATCCGGACTATCAGTAATATCCGTAATGCTGTGTCTGTCGGGGTGCTGCATATCGCATGAATGGCAGGACGCAACCTGTACAGCGCCTCAAACCTGTGCAAAATGCGGGAGAACAGAGGGAGTGCCTTTAGGGCACACATGGGCGGATGCCACTTGCACAATACCAAAAACATGCAGCGAATGCAGGGAAACTGACGGAGAGCCCTTAGGACATGGGGAACTGACGGAAGCAAATTACCAACAGGGAGCCAATTGTACCGTATGTGGGGAGGATGTAGGAGAACCCCTGACCGCCGCCTTTGAGACGCATGGATTAACTATCAATGCAAAAGAAAATGTCACCTATGACTATGTTACTTCCGTCTCTAAGGATGACCCTTCCACAAAGACAACCGGTCATTTAACATTTTACAATTATCATATTGTCGAAAATATGGAATATTTGGAAAATATAGACGGCTACGAATGGCGCAGTGTACATGTAAATATACTCTTTGACGGTGAATATGCCAGCCAGAATCCTTCCTTCGAAAATTATTATGATATTGAGGGATGGGACGACAGTTCTTTTCTGGATGAGTCAAGCGGAAATCGGCTTTACACTGTAAATTATCTTGGCGAGGATTATCCAAAGTGTACATATCGCTCTTTTAACGACAGGTGGTCCTACTTCGGTAATATTACAACATATGACTGCGACCATTATTTCAGGGTTCCGATTGGCTATGACGGTGCAGTAATATCCTACCTGGATTATGGAAATACATGGGATGATGGAATGTATATATATGATGTTGCAGACAAAAACACCTTGTTTTTCCGCCTCGATGACTGTGAAAAGACGGGGAATGATATTCCCGTTCCTCACTTTGTCGAATATCAGGATTATATTCAGGCACGGTTTATAAAATCTGAGGAAATTTACGAATTTACCACTCACTGCGCTGAAACCGAAAACAGCCCTAAAACAACTGGAACTGTTGCCGTAACGGATTATCAGACCTTTGCTTTTGACGACACACATGAAGCAAAGGAAGGCTGCGAGTGGAAAACAGTGGAATTGCAGGCATCATTCGGAGACCAAAATGCAAATAACTATGATATTTTCTTATCTACTTTGAAAAGTGATTATTACTATGGAAGTACCTTTTGGTACACACTGTCGGAAGAAAGTGATGAAAACGGCTATTACACCTTCACCATCCGCTGGAACGGACAGGAATATGCGGAATGCAAATACCGCCGCACAAGTGAGTGGAACTGGCAGCCCGACAGCGCTGTCTGGAATTACACCTGTCAATGGGAGTTTCTGACACCTGCCGGCTATGACGGCTTATTTGTCGGCATGGCAGACACTATCGACTGCAACAATGGTGCGGAATATATCACTGCAAACTCACTATTGTTCCGACTAAATTAATTGGCCTTTGTTTGTTTTCTAGTATTGTGAAAAAAGGAGAGAACTATTATGAAATGTAAAAAATGCGGTGCAAAAACAACAATTGAAGACAATTTTTGCCCTGAATGCGGTGAAAAGTTATCTGTTGCACAGAAAAATTCAGGTTATATTGCAAAGCAGTATATTATTAAACATCCCAAATTGGCTTTTTCCGTTATTGCAGTTATTATCATTATTATTTTATGCGCAATATTCAAATACAAAGCTTTATTACCCGTTATCATGGTGCTTGTTGTAATTGTGGCCATTATTGTAAACCGTAAACTATTAGGGATAAGAAAGCACAAAAGTTCGCAGGAAGTCGCACAATGCATTCTGACAGACAACGATATTAACCGATTTTCCCAATACTTTGTCAACAGGGAAGAAAAATATGTATCTTCTTTAGGAAACGGTTATATTATGAATTACCTTGCAAGCGGAAATTTAAGCAAAGGATTTGCCGTAATTTCCAACAAAAGGGTCTATTTTCGTGGGAGTTGTTTTAGTGGACAGGGAAAAGCTCTTATTAAGACAGATGAGGAAAGAACTGTTGACATCAAAGATGTGACTGGAAGCGGATTTATCTATAGGCGGTATTTGGGAATTTTGCTGGGATTGCTTGCCGCGCTCGCAGTAATGCTTACCAGTTTTGGATGCAGTGTCCTGGGAATAGTTTCAGGATGGGAGAATATCGAGAATTATCAGACAAAAGCAGACAAAGTGAAAGCAACCATTGCTAAGATTGATGACAGTGAAAAAGTCATCCTTGTTATAAAGGAAGAGATTGAGGAAAACAATAAATTAATAGAGAAACTGGAAAATAAATTGTCGGAAAAAGAAATGCTGCAGTTTCAGATTTACCTGGAAAACACGGGCAATATACCCTTTGAAGAATTCTTATATAACACGGAAATCAATTATGCATATGAAGAATATCTCTGTCAATTAGACGATATCTTCTATAATAGCGAAATGTACCGTCTTTTGTGTGATTTATATGGGAAGGCATATTGGTTTGATAGTCTTTTTTATTTTGATATAGGCGTCACTGAAGAGGCTTTTGCCGCTCTGTGCAACCATGATTACTATGATTATTTAAATGGGAATAATATGCTTTCCTATCATACATACAATGGTGAATTGGCTTATTACGATAGCATGATATGGTATGTATCGTCTTTGGGAGTGCGCTATGAAGTTATTGCACTTGCATATCGCTCCATTGATTTATATGATGATGACGAAATTCTAGATTTATATTGGGAAATTATTGATTCCTCCCATGAGGATGTTCTCACAGACATACAATCAAGATTGAACAATGGAGAAGAAGAGGCATTCCAGGCGGCATATAGAGAATTTATCGAAAAGGTTGCTCCCTCCTATGCCGGCAGTGAAACCAGACTTTCCCTAGCGCAGATAGTTACTGATTATATAAAGACGCATCCGGATGCTCCTTTTGCCGATAAAATAGAAATACCGGTAATACCTACGGAATATGATACCGAAATAGGGGAACTCCGGACAGAAATCCAAGAACTGAAAGATTCCAACGAAAAATCCAAGTCCGAAATTGCAGAGTTACGGAGTTTGCAGTACGAACAATCCGACTATGAAAGGCGTTACAAAGAGGCTCAAAAAGAAACTTCCAAAGCTTTTACAATTACATCGTTAGTTACTGTAGCTGCAGGTCTGCTGGTTACCTTTTTAATTTCCTGCTTCCTCGTATTTCTTGACTACTTTAAAAAACGGAAAACCATGTTTCAGATTCAATATGCCGGCGGCTCTATCGCCTTTAACGTTTCCTACTATGCAAAAGCGGAAATTGATGACTTTCAGAAGCAGCTCAGGCGGACAAAAGATTTGGCGGAGGAATCGGCTGCAAAAGTTACTGTCACCGAACCGTCCGTACAACCGACGGCACAAAGCAGCATATCAGATGAATTACGGAAATACTCCGACCTTTTAAAAGAGGGGCTGATTTCACAAGAAGAATTTGACATTATGAAAAAAAATCTGCTGGGACTGTAGGTGGAACTTATGGAACTATTACATATTGAAGGTAAACTGAAAAACAAGTACTGCAGCATTCGCGTTTCGGATGAACTGTTTATGATAGAAGGGGACTTTTATTATCTTGTAAATAAAGAATTTTGCCCTGTAAAAAACAGCAGGGATACTTGCAGCATAAAAGATTACATGGGTTTGGGAAGCCTGAGCAAGCGCTCCCCCAAAAAACTGGTACAATTTGTTGTGTTTGCCTGTATTCTGGAATTGTTTAACATAATTGCGGGAAAACTGGGCGACTATCTCTTTTTTCTGGATACCAGCTGGACTTCCTGGTTTATAAATGCAGCGGTATTACTCTGTATTATCCAAGGTCTGCGCCTGTTCTTTTCAAAGAGAAAGGTAATAGAAATATCTTTTTTATCCAAGCGTTTCTGTGTGGATGAAAACCTGTTCCAAAAAACAAGTATTGACCGGCTGAACCAGATACTACTGAAGTTACGGTAATCTGGAGGAAAGATGTTCATCCCGCACCATTTTACTGTAAAACTATGTCCGTCTTAAATTTTTATCTTTCTTCACACACCTGAAAAATGTAGAACTTCAGGTAATAAGATGCGTCCGCCGCCCAAAGAATGGGATGGTCCGCCGCCTGCGTCCGGAACTCAACCTGACGCAGGCGTTTGTGCGCTCCTCTTGCCGCTTCTTCTATTGTCTTTTTAAAAAGCCCGGCGTCCATAAAATGAGAACAGGAACAGGTTGCCAGAAAACCGCCGTCTTTTACCAGCTTCATACCCCGCAGGTTAATCTCGCGGTACCCCTTTACCGCATTTTTAACGGAGTTTCGGGACTTGGTAAAGGCAGGCGGGTCCAAAATCACCACGTCAAACGCTTCTCCCTCCTGCTCCAGCTTAGGAAGCAAATCAAACACATCCGCACAGAGAAAGGAAACCTTGTCCTCAAGATGATTCAACTTTGCATTTTTTTCAGCCTGCGCAATGCCCAGCTCCGAAGCGTCCACACCCAGCACCTTACTTGCCCCTGCCATTCCGGCATTCAAGGCAAAAGAGCCTGTATGTGTAAAACAGTCCAGCACCTTTTTGTCGCTGCATATTTTCCGGATAGCGGCACGGTTATATTTCTGGTCAAGGAAGAAACCTGTTTTTTGCCCGTCTTCCACATCTACCAGATATCTGACGCCGTTTTCCACAATCTCCACCTGTGTGTCAAATGCTTCCCCGATAAATCCTTTGCGACGTTCCATGCCTTCCTGCTCACGCACTTTTGCGTCGCTTCTCTCATAAATGCCCCTGATGCAGACGCCGTCTTTTGCTAACACCCTTTTTACGGCTTCCAATATATTTATTTTCAACTTGTCTATACCGAGCGCCAAAGACTCCACCACCAGTACATCGGCAAACTTGTCCACCACAATACCGGGAAGAAAATCCGCCTCCCCAAAAATCAAACGACAGCTTCCGGTATCCGTTACTTGCTTTCGGTAGTCCCATGCATCCTGTACCCTTCTCTCCAGGAAAGCATCATCAATCACAGTCCCCTTTTTGCGGGACAATATCCTTACCGTCAGCTTTGATTTTGTGTTTATAAACCCATATCCCAAAAAGAAACCGTCAAAATCATGCACGGTTACAATATCCCCATTTTCAAACCTTCCTGTAATAGATTCTATTTCATTGTTATAAACCCACGCGCCGCCCGACTTTAAAGCGCGGCCCTCACCCTTTTTCAATGTTACAATTACATCATACACGACCGTTTCCTCCCTTTTTCTGTCTATTATTATATCTTTTCGGTTCGGTTAAAGCAATAAAAATTGAATTTCCACATTTTGCACTGCGGCAGCCCCGGCGTGCATTTGTTCCAACAGGACGCGTTCCCACTCGGGTAAAAACGCAGTGGTACATAAGAGGTTGAAAAACAACCTCTAAGTACCAGCGTTTTTACACGGTCCTTTATGGAATCAAATGCACGCCGGGGCTGCCGCAGTGCAAAATGTGGAAACTCTACCCCATAAAAATCTTGACATCCCCGCCCGCTTAGTGTATTATTTTAATGTTCAACTGATTCGATGCGTGGCTCAGCTTGGTAGAGCGCTACGTTCGGGACGTAGAGGTCGCAGGTTCAAATCCTGTCGCATCGACTCTTCTTTAAAAGTTCCTGTTTTAGGAGCTTTTTTGATTTGATTGTAAATATTTCCCCGAAGTAAAAATTTCAAATTTGTAACCTTTCCTGTTATTTCAAATACCCCTATACAGAAAGGATGATTTTCATATGCATATTGAAGATTTGACACCTGAACAGTCTATAACGCTTCTGGTTACCGTGGGAGACCAGAAACTGGAATTTCCTTCCCTTGTGCTGGATTTTATTCCTCGAAAGCATATGATTCTTGCAGCGCCGGTTTTAAAGAATGATAAAATTATATCTTTTAGCGGAAAAGGCATAACCGTACACCTCGTAGTTTCTTTTTCAGATAAAAAACCACACATTTTTTACAATGTTACGATACAGACAGCCAAAAGAGAAGATGGTACTTTTTGCTATATGATAGCTTCTGAGGAAGAGAGCAAAGAATTTAACCGGCGGGGCGCTTTCCGCTGTTTTGTCGGAATTAACGCGCTTATCTTTGTCGGGACATATAAGGATGGCATAAGGGGAAACATTAAAGATGTCAGTACAACAGGTTTCTCGTTTACGTCTTATGAAAGAAACAAAGAATTTAAAAAATTTGACGTAGTGCAGACGGAATTGAATGATTATATAGAAGAAACAGGGCAAAAATATTCTTTTACTCTTTACGGCACTATTGTGAGAAGCTATTCACTGGAAAACAATATTGTTGTATATGGATGCCAGTTTGGTAACAAAATACCCTCCTTGGAACGATATCTTATGGAAAAAGAACGTATCCGGCTCCAAAAAAGCAGGGGCGCTAACAATTTTCCCCTAAAATAAAATGAATGACAGGAGTAATCTGATAACTATGGACGGTTTACAAAGAAGACTTCACATCATCGAATTATTACATACACAGGTGGCGCCTATATCCGGCACCGAACTGGCTAAAAAATTTTGTGTCAGCCGTCAGGTGATTGTACAGGATATCGCCCTGCTCCGCGCCGAAAACCGTAATATCCTTTCCACAAACAAAGGATATATCCTGTTTCAGGCCCAATCCAAAGACCGCTCTTACAGGGAGGTTCTTTTTGTCAGGCACACCAAAGAACAGATACTGGATGAAATGTCCTCCATTGTGGAATTGGGAGGACGGATGCTGGATGTTTCCATTGACCATGATATATACGGCCAGATTCGGTGTGACCTTGTAATCAACAATCTGGAAGACGCAAAAGAGTTTGTCCAAAAAGCTGAAAAAAGCAGTTCCAAACCCCTTTGCGCCCTGACGGAAGATTATCATTACCATACTATCGCAGCCCCTTCCCAAAAAGCCATGGAGCTGATAAAATCAGACTTAAGCAAAAAAGGGTATTTGCAATAATACCCTTTATCAGATTTACACCTTCCGGATAGTGTCATACATTTCAGGACGCCTGTCCCGAAATACTCCCCAGCTCATTCGCCCTTCCTCTACAGCATCCAAATCGAAGGTATGGCACAATACCTTCTCGGATTCCCTGTCCGCGCTTTCCATGATTTCCCCTGTTTCATCGGTAATAAAAGAAGAACCGTAAAATATAAGCGACGAATCCTGGTTGTTGTTTTCGTGTTCCGGGATTACATCCTCCCTTCCCACACGGTTTGCAGCAACCACCGGCATCATATTGGCAGCACTGTGCCCCTGCATACACCGGCGCCACTGCGGCATACTGTCGCAGGATAAAATCGGTTCAGAACCGATAGCAGTGGGATACAGCAGAATTTCTGCCCCCATCAGCGCCATACAGCGGGCAGCTTCCGGAAACCACTGGTCCCAGCAGATGCCCACCCCGATTTTTCCGTATTTTGTTTCCCAAACCTTAAATCCGGTGTCCCCCGGTGTAAAATAAAACTTTTCCTGATAAAAATGGTCATCGGGAATATGCGTCTTTCTGTAAGTACCCAGCACCGTTCCGTCCGCATCTATCATAGCCACCGTATTGTAAGTGGTATTGCCCGCACGTTCAAAAAAACTGATGGGCAGTACCACAGAGAGTTCCTTTGCCACCTTGCGGAAACGAATCACAGCCGGGTTTTCTTCCAAAACGGAAGCCAGCTTATAAGAATCATATCTTTTTTCCTGACAAAAATACCACGTTTCAAACAACTCCGGCAAAAGAATGACATTGGCTCCCTTCTTTGCTGCTTCCCTGACCAGCCTTTCTGCCGCGTTTATATTTTCTTCCCTGCTTCTGTTACAAAACATCTGCACTGCCGCAATCGTTATTTTTCTCATTTTTCCTCCATTCCGAACTGCATTTTGCGCATGATTCTTACCTTCCCGGTATCTGCTGGGTAATACAATGGATATTTCCGCCTCCAATAAGAATATCCCTTGCATAAATCTGTACTACTTCCCTGTCTGGAAAAAGCCCCTGCAATATCTTTCTTGCAGCTTCATCCGTATCCTCTCCAAAACCCGGCATGACAACAGCCTTATTGGCAATATAAAAATTGACATAGGAAGCGGCCAGCCTGTCCCCCGGCTTTCTGGTGGGTTCATCATCACATAAATCAAGTCCTTCGCATTCCTCTTCCTTTATGCAGACCGGCTTCGGCAAAGGAAGCTTATGAACCTTCAGTTTTCTCCCCCGGGCATCTTTTTGTCCTGACAAATACTCCAGACAGGCAAGGGACAGGGAATATTGCGCGTCCTCCTTATCCTCCGTCCATGAAAGCACAACCTCTCCCGGCGCCGTGAAGGCACAGATGTTGTCCACATGTTCATTGGTTTCGTCCAGATAAATGCCTCTCGGCAGCCACAATACTTTTTCTGCACCCAGAAAATCTTTTAATGTTCCTTCTATTTCTTCCCGGCTCAAAGACGGATTCCTTCCCTTGCTCAAAAGACAGCTTTCCGTCACCATAACCGTGCCTTCGCCGTCCGTATGGATGGAGCCGCCTTCCAGTATAAAATCCCGCTTATCATACACGTCCACATCATATAAATCACAAACTTTTCGTGCCATCCGGTTATCCTTATCCCAAGGAAAATAAAGACCGTCAGTAAGACCGCCCCACGCATTAAATCCCCAGTCAATTCCCCTTATCTTACCCTCCGTGTTGACCACAAAAGTAGGCGCATAATCCCTTGCCCACGCATCGTTGGAGGACATCTCCGCCACGCGGATATGGGAGGGCAGAACAGCCCTTGCATTTTCATACTGCTTATCACTTGCCAGAACAGTTACCTTTTCGGATTGGGCTATTGCGCAGGCCACCTGCACAAAAGCTTTTCTCGCCGCATAGCCCCCGTACTGCCAGGAATCCGCCCGTTCCGGAAAAATCATGATACATCCGGTATGCGGCTCAAATTCCGCCGGCATACGAAACCCGTCCGCATATGGTGTAGAATCTTTGATGATGTTCATTGTATCTGTCCTTTCTCCATCAAAACCTAAAAACTATGGCCGCCTCCGCCTCCGCTACTGCTTCCGCCGCCTCCGCCCCAACCGCTACTGCTGCTCCCTCCGCTGCTTCCGCCTCCGCTTCCGGAACTGACAGGGCTGTAATCGCGTGTTTTATGAGTAAATACTGCTGTCGGTTTGGTGTAGGAAAACCGTCTCGGAATATTTTCCATGATTTCCTTCTCCCCCGGTTTTCTTAACCGGGATAAGAAACTGACAAAGCCAAAATTTAATAAAAGCGCCAATATCGCCGCCAACAGACCATTGCTGATATACTTCATGGGTTGTGCAATCTTTTGCCCCTTCAATAAAGAAAGCATCTGTTCAAACGCTTTGCTTGCACAATCAAAATAGTCTTCATCGGAAGCATACCGGTATACATTGTCCGTAATGGTATTTGCATACGCAGTGGTAATGACCTTGTATACAGCTCCGTCACTGTGAATCCAGATATTACGGTTATCCATGTCTATCAGAAACAGAGTGCCGCTATCCGTGCCAAATTGAATCTGATAATAATTTCTTGCATATCTTTCCGTATCTGTGAAATTGTTATCAATAGTCTTAAATGCTGCATTGCCATAGGCAGTAATTTCCTGAAGCAGGACAAACAGCTGCCTTTCTTCCTCTTCGGAAAGCAGGAATGCGTCATCCTCCATCACAGCCCTGTATCCGGTTTCCGTGTTCACATAGGACGACTCTGCATGGCAGATTACCCCGCTCCACAAAAATACAGTCGCGAAAATACTTATGGCAGCAAACAGGTGAAAACAAAACTTACGCAATGTCATCACCTCCTCTTCTGTTAAACTGCGGCAGTTTACGCGTAGTAAGCACATTATATCTGCCTATAATATCCATCAGGTTCCAGATTACCGCGCACAACGCAGCAATTGCCCCACCGTAATAGTACAGGTCGGAAACCGGATGAATCAACAGAATAAACAGGGAAAGCAAAATGACTGCTGCCGGTTTTACCAGACATGAAAATATATCCTTTAAAGATAGCTCCATCTTTTGTATCTTTGGCCGCATTATAATACCCGCAAAAAGCAGCAGGGCAATCATTCCCGTTACCAGTCCACTGCCCCCACGGACCAGTTCCATTAAGAATATCGGCTGTAAAGCCATACATGACAGGATGGTAGCAAAAATGGTAAAAAAGATACCTCCAACCGAACTTCCCGTGCTCTTTTTCCTATGCCCTGTATCCGAATAATACATCCAACCTTTATTTTTACATCTTTTATAAACAAGTCCCTTGTCATCTTCCCCGGATTCTTTCCTTCGGATATGTGTCATCTGCACACCGGAAATCACACCGCAGACAAGGGCAAGCAGAATAGACAGCCAAAGCAGTATATTGGGTTTTACTGTAAAGAAAATATTTAATAGAAAAAATAACGGCAAAGCAAGTATCAGAGAACCTATTATGTATTTTTTCCTGTCCACCGGCAAATCTGCCGCTGCTTTTCCGGTCTGCCCGTTTACCACCGCATAGGCTACCCTGTCCTTGTTCCGGTAAGAAAGAAACCATACCGGAAGCATAACCAAATCTTGATTGGTACATCCGGGGCGAAGGGCATTTTTCAGAGAATACTCATTTTTGTCGTCAACATGATACCACTTGCATACAATATTTTTGGACATATAACGAAAACCATCATCCAGCACCATATCCTGTGCTTCATTCTGGTAAACCCATCTATCCACATCACCGGTATCCGCATAAAATCCGCTCAGAAAAGACGGTGTAAACGGTTTTTCCTGTGTCAGGTCAAAAGGCGCAATGGCGCTGCTCAGGGTATCGGAAAAAGCTGCAGAGGCATCATAGGAAATCCCCTGATAGGAAGCGTCCACATAGCTTTTCAGGGTATAATGTTTTGTATGCAGGTAATCACCTCTCCGGTGGCTTCTGCTTCCGCTAAAAGAAATTTCTCCTTTGTTTTCAAAGGAATAAATCCAATATGGCATGTAAATTCCCCTGAATTTTTCTATATGCTCTGCCTTCTTCAATTCCCTTGGCGCAAAAATGGCCCGACGCATCATTTTTACATATGCTTTTTTACAATCCTCTTTTGTCCTTGTAAAAGGAATGATTCTTTCAGGACGCTTTTCTTTTCTGATACGGCTGTCCAGTATGGCCGCTGTTCCGCAAAAACTGCAAAAAGTTGCCGCTGTCGTATCTTCGCTTAGAATTTTCCCACCGCATTGGCGACAAGTAAAGACCGTGACATGATACTCCGTGGTTTCCTCCGCATCTTTTTCCTTATTAAAACTGTACGGGTCCACCATGGTATTGCAATGGCGGCACAATAACTGCTGACAGGCAATGTCAAATTGCAGGTTATCGGCACAATTCGGGCATTCATACATAGTAAGTTCCTTCCGTTTTTAAGATAACCTGTTTTTAAAGTCCGCATATCCAAACTTTTTAATCAGGCGGTAATTTCCGTTTTTCTCTTTCAGAATAATAGCCGGCAGGGGCATTCCGTTAAAGGTATTGTTTTTTACCATGGAGTAAATTGCCATGTCTTCAAATACCAGCTTGTCACCTTCTTTTAAGGGAACATCAAAAGAATATTCCCCGATAATATCCCCCGCAAGACAAGTAGGTCCTCCCAAACGGTAATTCCACGTTTTTTCGCCCGGATTACCGCTGCCTGCAAGAGGCGGCCTGTAAGGCATCTCCAGCACATCCGGCATATGACAGGCTGCCGAAGTATCCAATATGGCAATATCCCCGCCGTTATGCACAATTTCCAGTACCGTGGTGACAAGAAATCCGGCATTTAATGCAACGGCCTCCCCCGGCTCTAGATATACCGAGAGTCCATACTTTTCCTGTATACCCTTAATGCATTTTTCCAGTGTTTCCATATCGTAACCGGGTTTCGTGATATGATGCCCGCCCCCGAAATTAAGCCATTTCAATTTAGTGAAAAAACGGCCGAATTTTTCTTCCACCTCCGAAAGTGTTTTTTCCAAATCATCCGCATCCTGCTCACAGAGCGTATGGAAATGCAATCCATCTATCTGCCCCAGCCACTCCTCTCCATCTCTGCTGCATTTTTCAAGAAATGATTCCTGTGTTACGCCAAGCCGGGATATGGGGGCACAGGGGTCGTAAATGGCATGTCCCTCCTGTGTCGAACATTCGGGGTTGATGCGAAGTCCCACCTCTTTCCCCAATGCCTTTGCTTTTTTTGCATACTTTTCCGCCTGTTTTATGGAATTAAACACAATGTGGTCGCTGTATTTTAATATCTCGTTCATTTCATCTTCCCGGAACGCAGGGGCATATACATGGTTTTCACATTGCTTTCCCTGTCTGTTTAGCGGAAGAACCATCTCCTCATACCCCAGCCTTGCCTCATAAAGACCGCTTGCGGTGGTGCCTGTCAGATATCTCCCAATCAACGGATACAGCTCAAACATGGAAAAGGCCTTCTGTGCCAGCAAAATTTTTGCCTTTGTCCTGTCCATGACACCCTTTAATATTTCCAGATTCTTTTCCATTAGGGCTTCATCCACCACATAACAAGGCGTCGGCAAATCCTTCCACTCCATGCGCGCCCTCCTTCTTCTTTCAAAAAATTTTGGATGGGAAAATTCCTCTGTAACTTCCATAAGGCAAACAGTATAAAAGAAATTTACAAACGGACTTGCCCCACCCAAATCCGATTAATCTACCAAAACCGGGTTTTCTTCCACTTCCCAGGGAAGTCCCCATTTGTTTAACGCTTCCATGAACGGGTCCGGGTCAAACTCTTCTACATTAAAGACGCCCGGCTTTTTCCAGATACCTTCCATTACCATCATGGCGCCTATCATGGCAGGAACACCCGTGGTATAAGAAATGGCCTGAGACTCCACTTCCTTAAAGCATTCCTGATGGTCGCATACATTGTAAATGTATACGGATTTTTCCTTGCCGTCCTTTATACCCGTGAAAATGCAGCCTATATTGGTTTTACCCACTGTACGGGGGCCTAAAGAAGCCGGGTCCGGCAGCAGCGCCTTTAAAAACTGAATCGGCACAATCTCCCTGCCTTCATACACAATAGGAGCCGTGGACAACATCCCCACATTTTCCAGACATTTCATATGGGTGAGATAGCTTTCCCCGAACGTCATAAAGAAGCGGATGCGCTTCACGCCGGGTATATTTTGTGCCAAAGACTCGATTTCTTCATGGTGTAAAAGGTACATATCCTTTTTTCCCACTCCGGCAAAATGGTACTCGCGTTTGATTTCCATGGGTTTGGTTTCCACCCATTTTCCGTTTTCCCAATAAGAACCGTTGGCAGATACTTCACGCAGATTAATTTCGGGGTTAAAGTTGGTTGCGAAGGGATAACCGTGGTCACCTCCGTTACAGTCAAGAATATCAATATAATGAATCTCATCAAAATAGTGCTTCAGGGCATATGCCGAAAAAACACTTGTAACACCCGGGTCAAAGCCGCTGCCCAAAATTGCAGTCAATCCTGCATTTTTATAGCTATCCCGGTACTTCCACTGCCATGAATAATCAAAATATGCAGTAAATCCTTCTTTTTTACATCTCTCCTCATAAATCGCACGCCATTTGGGGTCCTCTGTATCCTCCGCTTCGTAGTTTGCAGTATCCACATAATCCACACCGCAGGCAAGACACGCATCCATAATTGTCAGGTCCTGGTAAGGCAGCGCAAGGTTCAAAACTACCTTAGGGTTCACCTTTTTTATTAAGACAATCAGCTCTTCGGTATTGTCCGCATCCACCTTTTCGGTGGTAATTTTTGCTTTTGTTCCCTTTTCCTCCAATTTCACCTTTAAGGCGTCACATTTTTCCACTGTACGGCTGGCTATGCAGATTTCATCAAAAACTCCTGCATTTTGTGCACATTTCTGAATGGCAACCGAAGCCACCCCGCCGCAACCAATCACTAAAATCTTTCCCATGCTTTTCCTCTTCTCTCTTTCTTAATATTTTTAATTCGATGCATTCTCCAATGTGAGACATAAAACTTCTTCACAAAATACCCTTTGGCATGAATGTTTGAAGTTCTTCTCACATTTCTGCCTGGCGAAGCAGATTTTCCACATACGCCGGAAGTGAAAATGCGCCTGCATGCAGCTTTGGCGTGTAATACTTTGTCTGAAGTCCCAGCATCTTCCATGCAACCCCGTCAAAATCATGTACAGGATGGTATTTTTTGGAGGCAAAGCCAAACAGCCAGTGTCCGGAAGGGTATGTAGGAATATGCGCCTGATAAACCCTGCTGATAGGGAAACTTTCCACGATTCGTTTGTGGGCCCGCAGACAGGCTTCCGCATCCGACTCATAAAAAGGGCTTTCATGCTGATTCACCATGATACCATCCTCTTTTAAGGCCTTATAGCAATTACCGTAAAACTCTTTTGTAAAAAGTCCTTCTCCCGGTCCGAACGGGTCAGTAGAATCCACAATAATGACATCATACTCCTGCTTTTTGGAACGGACAAAGCGAAGCCCGTCCTCAAAATAAAGATGCACTCTTTCATCGTCAAACCGGCATGCCGTCTTAGGCAGGTACTTTTTACAGACATCCACCACAAGGGAGTCTATCTCTACCATATCTATGCATTCCACACCGGCATATCTGGTCAGCTCCCGGATAACCCCGCCATCCCCTGCGCCGATGACCAGTATTTTCTTTGCGGACGGATGTACCGCCATCGGAACATGAGTAATCATTTCATGATAAATAAATTCATCCTTCTCCGTCAGCATCATATAACCGTCAAGAGTCAGAAAACGGCCAAACTCTTTTGATTCAAAGACATCAATGCGCTGAAAATCACTTTGCCCGCTGTAAAGCTGCTTATCCACCTTGATGGACAGTTTTACATTTGGCGTGTGCGCTTCCGAAAACCATAATTCCATGATGCTTCCTCCTTCAAAGTTACGGTTCAGCCTTCGGCTAAACTATAACATTTATGCACACAAAATGAGTTTTCAACTCATTTTGGCGCCCATAAGTCTCGTAAAATTGCATAAAATGCAATTTTGGCTTCGCGATGCCGTATAGCCAAACTGTTACCCCTCAAAACCATACTTCTTTTAATACATTGAGTTTCTCTATGGCTGTGTCCTCCGGTCCCGTCATGGAGCAGCCCTTTTCCTTCGCATAAGAGATATAATCCAGTATATTTTTTGTAATCTGTTCACCGGGCGCAAGAATCGGAATCCCCGGCGGATAGCACATCACAAACTCACTGCAAACGCGCCCTTCCGTCTTATGAAGCGGCAGGGATTCTTTCGGTGCATAAAATGCCCGCTGGGGGGAAACCGCCACTTTTGGCTCAATGTATTCCTGTGTAAACATACCGCTTCCGTCCTTTTTATACTTTCTGTGAATTTCCATAAGGGCGCTTACCAGACGTTCCACTTCCCGTTCCCTGTCACCAATGGAAATATAGGCCAGTATATTTGCAATATCTCCCAGTTCCACCTGAATATCATACTCATCACGCAAAATATCATAAACTTCTATGCCGGCAAGTCCCAGCCCAAGTGTGTTGACCGTCAGTTTTGTCCTGTCAAAATCAAAAATACTGTCACCGTTTATCATTTCCGCCGAATAGGCATAATAGCCGCCAATGGCATTAATTTCTTTTCTGGCATATTCTGCCAGTGCAGTGACTCTTGCAAACGCTTCCCGCCCTCCCAATGCAAGATTTTTTCTGGAGATATCAAGACTTGCCAGAAGCAGGTATGAGCCGCTTGTGGTCTGGGTCAGATTGATAATCTGCCTGACATAGCCGGGATTTACGGTTTTCCCTCCAACCAGAAGAAAAGAACTCTGGGTAAGGCTGCCTCCGGATTTGTGCATGCTGACTGCCGCCATATCTGCACCTGCCGCCATAGCGGAAACCGGCATGTTTTCCCCAAAGTAAAAATGCGTTCCATGAGCCTCATCCGCAAGCACCAGCATCCCATACTGATGCGCCAGCTTTACAATGCTTTGCATATCAGAGCAGATGCCGTAATAAGTAGGATTGTTCACTAAAATGGCTACTGCATCGGGATTTTCCCGTATCGCCGCCTCCACTTGTCCTACTTTCATGCCAAGTGCAATTCCCAGCTTTTCATCCATGTCGGGATTCACATAAACCGGAATGGCTCCGTTTAACACCAGCGCATTGATAACACTTTTATGCACATTGCGCGGTAAAATTATTTTATCGCCCTGCTTACAGGCGCTCAGAACCATGCTCTGTACGGAAGAAGTCGTTCCTCCCACCATCAAAAATGCATATTTGGCTCCAAAAGCGTCCGCTGCAAGTTCTTCCGCTTCTCTGATGACGGAAACCGGATGGCACAGATTATCCAGACATTTCTGGGAATTCACATCAAGTCCTACACACTGCTGACCCAAAAGCCCTACCAATTCCGGGTTCCCCCGTCCCCTCTTATGTCCCGGTACATCAAAAGGCACGATTCTGTTTTTTCCGAATTTTTGCAACGCCTCAAAAACAGGCGCCTTCTGCTGATTTAATCTTGACATAATGCCGTCCTTCTAAAAAATATTCCGCCCGCTGAAAATCTCAATCATTTCCCTGCGAAGACTGTCAGTTATCTCCAGCCTTTTTTTCGGGGGCAGTTCATAAACATCACTGTTAAACAGATAATTCTGTAAATCAATTTCCTTGATTAGCATTTTCGTATGGAAAATATTTGCTTCATACACATTGATATCCACCGCATCATAATGCCTTAAGGTTTCCTCTTCAATGTAATCTTGTATGGACGTAATTTTGTGGTCCATAAACAGCTTCTGTCCACCCACGTCCCTGGTAAAACCCCTTACATGGTAATCCATCGTGATAATATCTGAGTCAAAAGAGCCAATCAGATAATCCAGCGTGGAAAGAGGTGAGATTTCCCCGCATGTCGCCACATTGATGTCCACTCTGAAGGTTGCCAGACAGGTCTCCGGGTGGTACTCCGGGTAAGTGTGCACCGTAATATGACTTTTATTCAAATGTGCCAGAATTGTTTCACCGGGATTTTCCGTAATCACCGAACCGGCAGGCACCATCGAGCCTTCCGCAATCAATATGGTTACGGACGAACCCTGCGGGTCATAATCCTGACTGGAAATATTTAATACAGTGGCGCCTATCATATCCGTCACATTCGTTAAAATCTTTGTAAGGCGTTCTGAATTGTATTGTTCGTCGATATAGGCAATATAATCCTTTTGCTCCCGCTGTGTCTTTGCATAACAAACATCATAAATATTGAAACTCAGAGATTTGGTCAGATTGTTAAATCCATACAGTTTCAGCTTATCACTCATGCCTGTTCCTCTTTTCTTCGTATAAAAAGTGTCTGTGGCTTACAAAACAAAAAAAGCAAGCAATGCATCACCATTACTTGCTCATCATGTTTTTATTCTTCTTCATTGTATGCTTAAAGTCCGGCGCATCAACGCTTGGGGATACGCTTTCCCTTCAATGAAACTACTGTTGCAATGAAGTATCACAAAAAACAGATATTGGGTTTAGAGTCTATATAGCAAATATTTTACTTTTACTACTCTTATTGACCGTTTCACAAGTTAGATGTGCAAATGCACCGGTTTATAGTAACCAACTTATAAAATTTGAGCTTTTAACTCAATCAATAAGGCAACGAAGTTGCCAATCGGCAGTTGACCCGGCTGTCCGTCTGGCCTTAACTTGCTGCGCACATATGCAGGAAGTGGTCGAAAATATTTGCATGGAAGACAACACCAATACCGCTTTCCATACAATTATGACTATAGCATAGGAAAGCGGGTACGTCAAATATTTTTTACTGGAGTTTCGATATGGGGGTTCGTCATTTCGCATTGGGGCAGCCGGAGCGTGCATTTGTTCCAACAGGACGCGTTCTCACTCGGGTAAAAACACAGCGGCACATAAGAGGTTAAAATACAACCTCTAAATGCCGGTGTTTTTACACGGTCCTTTATGGAATCAAATGCACGCTCCGGCTGCCCCAATGCGAAATGACGAAATTCAAATTATTATAACAGCATTATGCCGTAAAACCACTCAAATAAAACAGAAAAAACTATCATTACTATGCTTATGATTATGCCTGCGATACTCAAACCTTTAACCGTCTTAACAGAACCCTCGGAAACACTGCCGGTGCGGCATTTTCGCAATCCGATTACACTGAATATAATGCCAAAAAGCGGAATGAAAAAGGCAAATATTAATCCTAAAATACCCAAAATCATTCCGGACGATGAGTTTACCGGCGCGCCATACTCACAACTCGGGCGGACAACTACCGGAACACTTGACGGATTTACCGTGGACGGCATTCCTCCTACAGGCGGCTGTGGATGTGTGGTGTATTGTCCTGACGGCTGCTGTCCGGGATAACCGGCTGACTGCCCCCTTGATTGCTGCGCAAAAGAAACAGAAGGCACCGGCTGATGGTGCAGCGGGTCCTGTCCGATGCTTCCGGTATGTATGGCGCCGGAATGGCTCCTCAGGTTCTGTATCAATCTGTTTATGCCATCCTTGTACTCTTTTCCGCTCCTTCCCGCACTCAAGCCGCTCAGGTTCATTTCATTTCCAAAGGGATTTTTTAACCATGCTTCTATGTGTAAAATACCGCTTGCATAATTCCACTTAAAGTATCTGGTTTTCCCGTGACTGTCCGTACATTGATATACCGGTTCACCTTCCCAGTCTCCCCGGGAAAAACGATTATGGTAGATATAATCCTCCATAACCATGCTGACTACGTCAAAAGGCTGGTTTATTCCTGCATCTTCAATGTATCTTGCCATAGTTTATCCTCCTAAAAATGTTCATCAATAAATTTTATGTACTCTTTTTTTGCCACATTCTCCTGATGTTCCTTGTACCAGACAAATGATTCCATAAGCCCCTGCCGCAAATCTTTCTGCACAGGCAGAATCCGGTTTTGCTTTTCTACATTCAGGACATAGCCGTAATTGTAAAAACAGAAAAAGTCCCGCCAGTTTTCATGGTCTTTCACATGCACGGTATTTAAACTTTGTCCCACAATATCATAGCAGATTTGCACAAATCGGTTAATGTCAACTATTTCACTGTTTCCCACATTTATAATATGTTCTTTGGGATGGGTCAACAAAATCTGTTCCATAACCTTGCACAAATCTTCCACGTGGAAAAACTGCAGCGGCATTTTGCCGTCACCCGGTATGTAAAATGCACGCCCCTGCATGGCACAGTCAAAGACAAAGGGCTCCCTGTAAAGGTTCTGCATGGGGCCGTACAGATAAGGCGGCCTTAAAATATATGCATCCGGGCGGTTGTGAAGCAAAAACTGTTCTGCCTTTATTTTGTTTTGTCCATACTCTCCCCAGACAGCATTCTCTCCGACAGGCTCTTCCTCACAAAACGGTTGTGGAAAGGTTTCCGGATAAACGGCACTGGAACTGATAAAAATATAATCTCCGATTTCCCCTGCCCCTGCAAGCAAATCCCGGATATCTTCCTCATCATATGCGGTAATGTCCAAAATTGCATCAAAGGAGTACTCCTTCAGGCAGTTTCCCAGAGCATGTCTGTCCGCACAGATTACTTTTGCCCCTGCAGGCTGTTCATGCCTTCCCCTGTTCAATACATAAACCTCATAATCCCTTGCAGCAAACCATTCTGCCGCAAACTTACTGACAAAAACACTTCCTCCGGTAATCAATATTTTTTGCATGTTAATTCCCTTTCCTTCTCTGCTTTGTCCGCAATGCGCAGACATAAATCTAAACCTATGTCTGCCATCAATATTTTTACGTGTTCATTATAACATTAATGCCTTGTTATTTCTATTCTTTTGCTTTATAGTAGTAATCAGAAAATCAAAGGACAGGGGGAAAGTTTAATGGGTTTTATAATTTCCTTGGCAATTATATCTTTTATCATCGGTCTTCTTTGTTTTATATGCAGTCTGATAAACGTATACCGGTTTAAGGATGAAGTGGATGCTGTTATTACAGGGATAGAATTTGCCAGCCAGAATAATCAAAGAAGCTCTACCGATGATTATCCTACAGGCTACGTCTCTGTCAAGTATAAATATAAAGGGTTAATCATGAAATCCAAAGTAAAATCCAATGCACAGATAGGCTCAACAATCAAAATCCGGGTCAATCCCAAGAAACCCAATCAATGCTGTCGGCCGCGCCCTTATTTTGAAGGATTGATTGTATGCAGTATTTTCTCTGCATTTCTGATATACTGCTGCATTAAAGCAAAATGCTCATAAAAAACAGCCCTGCAACGGGCTGTTTTTCATTTTGAACTTAAGTTACATCTGCACGTTATTGTACTGCGTGGGCTGTTCCTGCTGTCCTTTCGTAAACAGGTTCTTAAATTTGCTGGAAAGCTTGCAGAGTTTATCGTACAAATCAAAGGTTATCTGGGTAGTAGGCGCCACTTCCATGTAAGACACCATCATTTTAACCATCATGTAGCTGTCCACAAAGGAACTTCTGATAACTGCCGCAAACATAATGCCGATAAAAAGGGCAAATATCCAGCTTACGCCAAATGCTGAAAAAATAGCTGTGAAGATAACAAACGGAAGCAGCCATGCCAGTACGGATATCCCCACAACAATCAGGGCGGTCACCGCCGCATCTTTTAAAAGCTTTTTCCAGTTCTGGAAATAAATCACCACGCCGTCTGCCGCGCTTTTAAACGCCGACTGTTCCTTATGTAAAAAAGTATAACCAAGACAGCACTCATCAACATAACCCAATGCTATCTGGACGAACATTTTTGCAAAAGATACCACAATACTCACACCCGGAATACCGCCCAGCACATTGTCAATCTTTTGCAATCCACTCTGCAACTGGCTTACCGCACCGCTTACCAGTCTGTCTACAACAAAGTAAACATTTGTAGTGGCAAAGCGTTCCTTTACCATACTCTTGGCAGCTTCCAACTGGTTATCCGGCAGGCTTCCTGTTGTAACCGCCGTTGTTACCATGGCAATGTGTCCCGCTTTCAGCATGTAGCCAAAGTATCTTTGTACCCATACAAAAACGCCGCATACCAGAAAAAGCCACAGCCAGAATGCAATTGCCACGCCGCCTCCTTTGCCGAGACTGCCGATTGCCAGAAAGATTGCCATGGTAATCAATGAGAATAATATCATTGCGCTGCCTAAGGCAAGCTTCAGCCAGACAAACTTCATTGTTTTTAAATATACGTCTTTTGTTTTCATTTTCTCCCTCCATAATGAAAATTTATGCAAATTATCAGGAACAATTTCATTATAACAGGGTATCTTTATGAAAATCTATTACAAATTATGCACTTTTTATGCATTTATTAGCATATGTTGCGCACGTTAGCCTATTACTACTGTTTGCTGACATCAGTTTCCAATATAATCTTCCTGATGGGAAGAATACGGCCGGGGGATACGGAAAGTTCATCAACTCCCATTTTTAGAAATGTCTGCGTAAGAGAAGTATCCGCACCCAGCTCGCCACAGATGCCTGCCCAGATGCCTGCCCTGTGCGCATTGTCCACCACGGTCTGAATCATCCGCAGGATAGCAGGATGATGGGAATCGTAAAAATCATCCAGTTCGGGATTCTGCCTGTCAATTGCCAGGGTATACTGCGTCAAATCATTGGTTCCTATACTGAAAAAGTCCACTTCTTTTGCCAGTTCATCACTCATCATGACTGCTGCCGGGGTTTCTATCATAATGCCTTGTTCTACCTCCCCGTATGCAATGCCCTGCCTATCCAATTCTTTTTTTACCTCTGACACTATCTCTTTTATTTTCCTTACTTCTTCCACAGAGATAATCATGGGATACATTATGGCGATGGTGCCGTATGCGCTTGCCCGAAAGATTGCCCTTAACTGGGTTTTAAATACCTCCGGCCGGGTAAGGCAGATACGGATGGCGCGGAGACCCATTGCCGGGTTTTCTTCATGCGCAAGCTGAAAATAGTCCGCCTGTTTATCCGCCCCGATATCCAGCGTCCGAATAATGACCTTCTTTCCCGCCATGGTTTCCGCCACCGTTTTATATACTGCAAACTGCTCTTCTTCCGTTGGGTAATCATCTTTTTCCAGATAAAGAAATTCACTTCTGAAAAGACCTATGCCGCCTGCATCATTCTGCATCACCATGGCTAAATCTTTGCTGTTTCCTATATTCGCATAAAGCTGTACTTTTTTACCGTCCAAAGTAATATTATCTTTTCCGCGAAGGGTTAAAAGCAGTGCCTTTGTCTCCTCTTCTTCCTTTCTCCTATGCTGCATGGTTTTTAAAAGCGCTTCTTCCGGTTCCACATAAAGAATGCCTTTTGCCCCGTCTATTACGGCAAGTTTTCCGTCCACCTCGTCAAGCGCAACCGGTGTGCCGATAAGCGCCGGGATATTCATGGTTCTTGCAAGAATGGCAGTGTGTGAGTTGAGGGAGCCGTGTACCGTGACAAATGCAAGCACTTTGTCCTTATCAAGCTGCACGGTTTCACTGGGCGCAAGGTCATCCGCCGCAATGATTACCGGCTCTTTTAATGCATCCATTCCCGCACTTTTACCGTTTAATACGGCAAGCAGACGTTCCGAGATATCCTTGACATCGGCTGCCCTCTCCCTCATATAATCATCCTCCATATCGGAAAACATCTTATAAAAGTTGTCGGCAGTGGCAGCTACGGCATACTCTGCATTTACAGACTGGGTTGTAACAATATTTTCGATTGCTTCCACAAATCCATTATCCTGCAGCATCATCTGATGGATTTCAAATATCGCAGCGCTGGCTTCCCCAATAGACTTTACGGATTTTTCGTACAAATCTTGTAACTGTGCAATGGAAGTTTCCTGTGCTTTCGTGAAACGTGCCACTTCTGCGTCCACATCTTCCACCCTGTACCGTTTGACCTGCTGTTCTCCCTTTTTATATACATAAATCTTTCCGATTGCAACGCCGTTTCCAACGCTTTTTCCCTGAAATGTCCGCATACTGTCTGCTCCCTTCTCTAAAGCAGTCCGCAATCCCGCCGGACTCCGGACTGCCGCCATCCCCGGATTACAAGTTTGCTTTTAAAAATGTTTCTATTGCTGCAATTGCCGCGTCTTCGTCGGGACCTTCCGCCGTCATGGTAATCTCCTGTCCCTGTTTCGCTGCAAGCCCCATCACGCCAAAGATACGTTTTGCGTCAGCCGACTTTCCGTCTTTTGTTATGGTAATCGCAGATTGAAAATCCTTTAACAACTTTATCAGTTCGCCTGCCGGTCTTGCATGAATCCCTTCCGCATCGGTAATGACATATTTAAATTCTCTCATTTTTATTTTCCTTTCCGTACACACCGTACTATGAAACTTTTTTCTTTAATACACCCAGCAGCAAAGCGCTTGCTACGGTACCTGCCACCAGTGCCACCAGATACATCAACGCATGTTCCACCACCGGGAACACAAAGATTCCTCCATGGGGCGCCATCAGCGTGCATCCAAATGCCATGGACAGGGCGCCTGCAAGTGCCGAGCCTACGATGCAGGAAGGAATCACACGCAGGGGGTCGGATGCCGCAAAGGGAATTGCTCCTTCTGTGATAAAGGCCAGACCCATAATAAAGTTGGTAGGGCCGGATTCCCTCTCTTCTTTGGTAAATTTATTCTTGAATAGCAGGGTTGCCAGTGCAATCGCGCAGGGAGGAACCATGCCGCCAATCATGACTGCCGCCATAACGGCGTAATTGCCTTCTATAATGGAAGCTGTTCCAAATACATAAGCCGCCTTGTTGAAGGGACCGCCCATATCAATGGCCATCATGCCTGCCAGTATCATACCCAGAACAACTTTGCTTGTGCTGCCCATTCCCAGCAGAGCGGAATTTAAGGCTGTATTCAAAGCGCCTACCGGCGGCTCTATGATAAATGTCATAATCAAGCCGATAAACAGAATGCCAAAAAACGGATAGAGCAGCACCGGCGACAATTTTTCTATGGCTTTTGGCAGCCTGTCAAATAACTTCTTTAACAATAATACCACATATCCTGCCAGAAATCCTGCTACCAATGCGCCTAAAAATCCTGACTTGCCGTTTGCCGCAATGGCGCCGCCTACAAATCCCACAGCAAGACCCGGTCTGTCCGCAATACTCATGGCAATGTAACCGGCCAGAATCGGGAGCATAAACCCAAAAGCCACACCACCGATTCCCTTAAAGACTGCCGCCGCCGGTGTGATGGTTCCGAAATTAGCCCTTTCATCAGGGGACAGACTTGCCATATCCACACCCATGGAATCCAACAGAAACGCTATGGCAATCAGGATACCGCCTCCCACAACGAAGGGAAGCATATGGGAAACGCCGTTCATCAGGTGCATGTAAATCTGATGACCAAAGCTGTCCTTTCCCTGTTCTGCACTGACTTCTGCTTTTTGTCCCTCTTTATATACGGGAGCATCTCCGTTTATGGCGCGCTCTATCAATTTATCCGCCTTGCCGATACCGTCGGATACCTGACATTCAATCATTTTTTTACCTGCAAATCTGTCCATGGGCACTTTGGTATCCGCCGCCACGATAATGCAGTCCGCTTCCTCTATTTCCTTTGCTGTTACCACATTTTTCGCACCTGCGGAGCCTCTTGTTTCCACCTTAATAAAACAACCCTTTGCCCTTGCGGCTTTTTCCAGGCTTTCCGCTGCCATATATGTGTGGGCAATACCTGTGGGACATGCCGTTACGGCAAGAATCCTGCATAAGGGTTCTGCTGTTTCCTTTCCCAATGAGTTTTCTTCTACTGCATCTGCTGTATCTGCCTCTTCATCCGCTATGTCAATTATCCGTAAAAATTCTTCCGGTGTTTTTGCATTTTTTAAGTCCGATGTAAACTTTTCATCCATCAGCAGTACGGACAATTTGCTTAATACATCCAGATGTACGTTGTCTTTTGTATTGGGCGCTGCAATCAAAAACAAAAGATTGACGGGTTCCCCGTCCAGGGAAGCAAAATCAACACCCTTCGGAATCACCATTGCGGAAAGTCCCGGCAAAGTTACGGCATCACATTTTCCGTGCGGGATGGCAATCCCTTCTCCAATGCCCGTTGTCCCTTCTTCTTCCCTTGCCAATACCTGTTTCTTGTATGCATCCGCATCTTTAATATTGCCGCTTTTTTCCATCAAGGCAATTGCCTGCTGCAATGCTTCGTTTTTATCTACAGGCGCCGCCTGCAGACAAATGCTTTCCTTTTTCAATAAATCCGTAATCCTCATAATACCCTCTCTTTCCCTATACATGACGATTATGCTTCCATTTGCAGTAACAAATTTTCCACTTCTTCCTTTGTTGCCAGCAATTCTGAAAATGCACTGGCGCTTCCGGCGGCAACTCCCATTTTAAAAGCTTCACCGTAATCTTTTGTTTGCAGCCATCCTGCGATAAAACCTGCTACCATCGAATCCCCTGCACCTACGGCATTCACCAATCTGCCTCTGGGAACCGGCAAGCGGTATATCTGACCGTTCTCCGCTGCAAGAACAGCTCCTTCCCCTGCCATGGATACCAATACATTTCTTGCTCCCCGTTCCTGCAGTTTTTTTGCAAAAGGAATCACTTCTTCTGCCGTTTTTAATGTTACCCCGAAAATCTCACCCAGTTCATGGTTATTCGGTTTTATCAGAAAGGGATGTAAGGACAGCACATTTACCAAAAGCTCTCCTGTCGCGTCAACCACAATGGTAATGCCTTTTCCGGATAACCTTTCCATTATGTCTTTGTAAATGGAATCCGGGATGGATGACGGGATGCTTCCTGCCAAAACCAGCATATCCCCTTCCCGTAAATCGTCCAGCCTGCATAAAAGTCTGGTTAAGCTGTCGTTGTCAATATCGGGTCCTTTGCCGTTTATCTCCGTTCCGTCTACATTTTTCAATTTTACATTGATGCGGGAAAATCCATCCTTTACCGTGATAAACTCTGTGCGGATACCGGTTTCTTCCAACCTTCTTCTTATCTCCTCACCTGTAAATCCGGCTGTAAAACCTAACGCGGTATTATTAATTCCAAGATTTTTCAGTACAATGGATACGTTAATTCCTTTTCCGCCGGGCAAAAGTGTCTCGCTGTCGGTGCGATTGGTGAGATGCATGGTAAAATCCTCCACTGATACGATATAGTCCAATGCGGGATTAAAAGTAATGGTATATATCAACTTTTTCACCTCCTCTTTGATTTTGTCTGAATGAATATGAACGAATCTGATTTGTATTGTTATTATACAATCACAATCGGTCATAATCAATACATTTAATTCACATTTATTTACATTCAAATTTGTGCATAATCAACAAAATCCAGTCAAACATGCTCATTTTATCTGTTGTATAATCAAAAAACAGACATCCTTATTTTAAAGTATGCCTGTTCTTTTTCCTTTTATGTTTCCGATTACAAATCCTTTAGAAGTTCTTTTCACGCTATTTGACTACAATAATATTTTTTAAATTGTGAAACTCTTCTCCATCCTCTTTATCTGTAATAACCACTGCCGAAAGAAATGAACCGAAAGTTACCGTACTTACCTGATTAAACTTATCATGGTCGCAGAGAACATATCTTTTTTCCGTCTGTTCCATGGAAACCTGCTTTACCATGGCTTCATCATGGTCCGGTGTTGTGAATCCGCTTTTTTGATTGACGCCGTTCGTCCCCCAAAAACCAATGGTAAAATGATATTTTTGCAGCATTAGAAGCGCTGTGCTTCCAATCACCGCCTCGGTTGAGGATTTCAATTCTCCGCCAAGCAGAATAACCTGAAATCCCAAAGCGGCCATCCGTTTGGCGTGACTGACACCGTTTGTCACATAAACGGCCTGCTTTTCTTCTAAATAATCTATCATGTATCCTGTTGTCGTGCCCGCATCCAGATAAACAAAATCATCCGGCCGGATAAGGGACGCCGCATATCTGGCAATTCGGATTTTTTCTTCTTTATGAATGCCTGTACGGTCCGACACCTGCACGTCTTTGGTGTGCATACGGGAATGCAGCGCCACTGCGCCGCCAAATACCTTGATAAGCCTTCCACTGTCATGCAGCGTCGTCAAATCCCTGCGGATAGTGGATTCGGAAGCGTGCAGCTTCTCTTTCAACTCCTGTACGGTAATGGTTCCTTTTTCCTCCAGCAGCTTTATAATTTCTTCAAATCTTTGCTCTGTCAGCATTTCAATTCCTCATTTCGTATATTATTCAGTAATATTCCTTCAAATTCAGTCAAATTATGTTTCTACTATATCATAAGTCCGGCACTTTGTGAAGTTTGCGTGTTTTTAAATTATATGCTATACTATAATTTATGAACAAAAAAGGAGGGGCTTATGAGAGATTATTGTATTACTACCGATTCCAATTCCGATTTACCTGCTGAATACATAGAAAAATTACATACCACCATCATTCCCCAATATTATTCTTTTGGGGACACTGTGTATGGTGACGAATTGAACATGCCGCCTTCCGAATTTTACGAGAGAATGAAAAACGGCGAACTTCCCGGCTCACAAGCCAATAACCCGGCTGTCATCGAAGATAAATTCCGCGCCCTGCTAAAACAGGGACTGGACATAATACACATAGGCTTTTCCTCCGCTTTAAGCGGCAGCTACAACAATGTATGCATGGTGGCAAAGGAACTTCTGGAGGAATATACAGACGCCAAAATTACCGTCATTGACTCACTGAATGTTTCCCTCGGGGAATCCATCATGGTTATCCATGCAAACCGCTTAAAAGAAAACGGGGCTTCCTATGAGCAGGTGGTTTCCGAAATCGAAGAATTTAAAAATCACATCAATGTGCAGTTTACCGTGGATGACCTCTTCCATTTACAAAGAGGCGGCAGGGTGAGCAAAACCACGGCGCTGGTGGGCAGCGCATTAAACCTGAAGCCTTTTCTTTATGTCAGCGAAGCCGGAACCCTTTCTTCCGCAGGCACGGCACGCGGCAGGAAGAAATCCCTTCATACCCTGGTGGAGCGTATGAAGGCAACGCTGGAAGAAAACACTGACTATTCCCTTCCCGTGGGCATTGTTCACGGCAACTGCCTTGCGGACGCGGAACTGGTTGCAGAACTGGTCAAAGAAGAAACCCCTTTCACCAATGTCATTATCAATGACATCAGCCCCAGTATCGGCACCCATGCAGGTCCGGGCGCCCTTGGCATCTTATATTACGGTCAAAAAAAACAGCCGGCTAAATAAGCCGGCTGTATCTTTTTTCTAATTTGTCAACCATCTTTTTGATGCTGCCATCCTCAAACGGATTTTCCAGGCCAACCATTTTTACCAGATTGGTAAAGAAATCACTTGCCGAAAGTTCACAAAGCTTTAAGTAACTGCTCCATGCCGCCTTATAATCGTCGTCCATCATGGTTTTATACTGCAAAGCGCAGGTCTGTGCGATGCAATAATCGATATAATAAAGCGGATAGTCAAAGATATGGGGCTGCCTCTGCCAGTATCCTCCTTCTGCAAAGAATTTACAGTCGCCGTAATCCAGATGCGGTTTGTACTCCTTCTCCAGCTTCGTCCAGGCTTCTTTTCTCTCCTTCGGGGTCATGCCGGGATTCTCATAGACAATATGCTGAAATTCGTCCACCATACATCCATAGGGAATAAAAGCCGCCGAATCCTCCAAATGCATGGCAAGATAGTCCTCTGCCCTTTCCCCGAAAAATAACTCCATCCACTTTTCCGTAAAAAACTCCATGGACATGGAATGAATTTCCGCCGTTTCCATCGTAATGTCACTGTGCTCACGGATGGGGTCTTTTCCGGAAACGTAACCTTGAAAAGCATGTCCGCATTCATGGGTGATGACATTGATGTCCCCATCCGTGCCGTTAAAGTTGGCGAAGATAAAGGGAGAATGATATACCGGCAGATACGTCATATAGCCGCCTGCTTTTTTAGTCTTTCTGCCCAGCACGTCAAACAACTCATTTTCCATCATGAAATCAAAAAACTCTTTTGTCTCGCTAGAAAGCTCGGAATACATTTTCTGTCCGCTCTGCATGATTTCTTCCGGCGTTCCTGTCGGTTTGGGATTGCCGTTTAAAAAGTAAACGCCTTCATCTTCAAAAGAAAGCTTATCTATGCCCAGACGCTGCCTTCTGCGCTCATGCAGTTTTTCGGCAAAAGGCACAAAATCCTTTTTCACCTGCCTGCGAAAATTTTCCACGTCGGCCTGCCCGTAACAGTTTCTCTGCATGCGGTAATAGCCGAGTTCCAGATAATTTTGATAGCCCATGGTTTTTGCCTGTGCATCCCTGTTTTTCACCAGCTTGTCATAGATTTCATCCAGCTTGTCCGCATTTTCTTCAAAGAAAACCGCAACCTTATCCCATGCTTTCCTACGCACATGTCTGTCAACATGGATTAAATACGGACGCATCAGGGAAAGGTTAAAGGTTTCTCCCTCCCATTCGATTTTTGCGCCGGCAATCAATTTGTCATATTCCGTAGTCAGGGCATTTTCTTCCTGCATCAGAGGAATCAGTTTTTCATCAAAAGACTTTAAACTCAATTCCATGTTTTTAAAAGCAACCGGCCCTATCCTTTTTTCCAGATAGTCACGATACGGTGATTCGTACATTTTTTTCAAATAAGCTACTACCTGATTTTTGTACTCCGGTCCTTTTTCATCATAGTATGCCTGCTCTGCATCGTAAAAAGCATCCGTTGTATCCACATCATGACGGATATGGGCAATCGTCATCATGGTGGAAACCCTGTCTGTCAAATCATAGTACTTTTTGTGTACTTCAAACTGCTCTTCACCGCTTTTCGCTGCATCAAACTCTGCCATTAACTGTTTAAACTCTTCACCGACCTTGTCAAAGTCGACTCTTTGGTAAGGCATGTCTTTAAACTTCATATTGGCCTCCATTTCTTTTTGTACAAATTCAGATTGAGGATGCCCATAAAAAAATCGTGTTCAGCAAAGGCTTCCCCCACCGGAATCCACATATGTCTTACTATTTATAATATTACTATTGACAAATGTTTTCAACTGTTTCTTACCGGAGTTTCCGTATTTTACATGGCAGCAGCCCCAGCGTGCATTTGATTCCATAAAGGACCGTGTAAAAACACCGGTACTTGGAGGTTGTATTTTAACCTCCTATGTACCGCTGTGTTTTTACCCGAGTGAGAACGTGTCCTGTTGGAACAAATGCACGCTGGGGCTGCTGTCATGTAAAATACGGAAATAAAACCGGCGGCAGCATTTCCGCCGGTCTATTGTTTTCCTTAGCCTTCTATTGCAATATATTTGCGTGCTTCCACTTTCTTTTCTTCTTTTTTGGGAACGGACAGCTTCAGGATGCCGTCTTCGTATTTGGCATGGATATCTTCTTCTGTGATGGCATCGCCTACATAAAAGCTTCTGGTACAGCTTCCCGTATATCTTTCCCTGCGGATGTACCTTCCACTCTTGTCCTGCTCATCCTCGTTTCTTTCTTTGGAAGCAGTGACAGTCAGGTAACCGTTTTCCAAATGGGCATTTACTTCTTCTTTTCGGTATCCGGGCAAATCAATGTCCAGTTCAAATCCATCCTGTGTTTCCTTAATGTCTGTCTTCATCAGGCTTTTCACCGGCTTTCCGTAAGAAGCACGGTCACCAAAGAAATCACCTCCGAAAGGCATATTCATCACTTCATCAAATAAATCATCATTAAAAATGCTAGGTAACATCATAAGTCATTCCTCCATTCATTTCTTATCCGCCTTAGCGGTTTTGTTTATTGTTATATTTGTAATATAACACGCATTGTTAGCACTGTCAACAGGCGAGTGCTAAAATTGTATAAACAATTCATAAAGCTTCTATTATATTTTTTCTTATTTACATGCTGACTATACAAACATATAATAGAAATATGAATTTAGGAGGTAATGAATGTCGTCTTTAATTATATTACGTGGAAATTCAGGAAGCGGAAAATCAAGTGTTGCAAAAGTGCTTCAAAGGAAAATCGGAAGAAACACCCTTATGATACCGCAGGATATTGTCAGACGTGAAATGCTGTATGCAAATGACGGCAGGGATACAGCCGCCTTGCCTTTGCTGATTGATTTAATTACATATGGATACAGTCACTGTGAATATGTCATTTTGGAAGGAATATTAAACGCGGATTGGTATGAACCTCTTTTTGCTGCTGCACGAAAACTTTTCGGAGACAGAATTTTTGCTTATTATTATGACATCCCGTTTGACGAGACCATAAAGCGGCATGAAACCAAAGCAAACAGATTTGATTTCGGGGAAGCGGAAATGCGTAGCTGGTGGAAGGAGAAAGATTTTATAGGCATAATACCCGAAACCGTGCTCAAGGAAGATATTTCCCTGGATGATGCCGTCAATATGATTTTTCAGGATATAACAAAATAGCATTACAGTAAATGACATAGCCTGTCGTATTGTCCATACATCTTCTGCACTTCGTTTTCCAATATGTAGTAATGACGTATGTACGGAACAAGCAAAATGAGTACCGCCACCGTAAGCAGCAGCGCAAAAATTCCCTGGGAAACTACCGCCAGAACCATGGAAAGTATTTCCAAAAGGGCAAATACGGCTGTGACAATCAAATGAATCAGTCTTTCATGCTGGAAAAATCCAACCTGTACCAGGTGTTCTCTTTTTAACTCTTCTATTTGGGAAGCCTCTCTTTCTTCCTGCCCTTCCAGCCGGTCAAGAAGCTCGTCCATATACCGCCGGTAAGCTTTTATTCTTTTTTCCATATTCCCAACCTCCGTTTCTGACTATGATTATTATAGCACCGGGATATATACTTTTCTACAGCTATTCTTGCGTAGAAAGATACTTGAAAACTGAAATAATTAGGAGTAAAATGGGGAAAGGAAAAATGGATTTTAAAAGATAAATTACCAATGAAAGGATTATGAGTAACATGAAAAAATGTCAAAACAAGTGGGTACGCGCTGCCATTCCGGCGCTTCTTCTCCACTGCAGCATCGGTACTGTTTACTGCTGGTCCATTTTCAGTCAGGAAATTGCCAGCTATATCGGCCACACAAAAGGGGCGACGGAATGGGCGTTCAGCTTTGCCATCTTTTTCCTTGGCATGTCTGCCGCATTTCTGGGTAATGTCGTAGAAAAAGATATTCACAAATCATCCTTGATTGCCGCAATCTGCTTTGCCCTTGGAATGGCGGGAACAGGCTTCTTTATTTATTATGGCGGTCTTCACAAAGGAAGTCCTCTAGCCCTAATCGGTATTTATGTGTGCTATGGTTTCATCATGGGAATCGGACTTGGAACAGGCTATTTATCCCCGGTTAAAACATTGATGTTGTGGTTTGAGGACAGAAAAGGTCTTGCCACCGGTCTTGCGGTTGCCGGTTTTGGCGCTGCAAAAGCAATTGCCAGCCCTATTATGCAGGCAATGCTTAAAGGACTTGGAGAAGGCAGCGTTTACAAAATGTTTTATATTTTGGCTATCGTATATTTTGTTATGATGTTTGCCGGACACCTGCTTTTGAATAAGCCTGAGGGATGGCATGAACCCCAGAAAAAGGAAAAGGGTCAGGGCATCCTTGCCACCATCAAAACAAAACCCATTTCCAACTATATCGGTATCTGGCTGATGTTTTATATCAACATTACCTGTGGGCTTGCTCTTATTTCACAGGAAAAAATGATTGTAAAATGTATTGGGCTTGCAGGCGCGGTAGGTATCATCTCCACGGTTTCCGCTGTTTTCAATGCCGGCGGCCGTCTCGGTTTTTCCGCATGGGCTGATACCATGAAAGACAGAAACACCATTTACAAACTGATATTTATTCTTTCCATCGTCTTTACAGGGCTTGTCATGGTTACAAGCGGTATTGAGAAAGGGGAAGGAAATCTTTTCTTAATCATTATTGTGCTGGCGTTGCTCTTTGTGGTAAATGCAGGATACGGCGGTGGTTTTTCCAATGTACCCACCCTGCTTTCCGACCATTACGGCATGGGAAGCATAAGCGCCATCCATGGAATTACCCTCTCCGCATGGGCGTTTGCAGGTCTTACCGGAAACCAGATGGCAAACTGGATTGTCAATACTTTCGGACATGAAGTAGACTTGGAACACGTTCTGGCAGACGGCACTACGGAAATTTTAAAGGTAAATCCCAGCGGTTACCAATGCGTGCTTTATGCCACAATTGTACTTTATATTATTGCTTTACTTATCTGCCTTTTTATGGTACGTCCCGCTAAAAAGGAAAAAACTGCTTAGTGCATTGTATTTTGCAAAAACAGCATGGCTTCGGTCATGCTGTTTTTTCGTCTACAATTTTATTTTTTCCGGAAACGCTTCTCCTTAAGAATCTGACAGGACAGACTTAATAAAAAACATTTCCATCGGCTGTGCATACGCGGGAATATCAATCACAAAACCGCCGCAGTCCTTATACCCCAGCTTACGGTAAAAGTGCTGTGCCGTTTCATCCACCTGTGTGGACGTCATTACCATGCCATAACCCTGTGATTTCATGTCTCTTTCTCAATATTCCATCAGTTGTTTTCCATACCCGTTTCCCTGATATTTTTCATCCATAAAAAGCAAAGTGCAAAACGGCGTATTATCCCAAAAAAGATTATATCTCAGTAATCCTATGGGCTTTTCATCCAGCAAAAAAACGTAGCCTCTTTTTGTCCGTACCTTATTATTAAATTCCTCTTCCGGCAAATGCCTGTCAAGACTGTACCAAAACTGTTTATCGGAAGATTCCATGTACCTAATTTTAATCATTGGCTTTTTCCCTTAATTCTTATAAAGTTTCACTAATATAGAAAAATGTCGGGAACCCTGACTCCCCAGGATTCCCGACATTTTTTATTACGTCCCCGAGACGATTCGAACGTCCGACCCCTCGCTTAGGAGGCGAGTGCTCTATCCCCTGAGCTACGAAGACATTTATATTACCTGAACCAATTATAAATTATAGCATATAACAGGCGTATCAGTCAATCTATTCAGGAAAATTTATAAATCCCTGCAGCCAGATAATACCTTTAAACCTTCTGCCGGCCTGAGGTTCCCCGTATAAATCCACTGCGTTGATACACAAATCAAAGGTCAGTTCATTACAGTAGACGGTCATCTGATATACTTCTTCACCGGTCAGGGTATTTTTCACTGTCTTGCACTCCGTGATTTCACCTAAAATGGAATATTGGTCGCACTCTACTCCGTATGGCATACAATAAGTATCCACAAGACTGAAAATATCTTCCTTCTGAATTTTTTTGGAGATGGTGGAGTACATGTCCATATCTTCCAGCGTCAGGGTTTCCAGTGCATCTTCATCCCCACGTCTTGCGGCGGCAATCAGGTTCGTCCTGTTTCTGGATTCTTTTTGAATCTTTCGTTTTTGGTATTCATCCTTCTGAATCGGCATCATAATGGTACCCTTCAGGGAAAGCGCCGACAAGGTCAGGGTAGTTCCCCTTATGGGCAGTCTTCCCTGATTCTGCGCCTTGATATAGGGGATTCTGTTCTGAAGGTAAAATATCAGGGATACCCCTACTTTTAAGTCGTCACAGACGCCGGCATAGGATTCCTTTTCCGCATGACGTTCCACGGAAACATCCTCTGTGGTGGTAATACCTGTTCCTCGCAGATAGGGATAGTAATAGTCATAGATAAATTTGTCATCATTTTCCTCATCAAATTCACCGCAGACCGCAATTCCCATATTTAAAGCAAAATCCCTGCAAAATTCGCCCAGCATAATATCTTCTTCGCTGGTGGTATATGCTCTTGTTGTGGAATTTATGACAACGCTTGTCAATAATTCTTTTAACTTTCTTCTGCTCTCAAATTTGCTAAAGCCAATGGCTCTTAGATACTTATGCAAGGATTTCACCTCTTTCCTGATTATATTATTTATAACTATTCCGGTTTTATTAATTTATCCGATTTTTTCTTTTCCGCCCATATATGGCTGCAATGCCTTGGGTATATTGACGCTGCCGTCTTCATTTACATTATTTTCAAGGAAAGCAATCAGACCTCTCGGCGTTGCCAGTACGGTATTATTTAATGTATGCACGAAGTAAGTACCATTTTCTCCCTTGGTGCGGATACCCAGACGTCTTGCCTGGGCGTCACCCAACGTAGAGCAGGAGCCTACTTCAAAATATTTTTTCTGTCTGGGGCTCCATGCTTCCACGTCGCAGGATTTCACTTTTAAATCAGCCAAATCACCGCTGCAACATTCCAGCGTCCGGACAGGAATATCCAGACTTCTGAAAAATTCTACCGTATAGGACCACATCTTGTTATACCAGTCCATGGACTCTTCCGGTTTGCAAAGCACCACCATTTCCTGCTTCTCGAACTGGTGTACGCGATAAACGCCTCTTTCTTCAATTCCATGGGAACCTACTTCTTTTCTGAAACAGGGAGAATAGGATGTCATGGAAATGGGAAGGCTGCTCTCATTTACAATCTGCCCTTTAAATTTCCCAATCATGGAATGCTCGGAAGTACCAATCAGATAAAGGTCTTCATCTTCAATTTTATACATCATGGCTTCCATCTCTGCAAAACTCATGACGCCGTTTACCACACTGCTCCTAATCATAAAAGGCGGGATGCAATAAGTAAAGCCTTTATCAATCATAAAATCCCTGGCATAACTTATCATGGCAGAATGAATACGCGCTGCATCACCCATCAGATAATAGAATCCGTTTCCGCTGGTTCTGCCGGCGCTGTCTTTGTCCAGACCATTCATTTTTTCCAGTATGTCTGCATGATAAGGTACTTCAAAATCGGGAATCTTTGGCTCACCGTACTTTGTTATTTCCACATTTTCACTGTCGTCTTTTCCTATAGGAACCGAGGGGTCTATTATCTGCGGAATTTTCATCATGATATTTGTAATCTTTTCCTGATATTCCGGCTCTTTCTTTTCCAGTTCAGCCAAACGCTTTGCCTGTACGGCAACTTCCTGTTTCTTTGCTTCAGCTTCTTCCTTTTTTCCCTGTGCCATCAATGCACCTATTTCTTTTGATATCTTGTTTTTATTGGCACGAAGTTCATCTGCTTCCTGCTTGGTTTTTCTGCTCTCTACATCAAGGGCAATCACCTCATCAACCAAAGAAAGTTTTTCATCCTGAAACTTCTTTTTTATATTTTCTTTTACAACTTCCGGGTTTTCCCTTAAAAACTTAATGTCTATCATAAATAGGCCTCCTTCTATTAATCAATGACTTTCTCTATAAAAATATGATGTATTTTTACCAAGTCTTTTATCACGTCATCAACCTTGTTTCCATCCTTGTCTGTAGAAATGCAAATGACCGGTCTGTCCGGAAATTCTTTATTTTGTCTGATAACAACACCGGTTTCTCCCTCATTGGTGACAATTTTTGTTCCCACAGGATACACTGCGGTAAACTCCAAAAAGGTATTAACGATTTTATCACGGAACTTAATGTTTTTAAAACTCTTTAAATATTCAACCGCTTCATAGACTTTTACTTTTTTATACCAGATACCACATATCATTTCATCAAAAACATCACACACTGCAACTATTTCAATCGGTTCAGACAGTGATGTGGCATGTAATGGATAACCGGAGCCATCCATTCTTTCATGATGGTATAATATTATATTTTTACTAAGTTCGGAAATCCATTTTTCATCCTTCAGGGCAGTATAACCATATACAGGATGTTTTTTAAATTCTATCTTATCAGATTCAGATAGATTGCTGGAATCCTGCTTTTCAAAATCAATCATAAGATAACGAAGTCCTATATCGTGTAACAGACATCCCACTCCAATATCATGTATTGTTTGTTGCGGAAGCTGCAATTTTAATGCAGTCAGGACGGCCAGCGTACAGATACTTAATGAGTGTTCATAGATATCCGCTCTTCTTTCCCTGATATCAAAGACTTTTTCTGCTACTTCATCTTCCTGCACAATACTTACAATAATATTATCCGCTGTTTCACACAGCTGCATTAATTCATCATTATGATGGTAGGTATGTCTTTCCAGAATATCTTTGACCTTTTCTTTGACATTACTTTCCATCTCTGTTTTTAATATTGCAATTTCTTCTGCTAAAGGCTTTTGTTCTTTTATAAAAACTTCATTGATATTTAATTCACGCAGTTTTTCAAGATATTCCGGTTTTAATACAGCACCTTCCGGCAATATTGTCATGAAATCTTCTGTTAAGATTGTTCTTGCCAGAATTTCATTACCGATTAATTCATCTAATGTTTTGCGAAGCATAATTATCCCTTTTTAAACTTTCCGTCTGAAAATTTCACTTTGAGGTTTTCTCACATTTCTCCCATTGCCTGGGCAAGAGCCTTTTCTTCTTCTTTTCCTAATGAGATAGCACATTCTCCGTTTCTAACCTCTTTTGTGTAAGTATAACAGCCTTCGGTACTGTGAACAGAATTTAATATAAAACCATTGTTATTTTCATCCAGTAATGCAAGAGAAAAACTGAGCTGTCCTCCCATCTGCTGAAAAGCATCATATTTAACGATTCCCACTTTTTGAAAAGCGGATTCCATATTTTTATATAACTTTCTGATATCCTTTTTGTTTTTATCCATATTATGCTTCAAGAATTTATTGTCTTCATATAATCCTATAATATCTTTCTCCAGACTTTTACCGTCTTTACCTAATACAAACTTATCAAGGCGTTTCTTTAATTTACTTGTTTTACAAATTAGAACAATAAGTAAAATCAGAAAAATCAAAATACAAATTGCCATTCCTAAAAAGAGATATCCGATGTCTAATCCACCCATTCCTATATCCTGTAAGAACTTGCTGCATGTGGTTATAATTCCTGTAGTAATTTGCATGAATCTTTTTCTCCTTTATACTCTGCCTGAAACAGGAAACATTTATTTTGTAAGAATATCCATAAGCCTGTCCAAATCCTCATGGCTGTAAAACTCTATCTCTATCTTACCTGTTCCTTCTCCTTTAGAAGAAACAGATACTTTTGTACTAAGGGACTGTTTTAATTTTTCTTCAATATCCTGATAGATAAGTTCCAATGTTTTATTATCCATCTTTTTGGGTTTTGCAGGCTTATGAAGATTTTTAACCATCTTCTCTACATCACGGACAGAAAGCTTTTCATCAAAAACTCTTTGTGCCAAATTATACTGCTCTTCCGCATCTTCAATTGCAAGAAGCGCCCTTGCATGACCGGTACTTAACATTTCATTTATGACCATCTGTTGAACTTCATCACATAATTTTAATAAACGCATAGAATTGGTGACAGCTGTTCTGCTCTTGGATACTCTTTCTGCAACCTCATCCTGCTTTAAATTAAATTCGGTCAGTAGTTTCTTATATGCCTGTGCTTCTTCTATCGGATTTAAATCTTCCCTTTGAATATTTTCAATAAGGGAGATTTCTACTATTTCCTGTTCCGTATAATTTTTTATTATGACAGGTATTTCTTTCAATCCCGCCATTTTGGCAGCACGCCATCTTCGTTCTCCTGCAATTATTTCATAATACTCTTTTCTATCCTGTACTACAATCGGCTGGATAACACCAAATTGTTTGATAGAATCCGCCAATTCTACCAGAGCATCTTCATCAAAATTCTTTCTGGGTTGTTCTCTGTTTGGTTCTACTTTTGTAATTTTTACAACTGTTTCATTCCCTTTTTCGTTATCTTTTCCATTTTTGCTTTGTTTATTTGTACTTTCATTCGTACTCGGGGGAATCAATGCATCCAAACCTTTTCCAAGTCCCTTACCTAACCCTCTTGCTGTCGCCATAACCCATCTCCTTCTTTTCTACATTTTGTTGTGTTTCAGCACTTCCTCGGCCAAATTCATATAAGCTTCTGCGCCTGCTGATTTTGCATCATATATATGAATTGGCATTCCATAGCTGGGAGCTTCCGCAAGTCTGATATTTCTGGGAATCATCGTTTTATATACATTTTGATTTAAGTGACTTTTTACATTTTCTACAACCTGCATTGAAAGATTTGTTCTGGAATCGTACATAGTAAATACTACACCTTCCATTTCTAAATCCGGATTTAAACGTTCCTTTACAAGATTTACGGTATGTATTAACTGGCTCAATCCTTCCAACGCGTAATATTCACATTGAATAGGTACCAGTACACTGTCAGCCGTTGTCAAAGCATTAATAGTCAATGCGTTTAAAGAGGGCGGACAATCAATAATAATAAAATCAAACTGGTCCCTTACCCAATCTACTTCGTTTTTTAATATGTACTCTTTCTTTTCTATACCAATCAATTCTATTTCTGCTGCTGCAAGATTTACATTGGAAGGTAATAATGATACATTCTTTATCACATCCTTTAAAATACAATCTTGTATAGAACACTCACTCAAAATCAACTCATAAATTGTTTCTTCTAACTCATTTTTATCAACACCAAAACCACTCGTCGTATTTCCCTGTGGGTCCGTATCAATAACTAATACTTTTTTTCCTTTTGCTGCAAGTGATGCAGAAAGATTGATGGATGTTGTGGTTTTACCCACCCCACCTTTTTGGTTTGCAACTGCAATAACTTTTCCCATTTTCTGTTTTCCTTTCGTTTTGCACAAAGACAACCTTCATTGTCTGTTTGTAATTATATCATCAATTAGTAGGATTATCTATATGAAATTCATAGAAAATAATATTCTCTTGTATTATATATCTGGATAAAATATTGTTTCACGACCTAAATATAGGTATTTTTCTAATGTTTCACGGAGATATTACAATATCTAGGGTTTCAATGTTTCACGTGAAACATTATCTTGTGTCCAATATAAAAACAGACAAAATTGTTTCACGTGAAACATAATAAATATATTTTTTTATATTAATAATAACTAAAATAGTCTTTGGATACATGTATGACAGCCCATAGATTCTATATGTTTCCCTGTATTTTATTGAGGAAACATATAGAATAAAAGGCTGTGATAATATTCTGAGAAAAAATTGAAAAGAATCGTAGAATTTGAATTAAATATAAATTTTCTAAATTAGAACAATTGAATAATATTGTTTCTAATCGCAAATACTGCAGCCTGTGTTCTATCAGATACTTCTATTTTCTTAAATATATTTGAGATATGATTTTTTACTGTCCTCTCACTGATATTTAAAACAGTTGCAATTTCTTTATTAAACATTCCGTTTGCAACCTGAATCAAAACTTCCATTTCTCTCTTGGTAAGGGATTCTATTTTTTCTTTGTCTACATCTCTTGCAACTAATCTGGAATTTAATGCCGGAATTAAACTGGGTTGAATATAACTTTCACCGTTTAACACAAGGGATATTGCTTTTTTCAGTTCTGCGGATTCAGAGTCTTTTAATATGTAACCATCTACTCCTATGTCAATTGCCTTTAACAAGTATTCCACTTCATTGTGAACTGTAAGTATCAATACTTTAACTTTCATGCGTTTATCATGAATTTCCTGCAATACTTCGATACCGTTTTTATTAGGCATATTGATATCAAGTAACAATACATCCGGATATATTGTTTTCAACTTTTCAATACATTCTATTCCATCATTTGCTTCTGCAATTACATGAATACTTCCGTCAAATTCCAGAAGTTGTTTAATACCTTCTCTCATTAATACATGGTCATCAGCAATCATAACATTTATAACTGTACTCATATTATTATTCATACCTTCCTTTTAAATATTATACTAACGGAATGTGTATCTTGATTTCCGTTCCCTCATTTAATACTGAATCAAAAGAAATTTCTCCCCCCAATAAGTTTATTCTTTCTTTCATTACATCAATTCCAAAATGCCTATCCATCTTTTCTGACATTTCCTCCTTTGAAAAACCCAATCCATTATCTTTAATTATAATATTACAATAATCATTTTCCTGCTTTACCACCACCTCTAATTTATTTCCGTTGGAATGACTGATTGCATTGGAGCATGCTTCCTGCACAACTCGAAATATTGTCATAAGAACTAAATTATCTTCACAAAAAATAGAATCTATTTCCGTATAATAATCAATAGAAGTATTTTTCTCTTTCAATTTTACAAATAAGCGTTCAAGAGCTTCCTTTAACCCTAAATCATCAAAGGACATTGGTCTTAAGTCAAATATGGTCTCACGTATCTCATCAATAACAGCCTTTAAACTTTTATTGATAGTAGCCAGTTCCAGTTTTGCCTGCAAAGCGTCCTTATCAATATACATAGATGCCAACTCTATTTTATGAACAAGATATGTAAGATTTTGTAATGAAGTATCATGTAAGTCCCTGGCGATACGTTGTCTTTCTTTTTCCTGTATATCCAGCACTTTCAAATTTTTCAAAGCTTTATCTTTATTAATAGTTTCATCTATCGCCCTAATATATGCATTACATTTATTTAACCTGCTGTATAAAGAACGATTTTCCATTTCTAATTTATATTTTTTTTCCTTGTGCTTTTCTATATCTTCTCTGTAAATATGTTCTACATTTCTGGGAGAAAAAACTTTAAAATCTTTATCTTCCTGTTCCATGATAGAATTCAGATATTCATCTATTTCTGATATATGAAGTAAATTTTCATTTATCTGTTTCTCAAGGTTCTCTGCATCCACCTTAAAATTATGCAAAATTTCACTGATAGAAAGTTGAATTTTACCCGACATATTTTCCACTCCAACCCCGTCATCCATATATATAGTACTTTATACTTAGATATATATATCATATACTAAAATCTAAAAGAAGAAAAGAATTATTTGATTGTAACCGCAAGTTTTTTCTATTATAATAAAAATATGTACCATAATAGGAGGCGTCATATGAAACAAAAAGGAAAAACCTTGCTCTTGCTGGCTGGTTTTGCAACAGCTACTATACATATCATTAACAAAATAGAATATACTATTGCCTGCACAAAAAATATGCTGAGCTGCCCGGATAACCACTATTATGAATGGCGCTTTGGCAAAATAAGATATATCAAAAAAGGTCAGGGAACTCCGATACTTCTTTTGCATAATTTAACTGTCGGCAGTTCTTCTTATGAATATCATAAAATTATCGAAACCTTAAGCAAAAAGCATGAAGTATACGCCATGGATTTTTTAGGGTATGGATTGTCCGATAAACCATATCTTACTTTCACCAACTACTTGTATGTACAGCTTATAACTGATTTTATCAAAAATGTAATTGGAAAGAGGACAGACGTCATCGCGTCAGGAGACAGTTGTCCCGTTACTGTCATGACTTGTCATAATAACCCCGAGGTTTTTGGAAAACTGGTTTTCATAAACCCACAGGACCTTTTTGAGTTAAACCAGATACCTTCCAGACAAACCAGATTTCTGAAGCTGTTAATTGATATGCCGATACTGGGCACCTTTATCTACAATATACTGACTTCAAAAGAAGCTTTTAAAAAGACTTTTCAGGATACCTATTACTTTAATCCGGGTTGTATAGAAGAATCCGAAATACTTGCCTATTTTGAAGCTGCCCATACTTTGGATTATCATTCCAAGCATGCTTTTTCAAGTTATCTTGGAAGATACCTCAATATAAATATCCTCCATGCATTAAAAGAGATTAATCATAGCATTATAATAATTTCCGGAGAAGAAAAGAAGAACAGCCATACCATCACAGATAACTATATATATTATAATAATGCAATAGAAGCTGTATTTATTAAAGAAACAAAACAGCTTCCCCACTTAGAAAAGTCTGATAAATTTATAAAGCAGTTAGAAATATTCTTATAATTTTAAAAAACTACATCAGCGGCTCTTTAGCCGGCAGACCTGCCTTTCTGGGATATTTCTTCGGACAGGCAGTTTCTTTTTTGATGACAAAAAGATTACGGTAAATATCTGAGTCCGGCAAATATAATTCTACTTCTTTTTCTATTTTTCCCCCCAACAATTTGATTGCCCTTCCGGCTTCTTTCTTTTCCTGTTCAATTTTTTCAGATTTGTAGGAAATAAAAAATCCTCCCACCTTAACAAAGGGCAGACAGTATTCTGACAATGTTGTCAAGTTTGCAACAGCTCGAGATACACATAAATCATACTTCTCACGCATCATATCCGGTCTTGCAAAATCTTCAGCCCTTCCATGAAAAGCCTCTGTTTCCTGTAATTCCAGCTTTTCTATCACTGCATTTAAAAATTGTACTCTCTTGTTTAAGGAATCCAGCAATGTTATCTTTAAATTCGGAAATGCAATCTTTAACGGAATACCCGGAAATCCGGCTCCTGTTCCTATATCTATGACACTAATGTCATGAGTTAAATCAAGGGCATTTACGAGGGAAAGACTGTCAATAAAATGTTTTTTCAACACTTCTTCATAGTCCGTTATGGCCGTCAGGTTCATAACCTGATTCCATTCCACAAGCATTTCATAATAAGTGATAAACTGCATTAACTGTTTTTCCGATAAAGTTATCTGTAATGCCTTTAAATCTTTTTCAAACTGTCGGGACTTTTCCATGATTCAATCCTTTTCTTTTTTATACTGTTCCAGGTATACCAGAAGAACGGAAATATCCGCAGGGGATACGCCTGAAATTCTGGAAGCCTGTCCCACGGAAACCGGACAAAACTCTTTCAATTTTTGTCTTGCCTCCAATCTCAGGCTCTGCACATCATCATAATTCAAATCCTTTGGAATCAGTTTCTTTTCAACTTTTTTATATTGTTCTACCTGCCGTTTTTGTCTTTCTATATATCCTTCATACTTTAATTCAATTTCTACCTGCTCTACGACATCCTTCGGCAGTTCTTTTCTATCCGTATCAATTTCAGCAAGAATATCATAAGAAAGCTCCTGCCTGCACATCAATTCTGACAAAGAAACCGCCGTTTTTAACGGATTACTTCCATATGAAGTCAGAAATTCCTGTATTTTTGCGGAACCTCCGACTTTGGTTTCTTTCAGCCGCTTGATTTCTCTTTGAATAGATTCTTCTTTTTTTACCAGTTTTTGATACTCTTCTTCAGACACCAGTCCTGCTTCGTAACCTATTTTCCTAAGACGTAAATCTGCATTGTCCTGTCTTAAAAGTAACCTGTATTCTGCTCTGGAGGTCATCATGCGATACGGCTCCCTGTTGTCCTTCGTAACCAAATCATCAATCAGAACTCCTATGTAAGCTTGTGAACGGTCCAAAACAATCTGCTCTTTTCCAAGCAGGGACAATGCACAGTTGAGTCCCGCCATTAAGCCCTGAGCCGCTGCTTCCTCATAACCGCTGCTTCCGTTAAACTGCCCTCCGGCAAACAATCCGGAAACATTTTTAAATTCCAAAGTGGGATAAAGCTGCTTTGCATTGATACAATCATATTCTATAGCATAAGCATTTCTGACAATTTTACAGTGCTCCAATCCGGGCACAGTCCTATACATCCTAAGCTGCACATCTTCGGGAAGGGAAGAAGACATACCTCCCACATACATTTCATTGGTATATAAGCCTTCCGGTTCGATAAAAACCTGATGTCTTTCCTTATCGGAAAACTTTACAACTTTATCTTCAATGGAAGGGCAGTACCTGGGACCGGTCCCTTCAATAATACCGGCATAAATGGGAGAACGGTCCAGATTTGCTTTTATAATTTCATGCGTTTCTTTATTTGTATAAGTAAGATAACAGGATACCTGTTCTTTTTGTATGGAATCTGCATCCGTGGAAAAAGAAAAAGGAATAATTCGTTCATCCCCCATCTGTTCTTCCATTTTGGAAAAATCAATGCTTCTCTTATCCATCCTTGCAGGCGTACCCGTTTTAAATCTTCTCAATTCAATGCCCAATTCTTTTAAAGAATCCGGTAAATGATTGGCTACCTGTAATCCGTTTGGTCCTGTGTATGTAATAGATTCCCCGCACAAACATCTGGCACGAAGGTAAGTACCCGTACACAAAATTACGGAACGACATTTATAAACTATTCCTGTATACGTTTTTACTCCTGTTATTTTTTTCTTATTTTCTTTTTTATCCTCTTCCCAGAGAAGTTCACATACTTCGGCCTGTTTTATGGTCAAATGCTCCTGATTTTCAAGAACCATTCTCATGGAACGGGAATATTCCGCTTTATCGGCCTGTGCCCTAAGGGAATGAACAGCCGGGCCTTTTGACAGATTAAGCATTTTAGACTGAATAAAAGTCTTATCAATATTTTTTCCCATTTCTCCGCCAAGCGCGTCCACTTCCCTTACCAAGTGGCCTTTTGAAGAACCTCCTATATTGGGATTACAAGGCATCAATGCGATACTGTCAACACTCACCGTAAAAATTACCGTTTCAAGACCAAGTCTGGCGCATGCCAATGCCGCTTCACATCCGGCATGACCTGCACCGATTACACAGACATCTGCTTTATCCGTCAATACATACTGTTCCATAGGAATCTCCCTGCCTTCATTACATTTATTTTCCCATACAGAATTTTGAGAAAATTTCATCGACCAAATCATCCGATACTTCTTCTCCTAAAATCATGCCAAGAGAAGCATAAGCGCTCATCAAATCAATAGAATAAAAATCTTCAGGCATATTATTTTCAAGGCTTTTTTTCACCATAAGCAAAGCATCCCTTGCATTTGACAGCATTTCTTTATGTCGTATATTAGTGATATAAACTTCGTTGTCAAACGAAATATCCCCGTGAAAAAACATCTTCTTTACTGTTTCTTCAAATTCGTCCAAACCTGTGGCATCCTTTGTTGAAGTTTTTATAATAACAAAAGAATCCTTCAATTCTTTTTCCGTCACTTTTACTTCCAAATCGGTTTTATTTAATAATGCGATACATTTTTTATCGCCGATAATATCCATTATATTTTTATCATTTTCATCCAAAGGGACGGAACTGTCTACAACATAAATTATCAAATCGGCTTTTTCGGCATAATTTTTTGCTTTTTCCACTCCTATTTTTTCTATAATATCATCTGTGGAACGAATACCTGCCGTATCTATCATATTAAATCCGATTCCGCCTAACTTTATATGCTCTTCCAGAATATCCCTGGTGGTACCGGCAATATTTGTCACAATTGCTTTTTCTTCACCCAGTAATAAATTCAAAAAAGAAGATTTTCCTACATTTGGCTTACCGATAATTACCGTATTGATTCCTTCTTTTACAATTTTCCCATTATCCGCGGAAAGAAGCAGCTTATCTATTTCCATCAATAATGCTTCTGTTTTTTCTTTTAACCGCTCGGTATATCCCTCCAGACTGATATGCTCCGGGTCATCCAAAGCGGATTCTATAAACGCAATTTCATATATTATTGTAGCTCTTAAGGCTTTCATTTTTTCTGATATGGAACCTTTTAATTGACTGACGGAAGATTTTAATGCCAGTTCATTTTTTGCATGGATAATATCCATGACTGCTTCTGCTTTTGTCAAATCCATCTTTCCATTTAAAAAGGCTCTTTTTGTAAACTCTCCCGGCTCTGCCATCCGGACGCCGGATTTTAATATTGTTTCCAAAATGCGATTCATCATAAGAATGCCGCCATGACAATTGACTTCCACAATATCTTCCCCTGTATAACTTTTTGGAGCTTTCATCACGGAAACCAGTACTTCATCTAAAATATTACCTTGATTGTCTTTTATATAGCCATAATGGATAGTATGACTTTTCACATCTTTCAGCTTTTTTTTCTTATTCTTTGATATATAAACTTTATCTGCTATTTCAACGGCTTCTTTACCGCTAATGCGTATAATACCAATTCCGGAATCAGAAAGTGCGGTCGCTATGGCTGTTATTGTGTCCGTTTTCATGATACCTCCACTTGAAAATAATCATATAGAAAAAATTGTCCTGTGTTTACTATACTTCATAAACACAGGACAATCAATATTACTTTATTTTTTTAAGGATACCACTACCCGCCGAAACGGCTCTTCCCCTTCACTGTGTGTTGTAACATATCTGTCATTTTGTAATGCGGAATGAATAATTCTTCTTTCATATGGATTCATAGGCTCTAAAGATACGGGCCGTTTCGTACGTTTTACTTTATATGAAATATTCTTTGCAAGATTCTCCAAAGTTTCTTTTCTTCTCTGTCTGTAATTTTCTGTATCAACCTTAACCCTGATGTAATCTTCTTCTCCTTTATTTACCACCAGGGAAACCAGATATTGAAGGGAATCCAGAGTTTGTCCTCTCTTCCCTATCAAAACACCCATCTCATTTCCGCTTAAATCAATATTCATAATTTTTTCAGCTTCATCATATTCCACATCCACTGCAACAGCCATATTCATTGCATTGAACACTTCTTTTAAGAACTGTTTTGCCATATCGGTAACCGTAACTTCTTTTACTTCTTCTTTTACCCTGGCTTTAATAACCGCCGGTTTGGAACCGATTCCCAAAAAACCGGAAGAACCTTCTTCTATCACTTCATAATCAAGCCTGTCACTTGTTACCGTAAATTCCTGACATGCAGCCGTAATAGCGTCATCCACTGTCTTTGCAGAAAACTCTTTATATTCCATCTTATTTTCCTCCTTTTACTTATCTTTATTATTTCTTTCATTAAATTCTTTAACCATATTTGCTTTTGCCATCATGCTTCCCGGCTTCGCAGATGAAGAATTTGTATTGGATACAGATTCCATATCTGAGGTTTTTTCTACAGCCTCTTTTGCCCTTTGGGAATAACTTTTATTCTGCACATTATTGATTCCCCTGGTATTCATATTGGCATATTGTTGTAATTTGGCCTGGTTTTCTTTTATTTTTTCCAGCTTCTTTGCGCTCTTTTCCTTATTCTTTTCCATGATTTCATTTAAATCCATCTTATCAATATGCTTATTGATAACTATCTGCTGGATACTTCTGACAACCGAACCGGCTATCCAGTAAAGTCCCATACCGGCAGGAAGTGTATAACAAAAAATAGCAGACATGATGGGCATAAACATATTCATGGTTTTCATGGAAGCAGCCATGGTATCCGCCATATCCCCTTTATTACCGCTCTTTTCCTGCTGAGGCATCAATTTCAAGTTAATCCATTGCGTCACTGCGGATAAAACGGGAATTGCGATTGCAGCTATTACCAGACCCCATGCGCCAGCTTCAACCGCTGTTTTTACAACGGAAGAAGGGGAATTTGCCATGTTAAGTCCCAAAAAATTATTGTAAATATCAATTAGACCCCTCTCAGAACCCTGAGATAAAATATAATGTCCGTTCAATTGTAAATCAGCAAAACCATTCTCCCGGGCAAAAGAAAGCAAATCTGATGAATTCATTTTATTTAATACATCAATAATGGCATTTCTTTCATTGATACCAAAATTTTTAGTAAAAGCTGCTGCTTCGGTAAAACCTTTTACAGTGTCCACAAGGCCCCTGTTTATAATTTCATCAGCCAATGCCCCGAAAGCATTACCTATTTTACTTACATAAGCAGGCATCCTGTAGATAACCTGATATAATGCAAGCAATATAGGAAACTGAATTAAAAGCTGAAGACAGCTTCCTGTGGGAGATACCCCGTATTTTGCATAAACTGCCTGAGTTTCCGCATTTCTCTGCATAACCGAATCATTATCATTACGATTTTTATATTTTTCATTGATTGCCTGTAATTCAGGATTCATTTTTGCAGACAATTTGGAAAACTTTTGCTGCTTAATGGTAAGGGGCATCATCAACAAATAAACCACAATCGTAAATAAAATAATAGAAAGACCAATGTTTGGAATTCCTATTAAATTCAGAACATTAAAAATACCTTCCATAATAAGGCCGAGTAAATTTGCAACCCAGCTGATGATAAAGGTACTGTTTTTAGTTAATAATATACCAGTCATTTTATTCCTTTCTCAATTTGGTTCCTATTGCATTTATTCTAAGGAACAGGGTCATAACCGCCCTTAGAAAACGGATTACATCTTAATATCCTCCAGACAGCAAGAATGCTTCCTTTAAAAGCGCCATATTTTTCTATCGCTTCCAAACCGTATTGGGAGCAGGTAGGAATATAAGGGCATTTTGTCTTCTTCAAAGGAGAAAGATATTTTCTATAAAATTGTATCATTGCAATCAACATTTTTTTCATAAATATACTTTCAAAATACCATGATGCTTTGATAAATGTAATAAAGCGCTTTCAATTTCATAAAAACCGACTGATGCCGCATTCGGTCTCGCAACGATTACCATATCCAAACCACTATTGAATATGTTTTCATGTAATCGGTAACTTTCTCTTACCAGTCTTGTTATGCGATGTCTCATAACACTGTTTCCTACTTTTTTACTGACGCTGATTCCAATTCTGTTAATACCAAGGCCATTTTCTTTTACATACATTACAAGGTATTTATTTGCATTGGACGTTCCATTCCTGTAAACAAACTGGAACTGATGATTTTTTCTTAATGACTCTGAAAATTTCATAACAGACTCCTAATCTTTCAGAGAAAAAAAGGTCACATCTCTGTGACCTATGCTGATAATTTATGTCTTCCTTTTGCACGCCTTGCTTTTAATACTCTTCTTCCGCCGGAAGAACTCATTCTGGCCCTGAAACCATGAACTTTAGACCTGGACCTTTTTTTTGGCTGAAATGTCATCTTCATTTCCGTACACCTCCTCTTCAAAACCTTCTATATAAAGGCATTCACAATATTCTTATTTTCAGAAAATAGCATATTGATTGTACTGGATAAATTAAATAATGTCAAGTAAAATAAGGAAGAAAAAAAGATTAAAAAAATTTTTTTGAGTTATCCACATAATATTTTTAAAAACACATTTACATAAAAAAATCCACATTTTGTGAATAAGATGTGGATAAGTAAATATTTTTATGTGAATGCAATGTGTAAACTACCGATTTTACCTTATTAATATGAAAATATTACACTTCTGATATTTAAAACTTATACACATATCATTCTGTTATTCCTTACCAATATGTTAACTTATAAACCGGGTTATCAACATAATGTGGATAATTTGCGCGTTAACTTCTATTTGAAATATTTTTTTATTTATATTAATATGGTATGTAGGGGAAAGTTTGAAACTCACTATGAATTTTTTGTTTTGAAAAGAGGTACATATATGGATGTAATGAAAGAGCAATGGAATGAAGTTATTGAAACGGTAAGACGTGAATACAGTTTATCCAATATTTCTTTTCAAACATGGATTGAACCGCTTTCTTTACACAGTGTTTCAGGTGACAATGTATACATTCTCATCCCAAACGATAAAGCAAGTGCGTTCTCTTATATCTCTTCTAAATATAAAACATTCTTTCAGGTAACTATATCTGAGATGTTTAACCATACCTACAATGTTATTTTTATTATGGAAAAAGATATTTTAGCCTTATCGGAAGGTAAAAATATTCCTGCCCTGAAACCGGTTTATAATATTAATTATGAAAATGCTAATCTTAATTCCAAATACAAATTTGATACCTTTGTGGTAGGAAGCAATAATAAATTTGCTCATTCCGCTTCTCTGGCTGTTGCAGAATCTCCCGGTGAAGCATATAATCCCCTTTATCTTTACGGAGGAGCCGGTTTGGGAAAAACCCATCTTATGCATTCCATAGGGCATTTTATATTGGAACAAAATTCAGAAATGAAGGTACTCTATGTTACTTCCGAGGAATTTACAAATGAAGTAATTGAATCCATCAGAAGCGGTAATGCAGCCGCAATGACCAAACTCCGGGAAAAATACAGAACAGTTGATGTCCTTATGGTAGATGATGTCCAATTTATAATAGGAAAAGAAAGCACCCAGGAAGAATTTTTCCATACTTTTAACGTACTCCATGCAGCCGGAAAACAAATTATTCTTTCTTCGGATAAACCCCCCAAAGAAATTGCAACTTTGGAAGAACGGTTCCGTTCCCGATTTGAATGGGGATTAATTGCAGATATCCAGCCGCCTGATTACGAAACCAGAATGGCAATACTGCGTAAAAATGCAGAATCCTGTGATATGGAAATTGACGAAGAAATCATTAAATATATTGCAACAAACATCAAATCCAATATCAGGGAGCTGGAAGGTGCATTTAACAAAATTATTGCTTTTGCTAAATTAAATAAAGTAAATCCTACTTTTCCTCTTGCTGAGGAAGCTTTAAAAGACATTATTTATCCGGATAAACCGAAAGAAATTACCCCACAGCTAATTATTCATGTGGTTGCCGAACATTTTGGGGTTAATCCTGAAGATATTACTTCCAAAAAAAGAAATTCCGAATTTGTGCAGCCACGCCAGATAGTCATGTATCTGTGCAGACATATGACAGAAACTTCTCTTACAAGTATAGGAAAACTGCTTGGAAAAAAAGACCATACAACCATTATTCACGGTGTTAATAAAATAACGGAAGAATTAAATACAAACGAAGAACTTAAGAATAAAATAGAAATCATCAAAAAGAAAATAAATCCTTCTTAATCCTTGCGGATGTCCACTTTACCTTGTGGAAAAAATGTGACTTCTATGTTTACAGAAAAAATTAATCTTATATATGATGTGAATAACTAAAGAGTTATCCATAAGTTATTATTTGTTTTCAACAACGTTTTACTATCATTTTTTCACGATAAATGCTATAATAAAAGAAGTTTTACACATATCAACAACCTATACTAACAATACTATTAATTTATTATATATTTTTTTATATAAGCTTGCTGCTCATTATATTTTAAACAGGAAGGGAGTTATTCACAATGAAGTTAGTATGTTCTAAATCAAATCTGCTTAGTGGCGTGCAGATTGTTTCCAAAGCTGTTCCCAATAAAACAACCATGTCAATTCTGGAATGTATCCTGATTGACGCTTCAAGCGGAGAAATAAAATTGACAGCCAATGATATGGAACTGGGTATTGAGACCATTATAGAAGGAAATATTATGGAAAAAGGAATTATAGCACTGGATGCTAAAATATTTCTTGAAATTGTCAGAAAACTTCCCGACAATGATATTCATATAGAAACAGATTCTAATTTTAAAACAACAATAACCTGTGAAAAAGCAAAGTTTAACATTATAGGTAAATCCGGAGAAGATTTTTCTTATCTTCCTCAGATAGAGAAGAGCGAAAGCCTGGTAATATCCCAGTTTACATTGAAAGAAGTTGTTAGGCAGACTATTTTTTCTATTGCTGACAATGATAATAATAAATTGATGACTGGTGAACTTTTTGATATCAGCGGAAACAAATTAAAGGTAGTTTCATTGGATGGACATCGTATTTCCATCAGGAATATTCTTTTAAAGAACAGCTATGAAGATAAAAAAGTTGTAGTTCCCGGAAAAACATTAAATGAAATCAGTAAGATTCTGCCGGGAGATGCAGACAGGGACGTAAATATTTTTTTCACTCCGAAACATATTGTTTTTGAATTTGATAATACCACAGTTGTATCCAGGTTAATAGAAGGCCAGTATTTCAACATAGAGCAGATGCTTTCCAGTGATTATGAAACAAAAGTAAGAATCAATAAAAAAGAATTTTTAAATTGTATAGACAGGGCTACTCTTCTTGTGAAAGAAGGAGATAAGAAACCTATCATCATAAATATTACCGAAAATTCTATGGAACTTAAGATTAATTCCATTATAGGAAGCATGAATGAAGATATAGATATCGAGAAGAACGGAAAAGATATGATGATTGGCTTTAATCCAAAGTTTCTGATTGATGCCCTTCGCGTGATTGATGATGAAGAAATCAATATTTATCTTGTTAATCCGAAAGCACCTTGTTTTATCAGGGATGCAGAAGAAAAATACATATATCTGATTCTTCCTGTTAACTTCACTACAGTTAATTAACAGAATGATTAAAGAGGAAAAAAATGGAAATACTCAAATTAAAAGATGAATTTATTAAGTTGGGACAGGCATTGAAAGCGGCAGGTCTGGTTGATTCCGGTGTGGAAGCCAAATTTATGATTCAGGATGGATTTGTAAAGGTGAACGGAGAAGTGGATACAAGACGCGGTAGAAAGTTGTATGGCGGTGAAATTGTGGATTATAAAGGAAAACAAATTAAAATAGAGGGATAATCCATGATAATCAAAAGATTGGAACTGGCGGATTTCAGAAATTATGAATCCCTTGATTTATGCTTTGACAAGGGAGTAAATATTTTGTATGGAAATAATGCTCAGGGAAAAACAAATATTTTAGAAGCAATTTATGTTTCTGCCACTACCAAGTCCCATAAAAGCAGCAAAGACAAGGAAATGGTTCATTTTGATAAGGAAGAAGCCCATATTCGTACTTATGTTGAAAAAGAGGGGATAGAAACAAGAGTGGATATGCATCTTCGCAAAACAAAGACCAAGGGTATTGCCATTGACGGCCAGAAGATAAAAAAAGCGTCTGAGCTGCTTGGATTGTGCAATGTTGTATTTTTTTCTCCTGAAGATTTGAGTATTATCAAAAACGGTCCGGCTGAAAGAAGAAGATTTGTAGACATGGAGCTTTGCCAGCTTGACAGTTTTTATCTTTATAATCTGAATCATTACAATAAAATTGTTAATCAACGAAATAAATTATTAAAAGATTTATATTGGAATCCCGAACTGAAAGATACTCTTGCAATTTGGGATTCTCAGCTTGTGTCTTTCGGAAGTAAAATTATAGAAAGAAGAATGCTTTTTTTAGAACAGCTTAATGAAATTATTTATGATATACATAAAAATCTTTCCGGTGGAAAAGAGGATATATTGATATCATATGAACCGGATGTACTGATAAGTGACTTTGAAAACAAATTAAGAACTAATCAGGAAAGGGACATTAAATTAAAACAGACCTCAGTGGGACCACACAGGGATGATTTTGTTTTTCTGAGTGATAACATAGATATCAGACGTTACGGTTCCCAGGGTCAGCAGCGTACAGCTGCATTATCCCTTAAATTGTCTGAAATTGAACTGGTCAAAAAAATTTCAAAAGATACCCCTGTTTTACTTTTGGACGATGTATTGTCGGAGCTGGATAATAACAGGCAGAATTACCTGTTAAACAGTATAGGGGATATACAGACTATTATCACTTGTACAGGTCTTGAAGAATTTGTAAATAACAGATTTGAAATAAATAAGATATTTTATGTTGAAAATGGGATTGTTACTTCTGAAAATTAGTTTTAGAAGTGATTGGTCGCTTTTTGCGGCGGAATGGAGGAAACATGAGCGAAGAAGCCTTACAGAATAAAATAGTGGAAAATGAATATGGAGCAGACCAGATTCAGATTCTGGAAGGACTGGAAGCTGTCAGAAAGAGACCAGGCATGTATATAGGCAGTACTTCTTCAAGAGGTCTGCATCACCTTGTTTATGAAATCGTTGATAATGCAGTTGATGAAGCGCTTGCCGGATATTGTGATACTATCGAGGTAATTATTAATCAGGATAATTCTGTAACTGTAACGGACAATGGGCGCGGTATTCCGGTAGGAATTAACCATAAAGCCGGTAAAGCTGCTGTTGAAGTTGTTTTTACCATTCTTCATGCGGGAGGTAAATTCGGCGGAGGAGGATATAAAGTATCGGGAGGTCTTCATGGTGTGGGGGCTTCTGTTGTAAACGCACTTTCAGATTGGCTTGAAGTGGAAATATACCAGAATGGAAAAGTATATAAACAACGTTATGAGAAGGGAAATACATGTTATCCTTTGAAAGAAATAGGTACTTGTCCCATTGAAAAAACAGGTTCCGTCGTTACTTTCAAACCTGATAAATCCATTTTTCAGGAAACGACAATCTATGATTTTGATATTTTAAAAACAAGACTCAGGGAGATGGCTTTTCTTACCAAAGGTCTTCGCATCATTTTAAAAGATGCCCGTACACAACTGACGGAAGAAAACGAAATACAGAAACAGGAAGAATCGGAAAGACCTGTGGAAGAAAAAGATATTCTTGCTGCCGAATCAGTAGAAGAAAAAGAAACTGCAAAAAAAATGCATCGGGTACTGGAATTTTATTACGAAGGCGGCATAAAAGAATTTGTTACTTATCTCAACAAAAGTAAAGAATCTCTGTATGATGAAGTATTATATTTTGAAGGAAGTAAAAATAACGTGTATGTTGAAGTTGCTTTTCAACATAATGACTCATACACGGAAAGCGTATACAGTTTTGTAAATAATATTAATACACCGGAAGGAGGTACCCATTTACAGGGTTTTAGAAATGCCATAACTAAAACTTTTAATGATTATGCCAGAAATGCAAAATTATTAAAAGATAATGAGGCAAATCTTTCCGGAGAGGATATCAGGGAAGGACTTACAGCTATTATCAGTGTCAAAATCGAAGAACCCCAGTTTGAAGGGCAGACAAAACAGAAACTTGGCAATTCAGAAGCAAGGGGTGCGGTTGACAGCATTGTATCTGAACAACTTACCTACTTTTTAGAGTTAAATCCAAGTGTTGCAAAAACAATCTGTGAGAAATCTATTTTGGCACAGCGCGCCAGGGAAGCTGCAAGGAAAGCAAGGGATTTAACCAGAAGAAAAACGGCTTTGGAGAGTATGGCGCTTCCCGGAAAATTGGCAGATTGTTCAGATAAAGACCCTAAAAATTGTGAAATTTACATTGTGGAAGGGGATTCTGCAGGGGGCAGTGCAAAAACGGCAAGAGCCCGTGCTACGCAGGCTATTTTGCCGCTCCGCGGTAAAATATTAAATGTGGAAAAAGCAAGGCTTGATAAAATATATGCCAATGCGGAAATTAAAGCCATGATTACCGCTTTTGGAACAGGTATACATGAAGATTTTGATATCAGCAAACTCCGTTATCATAAGATTATCATTATGACTGATGCGGACGTGGATGGTGCACATATCAGTACGTTACTGCTTACTTTTCTTTACAGGTTTATGCCGCAGCTTATAAAGGAAGGTCATGTTTACCTTGCCCAGCCGCCTCTATATAAACTTGAGAAAAATAAAAAAGTATGGTACGCCTACAGTGATGAAGAGTTGAATAATATACTTTCCGAAGTGGGAAGAGACCAGAACAATAAAATTCAGCGATATAAAGGTCTGGGTGAAATGGATGCTGAACAATTGTGGGAAACTACCATGGACCCCGAAAGGCGGGTTCTTCTCAAAGTAAACATTGATGAAGAAACGGAGTCTGAGATTGATTTAACCTTTACAACCCTTATGGGGGATAAGGTTGAGCCGAGACGTGAATTTATTGAAGAAAATGCAAAATTTGTCAAAAATTTAGATATTTAGTCGTTGAGTTTTTATTGAAAGAAAGCAGGATATAAAAAATGGAAGATAATATTTTTGATAAGATACAAAACGGCGATGGATATGACAAGGTTCATGTGGTGGATTTGAAAAAAACCATGGAAACATGTTATATTGATTATGCCATGAGTGTCATTGCGGCACGTGCGCTTCCCGATGTAAGAGATGGATTAAAACCCGTGCAGAGGCGTGTGCTCTATTCGATGATTGAGTTAAATAACGGCCCTGACAAACCACACCGTAAAAGTGCCCGTATTGTCGGTGATACAATGGGTAAATATCATCCCCATGGAGACAGTTCCATATACGGAGCTTTGGTTAATATGGCACAGGAATGGTCTACCCGTTATCCCCTTGTAGATGGTCACGGTAATTTTGGTTCTATGGACGGTGATGGCGCTGCTGCCATGCGTTATACGGAAGCCAGGTTATCCAAAATATCCATGGAACTTCTGGCTGATATAGGGAAAAACACTGTAGATTTTGTTCCCAATTTTGATGAAACAGAAAAAGAACCTTCTGTTCTTCCCAGCCGTTATCCGAATCTTTTGGTAAATGGGACTACCGGTATAGCGGTAGGTATGGCAACCAACATCCCTCCCCACAATCTTCGTGAGGTGATTAAAGCTGTAACAAAAATTATAGATAATCAGGTAGAAGAGAACAGGGGTACAGATATAGAAGAAATATTATCCATTGTAAAAGCTCCTGATTTTCCTACAGGCGGTTTGATTTTAGGTACAAAAGGAAGTGAAGAGGCTTACCGGACCGGACGCGGTAAAGTGCGCGTCCGCGCCATTACCAATATCGAAACCCTTCCAAACGGCAAAAATCAGATTATAGTTACGGAATTGCCCTATATGGTGAATAAGGCAAACCTGATTTTAAAAATTGCTGAGCTTGTCAAGTTAAAAAAGATTGATGGAATTACTGATTTAAGGGATGAGTCCAACCGTGAAGGCATCAGGGTGGTTATTGAACTCAGAAGAGATGTCAATGCAAACGTTATATTAAACCAGCTTTACAAGCATACGCAGCTTCAGGACACTTTCGGAATCATTATGCTTGCACTTGTAAATAATGAGCCGAAAGTCATGAACCTTCTGGATATGCTAAATTATTATCTGGCTCACCAGAAAGACGTGGTAACCAGAAGGACAAAATATGATTTAAATAAAGCGGAAGAACGTGACCATATTTTACAGGGACTGTTAATTGCGCTTGATTATATTGATGAAGTAATTTCCATTATCAGAAGCAGTCAGAATGCCCAGATAGCAAAAGAGCGCCTGATGGAGCGTTTTTCACTTTCAGATGCACAGGCCCAGGCAATTGTGGACATGCGTCTGCGTGCGTTGACAGGTCTGGAACGCGAAAAACTGGAAAACGAACATAAAGAATTACAGATTAAAATAAAAGAATTAAAGGCAATTCTGGCGGACGAAAAACTTCTGCTTGGCGTCATCAAAACGGAAATCAATGTGATTTCCGATAAATACGGCGATGACAGGCGCAGTAAGATTGGCTTTGATGAATTTGATATTTCCATGGAAGATTTAATTCCTATGGACAATACCGTTATTGCCATGACAAGGCTGGGTTACATCAAACGTATGACTGTGGATAATTTTAAATCACAGAACCGTGGTGGAAAAGGCATTAAAGGAATGCAGACGATTGATGAAGATTATATAGAAGACCTTTTGATGACTACCACACACCATTATCTTAATTTTTTCACCAATCAGGGACGGGTTTACAGATTAAAGGCATATGAAATTCCTGAAGCAGGAAGAACTGCAAGAGGTACTGCTGTTATCAACCTGTTACAGTTAAATCCCGGTGAGAAAATTACGGCAATGATACCGATTAAAGATTACTGTGAAGATAAAGACCTTTTTATGGTAACAAAACGCGGTATTGTTAAGAAAACTTCCTTGATGGAATACAGTAATATTCGTAAAAACGGTCTTGCTGCCATTAATCTAAGGGAAGACGATGAATTGATAGAGGTTAAATCTACCAATAAAGACAGCGAAATATTCCTTGTAACAAAATTAGGTATGTGTATCCGGTTTAAAGAAACGGATGTCCGTGCGACAGGGCGTACATCTATGGGTGTTATCGGTATGAATCTGTCCGATGGTGATGAGATAATCGGTATGCAGTTAAAGAAACAAGGAGATTCCCTGTTGATTGTATCTGAAAATGGTCTTGGAAAGCGTACTTTTCTGGATGAGTTTACGATACAAAAAAGAGGCGGAAAAGGTGTAAAATGTTACAAAATCACAGAAAAAACAGGTAATGTGGTAGGTGTTAAAGCTGTTAATGATGACCATGAAATTATGATGATTACCACAGAAGGGATTATTATTCAACTGAGGGTTCAGGACATATCTTCTCTTGGCCGTATCACTTCAGGCGTAAAGATGATAAATTTGGATTCCGGTGTAAAAGTTGCCCAGATTGCAAAAGTAAGGGAAAAAGTATCGAACGGCAGTCAGGAATTTGAAAATATTGACGATGCATTGGAGCAGATAACTGAAAAATAAACCCGAATTAAAAAGGAAATTTTTTCTTGCAAACTATAAATACAAATGATAATATAATCCCGTATTGTATCTTCGTAAAGAAGAATGATAACAAGGAGGAAAATTAAATATGGAGAAAAAAACAACGAAACTTGTAGGAGTCGGACTGTTGACAGCAATCGTGGTGGTGCTTCAAGCACTGGCTGTTGCCATCAGGCCAACAGGTATTTTTAACATCTCACTGGTTCTTGTACCAATAGTAGTCGGTGCGGCGCTGTATGGTTATAAGGCAGGAGCATGGCTGGGATTTATTTTCAGTGTTGTGGTTCTATTTACTGACACGGCAGCATTTATGGCAATTAGTGTGGTAGGTACCGTTATCACGGTTCTTGTTAAAGGAACGGCTGCCGGATTAGCTGCCGGACTGATATATCTGGTTTTGCGGAAGAAAAACAGATATTTAGCGGTTATTTTATCCGCAATTGTATGTCCGATTGTCAATACCGGTTTGTTCCTTTTAGGCTGTATGTTGTTTTTTATGAACACTATCAACGGATGGGCAGCGGATAGCGGATATGCCTCCGCAGGCGCATATATGATTTTTGCCCTGGCCGGTGTCAATTTTCTGATAGAAATGGGTGTCAATATCGTACTTAGTTCTGTGATTATGAGAATCATAGATATCAGTAAAAAAGGCAGATAATAAGTATATTTCCAATCAAAATACTTTCTGTAACATAAGATTCTGCATTTTATACAGGCAGTGAAATGAGTGCCTGTATAAATGCAGAATTATAATTTCATTTTCTGTTTTATCAAAACATAACGTCAATTTCTCTTTTCAACATGTTTTATTGCATAAATTTATCTATTACTTCCACCAATCCGTCTTCATCATTGGATTTGGTAATATAATCAGCTACTGCTTTTACTTCATCCCTTGCGTTTGCCATGGCAACACCGACGCCTGCATAGGCAATCATGGAGATATCGTTATAACCATCCCCGCAACAGATGGCATTTTCTTTTTTTAATCCGACTGTTTCCAGCATCCTGTCCAGAGATGTCCCTTTATCTATATTTTTAGGCATGATTTCTATAAAATACGGTTCTGAGCGGTACACGCTCAGAGTATCGGCAAATTTTTCCTGAAGCATTTTCTCATACTGTGCTGCTTTTTCGGGAGGTGCTGTCATCAGGCATTTGCAGATTTCAAAGCTTACAAAATCCACAAAATCGTCCACTTCCCTCACCGGCATGCCGTTAATACGCGCTTCCAGTTCTATATATTCATCAATGCCTGTTCCGGATACCACATAATCTCCGCAGTAAGTAATCAGACCACACTGGTGCTCTTTTGCAAAACGGTATAACCCGGGAATCACAAAAGAGGGAAGAACTTTCTGGAAAACAATATCGCCGGTTTTACAATTGATGATACAGGCGCCGTTATAAGACAAAAGGTATCCTCCATATTTATTCAATTCCAATTCTTCTGCATATTTAAGCATCCCCGGCGTCGGTCTACCGGAAGCGAGCACGATAATATGTCCCCGCTCCTGAATCATATGCAGTCCTTTTTTTGTATCCGGGGATATATTTTTAGAGGAAGTCGTCAAAGTGCCGTCAATATCCAGTACAAGTATTTTTTCATTCATTAGATATACTCCTTAATCACAATGTACAAATTTATTATAGTGGATGAATTTGTTTTTATCAATGCAGAAACGTAAATAACTTTGTCCGTAAAATACGGAATATTGACATAAATATTCAAAATGATATAATTAATTAACTTTAAACCATAAAAATTGGGTATTCTGGGAGGATAAAAATGTTCTGTAATCAATGTGGCACAAAATTACCTGATGATGTTTTGTTTTGTCCGGAGTGCGGTGCAAAACAGGAGATTGTTGATGCAATGCCTGATGTGGCAGAAGTACAAAATACATCTATGAATATATCTTCTAATGTGCCACCTGTGCCGGAAAAGAAAAAGAAAAAGCTATATAAGATTTTCATTCCCATGGGCGTGTTATTGACAGCCGCCATTCTTATTTGTGTTTTTCTGTTGGTGGAAAACAGGAAAGAAAGCCCGTTTACGCAGATATCAAAGGATATTCTTTTATATTGGCAAAATAATTTTTCCAATCTGTCTGGTGAAAACCTGGAAATAACGGAAAAAATAAATGATTATTACTACAGTGGCGACGGAAGTACTTCCGTGTATTTGACGGAAGATTATTCACTGTATTGTATTAATGAGAATATGGAGCCTGTACTGGTTGCGGAAGATGTCAATAATGTAAAGATGGCTTTGTCAGGTGATTATTTTGCTTATACGGTGGCGGAAGATGAGTTTGATTTTTATGGAGGCATTCTTTATCTGTATGATGTAAAAAGGGACAAATCCACCAAAATCAGCAAAGAAATTTATGCGCCTGATATCTGCATTTCACCGGACGGCAAAACGGTTGCCTATATGAAAGATTATGAAGGCTTGGACGACAATACCTTATATCTTTGTACGCTTGGCAAAGAAGAAAAGAAGGTAGATAAAGATGGAAGTTTTCCTGTTGCCATCTCAGACGGCGGGAAATATTTTTACTATGCAAATTACAACGATAAATTATATTGTTTTGACGGTAAGGATGCCGAAAAAATTGCTGCGGATGTAAACGGATATTATTGGTTTAATTCTTCCATGACAGAAATGCTTTTTATTAAAAACGGGAAGACTTACTATTACAATCCAAAGCTGGAAGAAGCCGTCAGGGTTTGTAACAGTGAAATAGACTCTGTTGTTGTGCCGGATGAAGAAATGGCATTGATGCCTGATTGCTGCAGTAACCGTGCGAATCTGGTAGGAAAGGTATCCCTAAAAGACTCTGTTCTCGAAAATGAAGGAACGATGTACTGGCTCAATAAGAACGGCACGGATACCGTTAAAATCGGTTCAAATATTTATGATTACCAGCTTTCGGCAGACGGGAAATCCCTGCTTTACATCAAAGGTTCTAAATTGTATAAAATAAATAAACTCAATGAAGAAATGAAAGAGAAACTATTGTATGATGAACTGCTGGAAGGTTTTGCCGCCAGTGAAGATTTGTCAAAAATTTATATTATAACGGCGGAGTCAGAGCTTTGCTATTTAAAAGGCAATCAAAAAACAGAAAGGATTTCAATAGACTTTTCTGTTTGTGATAATAATATTGTTTATAATGAAGCCTGCGGAAAAATTTTCTATACCGAAGACAATGACCTGTACTGTGCCGGTACAAACGCAAAATCCAAAGAAAAAATAGCGGAAGATGTTTTTGGCATATTAAAAGCATTTGACGGTATTATTTATGTTGTAGATGAGGGTGAAGAAATCTATTACTACATGGAAAAAGAACCGGTAGAGTTCATTTCCATGCCATGGTAAAGGAAAGGAAGCATCAGATTAATGAATGAACAAGATGTGGAAATAGAACAGATTGCGGAAAAATCTTACGCTGCCGCAAAGGAAATTCTGGAAATTGCAAATCCCGCAAAGGGAACGATTTTTGTGGTGGGATGTTCCACCAGCGAGGTGGGAGGGGGAAGCATAGGACAAGCTTCCAGCCCGCAGCTTGCGGAAGCTGTCTTTGGTGGGATTTACAGAGCGGTAAAAGAAAAGGGCGTTTATCTGGCCGCCCAGTGCTGCGAGCATTTAAACAGGGCGCTGATACTGGAGAGGGAAGCGGCGGAAAAATATTTTTATGAAGAAGTAAATGTGGTGCCCCAGCCGAAGGCGGGAGGCTCCTTTGCTACCATGGCTTGGAAGTATTTTGAGAACCCTGTTGCGGTGGAGCATATTAAGGCAGCAGCAGGGATGGATATCGGAGATACATTAATTGGAATGCATTTAAAAGACGTGGCGGTTCCCGTGAGAATCAGCATAAAGCAAATAGGCAGTGCCCGCGTGGTTTGTGCAAGAACCCGTCCGAAGTATATCGGCGGCAGCAGGGCCGGATACATGGAAGAGGAATAAAGACGGTATGACGATTGAATTACCAAAAAAAGTGAATACCATTATCGAAACCATCAGTACAGCAGGCCATGAAGCTTATGTGGTAGGCGGCTGTGTGAGGGACAGTTTACTGGGACGGACTCCCGATGACTGGGATATCACCACATCTGCAAAGCCGGAAGAAATCAAAAATCTTTTCAGGCATACAATAGATACCGGGATTGAGCACGGAACCGTTACCGTAATGCTGGAAAAAGAAGGCTTTGAAGTTACCACATACAGGATTGACGGTGAATATGAAGATTGCAGGCATCCGAAAGAAGTAATGTTTACGGATAAGCTGACTGAGGATTTGAGAAGGCGTGATTTTACCATCAATGCAATGGCATATAATAATAACCGCGGACTGATAGATATTTTTGGCGGTAAAGAAGATTTGGAGAAGGGAATCATCCGGTGTGTGGGAGATGCCCGGGAAAGGTTTACCGAAGACGCACTCCGGGTTTTAAGAGCAATCCGTTTTTCAGCGCAGCTGGGATATTCAATAGAAGAAAGAACAAAGGAGGCAATAGAAGAACTTGCTTCTTCTTTAAAAAATATCAGTGCGGAAAGGATACAGGTGGAATTGATTAAGATACTGCTCTCCCCGCATCCGGATTACTTTCGTATTGCATATGACACAGGCGTCACAAAGGTGTTTTTTCCGGAATGGGATAAAGCTATGGAAACACCGCAGAATCATCCTCATCATTGTTTCAATGTAGGAGAGCATATTCTCCATTCTCTGCGGGAAGTGCCGCCGGATAAGGTTTTGCGCCTAACCATGCTGCTTCATGACATAGCAAAGCCTGATGTGATGGAAATAGATGACAAGGGTATCACCCATTTTCACGGTCATGCAAAAGCCGGTGAAATTATGAGCCGTGACATATTAAAAAGGCTTCGTATGGACAATGACACCATAAATAAAGTAAGCAGGCTGGTATTGTATCATGACTACGGAAAAGGGATAATGCCGGACAAAAAGATAGTACGCCGTGCCATAAATAAAGTAGGAGAAGACATTTTTCCATCCCTGTTACTTGTAAAGAGAGCAGATATTCTGGCACAGAGTGAATACAAGAGGGAAGAAAAACTGGAAAAACTGGAAAACTGGAAAAACTGTTATCGGGAAATCTGCAAAAATAAAGAGTGTGTTTCCTTAAAAACACTTGCCGTAAACGGAAAAGACCTGATAGAAGCAGGTATGGAGCCAGGAAAAAAGCTGGGGGAGGTTCTTGAAAAACTGTTGCAGGAGGTTCTGGAAAATCCATCCAGAAACACAAGGGAATATCTGCTTTCAAGGGTATTTAAAAGTACTTCAGATGCCTAACATACTTTTACATTCTTTCTCATATGATAGGTTAGAACCTCAAAAGAGGTGTGATAAGATGGGGAGGAATGAAAGTGAACGACAGGGCTGTTGCTTTACTGGACCACTATGATATAGAAGTGCTTCGCACCAGAAAAGGGCGGAGTGCCATTCTTTGTGACACCAAGGCAGGTTGTCTCATTTTTAAAGAATATATCGGAAATCCGGAAAAAATAAAAGTGCAAAACAGGATTCTTTCAAAAATTGCACAATCCAGGGTTCTGCCGGTAGAAGAAATTATACCTACAAAGGAGCAGGACCTTTTAACAGAGGATACAGATGGGAAAAAATATGTCCTGAAATCTTACTTTGAAAACAGGGAATGTAATATCCATGATGCGGAGGAATGTCGAGATGCAGTAAAAACCCTTGCCAGACTCCATAAGGTAATGTTTCTTGACAAAGAAGATGTTGACAAATTCGGACTATCTGTATTTTCCATGCAAAAGGAATATGAAAAGCATAATAAAGAATTGAGAAAAGTATGGCGCTATCTGCACAAAAAAAGCCAGAAGTCATTTTTTGAGACAGCGCTTTTGCATGAATACGATTATTACCTGGAGCAGGCGCTGGAAATTGTTTCTGAGTGGCAGGCATTTGCATTGGAAAGCGATTTGGAGTATATTAAAGAACAGGGAATGCTCTGCCATGGAGATTATCAATATCATAACATCATAAAAACGGGGCAGGCTTTTTCCATTATAAACTTTGAAAGATGTCTGATGGATAATCCCATCCGTGACTTATGCCTTTTTATGAGAAAACTTCTGGAAAAAAGCAACTGGTCAAGAAAGCTGGGGGAAAGTCTTTTAGATGCCTACAATGGTATAAGACCTCTTTCCGCGCGTTCCTTTGTGGAATTATATTACAGGCTGGCGTATCCGGAGAAGTTCTGGAAAATTGTGAATTTTTATTTTAACTCGGGAAAAGCGTGGATACCGGACAAAAACAGGGAAAAACTGGAAATATTATCCGGACAGGAAAAGGAAAAACAGATATTTTTGGAAACTTTATTCAGAACCATTTCTTAAAATAGGAATACCGCATGGAAAGGAAAAAATGAGATACATGACAGATAAAATGAAAAAAACAGCATATGTGATATTGCTTTTTTCTATAGCATTCCTGATTGGATGTTCTCCCAAAAAAACGGAAACCCAGCCAAAGGAAACAGTGTCCGGGGGAGAATCCGGCTTTATATTAACAGGACCCGGAAGCTATGATTCGGCTGACACCGCTGTGGTTGTAAGGATTGACCGCACGGATAAAACCATTACGTTCTTGAATCTGGAAGTAAGTAAAAATTATACATTGCAATATGACGGCACCTCTGTTTTTTCAGACAAATACGGCCAGTCACTTTCCCTGGAGCAGATAAGGGAAGGGGATATTGTGGACGTCACTTTTTTGAAGAGTAAGAAAAAGCTGAATACTTTGATGCTGTCGGCAGGCAGCTGGAGCAATGAAGAAGTAAACAGATACAGCTTTGATACCGGTATCAAAAATGTCACGATAGGGGAGAATATTTACAAACTTTCCGAAGATATTAAGATTTTTTCCGATGGCGAAGAAATTGAAATGATGGATATAAACGAAACGGATGTGCTGACTTTTCGGGGGATAGACAGTACGGTAAACAGCATTGTTGTGGAAAAAGGGCATGGTTACCTGCGGCTTTCCGGGGATGAAAAGTTTATCGGCGGATGGATAGAGGTAGGTCAGGGCATTATCCACCCCATTACCGAAGATATGCTGCTTACGGTGCCTGAAGGAAAATATCAGGTGCTAATCAGCGTCACCGGCGGCGGCGGTGCAAAGAATGTTATAATAAACCGTAATGAAGAAGTTACATTGGATATCGGTGATTTGGAAGTTGAGGAAACGCAGTTTGGACAGGTGATTTTTGCCTTGAATCCTTCCACTGCAAGTTTGTATATCGACGGCAATCTTGTGGATACCAGTGGTCCGGTTACCTTGGAATACGGTATCCATCAGTTGATTGCCCGGGCATCCGGTTACAGTTCGGTAACCAGTTACCTGAAAGTAGCGGAACCGACCGCCGGGATAGAAATTACCCTTGATGCGGACGAAGAAGAAGAGGAGGATGAAGATAAAGAAGAAGATACCTCGGTATCCTCCGGTAACGGCAATACTACAGCCAGCTATTATCAGGTGCATATTGATGCGCCTTCCGGCGTGGAAGTCTATGTAGACGGCAATTATATCGGTATTTCTCCGATTAGCTTTAAAAAGGTAGAAGGGCCCCATGTCATTACCCTCCGCAAAACAGGGTTTGAGACCAGAAGTTATACGATTCAGGTGGATGATGAAAAGAAGGATGTAACATTCTCCTTTGTGGAACTGGTGCCAAATTAATAAAGTCAGGATAATAAAAAGATGGAAAAAAAATATACTTATGAAGATTTTTTAGAAATCATTAAAGCTTTAAGGAGCGAAAATGGATGTCCCTGGGACAGGGAGCAGACTCATGACAGTTTAAAGCCGTGTATGACGGAGGAAGCCGCAGAACTTATTGCCGCTATCAGGATTTATGACAAAACAGGAAATGCAGAAAATCTGCTGGAGGAGCTGGGAGATGTGTTGCTGCAGGTTGTCATGCATGCCCAGATTGCTGACGAAGAAGGCCTCTTTACCATGGAAGATGTTGTAAATCATGTGGCAGCTAAAATGGTGCGCAGGCATCCTCATGTTTTTGGAGAGGTACAGGCGGATACTTCCGTTCAGGTATTAAAAAACTGGGAAGAAATCAAGAAGCAGGAAAAAGAAGGAAAGAGCTGGATTGAATCACCGTTGAAGGAAATTCCGAAAGAGCTGCCCTCTCTTGCAAGGGCGCCAAAGGTATTGAAAAAAGCGGACAAGCTTTACGGCAGAAGCAGCAGTTTGAAAGAAGACATTGCTGTCTTGAAAGAAGCAGTATCTTATATGGAAGAATTACAGGAAGAATTGAAAAAAGAAGAAATGGAGAAACAACTGGGAGACACGCTCATGGCGGTTTGTGACATTGCAAGGATGTACAAGTTGTTTCCGGAAGAGATTCTGACGGATAGGATTGAAGATTTTATAGAAGGCTGTGAAAATAATTCCGAAAATAAGGAAAATGCCCTAAAATAGGCAAAAAACCTTGACAAAGGTTTAGAAAACAGATATATATATGTATAGACGTTTCAAGAGAGACATCTATTTAGGACTACAAATAAGAAAACTCATTAAGAGGAGGAGTTCAATATGAACAAGACAGAATTGGTAGCAGCTATGGCTGACCAGGCTGGAATTTCCAAGAAAGATGCTGAGAAGGCATTGGCAGCTTTTACAGGCGTTGTTACAGAAGAATTAAAGAAGGGCGAAAAGGTTCAGCTGGTTGGTTTCGGTACCTTTGAAATTTCTGAGAGAAAAGCAAGAGAGGGAAGGAATCCTCAGAACGGCCAGACAATGAAGATTGCAGCTTCCAAGGCACCTAAGTTCAAAGCAGGTAAAGCTTTAAAAGACGCTGTTAACTAATTGCGGCAATGGGATAAAACACAGGAAGAGAACCTGACAGTACAGGTTCTCTTTTATTTTTTATTACAATAATAAGGAGATTTTCATGAGACTGGACAAGTATTTAAAAGTATCACGGCTGATTAAGCGCCGTACTGTGGCAAATGAAGCCTGTGACAGCGGCAGGGTGCTTATCAACGACAAGCCGGCCAAAGCATCCGCCAATGTAAAGAAAGGCGATGTTATTACAATTTCTTTTGGCAATAAGGATGTCAAGGTAGAAGTGCTCGATGTGCAGGAAACGGTAAAAAAAGAAGAAGCGAAAGAGTTGTTTCGATATATTTAAAGTAATAATGCCCTGTCCCTTTTAATATACTATTATAAAGTATGGCAGGGGGTATTTTCATGGAAGATTTAAACAGCACAAATAAGCGGGTACATAAAATCATGCTGACCAACAGAAAGACATGCACCATAAACGGTGTAAACGATGTTTTGTCTTTTGACATTCATGAAATCTTACTGGAAACAGACCAGGGCATGTTGATGATTAAAGGAGACGATTTGCATGTAAACCGGCTGACATTGGATAAGGGTGAAGTTGATATTGACGGAAAAATAGACAGTCTTACCTATTCAGAAAGCACGAGTTATGGAAATAAAGGTGAATCCCTTCTGTCAAAACTGTTTAAATAGAAGGGAGTTTCTATGAGCAGTCCTGCAATCAGTGAAAATCTGTTTCTGCTCTATTCCCTTTTAATGGGAATTTTTATCACCTTTGTATATGACCTTTTCCGTGTATGGAGAAGAGTCTGTACACATAATGCTTTTTTTATTTCTGTTGAGGACATTCTTTTCTGGATTTTTTGTGCGGTAAGTGTTTTTTATCTGATGCATACGCAAAGTAACGGGACATTGCGGTGGTTTGCCATATTGGGTGCTTTGACGGGAATGTTTTTCTACAAAAAAACACTCAGTTCCTTTTTTGTAAATTTAATGTCAGGCATATTAAAGACTATTTTAAAATTTTTCGGAAAGATATTTAAAGTAATTGCGAAACCTTTTAGATTTCTTGCAGGAAAAGGAAAGAAAGTCGGAAGGAAAATGGCCAATGGCGGCAGGCGGACAAAAGGATTTTTAAAAAAGAAGTTGACGGCATGTAAAAAATTGCTTAAAATAATTTTATGTAAACAATAAATTTACGCACGATTGTGGAAGGAAAAATATGACAGCAGGCAGAAAGAGAAAAAGAACTGTCTATCGAAAAAAACGCCAGAACCGGTTCAGCATGTTTCTTGTGACTCTGGTTGTGGTAATGATTCTTGTTGTAGTTGCCATCAAAAGAGTGGAAATCAGTGACAAGATGAAAACCAATCAGGCAAAGATAGAGTTGTTAAATGAGCAGATTACGGCAGAAGAGATAAGGGCGGAAGAGATAAAAGAATACGAGAAATATACACATACCAAAGGTTATGTGGAAGAGGTTGCCCATGATAAGCTTGGGCTTGTTTATGAAGGTGAGATTATATTTAAACAAAAATAACTCCATCCTGTTTTGCAGGATGGGGTTTTTTGTCGTAAAAAAAAGTTGCAGCCGGGCAAAAGTTTGACAAAATACGAGAATCCTTTCCCCTATAATAGATAGGCAACGGAGGATAGAAATACTATGAAAAAAATATTGGGAGAAAAAGAAGCGGAGAGGGCTTTTCTGCTTTCTGAATATGGAAAACAAAAGCTTTTGGGATATGCCGATTCTTTTAAGGAAATTGCAAAAACCCTGGATGAGGATTTCCAGTGGAATCAGGAAGAAGAGTCCAGGCAGAGCCGTCTGTACAGCAGAAAGCTGTGGGAAAACAGATGTATGCTGGCAGATAATTTAAATGAAATGGCAGGTGTCATGGCACAGGTGGCAGGGGAGGTTTTTTCTTACAGACCTTTTCCGGAAAGGAAGCGAAAGCAGATTATACAGACCCTGCGGGGGGAAGGTGTTCTGGTTAGTGATTTGTATTATATAGATAGTGAAACCGGGCGTACAAAAATAAACCTGAATATGTCCTCGGAAAAAATGGGAGGAGTCAGTGTAGAAGAAACAGCGGACATGCTTTCCGTGATGCTGGATATGAGACTGGTACCGGCCATGAACTGTCCGTATCTTCTGGACGGAAATATACGAAGCTATACCTTTATGGAAGAAGCCAGATTTGTCGTTTTAACGGGCGCTGCAAGGGCAGTAAAAGAAACGGAGCAAAAATCAGGGGATAATTATGCTTTTTTGGAATCGGAAAAAGGAAAAATTACTCTGCTGTTATCTGATGGAATGGGTTCCGGTGAAAAAGCCTGTACGGACAGCGAAATGGTATTGGATTTAATGGAAAAATTAATGGAAGCAGGATATAGACCGAAACCGGCAGCCAACCTTGTAAACAGCGCTCTGATTGCAAAAGGAGAAGAACAGAACATGTCGACCCTTGATATTTGCGAATTAGACTTATATGACGGAATATGTGAATTTACAAAAGTAGGCGCCGCATCATCTTTTATCAAACGGGAACATATGGTGGAACAAATTTCCACGGGTACGCTTCCGCTCGGTATTTTTAAAGGAATAGAAGAAGAAAGCGTCCGCCGCAGGCTTATGGACGGAGATTATGTTTTTATGCTGTCAGACGGCATTGTCGATGCCGTGGAAGAAAGTGATTATAAAGAAGAACTCAGTGAAATTATAGGAAATCTTGAACAGGAAAATCCCAGGGAACTGGCAGAGGCTTTGCTTCAGACTGTGTTAAGGAAATCGCGGGGACACATCCGGGATGATATGACAATACTGGTTTTGGGGATTTGGGAAAATTCATAACAACCGGGTCTTTGTATGTCATGGATAACTGTTGTGAAAATAAGCCCGGCAGCCTTGCTTTTTTGCGGCAAACCGATTATGATTAGGACAGTAACCAAATTGCAGCAGTCATTGGAAAAAGTCATGTTGATAGAAAAAGTCAGCGGATATATGGAAAAATTTCATATGATATCGGAGGGTGATGTTGTTGCTGCCGGTGTATCAGGAGGAGCGGATTCCATGTGCCTCCTTCTTGTGTTGTCAGCTATTAGGAAAACAATACCATTCCGGCTTTTGGTGGTGCATGTGAATCACCTTATCCGGACAGATGCGGCAGAAGATGCCTTGTTTGTGAAAAAAATGTGTGTGAAACTAAACATACCTTTTTACCTTGTGGAAAAGGATGTAAAAGCTGTTGCGAAAGCAAGACATGTGTCCACAGAGGAAGCAGGAAGGCAAATTCGGTATGATGCATTTGTGCAGGTTTTGCAAAAGGAAGCGCCTGATGCATACGGTTGCAATAAAGCAAAAATTGCAGTGGCGCATAATATGAATGACAGGGCGGAGACCATGCTCTTTCATCTGTTCCGGGGAAGCGGACTCACAGGGCTTGCCGGTATCCGGCCTGTAAGGGATAAAGGGCAGGAACCGAAGGTAATCCGTCCCCTGTTGGGAGTAACCCGGAATGAAATAGAAGATTTTCTTACAAAAAACCATATGACTTGGTGTACGGACTATACCAATGAGGAAGATGGATACACCAGAAACCGCATACGCCATCATATACTGCCATTTGCGGAAAAAGAAATTGCAGCGGGGGCGGTGGCAAATATGGGCAGAGCTGCCGATATCCTGTCAGAGGCGGAAGATTTTATACAAGGGGAAACAAAAAAGGTATATGAGGATTGTATCATTGGTAAAAATGCCCCGGCAGAAGTTTTTCTCGCCGAAAAGCTGCTGCAGTACCCTCCTTTTCTGCAAAAGCAGGTAATTATGTACGGCCTGGAAAGGATAATACCCGCCAGAAAGGACATTACCAGCGCCCATGTTGAGGAAATAAGGACTCTTTTTACCAACAGGAAAAACCGTGAGCTGCATCTTCCCTGCCGGATAACAGCCAGAAGAGAATATGAAAAAGTGGTGATTGAAAAGAATCCGGCCGAAAATCCTGCGGCCGGAACACAAAAGTTTTCGGTAAAACTGCCCGGTCCGGGGGAAGAACCTCTGCGCATATTTCTTTCAGAAACGGAATACATGGAGTTTAGGGTAGAGTATTTTGAAAAATCGACGAATATTCCAGAAAATCAGTATACGAAATGGCTGGATTATGATAAAATAAAAAAATCGCTTACTATCCGTACCAGACAAACCGGGGATTATTTTTTCTTTAATCAGGCGTTTAACAAAAAGTCCATCCAAAATTATATGGTGGAAAATAAAATACCCAAAACACAAAGGGACAGAATCTGGCTTTTGGCGGAAGAAGAACATATTCTCTGGATAGTCGGACATCGTATCAGCAGTTATTGCAAGATAAATGAGAATACAAAGTGTATTTTACAGGTACAATTAAAAGGAGGATGAAAGCATGTCTGAACATGTAAGGGTACTTTTGACGGAAAAGGAAGTTGACGACAGAATACAGGCAATCGGGGACCAAATCAACAAGGATTATGCAGGAAAGCAGGTTCACCTTATCTGCGTCCTGAAAGGCGGCAGTTTCTTTTTGTGTGAACTTGCCAAGAGGATTACAGTGCCGGTTTCCCTGGATTTTATGTACGTTTCCAGCTATGGAAATTCCACCCAGTCCAGCGGTGTTATCAAAATCGTCAAAGATTTGGATGACCCTATAACGGATAAAGATGTTCTGGTGGTGGAAGATATTGTGGATTCGGGCAGGACATTGAGTTATCTGCTGGAAATGCTTAGGGAAAGAAATCCGAAAAGCCTGCGTCTGTGCACGCTTTTGGATAAACCGGAAAGACGCGTGGTAGAAGTAAAGGTAGATTATACGGGATTCCAGATTCCGGATGAATTTGTCGTTGGGTATGGATTGGATTATGACCAGAGATACCGCAATCTGCCGTATATCGGTGTAATAGAATTTGAGGAATAAATAAACAGGCTGCTGTTTGCGGTCAGGAGGAACAGTTTTGAAACAAAATGGAAGAGGTTTTAACCAGTTTTTTTTGATTATCATTCTGTTAATATTTGTTGTTGCACTTTTTGGTCCATGGGAAAGAAGGAACACGGAATATAGTCAGGCACAGCTGATAAAGGACATTACCGATGATAAGGTAAAAGATGTTTTTATAAAACCTAACAGGGAAACGCCCACAGGTTCCCTGGAAGTGGTTTTAAAAACAGGGGAAGAAAAGACTCTTTACGCCACTGATGTGACGGAGTTGGAAAAATTAGTCAGGGAACACGGCATAGAGCCGCAGATACAGGAAATACCGGGAGACAATGTATTTTGGACAACGGTATTACCGATTATTGTGGTACTTGTGGTGGGTATATTTATATTTTTTATGGTATCATCCCAAAATGCCAGCAGTGGCAGCAACGGCAAAATGATGAATTTTGGCAAGAGCCGGGCAAGGCTTTCCGTGGGAGAGGGAAGAATCGGCTTAAAGGATGTTGCAGGACTTAAGGAAGAAAAAGAAGAACTTTATGAAATCATTGATTTTCTAAAGTCTCCGGGAAAGTTTACCAGAGTGGGTGCCAGAATACCGAAGGGCGTACTGTTGGAGGGTCCTCCCGGTACAGGTAAAACACTTCTTGCCAAAGCGATAGCCGGGGAAGCAAATGTACCCTTTTTTAGCATATCCGGTTCTGACTTTGTGGAAATGTTTGTAGGCGTGGGCGCTTCGCGTGTCAGGGATTTGTTTGCAGACGCTAAAAAACATGCTCCCTGTATAGTATTTATCGATGAAATAGATGCCGTTGCAAGACGGCGCGGTACCGGCATGGGTGGCGGACATGACGAGAGGGAGCAGACGCTCAACCAGCTTTTGGTGGAAATGGACGGTTTCGGCATCAACGAAGGCATTATTGTCATGGCTGCAACAAACCGTGTGGATATATTGGACCCTGCAATTCTCCGTCCCGGAAGGTTTGACAGGAAAATTGCCGTAGGAACCCCGGATATAGGGGGAAGGGAAGACATCCTGAAAGTCCATTCCAAAAATAAACCGCTTGGTGATGATGTGAATTTACAGCAGATTGCGCAGACTACGGCAGGTTTTACAGGAGCCGATTTGGAAAATCTGTTAAATGAAGCAGCAATCAACGCAGCGATGGATAACCGTCTTTATATCAATCAGGACGATATCAAAAAAGCATTTATAAAAGTGGGAATCGGCGCAGAAAAGAAAAGCCGCATTATTTCCGACAAAGAAAAGAAAATTACGGCTTATCATGAAGCCGGCCATGCTATTTTATTCCATGTGCTGCCGGATGTAGGACCGGTATATACCGTGTCCATTATTCCCACAGGAATCGGCGCTGCCGGTTATACCATGCCGCTGCCGGAAAAGGATGAGATGTTTTTGACTAAGGGAAAAATGATGCAGGACATCATGGTTTCCCTGGGTGGTCGGATAGCCGAAGAAATTATTTTTGATGATATTACCACAGGTGCATCCAGCGATATTAAAAAAGCGACGAAAGTAGCCCGTAAAATGGTAACCCGGTTTGGTATGTCTGAAAATATCGGTGTGATAAATTATGATGAAAGCGACGATGAAGTGTTTATCGGTCGTGACCTTGCACATACGCGTTCCCACAGTGAAACGGTAGCGGGTGAGATTGACAAGGAAGTAAAGGCCATTATAGATGAGTGCTATTGCAAGGCAAAAGAAATTATAATGGAACATCAGGATGTGCTTCACAAAGCGGCAACGCTGCTTCTGGAAAAAGAGAAAATTAACAGAGAAGAGTTTGAATCTTTGTTTTAGTCATTATGCACAATTGATTATTGTATAAAATAGACAAAAATACAGCAATGAATTTGTAATATTTGTGAATTGTGGAAATAGACGACAGGAATGGGCTATGCTATTATAATACTCGTAACCCCCCCCAATACATTATATAGTTTTTGCTATACCCCATAAGAAAGAAATACCTTCTCTAAAAAAGACAGTCTGCGAAAACTGTCTTTTTTACTTTGTATAAAACACTTATGGGTTTTTTCTTGCATAGGGGGAATGAATATTATAAAATAGAATAGACATGATAAGTTAAGAAGAGGTTGTCAATTTATGGATATGGATAAATTAAGAAAAACAGAATATAACCAGTTGTATATATCTTCCATGAGGCCTGTATTAAATAAAAGGGCGCTTTTCAGTGATACTACGGAAGAATATGTGACGCCTTCCGAGCCAAATGCTTATGAGGAAATAACGATTCGTTTCAGAGCATCCAGAAACAACATTGACAGGGTTTTTTTAATATGCCGGGGAGAAAAACTTCTTATGCTGAAGGAGCGCTCCGACGAAATTTTTGATTACTATGCAATACAGATACAGCTTGATAATGTAAAAATATCTTATTATTTTGAAATCCATCTGGGAAAAATTATCGGATATTATGATACCAGAGGCTTGAATCAGGAAGTTAACGAATATTATGATTTTGTTGTGATTCCCGGTTTTAAAACACCTGCCTGGGCAAAAGGCGCTGTCATGTACCAGATTTATATAGACCGTTTTGCCAGAGGTGACAGTACAAATGATGTGGAAACGGATGAGTATTGCTATATCGGGGAAAATGTGCATCATGTGGAAAACTGGAACCGGTATCCTGCAGCGATGGATGTCCGGGAGTTTTATGGCGGTGACCTTCAGGGTGTGCTTGACAAAATGGATTATCTGATGGATTTGGGTGTGGAAGTGATTTATTTTAACCCATTGTTTGTATCCCCATCCAACCATAAATACGATATTCAGGATTATGATTATATTGACCCCCATATCGGGAAGATTGTGGAAGAAAAGGGAGAGCTACTGCAAAACGGACAGAAAGAAAACCGCAGCGCTTCCAAGTATATAAACAGGGTTACAAACAAAGCCAATCTTGAAGCCAGCAATGCCTTTTTTATACATTTTGTGGAGGAAGCGCATAAAAGGGGCATCAAGGTGATTCTTGACGGCGTATTTAATCATTGCGGTTCTTTCAACAAGTGGATGGACAAAGAACGCATTTACGAAAGTGCCGATGGTTATGAAAAAGGAGCTTATGTTTCCAAGGAAAGTCCTTACAGTAATTATTTTTTGTTCCATGACCAAAACAAATGGCCTTATAATCCCACCTATGACGGTTGGTGGGGGCATGATACATTGCCGAAGCTTAACTATGAAGGTTCCAAACAACTTTTTGACTATGTGATGCATATTGCCAGAAAGTGGGTTTCCCCACCATTTAATGTGGATGGCTGGCGTCTGGATGTGGCGGCGGATTTAGGGTTTTCCTCGGAATATAACCACTATTTCTGGAAAGAGTTCAGAAAAGCGGTGAAACAGGCTAATCCCAATGCTGTTATTTTAGCGGAGCATTACGGGGATACCAGGGACTGGCTGCAGGGAAGAGAATGGGATTCTGTCATGAACTATGACGCTTTTATGGAGCCTGTTACATGGTTTTTAACCGGAATGGAGAAACACAGCGATGATTTTCGTCCGGACCTTCTGGGCAATGCAGACAGTTTTTGGGGGGCAATGCGCCATCACAGTTCCAGTTTTTCCACGCCGAGTTTACAGGTGGCAATGAACCAGCTTTCCAATCACGACCATTCCCGCTTTATGACCCGTACGAGCCATAAGGTGGGACGCACCAATACGTTGGGGCCGGAGGCTGCCAATGAGGGTAACAATCCCGCAGTATTCAGGGAAGCAGTTGTCATTCAGATGACATGGCCGGGCGCCCCGGCAATCTATTACGGGGATGAAGCGGGATTGTGCGGTTTTACGGACCCGGATAACAGGCGTACATATCCGTGGGGATATGAGGACAAGGAATTAATTGCATTTCACAAAGAAATTATCAAAATTCACAAAAACTGTCAGGAACTCAAAACAGGTTCTTTAAAATGTCTGGGAAAAGATTATAATTTTCTGGCGTATGGCAGATTTGATAAAAATGCACAGACGATTGTACTAATCAACAATAATGACAAAGACTTGGACAAAGAAATCGGTGTCTGGGAAGTGGGCGTGCCAAAACAGGCGGTGATAATGAAAATTTTTGAAAGCACGGATGCGGGGTACAGTACAGAGCAAAAAGAAATACCTGTATTGTCAGGTAAAGTATCCCTTACACTTTCCCGGTACTCTGCCGTTGTGCTGCGCTATGTCAAAAGTGGAGCGGCCGCGTCGGAATTTTCAGAGCAAAAAGAAGAACAGGCAAAGAGGTTTTGGTTTTTCAAATAAAACCTCTTTGTCCAACTTTTCTTTATTGATTTTCCTGCTGCAATAGCAGCAAACGGTGATATATTTCGTCAGCGGCTTCCTCCAATGATTTCTCTCCGGTCAGAAACCCTGCACTTCCATTTACGAAAACAGAGAATGCTTCATCGTCGAAGGCTTCCGTACTATAGACAGGTGTTCGGAAATTGTCTAAAACGGCAAGCAGATTTTCGGTTTCTTCTTCGGAATAGGTATATATTGGATTATCTTCTTTTAATTCGCCGGAAAGATAAAATCTTTCAAATCGAGAAGTAATGACAGGTTTGTAAATCGGTAAACCGGGTAAGAACCCAAACATATTAATGCTGTTGTCCGTATTGCCTGCTTCTGCATAATATGAGAGTAAGTACCGCAGCAAATCTTTGGCAGTTTCTTCTTCTTCGGTCATTGAATGGATTCCGAACAAAAGTCTTGGACGGATGCCTTCTACGGGAATCATGGCATAGTCCGGATGGTAATTGACTTTTAACAAATCCGTTATACCCATGGCTGTAGTGGGTAAAAGCAACACACTTCCTTCCTGTTCTTCATAAAAAAGATATACATCCGTTCCAAACGGAAAATACTGGAGATAAGAAAAAGAAAGATAGTTTTTTTCAGTTGGCCTCATGAGTCTGGCATCCGTGTTTTCTTGAACCCTGTTGTATATAATCCGGGCAGAAGTCAAAAATTTCTCCACGTTTTCCGGGGTGAGAGTTTCGTCGTCATACAAATCATCCCGATAAAATTCATACATCATGGCAAGAAAAACTTCCGGCATGTCACGGTAATAATGGGGAATCAATCCGGGGTCCTCAGGATGGCTTTCCAGATAAGAAGCAAACTCATGAATATTTTGTATATATGGCGTTAAATCCTTTTTGCAAAGAATAAATTTAGTTGCAAAAAACCATGGTACGGCATACAATCCATCTTCTGTGCCGTAGGCAGTTAATACATTTCCGAAATAGGATTCGTCTTCTGCAAAGAGTTCCACAACATCTGATATATCCAGCAATAGTCCATTTTCCTGATATTTTTGCCATGGAAGATAGTCCAGGACATAGATGTCTGCCGCCTGTGAAGAAACAATTTCGGTATTGGTGATTTGCAACAAGGTATTTGCTTCCTGCTCTGTTTTCGGTAAATCAGTACAGCGGAAAGAATATTCTATTGTAACATTTGGATGGGCAATCTGGTATTCTGTCAGGGCGGTCCTCAAAATATCCCTGTCCTGCCATGCAGTCACACGTAAAGTTATTTCTCTGACATCACTGTCAACTTCTGCAAGAATATAGGTATATTGAAAATTTGAGTCAAAGACAATATAGGAATCGTTTTCACCTTTTTCAATTTTCTTTGCGGCAAAGCTTGATTTTGACATGCTTGTTTTGCTGCCGGGAACCCGCAGGTTCCAATCATCTCCGTCATGCGTATAAAGGCCGGTGCCGGTAATTAACATTTCCTGTCCATAAGGCCCATATAAAAAAGGCTGGCTTAGTCCTTGTTCAAACAAAAATTCTTTATCCAGAAAGATACCTTTATGGGTTCCTGTTGATAAATCAAAAATGTAGTAGGGAGAGTCTGCATATACCTGACATATAACAGTATTGTCATCGGTGGCAATCATTCCGCCTACCGGCCATGAAGGAAAGGATTGGCTGGCCTCGTAAGAACCGTTCTTATAAACATAGGAAATATTTGTATCCGAAAGTATTATATTTCCCGCCATATCCGCGCAAATAAAGAGAAAGTACACGGTTTCGTCAAACGCCAGAGGGACAACTTTCTGGGTTAGTTCATTGGCGTTCTGTCTGGTAACGGTAAAAGTTTTTTCCTCATCCTGTATCAGGCAGTAAAGGAAATAGGTTTCTCCGTTACTGTTGGTACAGGAATCAAGCAGATTACCGTATTCCGTAATGGAAACAGGCGCTTCCAGTTTCATTTTCAACTCGACATAGTGCAGTGGTTTTTCCGGCATCGGATTCTTTCCGCAGGATGACAGGATAAACATGGTAAGGAAAACAAAAGAAAACCGTATGAATTTTTTTTCCAAGGCAAGTCCTCCATTATAAATATTAATTACTTCCTCAAAAACTAACGGGTTTCTTTTTGCGCCACTATCAAACCATGCTCACTGTAACCCAGATTGCTTTTTTTGTCACAATGGGCTAAATGTATATCCATAAAAGCTTCAAAATCTGATTTGTTCATTTTTTGTACGATATCCCCGTATATAAAAATGGGGCCATCCGTAGCGATATGATGAAGTAGTTTAAGATTTTGATTCTGTAAATCAGCTTCCATCATTTCGGGAGTTGTGGAATAAAATAAAGTACTGTTTTCTATAAAACCATTTTGCATATAGTTTACCAGAAAAGGATAGTTATCCTGAAGTTCCCTGAAATGCGCCATGTAATTTGCACAGCGGCTTATATATGATATGACATAGATTCCGCCGTTTTTTAATACCCGGAGTGATTCCGCCAAAGATTTCTGACGGTCAGATTCATCGCATAAATGATAATAGGAACCCAGGTTTAATACAATATCAAAACTTTCATCCGGAAAAAAGGATAAGTCCAGGATACTTCCCTGATAAATATGTGTTAATTTTGGATTTTTGGTATTTTCTGAGTTAATGTGCGCTACATTGACGTCAATCAAATCACCTGCCGTTACCTTACATCCCAAATCAGCAAGCGGGAAAGCGTAGATTCCTCCTCCTGCACATGCATCAAGCACAGACATATCTTTTTTACAATACATTTTTAAATATTTCATTGTCGTAATATACTCAATCTGTCCGGCCTGAGATTGCAATCTCTCGCTTTCGTTACATTCTGAATGATAAAATTGTTGTATTTCCTGCATAAGTTTCTCCAATCCAAGTTTTTTTAAGTATAACATATTATATCTGTCATGGTAATGTTTTTGTTTCAAATATCAACTGCCGTATTTGCGTATTAAGTGTAAGTAAGGTATACTAAACATAAAAGAGTGAAAGGAGGAATGAAATTCGGATATCTCCCGTTACGACAAAAGCAACTCTTTCTAATTAGGGGACTGACCATAGGTCATGGATAAGAAGGAGTAGCAGCATGAAGAAAACAAAAGATATAAAGAGCTATGAAGAATATCTCTTCCAAAGGGAACTGTCAAAAGGAACCAGGGAAATATACATAAGGCAGGCCCGGGAACTATTGATATTTTTAGGGGACAAAGCAATTACAAAAAGAATTATGATAGTTTATAAGGAACACCTTGCCAAAAAGAATATTGCAGTTTCCACGTTGAACCTGTATATTGTGGCAGTAAACAGTTATTTAAAATATTCCGGATTGAAAGAATGCGTTATAAAGACAAAAAAAGTCCAGAGACGCAAAAGCGTTGAAAATGTCATCAGTGTGGAAGAATACAATATGTTACTTGATTATGCAAAGGAAAGCGGCAGGGAAAAGTATTATTATATTATGAAAACCCTGGCGTTAACCGGAATCAGAATCGGGGAACTAAAATTTTTCACAGTGGAAATTTTAGATAAAGAGATGTTTACAGTGACAAATAAAGGAAAAATTCGGGAAGTTTATTTATCGGAAGAGTTGGCAGGCGAGCTGCGAAGTTACTGTAAACGCTCAAAGATTGAAAGTGGAGTTATATTTAGGGGAAATACGACAGGCCATATCAGCAGGACCGGAGTGTACAAAATGCTGACTGGCATGGCGGAGCATATTGGGATACCGAAAGAAAAAGTGCATCCACAAAGTTTTCGTCATCTGTTTGCCATAACCTATATGAATCGGTATGGAAATTTATCAGAACTGTCGGATATTCTGGGGCATTCAAGTCTGGAAACAACCAGAATTTACACCGCAACCACCGTGCAGGAGAAAAGACAAAGGCTGAGCGGTTTGGGATTGTGATGAAGGTTGAATAAAGGCGGGAATGTCGGACACAGAATAAAGAGTTTGTTTTTTGCCGTAAACGGGAGAATATATAAAAAGTTAACAAAATACGATATTTTGCAGAATTTGTCAATGTATTTTTTTACAGTTAATAAAAATTTTTATTAAAAACAGCGCCTTTTGGAAGGAAATATCCGAATGCGTTTTTTTTATGCAAAAAAACGGGCCGGATAGCCTGCTTTGCGTAGCAGAGCGGTTAACAAAATATCGTATTATGAGTACGTAACCGAAAAGCATTGTAAGCAATAGGAGGAAATATGTGCATAGAAAAACAAAACACAGAAAAAGAGATTAAAAAGAAATTTGTCACGGAAAAGCATTTTGAGGCATTAAGTAAAGCTGTCATAAATGTGCCCGGAAAGGCAAATTTTGACAAACAGAATATTATAGTCAGTTTCCGTGAAGCCGGCGAAGATGCCGTCAGAATGCTGAATGCAGGGGCAGGCGCAAAGCCGCATGCCATTCTGGATAAAAGTATTAAACTTGACCGGTTAAAGGAAGACTTCCCGGAAAAAGAGATATGCAGAATAGGCAATCTCGAATGCATATACGGACTGGTGCCGTTTCCTGTGGATAAGAGGGAAAATCTCAATATTGGCGGGTTATATTTAACCTGTAAAGGCGTGCAATATTTTGAAACAAACTCAAACAAAGCTTATCAGATTAGGGAAAATCCGGAAAACAAAAGAAAATATCTGTCCGTGGAAAATGATTTGCAGTCCTTTATTGATAGCATTGCCGTAGATGCAGCTACAAAAAAACGCAGACCGGAAACAGAATATGCAAAGTGGTTTATTACAGGTGATTATGATATTCATGATTTGGTCTGTCTGACAGGACAGCGCCATCCGGTGCCTTCTGATTCATGGGAGGAAGCGGAATTTATGACAATATTGAACGATGCCATGACCGGCAATCACAAATGGGCAGATAAGAATGAGGAACGTAAAAGGTGTGGAGACGGCATCAAAAAATTTGAACCGGATGAATATGACCCGATTCAGCATGGGCCACAGTACAATTATATCACTTTTACCTATGTAAACGAGCAAAAGAAGAAAATTGTAGAAAAGGTTGCCAGAATCAGCGTTCCGGTGGCGGTACTCGACAAAAACGGCTGGTCCATCATCAGGGAGGCATCTGAACTGGTGAAATATTATGAAGCGAACAGTATTAAAGTCAAGGACTTATGGAAGTTAACGCCGGAGGGTGAAAATTACCTGAAAGCAAGAGTGAACAAAAGCTTTGAGGAATATATGCGGGAATTAACAGGAAGAAAACAATAAAACATTTTGGAAAGGAGACCCACTATGAAATTAGCAGGATGTGTTTCAACACAGGAATCAGGTGCAAAAAAGTCGGATGATAAAGCAAAATACAAGGAAGGGATGCTGCCCTCCAAAATCAATATATGGACAGGCGCGGCGCTGGACGCGGTTCAGTTTGAATACGGTGACGTAAAATTGGAAAAGCATGGAGGAAACGGGGGCAAATATAGGTCAAATATTTTAAAGGAAGGACAGTATATCAAAAAAGTGCGTGTTACCGCCAGCAATTTTTCCGGAAAAAAAGTGCTGACCGCCATTGCCTTTTATGACCAGAACGGAAACCTGATTGTAGGCAACGTCAATTCGGGAGATGTAAAGGAAATTGTGGCAGGAGAAGGAGAATGCATCTGCGCCCTCTGTGCAGAATCCGTAAGGGCGGGCGGCACGGAAGTTTTAAGCGGCATCGCAATCTATACCTGTGAACTGCCGAAGGTAAAGGATTTGCTCAACGCCCTCGGAAATGTGACCAGAACGTTAAAGTGAAAATAAGTTTTATGAGACGAGGAGATTTGTATGGAGATTGTAAAAAGTATATTAACGAATAATCCCTGCTACAAAGCCGGGAAAAAGATTGCAGTCAGGGGACTGATGATACATAGTGTAGGCTGCCCGCAGCCTTCCGCCGAAGGATTTGTTAAAAAGTGGAACAACGCGGATTATAAAAGGGCGTGTGTCCATGCCTTTATCGATGGAAATACCGGAAAGGTAATACAGACACTGCCCTGGGATTACAGGGGATGGCACTGCGGAGGCAGCGGAAACAATACGCATATCGGTGTGGAGATGTGTGAGCCGGCGTGTTTAAAATATACGGGCGGAGCCACGTTTACCTGTCCGGACAAGGAAGCGGCAATGCTGGTTGTAAACCGTACTTACCGTACGGCAGTAGAATTGTTTGCCTTTCTTTGCAGGGAATTTGGGCTGGACCCGTTGGCGGACGGTGTGATTGTCAGCCATAAGGAAGGACACGACAGGGGCATTGCCTCCGGACACGGAGACCCCGACCACCTCTGGAGACAACTGGATACAGGTTATACCATGGATACGTTCCGCATGGCAATTAAGGAAGCCATGGAGGGACTGCCTGCAAACGCGCCGGTAAAGGAAACGCCCATACCTGCCGCGGAGAACCGGACAGACACGGTCCATGCGCAAAGCCGGGAGGACAAGCCCGAAAGAAGCATTTCCGCTAAAGGGATAGAACTGGTGGCAAAATATGAAGGCTGTAAACTGACTGCATACAAATGTCCGGCAGGAATATGGACCATCGGATTCGGCCATACCGCCGGGGTAAAAGAAGGGGATACCCTGCCCTCCGCAGAAGCCGCAAGGGCGCTGCTTTCCGAGGATTTAAAAAAATACGCGGGGTATGTCAATGATTTTGTAAAGCAGGGAATCATATCATTTCCCTTAAACCAGAACCAGTTTGACGCCCTGACCTCATTTACTTATAACTGCGGTAAGGGTAATCTGCAAAAGCTGGTATCCGGCAGGGACGCAGCGACTGTGGCTGCTAAAATACCCGCTTACAATAAAGGCGGCGGAAGGGTTCTGGAAGGACTGGTGAAACGCCGGGAAGAAGAACGCGCATTGTTTTTAAGCTAGAGGAGGAAGCGCCGATATGTCAGACGATGTAAACATGCCAAAGGAACCATCCCCACAGGGGGACAAAAATAGTTCGGAAGGTTACCGGGACAGTGAATTTATTCTATTGGATGACCTTGTCTATGCGCCTTTACATGCATTGGCAAAATCCAATCAGCAGCTTAGGGCACAGGTGGTGGACGCCATCAAAAGCATGGGCGTTACAAAACAGAACGGACAGGAGGAAACAGTCCATTTAAGCAATATTAACATTGCCTATGAGCAGGTCAGGCCGGAGGCTGAAGAAGGTTACAGTGTGGATAATTTGCAGATGCAGGTGCCGCTTCTGTCCATAGTGCCTGTCACCAACCTAAATGTGGAAAGGGCGGAAATAGATTTTTCCACGGAAGTCAAAGTGGTAAACGAACAGGACGGTAAATGCAAAATCAATGCCCGGATTTGTGCCCCTGAACAGAGGGAGAGCGATTTTCTGCCCAGAATATCTTATAAAATGAAAATCCGTTCCATTCCCGCAACGGAAGGAATTTTACGTCTGACAGATTTACTCAGCGCCAATCAGGTGGCAAAACAGCTGGACACTACGCCTGTTGCCGTGGACGGCAACTTAGGGTCAATAGAACAGAAAAACACGCGTCAGGAGGTTGGCAAGCTGAGGGCAAAAGTAAAAAAATTAAAGCAGTTATACCAGAAAATAGCCGATATGATGGCGGAACAGGAAAAATTGCAACAAATCAGCAAGGACGCCTTTGAAGAGGTAACCTATGAGTTTGATAAAGAAAAATATTTAATGGCGCAGTCCAATATAACCAACCGCATTATGGAGTATCAGGAAAAAATCATGAACCATGAAATTGAATTTGGACTTGAAAAAGATTATGAGTAAGGACAAAAAACAACAAACCGGAGAGAACCTGGAAATACAGGAAAAGAAAGCCTGTCTGACGGATTACCTGCAAAGGCTTCCTGTGGAAATAAACCTCCGCCTTCTGTATGAAACAATGCCGGAGGAACTAATCGGAGGAAGGGTTTTATGGGTGGAAAAAATAATCGTGACAGGCGCGGATTTCGGAATCGGGCAGAAAAGGAAGTTTTTGTATGGTTTCCGGTTCTTTCTGCACAAAATTTTTAAAAGAAAGAAGGGATAAATATGGCAATAGCAGAACAATTTGCAGGATTACAGATGGACCAGTTAATCGGAGGCCCCCTGACGGCGGCAGCAGACGCCAGCACGGCGCTGGCAAACTCCACAGCCAGCTTTATTAACACAGTTGGGTTTGAAAACGGCGGGAAGCTCAGAACAGTGGAATTTAAGTATCAGAAACGGAGTGTCAACGAGGACGGCACCAGCAATCTGGATGAAATGAGGGTGGATGTGCCCATGCTGGCCATTGTACCGATACCCAATCTCCAGATTGATGAAGTAAACATCTTGTTTGACATGGAAGTCAAACAAAGCGAAAAGCAGGAAAGTTCCATGGATATGGGAGCCACCCTGTCCGGCACACTGAACCTTGGCATTGTTAAGGTCAGCGTTACCGGCAGCGTCAGCGCACACAGCAGCAACACCAGAAGCTCGGACAATTCCGCTAAATATCATGTGGATGTCAGGGCAACCAACCACGGTATACCGGAGGGTCTGGCAAGGGTGCTGGATATGATGGCTGCCAATATTGCACCGTCCCTTGCCGGCTCCACCATTCAGGACGGCAACGGCCAGAAGCTTTCAGACAGCGCAAGGCTGAAAGCAGAACGTTTAAAGGGACTCAGGCAGGATATCAGCCAGATTGAAAATAAACTGAATGTTGCCAAAGGCGGGCTGGAAAATAAGATTGCACAGTTAAAGCGACTTGCTTCCGTGCAGCAGAATGCTTACCAGACGGACATGGTACGCCTGATGAATACCTTGGAAAAAGATGAAAGCAAGACTGCGCAGGACAGGGACGAAACGGCAGTAAAATACGGACAGGCGATGGATATGGTGAACCAGTCCTGGAACACCCTGCAAAATCAGGCGGCGGACTTTATCAAGATGCTTGCGGACAGCGGCAGCGATGTCAGCGGGGTTTCCGATTTGTTTGGCTTAAAGGCATTGAAGGATGGAGAAGCAGTGGAATACGGTGAAGGAGAAAGCGGATACAAAGGCCTGCAGGTGGTGCAGAGCAGCGCGGTAGCAGAACAGAAAAAGGTTGATTCGATTGAAGAAGAACTGTTCGCAAAAAAGGCAGATTACAGTGACGCCGTTGCAGGAAGGGCGCTTCCCCAGAACGCAGGTGAATAAATAAAAGAAAACGGGGAATCAAAAGATGGATGGGAAAGAAAAAACGACAATGGCGGATATCCGCTATGTTAAGCTGGTTCCCATCGGAAGCGTGAATCCCAACAATCCCCTTTCGGACCAGTCAAGGGCAGAGCAGGCTGAATTGTTAAACCGCTGTCTGAACGACTATCCGAAGGGGATTATTATAGGGAAAGACATCACTGTTGGGCGCTATCTGCTTGGGGAACATGAACTGACAATGGAAAAAATAACCTACCATGTGGGATTTGCGAGAAAACCCTCTTGGGAAGTGTGAAGAGAAGTTCTAAGGCTCACAGAAAGGAGAAATGGAAAATGGATAACCTTATTATAGATTTGGACAGAAATCAGGAAACGCTTACCGTGAAACTGAAAGGCAGGCTGGAGTCTGCCACGTCACCGCAGCTTGAGGAGGCATTAGAATTGGAGGGAATAAAGGATTTGAGAATGGATTTTGCAGGGCTGGAGTATTTGTCTTCCGCCGGTCTGCGCGTATTGCTTGCAGTATCCAAAACCATGAAAAAGCAGGGGACAATGGAAATAAGCAATGTTAACGAGGAAGTCATGGAAGTATTTATCATTACGGGTTTTGCAGGTATATTAACTATTTTGTAATAGAAAGCAGGAAAAGATGGAAACAAAGAAAAACAGTCTAAATATTATCCTTTTCGTTGTCTGTATCAGTATCTTACTGTTCGGCATGACCGGCATATATGTTTCTCGTGATGTACCGCAAAAAGCAGACGGGATGGAAGAGGCAAAGGAATATGTATTATATATCGGTTTAAATGATAAGGACTCCTATAACCAGGTATTATCCACACAGGAGGCAAAACAAAAGATAAACGCTATCTGCACAAAGTATGTTACGGGATACACTATTGTGGAAGCACAGGGCGGATGGGTGGATGAAAAAAACATTCTTACACAGGAAAATTCGCTGGTGTATTATTTCCGGGGGGCAAGTGAGGCGGATATATACGCCATTATGGAAGAAGCGCTTCTGGAGCTGAACCAGAATACCATTATGATGGAGGAGCGGACGGTTTATTTCACTTATTACGGCGCTGATGCCCTCCGCTGAAAAAAACCGGATTTTGCGCAAGGCCGCTGCCAAAAAACGGTATTGGGACTCTATGCGGCATGTATGTTTCTTTTGTTTGTGCAGGTCGTCATCCTGCACGGGAGTCCGGCAGAATGTCAGTGGCTGTCAGTGCCTTCTTTGGCAGCGGCTGCAGGACTTATTTTGCTGTTCATTTGATTGTCGGCTACGGAATAAGCGTAGGGAATGGAGGAATTTGTGAAAAAAGCAATAAGGTTTTTCTTTACGGCATGTCTTTTCTTTATTATTACCATGCCGTTTAGGAGATTGTTTGGTTTAACAGGATTGACGGAGGTGCGGCCTGCGGGAGCGCTGCCGCCCGCTTTTGGTTTACTGTTCGGCACACCGGGCGCTTTAGGGTGTGCAGTAGGCAATCTGGCGGCAGATATTCTTTCGGGGTATCCGCTTAGGGTGTGCGGATATGGATTTGTGGCGCAGTTTCTGTATGGCTGGCTGCCCTGCCTGATGTGGTACGGCATGGGAAAACACAAGGATTTGGATATCCGCCTTAACAGTGTGCGCCATATAATAAAGTATATAGGTATCGTATTTACGGACGCTCTGTTTATGGCAGTGGTATTGGGCGTCATGTTAGAGGGTCTGGGACTTGGCAGGTTTCTTTCCCGGGATACCCTGCTGTTGTTTCTCAACAACCTGATGTTTTCCATGATACTGGGCATTCCTATCCTGATACTGGGAAATATTGCGGGAAAACAGGGAAAAAAGAAAGCCCTTACCCTGAATGTCAAGTTTGTCCTGATATTCCTGATTCTAAGCGTTATTTCCGCCCTGTTTATGGGTATATCCTCTTATTGGGAAATGTATCATTATGTGGAGGACGCCGTGGAGCTCTGGAACAGGGTGTGCATCAGGATTTCGGCAGACTTTTTCCTTTTGTGCGGTCTTTCGGTGGTGTTTCTGTGGTATCTGGAAAAAAATATTACTATACCGATTGAACGGCTGGCGGGAATCGCAAGGGACTATGCGGACATGGAAAAATCTGAGCAAGTAAAAAAAGAATCCATGGAAAATTGCAGCAAACTGAGCAGTCTTTCCGGTGAAACAGGATATCTTGCAGCCGCCTTTTTAAAAATGATGCAGGATGTGGAGCATTACATTAAAGATATTACCCTGATTACAGCGGAAAAAGAGCGCATACGGACGGAATTGCAGGTGGCGTCCAGAATGCAGACGGATATGCTGCCCGATGCCGGCAGGGTATTGTCGGACAGATGGGAGTTTGATTTGTGCGCCAAAATGACGCCCGCAAAAGAAGTAGGAGGAGATTTTTACGATTTCTTTTTGCTGGATGAGGACAGGCTGGCGTTTCTGGTGGCGGATGTGTCGGGCAAGGGAGTTCCGGCGGCGCTGTTTATGGTGGTGGCCAAAACCCTGTTAAAAAACAGGACGGGAAATACGGCGTCTGCGGCAGAAGCGTTTACGGACACCAATGAAGGTCTGTGCCGGGACAATAAAAATAACATGTTTGTCACGGCATGGATGGGCATCTTAACCGTATCCACAGGCAGGCTGGTGTATGTCAATGCGGGTCATACCAGGCCCCTGTTAAAGAAAAAAGACGGAAGCTATGTATATTTAAAAGAACAGGGCGGTTTTGTGCTTGCGGGAATGGAAGAAACGCAGTATACCCAGCGGGAACTATACTTAAGTCCGGGTGATATGTTGTTTTTGTATACGGATGGGGTGACGGAAGCCAACGATGAAAAAGGACGGCTTTACGGAGAAGAAAGGCTCTTATATGCCCTCAACAAAAATCCGGAACTGAAGCCCATGGAAGTATTACCCGCCATCCAGTCGGATATAAAAGCGTTTCAGGGGAATGCAGAGCAGTTTGACGATATCACCATGCTGGCTTTTTGCTATAACGGAAACGGATACCGCACCAAAACAGGTATCCCGGATATGATGTATATATGGGGCTTTAACAATTTTGTGGAAGAAATTTTAACGGAGGCGTCCTTTTCCCGGAAATCCTCCGCAAAGCTTAGGATGGCAATGGATGAAATTTTTTCCAATATCTGTTATTACAGCGGGGCAAAAGAGGTCACGGTGGGATGTAGGGTCATAAACGGGGAAGCCAGCCTCTATTTTGAGGATGACGGAGTCCCTTACGACCCCCTGCAAAAGCCGGACCCCGATGTAAGTGAATTGTTGGAGGACAGAAAGGAAGGCGGTCTTGGCATTTACCTTGTCAAAAAACGTATGGATGATGTCCGCTATGAATATGTGAACGGAAAAAACAGACTGACCATTGTAAAAAGGTAAAAGCGCAAAGCACTTTTTTCCTTTAAGGCAGCTAAAAGCAGTTTTCTTTCCCGCCCGGTTTCCCGTATGGTTTCCTCTGTTATTTCTCCCGTTCCATAAAGGAGGGATTCGTAGCGCCCTAAAAATAGAAGGACATTGTCTTCCTGATTTTTTTCCAGTAAACGGGAAGAACGTTCTTGAAATTCCTGAAGGGTTTCCGTGGCGTTCCTGCGCAGTCCGAGCCATGCCAGTACTTTTAAATTATAGCCAACCTCTGCACAAAACTTATCCGAAAGCGTCATTTTCCGGTAACGGCGCCTGCCCAGAATATGTTCCGGTATCAGCAGTATCAGGCATAGTGCCAGAACTGTTAAGAAAGCATAGGCGGCTATTTTAAGAACAGGTCTGTTGTTTTGCGGTTCTTCTTCCAATGGGTTTGCATCAGGCAGTGTTTCTGCAGGAGCCGGATTGTTTTCCTGTTGGGGAATCCTCGTGTCAAGCGGCAGATAAGAACTGCTTTGACTGGTTTTCCATGGAGTATAACGTATAGCCGCATATCCCGGCGTGGGTTCAAAGGGTATCCAGCCCACGTTATCAATATAGACCTCCGGCCATGCGTGGGCCATGTAAGAGTAAACAGAAGTTTCACCCTTTCCCGTTACCGGAACGCAAAAGCCCTGCACATACCGTGCCGGAAAGCCCTCCGCCCTTGCTAAAAGGACAAAGGCAGATGCAAAATAAGAGCAGTAGCCCTGTCTGCTTTCCAGTAAAAAGTAATCCAGAAATTCACCGGCGTCGGTGACGGATTTTGGCAGCGGACCGGGAGCCAGGTTGTAGGAAAAGGAGGAAAGCGCCCTCTCTATCAGACGCAGTTTGTCCAAATCGCTTTCCGCGTCTTTTGTGATTGCTTCCAGATAGTTTTTCACTTCAATGGAGAGGGGCACATCTTCCAGATAAGTATCGTAGATTTTTTGGACATACTGTCTGCCGTCGTTTCCGGTTTCCAAGGCCGGCAGGTTTGATGCGGATTCCAGAAAGTGATAAAACTCCTCGGAATCCACATTTAATTGGTAATAGGTCACTTCATATTCTGTTCCGTAGCCCGCCTTGTCATCAAAAAGAAGGCTGCCGCCGTCGCAGCCGGGGGACAGGTTTTTGCCATCCTCTTCGATATTATCTATCTTTAACGGGGCAAACAGATAAGATGTATAAAAATAGCGGTAACGGATAAGCAGGGATGTCTTATAAAGATAATCCCGTGCCAACTCTTTGTGATAGGCCTGTACCGCCGAACGTGTTTCGGCCGTATCCGATAAGTAATCCCGTGAAGTGTCGTGGTATTCCTGCGTCCATTGCCGTCCGTCAAAGGTATCAAACACTTTTCCCGTTAGGTATACATTTGTCTGTAAGCTGTCCGACCCCTGTATTACCATAAGTTCACGGTTATTTTCCGTAATATCCCCGGACAGATTTCCATCCTCCGAAAATCCGCTTAGAGATGTGTCAAAGTCGTCGTTGCCGCTTTGAAAAAGATTCTGGGTCAGGCTTACAAAAGTTTCTTTTATCCGGTAAACGGCATTTTTCACAAACTGCCAGTCATAAGGCTTTTTTGGTGCGGGCATAAGCAGCATCAGAACAAAATAAACAGCCAGAAAAGGCATAATCCATATCATGTGGGCTTTTGTATCCCTGTTTTTTATTTTTTTCCATTTTAGCTGTATCCCCTCCGCGCAGGTCAGCACCACATAAAAAAGGGAAAAGACAACCCCTGTATGGGAAAGCGTTTTTTTTGCAAACAGGCAGAATAAAAGTCCCAATAACAGCAGTGTGGAAAAAACTGCCTTAACGGGATAATACTTTTCAAAAAGAATCTGTAAAGAAAAACACAGCAGGGAAATCAATATAACCTGCAGCAGCTCGTATCCCGGCACCCATTCCGTTATCTGTCCGTTGCTACCCGCAAGAAAAGAAAAATAGGTCCGAAGAAACAAAAGGCTTTGCTGTATTCCCGCAGCAAACACGGCAATACATAAGAAAGCAGAGATAAAAAGCAGTGACAAAAGGCGGCCCTTAACGGGTAACAGCAATATGCCTGAAAGCAAAACCATTACCAAAAGGGCGCAAAGTAAGTGTGGAACGCCCGGTTTTCCGATTCCGGCATATTTGCCTGCGCCAAGCAGGACAATACAGACCAAAAGCAAAGCGTGTATCAGGCAGAAGAAATTTTTTTCTTTGTGTTTTAACAGGTTACCCATTACAGTCTCCCTTCCGGTTCGGCGTCTACGGGGAGCACAATCAGTCTTCTCCGAAGACTGTTTTGTTTCAGGCAATCCTCCGGGTTTTCTTCCGTAATCAGATAAATAACCACAATAATGCCCTCCGAAACCAATTGCGCCGTAAGGCTGTCGTAGGAGTCGTCCCATGCGTGGAGTATGCAGAAAACGATTTTGTTATTTCTGAAGCTTCCCGTGGACATTGCCTGTGCCAAAATGGCGCGGGCATCTTCTGTCTTGTCAAACTGAATGGACGCCGTATTTTGATAAAAAGCGTCAAAATCATTCATTTCCTTTACGGAATGGCATACCATGCCGCTTTGTCCGTAATATAAAGAAAAAGGAATATTTTTTTCCGCAAAAAAGAAACCGAGTGCAAGCAGGATTTCCAAAATCTTATTTTCCACGGGCAGATATTTTTTCATGTCGTCATAATATCTTTTGGTATCACACAGGATGGATATGCTTTGTTTTTCTTCTCCGGTTTTATTCCTGACCATAAACGCCTGCCTGCGGGCAGTAGCTTTCCAGTGGATTTGCTTTAAGGCGTCGCCGTCCATATAATTACGCACCGTGCTGTCCGGCTCTGTCTGCGTAAAGGCGGAGACCTGCCGGGAAAGCAGGGGGATATCTGCGATGCTGCCCAGCTCCTTTACCCGGATAATTCTGGGAAGAACCAGCGCTTTGATGGTGCCGGGGACGGCATAGCGGAGCCGGAACAGTCGAAAAAAGTCAGTTATCAGAATTTCCTTTATCCCTACTTCGTATTCCCCCCGGTATCGGCATACAAGCTTTGTCTCATAAGGAAATTTATCCCCCGGCAGCAGTTCATACACAATGCCGTCAGGAAGCTTTTCCACATAGGAAAAAGAAGAAAATAATTTGACGCTGACGCTGGTAAAAGCAAAGAAGGAGTCGTTCTGCAACACAAAATAGTAGGGCTGCGGCTGACCCGCCACTATGTTCCTGCTCTCAATTTGTTGATATAATGTAAAGCTTCTGTAAACAAAAATCAGATAAAGAAAGGAAATGGCAGGAAGCAGGGTCACGCAGAAAAAAAGGCCGTAGCTTACCGCACCGCCGTAAAAGCTGACGATTACCAGCGATAGAATCCATAATGCAAGTAAAATCCATCTGTGAAGCTTCATTTTATCCACAGGAATACCCCCGCTTTCAAATCCCGGTTAAACGGGTATCTTTACCGAAAGTAAAAGACTTTTCAAAATAGCCGACGCGTTTTCCCGTCGGATTCTCGCTTCGGGAGACAGGACAAGCCTGTGTAAAAGCACCTGCATGGCAACAGCCTTTACATCGTCTGGTTTCACATAATCCCTGCCCTGTAAAAAAGCCCTGCTTTGGGAGGCGCGCATAAGCGCCAGCATTGCCCTGGGACTTGCACCCAGCACAAACCGTTCTTCTTTTCTGGTCAGCGCGATGATGTCCTCTATATAGCCGAGAAGGGATTCTTTTATGGTAACACAGGAGACAGCCTTTTTTATGACAAGGACATCTTCCGTACCGCATACGGTTTCTGCTTTATCCGGTGTTTTCCCCTCAAGAAAACCGGCGGCAAGCTTTATTTCCTGCTCTCTGGAGGGATAACCGATGGAAAGCCGCATCATAAACCTGTCCATCTGCGCCTCCGGCAGGGGATATGTACCCAAAAACTCTATCGGGTTCTGTGTGGCAATCACCATAAAGGGATTGGGCAGCATATGGACAATGCCGTCCACGGTCACCTGCCCTTCCGCCATCGCCTCCAAAAGGCTTGCCTGTGTTTTGGGGGAAGTCCTGTTGATTTCATCCGCAAGCAGTATCCGGTTCATTACCACGCCCGGGCGGTATTCAAATTCGCCTGTTTTCATGTTGTATATGGAAACGCCTGTTACATCGCCGGGCAGGGTATCCGGTGTAAACTGAATCCTGCCGAAGCTGCAGTCCGTGCTTTTGGCAAGCACGCCTGCCAGCGTGGTCTTTCCAACGCCCGGCACATCCTCCAATAGAATATGCCCGCCCGCAAGAAAGCAGGTCAGCAAATCCTCCACAACCTCTTCTTTTCCGATAAAAACCCGGTTAATGGCATCTTTAAGTTTTACTGCCGTTTCAAATTCATTCATCCTGAGACCTTTACCTTTCCTGCAAACAATAGTTCTTAAAGACGGATTATACACCTTTTTTACTTTTACCATCTAAAAGATTTTTCATGTGCATGAGCCGGAAAAACATATATAACATTATAACACGAAACGTGAGGAAAGGGTAAATGGAATACTGATTCCGCTGGAACTTACGCCACAGTAAACCTCTGTTATTTACGCATCTGAAGCTGATGTGTTGAATATGGCATTATTTGGCATGACAGCTAAACAATGGAGAGATAGGAATCCGGATAAAAAAGGAAATATCCGAGATTATGCAAACATAAATGAATGGATATGCCTGTCAAATATGGAAAACATCAATGCAGCGTTGATTGAAGATGGACTAAGCCAAAAAAAACGCTTAATAAAACTGAATAAAATTGCAATACATCAATTTGTTACAGGTTTTTCTTTCCCTTATTTTTGCCCTTATGAGTATTTTTCAAGGGCAGATTTCAATTATACAACAATCAAAAAACACAAATAGGTTGTTTTCTAGCCAGAATTTAAGTTGACGAACATGGAACGGCGGTTATTCTGAAAAATAATGTACCCAAATATTTGGTCATTGATTTCAGTAAAGCGGAAGAAGAAAAAGTTGCCAGTAATGAAGATGTATTTACAATATCTGAACGGTTAATAAGACAGAATGCGGAAGCATATGAGGTTCTTGCAAAATGATTATTTTAAGCAAAGAGCAGGTGATAAAACTTCATGCAAGTTTAATCAAAGCCGCTGGAGGAAGTGAAGGTATTCGTGATGAAGGAATGCTGGACGGAAACAAAAGACTTGGCACGCATGTTATGTTAGTTTTTCTTGCATTGAATGGATAGGAATTGTCATACAACCAAAAGGAGTTATGTGATGTAATTCTTGCACTGGCATCCGGTAATATTGGTGAAAAAAACTTACAATGGATTATCGAACATCAACAATAAGTCTTCGGCGTTTGAGAGCGAAATATCCCCATTGCACAAACTGTGTTTATGCAATGGGGATTTTGTCCTTGTAGAAAAGCATGTATGCAGCATAGAACATAGACTGGTACAGTATTAAAGAATGAGGAACAAATTTATCAGAAGAATTTTGGAAATGGGAGATGCGATATAATTATGAAAGTTGTAGTTTTCGATTTGGGCGGAACATTAATGCAGTATGTAGGAATGCCTTACTCATGGGAGGATTTTTATTATAAGGGATTTGAAGAAATTATACGGAAATTTAGGTATCCTGTTTCACAAGAGGTTGTTGAAAAATCGGTTCAGATGCTAAAAGAATTTAATCCGAGAATTCATTATAGGGAGATTGAATATTCAGCGTAATATATTTTTACAAAAATATTAGAACATTGGCATATTGATATTCCTATGCAAAGCTGTATAGAAGCTTTGATTTATATGATACTTGACAGATAAGCTATATGTTGGCGTTGCAACAAATGAATGTGTTGATTTTCGAGACCGTTTCAAGTTTTGTGTAAACTCAAAAATCTGATATAAGATATGTGAAT